>CAVOZX010000055.1:0-17766 GCA_963701365.1 uncultured Actinomycetota bacterium | reverse complement strand
CGGCGCAGCCGGCGACGATACCTACAACCTGCCCGCCGCCGGCTGGACCGGCGACGCGGTGAAGGGCTTCAAGTACAAGGGCGCGGCACCGCGGCCGACCCGTGCAAAGTCGTCCAGATCAAGCCCAAGATCATCAAGGCGGTTTGTAAGGACAAAGGCGCGGGCGGTGTGACGCTCGCGCCGCCGTTCGCGGGCACAGCAGGCGCGATCTTCACCGCCGGCGCCGACCGCTATTGCGGTGAATAAGCTGACCGGATGGCGTCGCACCGACAGCAGGAGCGGCGCCGAGTGGGCCGTGCAGCCGGTGACCGCGGACCGGGCGGCGAAGACCTACTCGTGCCCGGGGTGCGGGCGGGGGATCACGCCGGGGACGGCGCACGTCGTGGTGTGGCGGGCCGATGACATTCGCGGCGAGGAGGCGGCGATCGCAGATCGTCGCCACTGGCACAGGCGATGCTGGGAGGTGAGCTGAGATGGAGATCCGCGGAGCCGTGGTGCTGCCGGCGCGGCGGGAGGAGGTCGAGCTGTCCACTCCCGACGGTCTCACCCTGGTGGGGGAGCTGGCGGTGCCGGAGGATCGGGCACCGGCGGCGACGGCGGTGATGCTGCACCCGCTGCCCACCCACGGCGGGTCGATGGACTCGCATCTGATCCGCAAGGCCGCCGCGCGGCTTCCGGCACTGGCCGACCTGGCGGTGCTGCGCTTCAACACCCGGGGCACCTCGTCGCCGCGCGGCACCAGCGAGGGCCGATTTGACCGAGGCGATGCCGAGCGGGGCGACGTCGCCGCCGCGATGACGCTGGTCGCCGAACGCGGACTGCCCCGCCCGTGGCTGGTGGGCTGGTCCTTCGGGACCGAGTTGGCCCTGCGCTACGGCCCGCTGCACCCCATCGAGGGGGCGATCCTGATCTCCCCGCCGCTGCGGCGCACCAGCCTCGAGGAGTTGCGGGCATGGGCCGGCGGTCCGCGCGATCTGGTGGCCCTGATACCCGAGTTCGACGACTATCTGCGCCCCGCCGAGGCGACGGAGCGATTCGCGGTGGTGCCGCACGCGCGCGTGATCCCGGTCGCCGGCGCCAAACACCTGTTCGTGGGGGAGATGTACACGCGGCGGGTGCTCTCCGAGATCGTCGCGGCCATGCGGCCCGGTGCGGCGGCGCTGCCGGTCGAATGGGACGAGGTCACCGCGCGTTCTGGCGCGGAATGAGCACCTGCCGGTAGAGGATCAGGATGCTGGCGGCCACGGGGATCGCCACCAGAGCGCCCAGCAGCCCGAGCAGTGAACCGCCCGCCAGTGCAGCGATGACGACGATCGCGCCGGGCACCGATACAGCACGGTTCATGATGCGCGGCGAGATCACGTACGCCTCCAGCTGCATGTATACGAGGTAGTAGATCGCGGCGACGAGCGCCGTGGTGGGGGACCCGAGGCCGGGGATGAGGCAGATCAGCACGATGATCGTCGACCCGGTCAGCGTTCCCACCAGGGGGATCAACGAGAAGAAGAACGCGATCACGGCGAGCACCGCCGGGAACGGCGCCTGGATGATCGTCAGGAAGATGGCGCTGAGGATGCCGTTGATCAGTCCCATCGCCACCTGCCCCATGACGTAGTACCCCACCGAATCGGTGATCTGCTCCGACAGGTCGATGAACCGAGCGCGCCGCGAGGCCGGAACCAGGCTGTACACGGCCGCCTTCAGCGACGGGGTGGAGGCCGTGAAGTAGATCGTCAGGATCAGCACGATGAACGCCCCGGTCAGGCTCGACAGGATCGACGCGCCGACGGCGAGCACCCCCTCTCCGATCGAGCCGAAGTCCAGCGACTGCAGCCAGCCGTCCACGAACCCGAACACATCGTCCACATTGAGATCCGGGAAGGTGACGGTCAGCCAGCCGCGCAAGTCCGATTGCCACGTGTTCTTCTGAACGATCGCCGTGACGGTCTCGACCAGCTGACTGATCTGCCCGGCGATGAGTGGAACCACCATCAGCACCACGCCGGCGAACAGGGCGAGCACCAGCAGGATCGTGATCAGCACCGCCGCCCAGCGCGGCAGTCGGCGCCGTTCCATCCACGAGATGATCGGGTCCAGCCCGAGCGACAGGAACAGCGCGGTCCCCACGTACAACAGGATGGTGGACAGGGTGGTCACGCTGTTGATGAGCAGCATCCCGAGCCCGACGCCGAGCGTGGCGACGAAAGCGACGCGGAACGGATTGTGTACCTTCATGGGGATCCTCGCTCGCCGACGGCTGGTCCCCGTCAGGATATGATCCCGCCCGCCGCGCGACGGCGCGCCACCCCCTCTCGGAGCGCACACAGGTCTCGGTCGCTAGTCTGGAGAGTCGGATCGGGACCGGTCCCCGAACACCGGCCGACTCGGAAGGATGTCCCTGGTGCGCTTCATATGGTCCGCGGCCGCGTTCGTGCTGGCTGCGGTTCTGATCGGGACAGGCGTGGCGCAGCGCACCCTGTTCCAGGGGCCCGAGTCTCAGAGCGTGGACATCGCCCTGTCCGGCGACGCGCCCTACGCGGTGGTCGACGGCGACGTGCTGCGGGCCCACCCCGGGACCCAGACCGTGCGCGCATCCGACCCCGATGGCGTGCTCATCGCCTATGGCCGCACGGACGACGTCACCGCGTGGCTGGAGGGCCAGGACTACACCCGAGTGTCCGTCGACCCCGACGGCGCCGCCGCGGTCGACGACGTGACGGCGGACACCGCATCGTCATCCCCGGCGCCGGCCCGCACACCCGCCGGGTCCGACCTCTGGCTGGGGGAGTACACCGACCCCGCCGCGGTCTCGGCGACGGTCCAGATCCCCGACGGCATGAGCCTGCTGGTGGCGTCCGACGGCATCGCGCCGGCGCCGTCCACGATCACCGTCACCTGGCCCGTGGTCAACCGGACGCCGTGGGCAGGACCGCTGATCGTCGCCGGATCGATCCTGCTGGCGATCGGGATCGTGCTGTACATCCTCGCGATCCGGCAGTCCCGGCGATCCCGCGGTCCGCGCCGGAAGGCGCCACCGCCGCTGCCGGACACCCAGCCGATCGACGTGGCGGAGGAGCAGGATGACGCTCTGCCGGCACCTCCCACGCGTCGCTCCCTCGGCGCGCGTCGACGGGTGACCGTCCTGGCCGCGGCGATGGCGCTGCCGGTCGCAATCTCCGGATGCACCGCCGAATCCTGGCCGGAACTGGCCGCGGCGCCGTCCGCCTCTCCCACGCCGACCATCGTCGATGCGGCGGACCAGCAGGCGCCCGTCGTCAGCGCCGGCCAGGCGGAGCGCATCCTGGAGCGGGTGGCGGAGACGGTCGCGGCTGCGGACGCCGCGCGCGACCCCGCACTGGCCGAGACGCGGCTGGACGGCGCCGCCCTCGCGCAGCGACGGACCAACTACGTCCTGCGCGGATCTCTGCCCGACTACGCGGCACCGCCGCCGATCCCGTCCGGCACGTCGGAGATCACGCTGCCGCAGGCGTTCGAGGGCTGGCCGCGCACATTCCTCGCCGTCGCTGACGAGGACACCGCCTCGACCGTGATGATCCTGACGCAGGCGGACCCGTGGTCGCCGTACAAGCTGCAGTACTCCGCCGACCTGGTGGCCGCGACCGAGCTACCCGAACTGGCCCCGGCCTACATCGGCGCGGCGCAGGTTCCGCCGGACTTCCCGTTCCTCGTGCTGGCTCCCGATGCGCTGGCGCCGGCCTACGCGGACGTGCTGGCCCGAGGTGCTGCCAGTCCGTATGCGGACATGTTCGACGAGCGTTCCGACGCGTTCCAGGCCGGGGTGGCCGCCGACCGGCAGCGGCGTCTGGACGAGTTCAACGCCACGGCTGCGCAGACCGGCACACTCGAATTCGGGTCCGCCGCCGGACCCGACACGCCGCTGGGTCTGGCTACCCTGGAAAGCGGCGCGATCGTCGCGGTCACGGTCCACGAGACCGACACCGTCCGGCCGGCCAACGGGGATGTGGTGATCAAGTTCGACACCAACCCCACCGTGCAGGCGCTGACCGGAGCGTCCGAATCTCAGAGCGGGGTGACCACGACGTTCGTGGATCAGCTGTTCTTCTACGTCCCGGCCGAAGGATCCAGCGGCAAGATCCGACTGCTCGGCTACTCCACCAGCATCCTCGACGCGAAGGTGATCTGATGCCCGAACGCACCCCCGGCGCCGTTCTGCGCGGCGCCGTCGATCTCACTCCGCTGCGCAATCGTCCTGCGCAGCCGACCGCCCCGGCATCGGAGGGCACCGCCAGCGGGGATGGTCTGGTCGTCGACGTGAGCGATCAGACGTTCCCGCAGATGCTGGCGCTCTCGCGCACCGTCCCGGTCGTGGTGGACCTGTGGGCGGAGTGGTGCGGACCCTGCAAGCAGTTGAGCCCCGTACTGGAGAAGGTCGTTCGCGAGCTCGGCGGCAGGCTGGTGTTGGCCAAGGTCGACGTGGACGCGAACCCCCAGCTCGCGCAGGCTTTCCGCGCGCAGTCCATCCCCATGGTCGTGGCGCTCGTGAGCGAGCAGGCCGTGCCCCTGTTCACCGGGGCGGTCCCGGAGCAGCAGGTGCGCGAGGTGTTCGACCAGCTGCTCCAGGTCGCGGCACAGAATGGCGTGACGGGAACCGTGTCCCCCGATGGCGTGCCCCCCCAGGAGCAGGAGGAGACGGCACCGTCTCTGCACGAGCAGGCGTTCGCCGCGATCGAAGCGGGGGACTACGGTGCCGCAGAGGCGGCGTTTCGCGCCGCCCTCCAGGCCGACCCGCGGGACGGGGACGCCAGGGCGGGTCTCGCGCAGGTCGCACTCCTCGCCCGGGCCCGGGACGTGGATGCCGGCCAGGCGAGGGCGGCCGCCGCGGCGCATCCCGACGATGTGCACGCCCAGTTCGCCGTCGCCGACCTCGACCTCGTCGGCGGGCACGTGGAGGACGCGTTCGACCGCCTGCTGGACCTGTTCGCCGCCGCATCCGGTCCGGATCGTCAGCCCATCCGCGAGCGCCTGCTCGAGCTGTTCGAAGTGGTCGGGGATGCCGACCCGCGGGTGCTTCGTGCGCGTACCCGCCTCGCCTCGCTCCTGTTCTGAGGAACGGTCGGCGACCGGGTCAGGTGTCCGCGTGCCGCAGCCACAGCGCACCGAGGGGCGGCAGCACGACCGCGGCCGTCCCGTCCGCACCGGCCGTCACGGCGCCTAGGTTCCCCACCCCGGACCCGCCGAATTCGAGCGCGTCCGAGTTGAGGATCTCCTGCCAGGTTCCCGCGGCGGGAAGGCTGATCCGATACTCGGTGACGGGCGTGCCGCCGAAGTTGCACACGACCGCGACCCGCCCGCCATCGTGGTCGCGCCGGCAGAACGCGAGGACGTCCGCCCGCGGTTCGGGACCGCCGAGCACGCGGAAGGCGTCGTGGTCGCGGTCCCGCGACCACAGCGCCGGATGCGCGCGATACGTGTGGTTGAGGGCAGCGACGTACCGCAGTAGCTGGGCGTGCGCCGGCTGGTCGAGCAGCCACCAGTCCAGACCGCGGCCTGAGGACCATTCCGACAATTGACCGAACTCCTGCCCCATGAACAGCAGCTGCTTGCCGGGGTGAGCCCACATGTACCCCAGGAACAGTCGGGTGTTCGCCCGGCGTTGCCAGGAGTCGCCCGGCATCTTGCCCATCAGGCTGCCTTTGCCGTGCACCACCTCGTCGTGACTGATCGGCAGCACGAAGTTCTCACTGAACGCGTACACGAAGGAGAATGAGAGGTCCTGCTGGTGGTGTGACCGGTGCACCGGATCCCGCGCGATGTACGCGAGCGAATCGTTCATCCATCCCATGTTCCACTTGAATCCGAACCCGAGTCCGCCCACGTTGGTGGGCGCGGTCACGCCGGCGAAGCTGGTGGATTCCTCCGCGATCATCGTCACGCCCGGGAACGTCTTGTAGGCGGTCGCGTTCACCTCCTGGAGGAACCCGATGGCCTCCAGGTTCTCTCGACCCCCCACGGCGTTCGGCTCCCACTCTCCGTCGGCGCGGGAGTAGTCGAGGTAGAGCATCGAGGCCACGGCGTCCACCCGCAACCCGTCGACATGGAACTGGTCGAACCAGTACAGGGCGTTGGCGACCAGGAAGTTCCTCACTTCGCGTCGGCCGTAGTCGAAGATCAAGGTTCCCCAGTCGCGGTGCTCACCGCGCCGCGGATCGGGGTGCTCGTACAGGGCCTCACCGTCGAAGCGGGCCAGTGCGAACGCGTCCCGCGGGAAGTGACCCGGCACCCAGTCCAGGATCACGCCGATGCCGGCACCGTGCAGCCGGTCCACGAGGTAGCGCAGATCGTCCGGGGTGCCGTATCGCCCGGTAGGCGCGTAGTAGCCGGTGACCTGGTAGCCCCACGAACCGCCGAACGGATGCTCGGCGAGGGGCATGAATTCCACGTGCGTGAATCCCTGAGCCACGACGTACTCCACCAGCGGGTCCGCGACATCCCGGTAGCCCAGACCCGGTCGCCACGATCCGAGATGGATCTCATAGATCGACATCGGCTCGGCGTGCGGCACCGCGGTCGCCCGCCGTGCCAGCCAGTCTGCGTCGCCCCACCGATGCTCCGACGCCGTCACGATGGATGCGGTGGCAGGCGGAGTCTCCGCGCGCCGGGCCATCGGATCGGCCTTGAGCACCCACGAGCCGTCGCGGGCGAGCAATTCGAACTTGTACAGGGCGCCCTCGGATACGCCGGGGATGAACAACTCCCACACGCCTGTGGAGCCCATGGATCGCATCGCGTGGCCGCGTCCATCCCATCCGTTGAAGTCGCCGCACAGCCGAACCGCGCCGGCATGCGGGGCCCAGACGGTGAACGCCGTTCCGCGGCATCCGTCCCGTGTCAGGGTGCGGGCTCCCATCGCATCCCAGAGCCGCTCGTGGCGGCCCTGGGAGATCAGGTGCAGGTCCAGTTCGCCGATCGTGGGGTCGAAGCGGTACGGATCGTCGGCGACGTGCTGCGCGCCCTGCTCGTACCCGGCCTCGATGACATAGGCGATGCCGGGCCCCGGGGCGCGGCCCTCCCAGATTCCGGCATGGATGTGCCGCAGCTGCGACGCGGTCCCGTCCGCGAATCGCGCGGCGACCGTCGCTGCCAGCGGGCGGCGCACGCGCACGACCCACCCGCCCGGCGCCTGATGGACACCGAGCACCGCGTGCGGATCGTAGTGCGCGCCCGCCGCGACCCGCTCCAGCAGCTGTTCGGCGGGCTCGGTCACGTCGTGCCCCCCACGTGCAGCACGTGCACCGGTTCGGTGAACGCGTCCAGACGCACATAGTTGTGCTCGCCCCAGTCCCATCGCTGGCCGGTGATCAGGTCGGTGACCGGGAACCGAGATCCGGGGGCCGCGCCCCACACGCTCGTGTCCAGATGCACCGTCGTCTCCCGCACCGAATGCGGATCGAGGTTCGCCACCACGATGATCGTGTCGTCCTCGCCCGTCTCCGACAGCGCTGCGGGAAGGTACTTGACGTAGACGAGGATCGCGTCGTCGTCGCTCCAGTGCACGGTGAGATTGCGCAGCTGGCGCAGTGCCGGGTGCTCGCGCCGGATCCGGTTCAGGCGCCTCAGGTACGGGGCGAGCGAGTCGCCCCTGGCCTCCGCGCCCTCCCAGTCACGCGGCTTGTACTCGTACTTCTCGTTGTCGATGTTCTCTTCGGACCCAGGTCGGGCGACGTTCTCGTACAGTTCGTAGCCGGCGTACACGCCGTAGGACGGCGAGGCCGTCGCCGCGATCGCCGCCCGGATGCGGTAGGCGGGTCGACCGCCGAACTGCAGATACTCGGTCAGGATGTCGGGGGTGTTGACGAACAGGTTGGGACGCACGTAGTCGGCGGTGCGGCCGGACATGCACAGCAGAAACTCCTCCAACTCCGGTTTGGTCGTGCGCCAGGTGAAATAGGTGTAGCTCTGCTGGAAGCCCGCGCGCGCCAGCGCCTCCAGCGGTGCGGGCCGGGTGAACGCCTCCGCGAGGAAGACCACCTCCGGTCGGTCCTCGCGGACCGTGCGGATCAGCCACTCCCAGAAACGGAGGGGCTTGGTGTGCGGATTGTCCACCCGGAAGATCGCCACCCCCTGGTCGATCCAGAACCGGACGACGCGCAGCACCTCGGCGCGCAGACCCTCCGGGTCCTGGTCGAAGTTCAGCGGGTAGATGTCCTGGTACTTCTTCGGCGGGTTCTCCGCGTACGCGATCGTGCCGTCGGGGAGGGTGGTGAACCACTCGGGGTGCTCGCGCACCCATGGATGATCGGGCGAGGCCTGCAATGCGAGGTCCAAAGCCACCTCGAGGCCCTCGCGACGAGCGGCCGCGACGAACGCCGCGAAGTCCGCGATCGTTCCGAGGTCCGGGTGCACCGCATCATGGCCGCCCGCCTCGGACCCGATCGCCCACGGCGAGCCCGGGTCGCCCGAGGATGCCTCCCCGGAGTTGTTGGGCCCCTTGCGATGGGTGCGGCCGATCGGATGGATCGGCGGCAGGTAGACGACATCGAAACCCATGCCGGCCACGCCCGCCAGGCGTCGCTGAGCGGTCGCGAAGGTCCCGCTGACGACGCGGCCGTCCGTTCCCCGCACCGCCCCCTCCGACCGCGGGAACAGCTCGTACCACGCCCCCACTCCGGCGCGCTCCCGCTCCACCTCCAGCGGAAGCCGCTCTCCGACCGTGTCCAGGCTCCGCAGCGGCCGGGTCCCGAACGCCGCCGCAACGGCCCGGTCCTGCGCCACCAGGAGAGCGCGCTCCGCGTCCGCGGCGTAGGCACGCAGCCGGCTCGCGGCATCCGCGAGCATGCGCCGGTCCTCCGGCGGGCGATCCCGCTCGGACGCGGCTCGGTGCAGCAGGCGGGCGCCGGTCTCGCACACGATGGCGACGTCGACCCCCGCCGCGAGCTTCGTGCGCGCGACCCGCAGCCAGCTGGCCGCATCGTCCGCGAACGCCTCGAAGCGGAACGCCCAGCGCCCTTCCGCCAGCGGCACCACCTCGGTACGCCAGCGATCCAGGCCCTCCTGGATCAGCGACATCCGGTGCAGGGATTGGCTCCCGTCAGGGGCGTACAGGCGCAGATTCACGCCGATCAGGTCGTGGCCCTCCCGGAACGCGGTGACCTCGAACGGGACGCACTCGCCGCGGTATGCGCGCGGCGCGAACCGCGCGCCGGGAACCTCGGGTCGCGGGTCCATGAGCGGGATACGTCCGAACACGGTGTCCCGGCTGCGCAGCGGGTCGCGGACCGTCCGCAGCGGCAGTTCGGACGCGCTCCGGACGGCGGTGGCCTCGGTTGCGGGGGACTGCGCCATCACTCGAACCTATCGCGAGAGGCCGTCGAAGCGCCCCGGGCCATCGCGTCCACCCTCATGAGTCGCGGCGCCGTGCCCGTACCGCCATGGGACAGTGGAGGGGTGACGGTGTACCTGGACCATGCGGCGACCGCGCCGCTGCGGCCCCGGGCCCGGGCGGCGTGGCTCGAGGCGGCGGACGTTCTCGGTAACGCATCGTCGATCCACATGGCCGGGCAGAACGCCCGACGGGTGCTGGAGGAGTCCCGCGAGACGGTCGCCCACGCGCTCGGATGCGACCCGCCGGAGGTCGTGTTCACCTCCGGCGGCACCGAATCGGTGAACCTCGCCATCAAGGGTCTGTGGCAGGCGCGGAGCGGCGGAGACGCTCTGGTCGTTCCCGACGGGGAGCACCACGCGACGATGGAGACGGTCTCGTGGCTGGCGGACGCGGCCGGAGCGGTCGTGCGCGCCGTCCCGATCGACGCGCACGGCGGCATCGATGTGCAGCGTTTCGCCGACGTGCTGCCGGGGGCCGGGGCTGCGACCGCCCTGGCCGCCAACAACGAGACGGGAACGGTGAACGACGTGGCCGCCCTGTGCGAGGCCGCGGCGACTGCGGGGGTGCCGCTCCACCTCGATGCCGTCGCGGCGTTCGGACGGGTCCCATTCGCCTTCCGGGATCTGCGGGGTCCGGCCTCCGGTCCTGGGGGCCTCAGCGCGCTGAGCGTGTCCGCCCACAAGATCGGGGGACCCGTCGGCGTGGGCGCCCTGGTGGTGGCGCGCACGGCGCGCCTGCACGCACAGCTGCACGGCGGCGGGCAGCAGCGCGGCCTGCGCGCCGGCACCCAGGACGTGGCCGGTGCGGCCGCATTCGCCGCCGCCGCGGCGGAGGCGATGGACGAACGCGGATGGGAGGCGGGGCGGCTGGATGCTCTGACGGAGCGGATGCTGCGCGGCGTCATCGCCCGCGTTCCCGACGCTCGCGCGACGACGCATCCCGACCGGCGCCTGCCGGGCCACCTCCACCTCGTGATCCCCGGCGCCCCCGGCGAGACCGTGCTGTTCCTCCTGGATCGATCCGACGTGGCCGTCTCCACCGGCTCCGCGTGCCAGGCGGGCGTTGCCGAGCCCTCGCACGTTGCGGTGGCGATGGGGCTGGGCGAGGCGGACTCCCGGTGCGTGCTGCGGATCAGCATGGGTCGCCGGTCCTCGGATGCCGACGTGGACGCCTTCCTGGACGCCCTCCCGGATGCCGTCGCCGTCGCCCGGCGCGTGGCGGCCTCCTCCTAGACTGGGCGGATGCGTATCCTGGCGGCGATGAGCGGCGGGGTGGACTCCGCCGTCGCCGCCGCACGCGCCGTCGACGAAGGGCACGACGTGGTGGGCGTGCACCTCGCCTTGTCCCGATCCCGGGACACGCTGCGCACCGGCAGCCGAGGATGCTGCACCGTGGAAGACGCCCTGGACGCGCGCCGCGCCGCCGACCGGATCGGCATCCCGTTCTACGTGTGGGACTTCTCGGAGCGGTTCCGCGACGAGGTGGTGGCGGACTTCATCGCCGAGTACCGCGCGGGCCGCACCCCCAATCCCTGCCTGCGATGCAACGAGCGCATCAAGTTCTCGGCCCTGCTCGACCGGGCCCGGGAACTCGGCTTCGACGCCCTGTGCACCGGTCACTACGCTCATCTGGTGGACGGCCCGAACGGGCGGGAACTGCACCGCGCCGGCGACGAGGCGAAGGACCAGTCCTACGTTCTGGGTGTGCTCACCGCCGATCAGCTCGCGCACGCGTACTTCCCGCTCGGCAGGACCCCCTCCAAGGCCCTCGTGCGCGAGGAGGCCGCGCGACGGGGCCTGACGGTGGCGGCGAAGCCGGACAGCCACGACATCTGCTTCATCCCCGACGGCGACACCCGCGGCTGGCTGGGCGAGTACCTGCACCGGGAGCCGGGTCCGATCCTGGACCGCTCCGGTGCCGTGATCGGCGAGCACGACGGCGCCGGCGGATACACCGTCGGTCAGCGTCGCGGCCTCCATCTGGGAACCCCGGCTCCCGATGGCCGGCCCCGATTCGTCCTCGAGGTGCGGCCGGTGAGCAACACGCTCGTCGTCGGCCCCCGCGAGGAACTGGCCGTGGCGACCCTCGTCGGCGACCGCCCGTCGTGGACGGGCGCGGCTCCCGAGCCCGGGCCCCTGCCCTGCCACGTTCAGGTGCGAGCGCACGCGGACCCCGTACCGGGGGTGCTGCACGTCGACGGAGGCCATGCCGAGGTGCTGCTGGACTCGCCGCTGGCCGCGGTCGCGCCGGGGCAGAGCGCTGTGATCTACATCGGCACGCGGGTGATCGGCCAGTTCGCCGTCGCCCGCACCGAGCCCGTCCCCGGCGCCACCCCGGCCGGCGTCGCCGTGCCCTCCTAGACTGGCAAAGTGGCCGAGGACGCACCCGACCGGTCCGCGCAGACCGTGGCCGACCTCACGCTGGAGGAGGCCCGCGCCCTCGCCGAGACGCTGACCGAGGACATCCTCCGCGCGCGCGACGCGTACTACGGGTCGGACGCGGTGCTGGTCGACGACGCGACGTACGACGGCTGGATGCGCCGGCTCGAGGAGGTGGAGCGGGCCTTTCCCGAGCTGGCGGGGCAGGATTCTCCCACCCGTGACGTGGGGGCCGCCTCCGCGACGCTGTTCGCCCCGGTCGAGCACGCGGAACGGATGCTGAGCCTGGACAACGTGTTCAGCGAGGAGGAGTTCGCCGCGTGGGCCGCGCGGGTCGCGGGCGCGGTGGATGCGCCGCCGCGGCTGCTGTGCGAGCTGAAGATCGACGGGCTCGCGCTCTCCCTGCGCTACCGCGACGGATCCCTCGTCAGCGCAGCCACCCGCGGCGACGGCCGGGTCGGGGAGGACGTGACCGAGAACGTCCGGCTCATCCCCAGCATCCCCGCGCGGCTGCGCAGCGCCGCGGTCCCCCCGCTCATCGAGATCCGCGGGGAGGTGTTCTTCACACTGGCGGACTTCGACGCTCTGAACACGGAGCAGGCGCGCATCGGGGACCGGGTCTTCGCGAATCCGCGCAACGCCGCCAGCGGATCACTTCGACAGAAGCGCGAGGGAAAGACGGAGGCGGCACTGCAGGCGATGACGGAACGCCTGGCGCGCCTGCGATTCACGGTGCACGGATTCGGTGCGTGGGATCGGCCACCGATCCGTTCGCAGAGCGAGGCGTACGAACGCTTCGCCGCGTGGGGTCTTCCGACCGGCGAGCACTATCGCGTCGTTCCGAACCCGGATGCCGCCGCCCGGTACATCGCCGAGTTCGGGCTGCGCCGGCACGAGCTCGCGCACGAGATCGACGGCGTCGTCGTCAAGGTCGACGACCTGGATGCGCAGCGCCGGCTGGGTGCGACCAGCCGCGCGCCGCGCTGGGCCATCGCCTACAAGTACCCGCCCGAGCAGGTCAACACCCGCCTACTCGACATCGTCGTGTCCGTCGGTCGCACCGGCCGGGCCACGCCGTTCGCGGTGATGGAGCCGGTCCGGGTCGCCGGCAGCGTCGTCCGGCAGGCGACGCTGCACAATCAGGACGTCGTCCGCGCCAAGGGTGTCCTGATCGGCGACACTGTCGTGATCCGCAAGGCCGGCGACGTCATCCCGGAAGTGCTCGGTCCTGTCGTGGAGGCTCGCACCGGGGCCGAACGGGCTTTCGTGATGCCCACCCTGTGCCCGGAGTGCGGCACCGCCCTCGCCCCGGCGCGCACGGGAGACGTCGACCTGCGCTGCCCGAACGCCCGGTCCTGTCCGGCGCAGGTGCGCGGGCGCGTGGAGCACATCGGCTCTCGCACTGCCTTGGACATCGAGGGTCTGGGAGAGGTGTCCGCGGCCGCGTTGACGCAGCCGCTGCAGCCGCTGCGTCCACCCCTGTCGACGGAGGCCGGGCTGTTCGATCTGCGGCCGGAGGACCTGTTTCCGGTGGACGTGGTGGTCCGCGATCCGGAGACCGGCATGATCCGGCTCCTGCCCGACGGCACCCCGGATACGCGGTCACCGTTCCGACGGATTCGCAAGGCGCCGCCTCCCGGCGCGGCGCCGACCTCCTCGCGCCCGGACCCGGCCTTCGACCCGAACGGTCCGTTCGACGGCGACGAGCGATACGTCCTCTCCTCGGCCGCCGTCGATCTTCTGGCCGCGATCGAGGCCGCCAAGGACCGCGAGCTGTGGCGCTTCCTGGTGGCGCTGAGCATCCGCCACGTCGGCCCCGTCGCGGCTCGCTCCCTGGCGGAATGGTTCGGGTCGTTGCCTGCCATCGCGGCAGCGTCGCGGGTGGAACTGTCCGCCGTCGACGGCGTGGGGGAGGTGATCGCCGATGCGATCGCCGGGTGGTTCGCCGTGGACTGGCACCGCGAGATCGTGGACAGCTGGGCCCGTGCAGGGGTCAGCTGGCGGACTCCGGGCCATCCCGGTCCCGGGGTCGGGAAACCCTCCAGCGGCGTGCTCGCGGGACTGACGGTGGTGGCCACCGGGTCGCTCGCCGGGTACACGCGGGAGGAGGCCGAGGAGGCGATCACCCGGGCAGGCGGTCGCGCGTCGGGCAGCGTGTCCCGCCGCACCGACTTCGTCGCGGCCGGCCCGGGAGCAGGATCCAAGCTCGCGGCCGCGGAGCGTCTGGGCGTGCGGGTGATCGATGCGGACCAGTTCCGCATCCTCGTGACCGACGGCCCCGCCGCGCTCGACACGGCCCCGCCGCCCGATTTGGCGAATACATAACGCAGTTATAGAGTCGCGGAGTGAGGTCGGGCGGCGAGACGGATGAGTTGGCGACGCGGCTCATCGCCCAGGCGGCCCGGTTCACCCGGAGCACATCCCGCGCCGCCGGACTCACTCGCTCGCTGATGGCCATGCGGGTGCTGTCGAATCTCAGCCAGGACGGCGACCTCCGCGTGGGAGAGCTGGCCGCGCGGGAGGCCGTCACGCAGCCGGCGATCACTGCGACCGTGAACCGTCTCGAGGAGGACGGGCTCGTGCGCCGTCACGCGGACCCCGACGACGCCCGCGCCGCGCTGGTCGCCATGACGGATGCGGGCAGGCTCGAACTGAACGAGTTCCGGCGGCGGGCGGCCCGAGCCGTGAGCCCCGCGCTCACCGCCCTGAGCCCCGCGGATCGGGAGACCCTTCGCGCCGCCGCCGACCTCCTGGATGCACTGGCCAGCGCGGTGAACGCGCACTGGCCGGGCTCCCACACCACCCCCACCACCCACGCCGACAGGATCGAGGTACCCGAGCCATGAGAGCGGACAGCACCGTCCCCGCGCCATCCATCTTCCGCCAGCCGGTCGCCGTCTGGGCCATCGCCTTCGCGTGCGCCGTGTCGTTCATGGGAATCGGCCTCGTCGACCCCATCCTGCCGGCGATCAGCGTCGATCTGGGGGCCACGCCGTCCCAGACGATGCTGCTGTTCACGAGCTATCTGCTCATCACCGCATTCGCCATGTTCTTCGCAGGATTCATCTCCAGCCGGGTCGGCGTGAAGTGGACGCTGCTGCTGGGACTGGCGCTGATCGTCGTGTTCGCAGCTCTCGCAGGAGCCTCGGGGACCGTGGACGAGATCATCGGATTCCGCGCCGGATGGGGCCTGGGCAACGCACTGTTCATCTCGACCGCGCTGGCCGCGATCGTAGGCGCCGCCAGCGGCGGCAGCGCGCAGGCGATCGTGCTGTACGAGGCGGCGCTGGGCGTCGGGATGGCGCTCGGCCCGCTCCTGGGCGGCACCCTCGGTGAGGTGTCCTGGCGCGCACCGTTCTTCGGGACCGCGGCGCTGATGGCGGTGGCATTCATCGCGATCATCACCCTCCTGCGCAAGCCCGCCGCCCGTCCGGAGAAGATCCCGCTGACCGCCGGGTTCACCGCACTGCGCCGCCCACCCCTGCTCGTCCTCGGACTGACCGCGCTGTTCTACAACTACGGGTTCTTCACTCTGCTGGCCTACAGCCCCTATCCGATCCAGGCCGCCGCCGCGCAGCACGGCCAGGACTTCGGGGCCCAGGAGCTCGGTCTCATCTTCTTCGGATGGGGCCTCGCCCTGGCGATCACCTCCGTGTTCGGCGCGCCTATCCTCACCCGACGGTTCGGTCTTCGTCCGGTGCTGTTCACCATGCTCGCCCTGCTGACGGTGACCTTGGCGGTCATGGCGTTGAACACCGCTTCGATGACCGTGCTCGTGGTCGCGATCATCGTCGCGGGCCTGTTCCTGGGCGTGCTGAACACCACGCTCACGGAGACTGTGATGGAAGCCACCGACCTGCCGCGCACGGTCGCATCCTCCACGTACTCCGGCATCCGCTTCCTCGGCGGGGCGATCGCGCCCGCCGTGTCCGGGCCGATTGCGGTATCGCTCGGGGTGGCCGCGCCGTACTGGTTCGGGGTGGCGGCGCTGGGGGTGGCGATGACCATCCTGCTCGTCGGTGGGAGGGTCCTGGTTCCCGCCGGGCAGCCCCAAGTCTCCGCCCTCGAGGAGGCAGAGGCCATCACGGCGGGGGACGAGATGTGACCCGCCTAGACTTGGCGAGTGTCTGAGATCACGCCCGAGCTGGTACGCCATCTCGGGGTCCTGGCCCGGATCGACCTGAACGACGCAGAGGTCGCACTCTTCACGAAGGAGGTGGGCGCGATCGCCGACACCGTCGCGACGGTGTCGCGGGTCGCGACGGCCGACGTGCCGGCCACGAGTCATCCGATCGCCCTGCAGAACGTGGTGCGGCCCGACGTGGTCGGCGACACGCTCGGAACCGAGCAGGCGCTGCGCAACGCGCCCGACGCGGACTCCGCGCGCTTCCGGGTGGGCCCGATCCTCGGGGAGGAGCAGTGAGCGAGATCGTGGCGCTGTCCGCCGCGCAGCTCGCGGCTGCGCTGGCGGCGGGCGACCTCTCCAGCATCGAGATCACGCGGGCTCACCTGGACCGCATCGCTGATGTCGACGAGACCGTGCACGCCTTCCTGTGCGTCAACGACGGTGCGCTCGCGACCGCCGCGGACATCGACCGCCGACGCGCCGCCGGGGAGCACCTGCCCGCACTGGCCGGAGTGCCGCTGGCGATCAAGGACGTGCTCGTCACGACGGACATGCCTTCGACCAGCGGTTCCCGCATCCTCGAGGGCTACATGTCGCCCTTCGACGCGACCGTCGTCGAGCGCGCGCGTCGTGCGGGCCTGGTCCCGCTGGGCAAGACCAACATGGACGAGTTCGCGATGGGATCGTCCACGGAACACTCCGCGTACGGCCCCACGCGCAACCCGTGGGACGCCACGCGCGTGCCGGGCGGATCCGGCGGCGGGTCCGCTGCGGCCGTAGCCGCCTTCGAGGCGCCGCTCGCCCTGGGTTCGGACACCGGGGGTTCCATCCGCCAGCCGGCGCACCTGACCGGGACCGTCGGGATGAAGCCTACGTACGGCGGAGTGAGCCGCTACGGAGCCATCGCGTTGGCGTCGAGTCTGGACCAGATCGGCCCGGTCGCGCGGACGGTTCTGGACGCCGGCCTGCTGCACGACGTCATCGCCGGGCATGACCCGCGCGACGCCACCTCGCTGACCGACGAGTGGCCGAGCTTCGCCGCTGCGGCGCGCGAGGGCGCGCGGTCCGACGTGCTCGCGGGCCTGCGGGTCGGCGTCGTGTCCCAGTTCGACGGACCCGGATTCCAGCCCGGGGTGCGCCAGCGTTTCCGCGAGACCCTCGACACGATGAGCCGACTGGGCGCCCGGATCGAGGAGGTGGACACGCCGCACTTCGAGTACGCCGTTGCGGCGTACTACATCATCCTGCCCGCCGAGGCCTCGAGCAATCTGGCTCGGTACGATTCCGTGCGCTTCGGCCTGCGTGTCACCCCCCGCCCCGGCGCGACCGCCGAGGAGGTGATGGCGGCCACCCGCGAAGCCGGCTTCGGAGACGAGGTGAAGCGCCGTATCATCCTCGGAACATACGTCCTGTCGGCCGGCTACTACGACGCGTACTACGGCTCGGCGCAGAAGGTGCGCACGCTCATCCAGCGGGACTTCGACCACGCGTTCGCATCGGTCGACGTCATCGCCACGCCCACGGCCCCGACGACCGCCTTCCGGCTCGGAGAACAGCTCCAGGATCCGTTGCAGATGTATCTGAACGATCTGGCGACGATCCCGGCCAACCTCGCGGGGGTTCCCGGGATCAGCATCCCGGCGGGACTGTCTCCGGAGGACGGCCTGCCGGTGGGGATCCAGTTCCTCGCCCCGGCCCGAGAGGACGCGAGACTGTACCGGGTGGCCGCTGCGGTGGAGGCCGCGCTGAACGACGCCTGGGGCGGATCGCTTCTGGATCGGTCCCCGATGGGCGGGCAGGTGCGGGCATGACGGACGATCTGATGGACTTCGACCGGGCGCTGGAGATGTTCGAACCGGTTCTGGGCCTGGAGGTCCACGTCGAACTGAACACGCGCA
>CAVOZX010000054.1:0-56537 GCA_963701365.1 uncultured Actinomycetota bacterium | reverse complement strand
CCTCTCCGGGCTCAGCCATGACGACGGGACCCGGACAGGACGGACCGGACCGCTCAGCGCGGTCCGCGGATCAGGGCAGTGCGATCAGGGGTGGACCGCGGCGGTCCGGAGCCAGACGTCGTGCCGCGTCCCATGGGGCGGTGCCGCGGAACGCGCAGGCGACGGGAACACGTCGCGTGGCCGTATGAGGAGTGCCGAGCCGAGCCGTGATCGCGCGGGAAACCCGCCGCGCCACTGCGAGGGCGAACGCCATGACGCGGCGCACCGCGCGCTCGCCCCGATACAGGACGGCGACGGTGATCACGGCAGCGACCCCGTGTCCGATCCACATGGCGATGTTCGGCGGCTCGGTCGCGCCGCCGCTGACGGCAAGAACGGCCGGCTCCACAACGCCGCCGTGGTGCCCGACCGGCGCGGCAACAGCGGAGGCGCCCACGGTGAACAGGACGTGGAAGAGGAACTGGCTGAGTGCGACCGACAGGGTGAGTCGGATGGCGGACAGTCGCCGACCGGCGAGCGTGACGGACACGGCGAGTGCAAGAACCCAGGGCACGGCGATGCCGAGCGGGCCGGGCATCGCGCCACCGCCCGCCACATGCGACAACAACGCGACGAACGTCGCCGTCGATCCGGCGACCGTACCGCGCACGAGGCGAGCGCGTCGAGCCGGTTGCATGAGTTCATCGTTGCACACCTCCAGTTTCGACCGCGGGGTCGCGGCCGGAACAAACGGCGTCGGCTCTGATATCCTGAAGCGTCATCACTGTGGCACCCGGTTCGCACGGATGCCGCCGGCGACATCCGAACATCACCCCGCTTCGCTCCGTCTCGAAGCAGCAGCGTTCGCTCGTTCCGGCATCCTCGCGGGTGTCACGGGCGGGAGCGGCTTCGCACGGAGCCCGACAACCGAACTCAAGGACATCCCGCTCCATGACTACAGCAACGACCGCACCGACCACCAAGCAGGTCGCGATCAACGACATCGGATCTGCCGAGGACTTCCTGGCCGCGGTCGAGAAGACGCTGAAGTTCTTCAACGACGGAGACCTCATCGAGGGCACCGTGGTGAAGATCGACCGCGACGAGGTTCTCCTCGACGTGGGATACAAGACCGAAGGGGTCATTCCCTCCCGTGAACTGTCCATCAAGCACGACGTCGACCCGAACGACGTGGTTCAGGTCGGCGACCGCGTCGAAGCCCTCGTCCTGCAGAAGGAGGACAAGGAGGGCCGGCTGATCCTCTCGAAGAAGCGGGCCCAGTACGAGCGGGCCTGGGGCGACATCGAGAAGATCAAGGAGAACGACGGCGTCGTGACCGGTCAGGTCATCGAGGTCGTCAAGGGCGGGCTGATCGTGGACATCGGCCTGCGCGGCTTCCTCCCCGCCTCCCTCATCGAGCTGAGGCGCGTGCGCGACCTCACTCCGTACCTCGGCCAGGAGATCGAGGCGAAGATCCTCGAACTGGACAAGAACCGGAACAACGTGGTGCTGTCCCGCCGCGCGCTCCTCGAGCAGACCCAGTCGGAGTCCCGCTCGAACTTCCTCCACAATCTGCACAAGGGCCAGGTCCGCAAGGGCACGGTCTCGTCCATCGTCAACTTCGGCGCGTTCGTCGATCTGGGCGGGGTCGACGGTCTGGTGCACGTGTCCGAACTGTCCTGGAAGCACATCGAGCACGCATCCGAGGTCGTCGAGGTCGGGCAGGAGGTCACGGTCGAGATCCTCGAGGTCGACCTCGACCGGGAGCGGGTGTCGTTGTCCCTCAAGGCGACGCAGGAGGACCCCTGGCAGGTGTTCGCGCGGACGCACGCCATCGGTCAGGTCACCCCCGGCAAGGTCACCAAGCTCGTGCCGTTCGGCGCGTTCGTCCGGGTGGCGGACGGGATCGAGGGTTTGGTGCACATCTCGGAGTTGTCCGGCAAGCATGTCGAGCTCGCGGAGCAGGTCGTGTCCGTCGGCGAAGAGGTCTTCGTGAAGGTCATCGACATCGACCTAGAACGTCGGCGGATCTCGCTCTCGCTGAAGCAGGCGAACGAATCAGTGGACCCTTACGGCACGGAGTTCGACCCCGCCCTGTACGGCATGGTCACCGAGTACGACGAGAACGGCGAATACAAGTATCCCGAGGGATTCGACCCGGAGACCAACCAGTGGAAGGAAGGCTTCGACGTCCAGCGCCTGGCATGGGAGGCGGAGTACGCGGCCGCGCAGTCCCGCTGGGAGGCGCACAAGGCGCAGGTCGCGAAGTCCCTGGAGGCTGCTGCGGGCGACAAGGATGCCGACGATGGACGGTCGTCCTTCTCCAGCGAAACCGGGCCCGTAGGCACGCTTGCCGATGACGAGGCCCTGGCGGCGCTGCGCGAGAAGCTCGCCGGCCGTTGATGCGCGCCTGGTTGCGGGCGCGCATCAGGGTGGCGCCCGCGACCGTCACGCGCTGCCGGATAGGGTGAGCACGTTCACGAAAGGAACGGAACGTGCCCGAGTACCGTCCCCGTCGGCGCGCGCGCATCGGCGCAGCCCTGCTCCTGGCGACAGCAGCCGCACTCAGTGCGTGCGCCGCACCCGCCAATGTAGCTGCGCCGTCCGCGTCGACTCCCACCCGTGCCCCCCTGGCGGAGGCCGCAACTCTCCAGCAGGTCCTGGATGACAGCCGTGCGCAGCTGGGATTCCCCGGTGTCATTGCTCGGGTGATCCGGTCGGGCGCCGGCTGGGACGGCGCATCCGGTTCGGCGGCGGGCGGCACCCGCCCCCCCGCCCCGGACGACCGCACCAGGGTGGGCAGTCTGACCAAGACGATGACGGCCACCATCGTGCTGCAGCTCGCCCAGGAAGGGCTCCTGTCCCTGGACGAGCCCATCGCCCGGTACGTTCCCGACCTCCCCAATCCCGAGGCGACCATCAGCCAAGTGCTGGACATGACCAGCGGCATCCCCTCGTACACCCTGGATCCGGACATCACCGACGCGTACCTGGCGCGCCCGTGGCAGGAATGGACACCGGAGCAGCTCCTCGACGGTGTGCGGACCCTTCCCGCGCAGTTCCCTCCCGGCACCGGGTGGCAGTACTCGAACTCGAACTACGTCGCGCTCGGGGTGCTGATCGAGAAGGTGACGGGAAAGCCCATCGCGGACGTCTTCCAGGAACGCATCTTCGGTCCGCTCGGGATGACCTCCTCGTCCTTTCCGATGGACGACGCCATCCCCGCGCCGTACCTCGCCGGCGTGACGGAGCAGGGCGCCGAGCCCGGGCAGACCCGGGACGCCACCCGTTGGTCGCCATCGTTCGCATTCAGCGCGGGCCAGGTCGTGTCCACCATGGATGATCTGGAGCTGTGGGCGCACGCGCTGTTCACGGGGGAGGGGGTGCTGGATCCCGCGACGCAGCGCCTGCGCCATGATTCGATCCTCACCTGGCCACCGCCGAACACCGCCACGACCGGCTACGGCTACGGCATCGGGAACCGCGAGGGGTGGTGGGGGCACGACGGCGACATTCCCGGATACACCACGTCCCTCGTGCACAACTACCAGACCGACACGACCATCATCGTGATGGTGAACAGCGACATCCCGGACGGGGAGACGGGTCTGCCGCCGGCACCATACGTGCTGTCGCAGTTGCAGGCCGCGCTCGGATGACCGCCGTCAACGGGCCGGCCGCCGTCGCGGACGCGGCCCCGCCACGGCCCGCGCTCGTGCTGAGCGCTCTGATCCTGGCGGCCCTGGTCTGCAACATCAATCTCGCGGCCGCGAACATCGCCCTGCCCCAGATCGGGGACGCGTTCGGCGCCGGCCAGACCAGCCTCAACCTCGTCGCCCTCGGATGCTCGCTCGGCCTGGCGATGTCGGTGCTCTACTTGGGCGCGATCGCGGACCGGTACGGGCGCAAGCAGCTCCTCATGCTCGGCCTGGGACTGACGGTCGTGGTCAGCTTCGCGGCTGCGTTCTCGCCCACCATGGGCGCGCTGGTGGTCAGTCGGGTGCTGACGGGGATCGCCGCGGGGATGGCCTATCCGACGACGCTCTCGCTGATCACCGCTCTGTGGGCGCCCGGACCGCGGCGCACCCGCGCGATCGCACTGTGGTCGAGTGTCAGCGCGATGGCCACCGTGATCGGATCGGTCGCGGCGGGCGCCCTGCTCGAGTTCTTCTGGTGGGGGTCGGCGTTCCTGATGGCGGCGCCGGTCGCGGCGATCGCGCTCGTGCTGGTCTGGCGGACCGTTCCCGGCCACGTCGCGGAATCGACCCGGTCCGTCGACCACCTCGGGGGAGTGCTCTCCGTGATCGGAGTCGCCGCTCTGGTCCTGGGAGTCAGCACGGTGTTCGCCCCGGGTCAGACCGCGGTCGGCGCGGCGCTCCTGGCAGCGGCGACGGTGAGTCTCACGGCGTTCGTCTGGCGCCAGCGGACGGCGCGCGCACCCCTGTATGACCTCCGTGTCGCCGCCCGCCGCACCTTCTGGGTCCCGGCGCTGGCGGGGATGATCGTGTTCGGATCGTTGATGGGAGCGATGTTCGTCGGCCAGCAGTTCCTGCAGAACATTCTGGGATACGACACGTTCGAAGCGGGCCTCGCGGTCGTGCCGGCGGCGATCGCGCTCCTCCTCGTGGCGCCCTGGTCGGCCCGACTGGTGACCGCGCGCGGCACGCGCACGGCGATGCTGTCCGGCTACGCGTTCGTGTTCGCCGGATTTCTGGGAACTCTGCTGTGGCGCGAGCACACTCCCTACTGGGTGGTCGGGGCGTGCTTCTTCGTCATCGGATGCGGCGCGGCACTGGCGATGACCCCCGCATCCCGGTCGCTGACGGATTCGACGCCGGTTCGTCGTGTCGGGATGGCCTCCGCAACCTCGGATCTCCAGCGCGACCTCGGGGGTTCGATCATGCAGGCGCTGCTCGGAGCGATTCTCGCGTCCGGCTTCGCGCACGCATTCTCTCGTTCCATCGCCGCCACGGGTCACGCATCCCAGATCCCCGATCAGGTCACGCAGGCACTGCAGGCCTCCTATGCCTCGGCCGTGCACGTGGCCGACCAGTATCCGCAGTACCGGCAGGCGATCCTGGACGCTGCCGCGCAGAGCCTGGTGTCCGGAGCGTTCGGAGCCTACCTCGTGGGCACGGTGGCGATCGCCGGCGGGGCGGCACTGGTAGGTCTGCTCGTCCCGAAGCGCGACCGGGAGCAGCAGCTGATGGCGGAGTACCGGGCGACTGATGCCGCCCGGTCGAGCGAGCCATAGCATCCGCTCGCTCGTCCGCAGCGGGCCAGCCGGAACGGTCCGGGCCCCGGGTGGGCGGTACCGTCTAGTCCATGAGCGCATCTGCGAGCGGACGGGCCGCGATGCGCTCGCGTGAGCCGAGTCCTCGGCGGCCTCGAGGTCCGCTGGCGCTGCCGGTGACGGTCGACGGCGCACGCGGCCCCGTCGCCACTGTCCTGCAGTGGAGTCTCTTCGTTGCAGCGCTCGGCATCCTGCTTGCGCACGCATCATTCCACGGGGCTGTCCTCGGAGGGGTGCTCGTGGGGGTGATGGTGATAGCGGGAGTTGGGATAGCGACTGCGCTGGCGCCGTGGACGCGGCTCTGGCCGTGGACCGCCATCGCGATGCCGCTCGTGGACTCTGCGGCCGTCGCACTGATGCACCACGCCGACCCCGCCGCGGGGTACAGCCTGCTGTTCCTCATTCCGGTGACCTGGATGTCGTTGTACTTCGGAGTCGTCGGGTACGTCATCAGCATCACCGTCCCGACGGTGGCGGTGATCACGACGGCGACGATCGGCGAAGCGTCCGCGGCACCCGAGATGTGGGTGAGCTTCGGGTTCGTGACAGCGGCGGTGGCTACAGCTATGGCTGCTCTGTCCGGTCAGATGAGTGCGCAGCGCGCGCTGTTCATGGAGCAGACATCCGCGCTGGGCAGAACGACACGGCGGGCACAGCGACAAGAGGAACTGATCACGGAGGTGCTCGATGCAGTTGATTTCGGCGTCATCCGCATTGCACGCGACGGCTCGACCACTGTGGCCAACGAGGCCCACGCGCGGCTGCAGCAGATGGGGAACGCGCGGGTTCCCGGGCAACCTTGGGTATTTGCAGGAGACGGGGTGACGCCGCTCGACGCGGCCGTGACGCCCTACGCTCGTGCGGCTCGTGGTGAGGTTTTCGACAACCAGCTCGTATGGTTCGGGGCCGAACAGGGCCGGCGACGTGCCCTCAGCATCACGGCTCGGCGCACATACGGCGCGGATGGCTCCGACAGTGGGGCCGTGGTGATATCGCGGGACGTTACCAGTGAACTCACCGCCCTCAGGGCCCGCGACTCGCTCGTGTCAGCGGTATCGCACGAGTTGCGGACCCCCTTGACCTCGATCATCGGCTACCTGGAACTCACGGTGGACGACCCGGACCTTCCCGCTCGCGCGAAGAACAACCTGGACATCGCGGAGCGGAATGCGTCGCGGCTTCTCGAGATCGTGTCGGATATCCTCATGGCGTCAAGCCGGTCGGAGATGTTCGCCGACCTGACCGTTTCCCAGCAGGCGATCGATGTTGGCCAGATCTTGCGCGCCAGCGGGGAAGCATGGCGCGCGGCAGCCGCCGAACGAGCGATCGATATCGACCTCACCGCCATATGCGAGGCACCGGCATACGCTGATCCGCTTCGCATGCGCCAGGTGATCGACAATCTGGTCAGTAACGCCGTCAAGTACAACCGGGATGGTGGCCGGGTGATCCTGTCGACCGTGTCCGACGGCGTGCGTACCAGCCTGACGATCGCGGACACCGGTATCGGATTATCGGAAGAGAGCATGGGTCGACTCTTCGAGCGGTTCTTCCGGGCGGACGATCGGTCCACGGGTACCGGACTCGGGCTGGCGATCAGCCGAGACCTGGTGCGAGCCCACGGGGGAGAGATCTCGGTCGAGAGCCGACTGGGCGCGGGCGCCACATTCCACGTATCCCTCCCTGCGACCGTGGACGCCCTCAACCACCCCGACCGTGGCGGACCGTTTGCGCATCCGCAGGAAGCCACCGGTGCATCCGGTGACTGAGCAGTCGATCGACGTTGTCCCCACGGCTCTCGTCGCGGTCGTCGCGTCCGTCACGTACATTGCGACCTCCCTCGCGCGTCGCGACCGAGGCGGCGCGCGACTGTGGGCGCTTGCGTTCCTCTTCGCCTTGGGTGGAGCGCTCGTGGATGTCGTGATCACAGAAGGCCATCTGGATGGGTGGACGTTGGCGTGGGTGCTAGCACTGGGGAACGCGTTCGTCGTCAGTGCCGCCGGATGCTTCCTCCTGGGTTCACTCGCATACCGGCGGCGATCAACGAGTGGCCCGAGTTACCTAGTCGGCTCGCTGGCGATACTGGCCTCCACCGTGACGCTGTGGACGCAACAGAGTGCGCAGCAGTGGCCAGGGCGGTTGTGGACGCTCCTCGCGTCGGCGCTATTCGCCGGCGCAGTCTGTTATCAGTGGGCACGGCGCGATGCGCCGGGCGGAGTGATGCGCAGCGTTCATGTGATCGGTTTCGCGGTGTGGGCGGCGTCGGATGTGCTGTCGGGAGCGGCACTGCTCGAGGGTTCCGTGTCCGGCCCGCTCGGGGCCGCGATCAACTTCCTCGAGCCATGGCTCGCCGTGCTGGCAGGGACGCTGGTCGCCGTGAGCGCCT
This sequence comes from uncultured Actinomycetota bacterium, assembly GCA_963701365.1. Taxonomy (GTDB): domain Bacteria; phylum Actinomycetota; class Actinomycetes; order Actinomycetales; family Microbacteriaceae; genus Microbacterium. Next base: position 48,879 of record CAVOZX010000054.1, on the reverse strand, counting down.
TCGCGCTCCGCGAGAGCATCGACCGTGGTCGAGGCGCAGTCATCGAGCGGGGCGCGCCTCTGTCGCAGTCGGAATTCCTCCCGCGGCTGCGCGATGCGTTGCGACGCGCGGCCCCGCGGCTCGATGCCATAGCCGTCATCGGGGTGCGCGTGGAGGGGATCGGTCGAGTGCGCCGATCGTTCGGAGCGGAGGCGGCCGACGGAGTCGATCGTGTCGTTCAAGCGGCCGTGAGCTCGTTCTCGTCGCCGCTATCGATCGTCTGTGAGGCCGATCAGCCAGGCCTGTTCTTCGTGGCAACAACGAGCACCACACCGGCTGATGCGCGCCGACAGGCGGGGTTGCTGTATCGGGGAGTGGTCAGTCGTCTTGTGGCAGACAGCGATCTGGTAGTGCCTGAGGTCGGCGTCGGCGTTGCGCTTTCGTCGTTGGTCGGCTATTCGGCCGAAACGCTCATGGACGCCGCTGCGCGTGCCGCCGACAGTGCTCGCGCGAGCGACGATAGTTCGGTGGTGATAGCGGTACCCCCGACCGCAGATGCGTCGTCGCCGTGACCTCAGCCCCGCAGCATTCGCGATACCGTCGGCCAATGCGTCCTGCAGGCGCCGGTGAGGACCCGTCCAGCACAACCCCGCATTCGGCGCCAATCGACTCGGCGTCGGGTAGCCGCTCCGTCATCCTCAATCAGACCCTGCTGTGCACGGCAGTCGTGATCGCGGGGATCGTCCTTTTCCTGCTCCCCGGTCGAGCGAGCGGGCCGGCCTTCCTGGCGGGACAGTTGACCATCCTTGCGGGCGGCGCTGCAGCCTTCATCGTACCGTGGGAGAAAGTCGGCCGCCGGTGGGTCCTGCTCGTGCCGACCGTGGACATCGTCGCAATCGCATTGCTGCGATACGCTGAACCGGCCGGCGGCCTCGGATTACTGTGGGCGTTCCCGGCAATGTGGATGTCCTCACTGGGGCTGGCAGGGTTCGTCACACAGTTTGTGACGATCACGGGCTTGTACCTCTTCATCGCGAGCCGCGAGCCATCTCCAACCTCTGCCCTGGCCACGGTGCTTCTGCCGGTGGTGATCTTCGCGATCGCGACAACCAGCTTCGTGAACGCACGTCGCCACCGAGCGCAGCGAGATCTGCTGGACAAGCAGGCGATTCTCCTGTCCGCCATAGCCCAGCGTGCCGAGCACCAGGAGCGACTGCTCGCCGATGTCCTCGACTCGGTCGAGTTCGGGGTTCTGAGGATCGGACCGTCGGGTGATGTCACTGTCATCAATGAGGCGTTCGGGAGTTTCCAAGACTCGATCCCGGGGTTTGCTCGACCCGACGCTGACCTTCCTGACGCGTACGACGCAGACGGGCTGACGCCATTGGAGGAAGACCGCAGACCGATTCGGCGCGCCGTGCGGGGGGAGGAGTTCGATAACCAGGTGGTCTGGTTCGGTCCGCCGGACCGCCCGCAGCGCGCGATCAGCATGACGGCGAGGAGAACGAACGGCGCGCGTGGGCAGGACCTGGGCACCGTTCTGGTCGCGCGCGACGTGACCGCGGAGTTGACGGCGCTGCGCGCCCGCGATCGTCTTGTGGCGTCAGTGTCCCATGAGTTGCGGACCCCGCTGACGTCCATCCTCGGCTTCATCGACCTGGCGCTGGAATCCCTGGATCGTCCGGAGGTTGCCCGAAAGGACCTGGAAGTCGCGGCCCGAAATGGCGACCGGTTGCTGCAGATCATCGCGGACATCCTGGCGGCATCGAGTTCCTCCAGCCTGTCGACGACCATTGCCGTGTCACCGCGGGACACCGATCTCGTGCCTCTGGTGGGTGCGGCGGTGGAATCCTGGTCGGCGCGCGCGGCCGAGCGGGACATCACGATCGACACATCCGAGGTTCGGCCAGCGCGAGCATACGTGGACAGCGCAAGAACCCGGCAGGTCGTCGACAATCTGCTCAGCAACGCGATCAAGTACGGCCGCACGGGCGGGCACCTGCTCGTGAGCACCTCAGCCGGTGACGGCGATGCTTGGATCGTCGTCCGCGACGACGGAGTCGGCATCTCCGAGAGCGATCAACTGCGACTGTTCCAGCCGTACTTTCGTGCGAGTAGCGCGGTGGCTGGGACGGGACTGGGCCTCTCCATCAGCCGGGACATCGTGCGTGCGCAGGGCGGAGACATCAGCGTTAAGAGCATTCCCGGCTCTGGCTCGACATTCGTCGTACGACTGCCGGAGATCGCGGACACGGCCGCGCGCCGACCGGCGGAGAGCTCACTGGCAGACGAGGTCGAATAATGCTGGATCAGTTCACGACCTCCGCCATGACGGCTCTGGTTGCGCTTGTGGCCGGCGGGACATTCATCATCGAGACTCTGTTCCGCAGAGACGACAAGGTGGGCCGCGTGTGGTCGGTGTCGTTCCTCACCGGTATCGCCACCACACTGGCGTATGCAGCGTGGGCCGCCGGTGTTGGAGGTTACCTCGCCATCGCTGCCGGCAACATGCTGTTCGTCGCGTCGATGGGTGGGATGTGGCTCGGTGTCCGGCGTTTCAACGATCGCCGCCTCACGATTCCGGTCGTCATGGTCGCCGCGTCGTGCTCGATTGTGGCGGGCGCGGTGATCGTCGAAGGTCCGGCAGGCGGGGACTGGGCCGGGTGGACGGCGATGGGGGTCGGCCTGATTGTGTTCCCTGCTCTCGCCGCGGCCGAGACCTTTCGTTCACCGATGCGATCGATTCGCACCGCGTGGCCCCTCGGGGCGGTCTTTGCACTGGTCGCCGTGTACTACGTCGTCCGGACCGCGGTGTTCGTCGGGTCAGGCCCGGACAGCGAGGTCTTCCAGTCGTACCTCAGCACCAATGTGACGAGCGTGTTGACAATCATCCTGACGATCGTTGCTGTTGTCGTCAGTTCGGTTCTCCGCGCCACGCAGACCGATCTGCGCACGTTCGCATGGATGGCCCGCGGCGGCGTGACTCCGGACGGCATTTATGTGTCTCCGGCATTCATGGGTGCACTGGACGACATCGCGGAGCGAGCCCGGTGGCGAGGTGATCTCCTGGCCGTTATCGCGATCCGGGTGGAGGATCTGCCGCAGATTGCCGTCGCTTTCGGGCCGGACGTCGTGGGCGACATTGTCGAACGACTCCGGACGGGCGTCCGACGACACGCGCCGGCGTCGGCGCCGGTCGGAGAGGATGGAAGCGGCGGACTACTCGTTGCCGCACCGTCCGCACACGCGGCGGACGCGCGGCGCCAGGCGGCGGTCATCTACCGGGGAGTGTTCGACGTGCTGGTCGGTGTCAGCGGCGCGGTCGTGCCCGTTGTAGGCGTTGGCGTGGCTGTGAGCAGTGATGTGGGCTACCGCCCGCGCGATCTCGTCCGACACGCGCGGGCGGCGGCATCGCGCGCAGCGAGCAATCCGGACGCATCCATCCTGCTGGCGGGGGGAGGGTTCGACGACGCCGCGTGACATCGCAGCGGCGCACCCCGAGGGTACGTGGCATGCTCGTGGCGTGACGATCATCGCGTTGACCGGAGGGATCCCCTCGGGCAAGTCCACGATCTCGTAGCGACTGGCAGAGCACGGCGCGGTGATCGTGGACGCGGACCGCATCGTCCGCGAGGTGCAGGAGCCGGGGACGGCGACGCTCAGGCGGATCGTCGACGAATTCGGACCCGGATTGCTCCGGCCGGACGGGTCCCTCGACCGCGCCGCCCTGGGAGCGATCGTGTTCGGCGACGACTCGGCGCTGCGGCGCCTGAACGCGGTCGTGCTCTGCCATCACGGCGGAGTCCCAGTGGACCCTCTGTGGGAGCGACTGCGCGCGTAGGGCCGGGCCGTCCGAGCGTGGGAGGCTCGACGTAGGCTGGATCGGTGCAGACCACTCGATCCGTTCGGCCCTTCGAGGTCGTCAGCGAGTACGTCCCGTCCGGGGATCAGCCGCAGGCGATCGCCGAACTCGCGGCCCGGATCACGGCCGGGGAGACCGACGTGGTGCTGCTCGGGGCGACAGGAACCGGGAAGTCGGCGACCACTGCCTGGTTGATCGAGCAGGTCCAGCGGCCCACACTGGTCCTCGCGCACAACAAGACCCTGGCCGCGCAGCTGGCCAACGAGTTCCGCGAGCTCCTGCCGAACAACGCGGTCGAGTACTTCGTCTCCTACTACGACTACTACCAGCCTGAGGCGTATGTTCCGCAGACGGACACGTTCATCGAGAAGGACTCGTCCATCAACTCCGAGGTGGAACGGCTGCGGCACTCGACCACGAACTCGCTGCTGTCCCGACGCGACGTGGTGGTCGTGTCCACCGTGTCGTGCATATACGGACTGGGCGCGCCGGAGGAATATCTGCGCGCGATGGTGGCGCTTCAGGTGGGTGAGCGCTACGACCGCGACGCGCTGATCCGGCACTTCATCGCCATGCAGTACAACCGCAACGACGTCGACTTCTCGCGGGGGAACTTCCGCGTGCGCGGCGACACGATCGAGATCATCCCGGTCTACGAGGAGTATGCGATCCGCATCGAGTTGTTCGGCGACGAGATCGAGGCGCTCTACACACTCCACCCGTTGACCGGTGACGTGATCCGCCGCATGGACTCGGTGCCGATCTTCCCTGCATCCCACTACGTGGCGGCGGCCGACGTCGTGCAGCGCGCGATCGGCACCATCGAGACTGAGCTCGCGGAGCGGCTGGCCGAGTTCGAGCGCCAGGGCAAGCTGCTCGAAGCGCAGCGCCTGCGCATGCGCACCACCTTCGACCTCGAAATGCTGCAGCAGCTCGGCTTCTGCTCGGGAATCGAGAACTACTCCCGCCACCTGGATGGTCGATCCCCGGGCGAGCCGCCGCACACGCTCCTCGACTTCTTCCCTGAGGACTTCCTGCTGGTCATCGACGAGTCTCACGTGACCGTTCCGCAGATCGGCGCGATGTACGAAGGAGACGCGTCCCGGAAGCGCACTCTCGTGGAGCACGGGTTCCGGCTTCCGTCCGCCCTGGACAACCGGCCGCTGAGGTGGGACGAGTTCAAGAACCGGGTCGGTCAGACCGTGTACCTGTCCGCCACCCCCGGACGCTACGAGATGAACATCGCCGACGGGGTGGTCGAACAGATCATCCGGCCGACGGGCCTCGTGGACCCGAAGGTGATCGTCAAGCCCGCGAAAGGTCAGATCGACGACCTGCTCGAGCAGATCCGGCTCCGTGTCGAACGCGACGAGCGTGTACTCGTCACGACGCTCACCAAACGGATGGCGGAGGACCTGACCGCGTTCCTCGGCGAGAACGGCGTGCGCGTGCGCTACCTCCACTCTGACGTGGACACTCTGCGCCGAGTCGAACTGCTGACCGAATTGCGCGCCGGCGTGTACGACGTGCTCGTGGGCATCAATCTGCTCCGAGAGGGTCTGGATCTCCCAGAGGTGTCTCTCGTGGCGATCCTCGACGCCGACAAGGAGGGGTTCCTCCGCAGCGGCACGTCGCTGATCCAGACGATCGGGCGCGCCGCCCGGAACGTGTCAGGCGAGGTGCATATGTACGCCGACAGCATCACGGACTCGATGCGCACCGCCATCGACGAGACCGACCGACGCCGCGAGAAACAGATCGCGTACAACCGCGAACGCGGAGTCGACCCGCAGCCGCTGCGGAAACGGATCGCGGACATCACCGACGTGCTCGTGAGGGAGGGCGCCGACTCCGCGGCACTGCTGGCGGCCGAGCGCGGGCGCGGACGCGCCGTCGCGCGCGGCGGCGACGGGATCGGAGCGGAGGGGGCCCGTCAACTCGAGTCCACCATCGCCGAACTGACCGATCAGATGCTCGCGGCGGCGGGCGAACTGAAGTTCGAACTCGCCGCACGACTGCGCGACGAGGTCCAGGACGTCAAGCGGGAGTTGCGCGCCATGCAGCGGGCGGGCCACGCCTGACCCGTCCTTCTCGGGTCGCGCGGACCGAGGAATGCTCCCGTACCCAGGGCCGGACCGAGCGTCGGGACCCCCGCCTAGACTTGGCCGGTGCCCATCATGCCTGTCTCGGAGTTCGGCGAGCACGCGGGACGGCTCAGCGTCAGGGGCGCGCGAGTGCACAACCTCCGGGATGTCGATCTGGAGATCCCCCGGGACGCGATGGTGGTCTTCACCGGCCTCTCGGGCTCGGGAAAGTCGAGCCTGGCCTTCGACACGATCTTCGCGGAGGGTCAGCGCCGGTACGTCGAATCCCTCAGTTCCTACGCACGTCAGTTCCTCGGTCAGGTGGACCGTCCGGACGTCGACTTCATCGAGGGTCTCAGCCCTGCCGTGTCGATCGACCAGAAGTCCACGAACCGCAACCCGCGCTCGACCGTCGGGACCATCACCGAGATCCACGACTACATGCGGCTGCTCTGGGCACGGATCGGGGTTCCCCACTGCCCGGAATGCGGCGCGGTCATCCAACGGCAGACCGTCCAGCAGATCGCGGACCAGTTGATGGAGCTGCCGCAACGCACCCGCTATCAGGTCGTCGCTCCGGTGGTCACGCGCAAGAAGGGCGAGTTCGTCGAGCTGTTCCGCGAGCTCAGCGCGAAAGGGTTCGCCCGTGCCATCGTCGACGGCGATCAGGTGCAGCTGTCCGATCCGCCGACGTTGACCAAGAGCCGCGCCCACGACATCGCCGTCGTGGTGGACCGGCTGGTCGCCGGTCCGGACATCCTTCCGCGGGTCACGGATTCGGTGGAGACGGCACTGCGGCTGACCGACGGAGTGATCCGCGTCCAGCTGGTGGACGCCGACGGGGACGGGGCGTGGCTGAATTTCAGTGAGCGGATGGCGTGCCCCAACGGGCACGCGCAGCACCTCACCGAGATCGAACCCCGGACGTTCTCGTTCAACGCGCCATTCGGAGCCTGCCCCGCCTGCTCGGGCCTGGGAACACGGATGTCGGTCGACGCGGAGCTGCTGCTGCGCGATGAGGACGCATCGCTGCGGGAGGGCGTCATCGTGCCATGGAGCACGCAGGGCAAGGGCCTGTACCAGTACTACGAGCGCCTGCTGGAGGGACTGGCCGCCGACCTGGGATTCTCCCTGGACGCGCCGTGGAGGTCCCTGCCGCAGCGGGTCAAGGACGCCGTCCTCCACGGCGAGAACTTCAGCGTCAACGTGCGCTGGCGCAATCGCTTCGGTCGGGAGATGCGCTATACGTCCGGCTTCGAAGGCGTCGTCCCGTACATCGAACGCCAGTATGCGCAGGCCGAATCCGACAGCGCGCGCCAGCGCTGGGCCGAGTATCTGCGGGAGATCCCGTGTCCGGTCTGCAACGGCGATCGGCTCACGCCCGAGGTGCTCGCCGTCAGGGTTCACGGCAGTTCGATCGCGCAGGTGTCGCGTCTGAGCCTGATCGAGGCGCGCGAGTACTTCTCCACGCTGCAGCTCACCGACCGGGAGGCCGCGATCGCGGCGGCGGTGCTGCGCGAGATCCGGGCCCGGCTGGATTTCCTGATCCAGGTGGGGCTCGGGTATCTCAGCCTCGCGCGATCGGCCGGGTCCCTATCCGGGGGGGAGGCGCAGCGCATTCGGCTGGCCACCCAGATCGGCTCCGGCTTGACGGGTGTGCTGTACGTGCTCGACGAGCCCTCGATCGGGTTGCACCAACGGGACAACCGGCGCCTCATCGAGACGCTGCTGACGCTGCGCGATCTGGGCAACACCCTCATCGTGGTCGAGCACGACGAGGAGACGATCCAGGCGGCGGACTGGATCGTGGATATCGGACCGCGCGCCGGGGTCGAGGGCGGCCGGGTCGTCCATTCCGGGCCGTATCCGCAATTGCTGACGGAGACCGCGTCCCTGACGGCCGACTACCTGGCCGGCCGCCGACAGATCGCCATCCCCCCGCGGCGGCGACCCGTCGATTCCCGCCGCCAGATCACCGTGGTCGGCGCGCGGGCGAACAATCTGAAGAACGTCACGGTGAGATTCCCGATCGGTCTGTTCACGGCGGTGACGGGAGTCAGCGGCTCGGGGAAGTCCTCTCTTGTGAACGACATCCTTTATCAGGTCCTCGCCGCGCGGTTGAACGGGGCCCGCACCGTCCCGGGACACCACACCCGAGTGACCGGCACCGACGAGCTGGACAAGGTCGTGCACGTGGACCAGGCGCCCATCGGCCGTACCCCTCGGTCCAACCCGGCGACCTACACGGGAGTCTTCGACCGCATCCGCACACTGTTCAGTGAGACCCCCGAAGCGAAGGCGCGCGGATACCTCCCCGGACGGTTCTCGTTCAATGTGAAGGGCGGCCGCTGCGAGTCCTGCGCCGGTGATGGGACCATCAAGATCGAGATGAACTTCCTCCCCGACGTGTACGTGGACTGTGAGGTGTGCCACGGCCAGCGCTACAACCGCGATACCCTCGCCGTCCACTACAAGGGCAAGAACATCGCCGATGTGCTCGCGATGCCGATCGTGGAGGCGGCGGAGTTCTTCGAACCGATTCAGGCGATCCATCGCTACCTGAAGACACTGGTGGACGTGGGGCTGGGGTACGTGAGACTCGGGCAGTCCGCGACGACGCTGTCGGGCGGTGAGGCGCAGCGGGTCAAGCTCGCCACCGAGCTACAGCGGCGCTCCAGCGGACGCAGCGTCTACGTGCTCGACGAGCCCACGACGGGTCTGCATTTCGAGGACGTGCGGCGGCTGCTGGAGGTGCTGTCGGGCCTGGTGGACAGGGGAAACACGGTCATCGTCATCGAGCACAACCTCGACGTGGTGAAGTCGGCGGACTGGGTCATCGATTTAGGCCCCGAGGGGGGCGACGGCGGAGGATCGGTGATCGCGACCGGCACGCCCGAGCAGGTGGCGGCAACTGCCGGGAGCCACACGGGCACGTTCCTCGCCGAGCTCCTGCCCGGGTCGTCCCGACGCCGGGCAGGCTGAATGGCCGCGCTCCTGCCCTACCGGCCGAAGCAGGGCGAGATCCCCACCACTCCCGGCGTGTACCGATTCCGGGATGCGGAGGGGCGGATCCTCTACGTCGGCAAGGCGAAGAACCTCCGCGCCCGGCTGGCGAACTACTTCGCCCCGCTGGAGACGCTGCACGAGCGCACCCGACGGATGGTGACCACCGCGGCATCCGTCGAATGGACGGTGGTCAGCAGCGATGTCGAGGCGCTGCAGCTCGAGTACATGTGGATCCAGGAGTTCTCCCCTCCGTTCAACGTCCGCTACAAGGACGACAAGTCGTACCCCTACATGGCGATCACGCTTCGGGACGAGGCGCCGCGCGTGCTGGTGACGCGCAATCATCGCATCCCCGGGGCGCGGTACTTCGGGCCATACCCCAAGGTCTGGGCGGTCCGGGAGGTCATCGAGCTGCTCATCACGGTCTTCCCGATCCGGACCTGCTCGGACGCGTCCTACGCGCGGGCGATGGCAACGGGGCGCCCCTGCTTCCCCGGCCAGATTGGCCGATGCGGGGGTCCCTGCTCGATGCGGGTAACCGTGGAGGAGCATCGCGCCATCGTCGACGACTTCGTCGCGTTCATGGCCGGGGGAGACCAGCGATTCACCCGCGAGATGACCCGGCGGATGCGGGAAGCGGCCGCCGCTCTGGACTACGAGGCGGCCGCCGGCTATCGCGACAAGCTCGCGGCCATCGACGCGGTCCTCAGCAGATCCGCTCTGGTACTCCCGGACCGGACGGACGCCGACCTGTTCGGCATCGCCGAGGACGAACTCGCGGCGGCCGTGCAGCACTTCGTCGTGCGCGGCGGACGTGTGCGCGGCGTGCGCGCGGCCATCGTGGAGAAAGAGATGGACGTCGCCGGCCCCGACCTGGTCGCTCAGATCCTGCAGCGGAACTACGGCTCGGCCCCGGCCTCCGACGTCCCCCGCCAGGTGCTCGTGCCGCAGCGTCCCGACGATGTCGAGGGTTTCGAACAGTGGCTGCGGGAACGCCGCGGATCGGCCGTGGCCGTGCAGGTGCCGCAGCGCGGTCCCAAGGCGGAGCTGATGCGCACGGCGATGGTCAACGCTCAGCAAGCCCTGGCCGTCCACAAGACACGACGCTCGGCGGACTATGCCAGCCGGACCCGCGCCCTGACCGAGTTGCAGCAGGCGCTCGGGATGGACGAGGCGCCCTTGCGCATCGAGTGCTTCGACGTGTCGCACCTGGCCGGTACGAATGTCGTGGCGTCCATGGTCGTGTTCGAGGACGGACTTCCCCGGAAGGACCAGTACCGGTCCTTCTCCGTTTCCGGATCCCCCGACGATACGGAGGCGCTGCACCAGGTCCTCGCGCGTCGATTGGCGCACGGTGACGCGGAGTCCGTGCGGGGCGCGGACGACGAGGATGCCGGCGGCCCCCCGGCGAGACGTCGGCGATTCTCCTACCCGCCGAACCTCATCGTGGTCGACGGCGGCAGACCGCAGGTGGCCGCCGCCGCCCGAGCGCTGGAGCAGTCGGCTCGGACCGGGATCGCCCTGTGCGGCCTGGCCAAGCGCCTCGAGGAGGTGTGGCTTCCCGGCGAGGAGTATCCGCTCGTGCTGCCGCGAGGATCGGAGGCGTTGTACCTGCTGCAGCGGCTGCGTGACGAGGCTCACCGTTTCGCGATCACGCATCAACGGCGCCGGCGCAAGCGAGACATCCGGTCGGCGCTCAGCGAGGTTCCCGGCCTGGGTGAGGTGAGGATCGCGGCGCTGCTGCGTCATTTCGGTTCGGTGACCGCGCTGCGCCAGGCCTCCCCGGAGCAGATCGCCGAGGTGTCCGGCATCGGCTCACGCCTGGCGGCCACCGTGCACGAGCATCTGGCCGACCGTTAGGCTGGCTCGGAGACGGGGGCGACCATGCCGGATGCGGCGAACAACACCGGCGAGGTGCTCATCGTCACCGGCATGTCCGGCGCGGGCAGATCCACTGTCGCCAACGCGCTGGAGGATCTCGACTGGTATGTCGTGGACAACCTTCCGCCGCAGATGCTCCGTCCGCTGCTGGACCTGTCCGAACTCGCCGGGGGCGCTGTTCCACGCGTGGCGGTCGTCGTCGACGTGCGCGGCCGGGAGCTGTTCGGGCGACTGCCCGACCTCGCGCCGTCGCTTCCGGACGGGAGGCTGCTGCGGGTTGTCTTCCTCGACGCGTCGGACGAGGTGCTGGTCCGCCGTTTCGAGGCCGTCCGGCGGCCGCATCCGCTCCAGGCGGGCGGGACCGTGACTAGTGGCATCCACCGTGAGCGAGACATGCTCGCGCCGCTGCGCGAGCGCGCCGACGTCGTGATCGACACATCGGAGTACAACGTCCACCAACTCACCACGCGAGTCGCGCAGCTGTTCGCGGACCCGGACGCCGCGCCGCACGCCCTGACCGTGGTCAGCTTCGGCTTCAAGTACGGCCTGCCGCCCGATGCCGACATCGTCGCGGACGTGCGCTTCCTGCCCAACCCGTTCTGGCAAACGACGCTGCGCCCCCTGACGGGGGAGGACGCCGCGGTCCGCGACTATGTGCTGGCCCAGCCGGGGGCGGGAGAGTTCCTCGACGCGTACGCCCAGGCGCTCGCGCCGGTCATGGCCGGGTATCAGCGGGAGAACAAGCGCCATTCGATCCTGGCGGTCGGATGCACCGGCGGGAAGCATCGCTCCGTCGTGATGGCGCACGAACTGGCCGCGCTGCTCAGTCGCCTGCCCGGCGTGGGGGTGCGCGTCACACATCGTGACCTCGGCCGCGAGTAGGCTGGTCCTTCCGCGACGTCCGAGGAGTGCCGTGCCGTTGACCGCCGACGTGAAGGCCGAGTTGATGGCCCCACGCGACGCCCGTCCCTCCGCACGGATGGCGGAGTTGACCGCGGTGCTTCGGTTCGCGGGCGGCCTGCACTCGATCGCCGGGCGGGTGGCGGTGGAGGCGGAACTGGATTCGGATCCGCTGGCCCGGCGTCTCGTGCGGGATCTGCGGGATCTGTACGGAGTGCGGGCGGAACTGGCCCGGGTCCAGGCCTCCTCCGGCGTCAGCGGGAGTCGGGTCGCCGTGCGCGTGATCGACGGCGGCGAGACCCTCGCCCGGCAGACGGGGCTGCTCGATCAACGCCGACGCCCGGTGCGGGGACTGCCCAACCGGTTGACGACCGGTGCTCGGGACGATCTCGCCGCGGTGTGGCGCGGTGCGTTCCTGGCGGCCGGGTCGCTCAGCGACCCGGGTCGTTCGGCATCCTTGGAGGTCGCCAGCCCCTCGGCCGAGGCGGCGATGGCGCTGGTGGGCGCCGGGCACCGGATCGGCGTCGCGGCGAAGGCTCGCGAGGTGCGGGGAGCCCAACGGGTGGTCATCCGCGAATCCGACGCGATCCGCGCTGCGCTGGTGGCGATGGGTGCGCCTTCGGCCGCGGTGGAATGGGAGCGGATGCGCCAACGGCGCGAAGTGCGCGCGGGCGTGAACCGGCTCGTGAACTTCGACGACGCGAACCTGAGGCGTTCGGCGCAGGCGGCGGTGGCGGCCTGCGCCCGGGTGGAACGCGCCCTGGAGATCCTGGGCGACGAGGTTCCGGAGCATCTGCGGGAGGCCGGCGATCTGCGCCTGGCCCATCGCGACGCCAGTCTCGACGAACTCGGGCAGCACGCGGACCCGCCGCTGACCAAGGATGCGGTGGCCGGACGTATCCGGCGTCTGCTCGCAATGGCCGACAAGAGGGCGGCGCTCGAGGGGATCCCGGGCACCGAAGCGGCGGTGCCCGGAGGGCACTGACGCGCGGTCCGGCACGGGCAGCGCGTCGCCGCAACCCCCTGCCCGCTCCGGAACGGGCTCACTAGGATGAATCCGTCATCATCGCCCGCGCTCGCGTCGCGCGACGCCGACAGGAAGAAGAGACCATGGCGAAGTACACGCTCCCCGACCTCCCCTACGACTACGCCGCGCTCGAGCCCCATATCAGCGCGACGATCATGCAGTTGCATCACGACAAGCACCACCAGGCCTACGTCACGGGGGCGAACACCGCGCTGGAGCAGCTGGCCGAGGCTCGGGACACGGGCAACCTCGCAAACGTGAACAAGCTGGAGAAGGATCTCGCCTTCAATCTCGGCGGACACACCAACCACTCGATCTTCTGGACGAACATGTCGCCCGACGGCGGCGACAAGCCGACCGGGGAAGCCGCCGCTGCGATCGACGAGCATTTCGGATCGTTCGACAAGTTCCAGGCTCACTTCACGGCCGCCGCGCTGGGAGTGCAGGGCTCCGGGTGGGCCGGTCTGTTCTGGGATTCGATCGGCGGGAACCTGATCATCCAGCAGTTCTTCGACCAGCAGGCCCAGTTCGCCGCGGGGACCGTTCCGCTTCTACTGCTGGATGTGTGGGAGCACGCGTACTACCTCGACTACAAGAACGTCCGCGCGGACTACGTGAAGGCGTTCTGGAACATCGTCAATTGGTCCAACGTGCAGGAGCGCTTCACCACCGCCCGCGAGAAGACGGCGGGCCTGCTGGTAGTGTCGTGACCGGCTGAGAGCCGACGCCAGCAGGAACAGGCGCTGCGGCGCGCAACGGAACGGAGTGACGTGGCTGTCAAGATCGGGATCAACGGGTTCGGGCGGATCGGTCGCAACTATCTCCGGGCAGCGCTCGCGCAGGGGGCGGACCTCGAGATCGTGGCCGTGAACGACCTCACGGACAACAAGACCCTCGCCCACCTCCTGAAATACGACTCCATCACCGGGCGCCTGGACCGCGAGGTCGGCTACGACGCGGAATCCATCAGCGTCGGCGGCACCCCGATCCGCGTGTTCGAGGAGCGCGACCCGGCGAACCTGCCGTGGGGAGAGCTCGGCGTCGACATCGTGATCGAGTCGACCGGACGGTTCACGCGCGCCGAGGATGCTCGCAAGCACATCGCCGGCGGCGCGAAGAAGGTGTTGATCTCGGCCCCGGCCACCGGCGAGGACGCCACCATTGTGATGGGCGTCAACGAGTCGACCTACGACCCTGCCGGACACGCGATCATCTCCAACGCGTCGTGCACCACGAACTGCCTGGCACCGCTGGCGAAGGTGTTCAACGACACGTTCGGCATCGAGCGAGGCCTCATGACGACGGTCCACGCGTACACGGCGGACCAGAACCTGCAGGACGGCCCTCACAGCGACCTGCGTCGCGCCCGCGCGGCCGGCATCAACATCGTGCCCACCTCCACGGGCGCGGCGAAGGCGATCGGGCTTGTTCTTCCCGAGTTGAAGGGCAAGCTGGACGGCTTCGCGCTGCGGGTGCCGATCCCGACCGGGTCCATCACCGACCTCACGGTGCAGGCCTCCCGACCGGTCGCGCTCGAGGAGGTGAAGGAGGCCTACCGCGCCGCCGCGGCCAGCGGACCGCTGGCGGGCATTCTCAAGTACACGGAGGACGAGATCGTCTCCGCCGACATCGTGTCCGACCCCCACTCCTCGATCTTCGACGCGGGCCTGCTGCGGGTGATCGACGACCAGGTGAAGCTCTCCAGCTGGTACGACAACGAGTGGGGCTACTCGAACCGCCTGGTCGATCTGACCGAGTACGTCGCCGAGCGCCTGTAGCCCGGTGGCACTGAGAACCCTCGACTCCCTCGGGTCGCTGGACGGACGTCGTGTCCTGCTCCGCGCGGACCTGAACGTGCCCCTGCACGACGGGCGGATCGGCGATGACGGGCGCATCCGCGCGACTGTGCCCACCGTTCGATGGCTGACCGAGCGCGGCGCGACGGTCGTCGTCTGCTCCCATCTGGGCCGTCCCGCCGGTTCACCCGACCCGCGCTTCAGCCTGGCCCCGGTCGCGGAGCGGCTCGAGGAACTGCTCGGCGCACCGGTCGCGTTCGCGGCCGACACCGCCGGTCCGGCGGCCTCGGCGATGATCGACGCGCTCGAGCCGGCGACGGTCGGGATGATCGAGAATCTTCGATTCGAACCCGGGGAGGCCTCCAAGGATGCCGCCGAGCGGGAGGACTTCGCCCGCCGCCTGGCCAGTCATGCGGACGTGCTCGTGTCGGACGGTTTCGGTGTGGTGCATCGCAAGCAGGCGAGCGTCTACGAGTTGGCGCGGATCCTGCCGTCGGCGGCGGGGCTGCTCGTCGCCGCGGAGGTGGAGATCCTTCATCGCTTGACGACCGGTCCGTCCCGGCCGTACGCGGTGGTGCTCGGCGGATCGAAGGTCAGTGACAAGCTCGGGGTGATCGAGAACCTGCTGCCCCGCGTCGACACGCTCATCATCGGCGGTGGGATGATGTTCACCTTCCTCGCAGCCCAGGGCCACCCGGTCGGAGCGAGTCTGCTCGAGACGAGCCAGATCGACGCGGTGCGGCGAAACATCGACGAGGCACGCCGTCGAGGGGTGCGACTGCTGCTGCCGACCGACGCGGTGGTGGCCGAGACGTTCTCGGCGGATGCGGCGCACACCGTGGCCGGCGTCGACGATCTGGAACGAACGCCGTTCGGAGCGTCCGGCATGGGCTTGGACATCGGGCCGGACTCCGCGGCGGCGTTCGCGGACGCCATCCGGTCCAGCAGCACCGTGTTCTGGAACGGGCCGATGGGAGTGTTCGAGATGCCGGCGTTCGCGGGGGGCACTAGGGCGGTGGCGGAGGCCATGACCGAGGTGAGTGGTCTGTCGGTGATCGGGGGCGGTGACTCCGCCGCAGCGGTTCGTAGCCTCGGTTTCCGAGACGATCAGTTCGGTCACATCTCCACCGGAGGCGGGGCCAGCCTGGAGTTCCTGGAGGGGGCCGCGTTGCCCGGACTGGAGGTACTGGGATGGCAGCCGTGACCCGGACGCCGTTGATCGCCGGTAACTGGAAGATGAACCTGGATCATCTTCAGGCCGTCGCCGTGGTGCAGAAACTCGACTGGGCCCTGCGCGACGCGAAGCACCGCGCCGGCGATGTCGAGGTCGCGATCTTCCCGCCGTTCACCGACCTGCGCACCGTGCAGACCCTGATGGACGCCGACCGCATCCCCTTCGCGCTGGGGGCGCAGGATCTGTCCGCGCATGATGCGGGCGCGTACACCGGCGAGGTGTCGGGAGCGTTCCTGGCCAAGCTGGACTGCCGGTACGTGATCGTCGGGCACTCGGAACGGCGCGACTACCATGGCGAGAGCGATGAACTCGTGGCGGCGAAGGCCGCCGCCGCGCTGCGGCACGGCCTGGTGCCGGTGGTGTGCGTGGGGGAGAGCGGCGAGGATCGGGACCGATACGGGGCCAGCGCGGTGCCCGTGCGTCAGCTGCGCACCGCCTTGACGGGGCTGCCGGAGGACGCCGAGGTCGTAGTGGCCTACGAGCCCGTGTGGGCGATCGGGTCGGGGCAGGCGGCGACTGCGGAGCAGGCGCAGGACGTGTGCGCCGCGCTGCGCCCCGTCATCGCGGAAGCACTCGGGTCCGCGGCGGCCGAACGCACCCGCATCCTCTACGGCGGTTCGGTGAAGGCGGACAACATCGCCGGCTTCATGCGGGAGTCCGATATCGATGGGGCCCTGGTGGGCGGGGCGAGCCTGCTCCCCGAGCAGTTCGCGGCGATCGTGCGCTATCGCAGCCACGTCGGACGCTAGACATTCCGGCCGGCCCGGCATGGGACGGCCCGACACCCTCGCTATACTGAGTGATCGCGCGCCCAGGGGCTCGCGACACGGAAGGGCATCCGAAGTGCAGATCCTCGAATTCGTGCTCCAGGTACTGCTGGGCATCACGAGCCTGCTGCTGACCCTCCTCATCCTGCTCCACAAGGGGCGCGGCGGCGGACTGTCGGACATGTTCGGCGGTGGCATGAGTTCGGCGATGGGGTCGTCCGGACTGGCCGAGCGGAACCTGAACAGGTTCACCGTGGTGCTGGCCCTGGTGTGGTTCGTGTCGATCGTCGCACTGGGCCTGGTCACCAAGTTCGCCGGGCTGGCCTGAGGTGGCCGCCGGAGGCAACGCCATTCGCGGCACGCGTGTGGGCGCCGGGCCCATGGGGGAGCAGGATCACGGGTTCCACGCCGACCGGGTCGTGGTGTCGTACTGGGATGCCCTGGGCAACGAGACGGTGCGGTACTTCGCCGCCGGGGTGCCGGACGACGAGATCCCGGACGTGATCGACTCGCCGCACAGCGGCCTGCCCGCTGGACGCGACCGGGAGAACCCGCCGGCCGTGGCGAAGGTCGAGCCCTACAAGACGCATCTGGCGTATGTCAAGGAGCGGCGCACTCCCGAAGAGGGGGCCCAACTGCTGGAGGAAGCGCTCCACAAGCTGCGCGAACGCCGCGGGGAGCTCTGAAGCGCCACCCCTCACGCGCTCCGGCCGTCGGCCTCGTCCGGCAGTTGCGAAGCGGCAGCCGCATCGAGGAAGAAGACGGTGCGGGAACGTCCGCGCGCGCCGGCCGCCGGGACGCTGGTCTCGCTCGCACCCGCGACCGCCAGGCCCACCGCGGATGCCTTGTCGGCGCCGCTCACGGTCAGCCATACGCGACGTGAGGAGCGGATCACCGGCAGCGTCATGCTGATCCGCTCCGGGGGCGGCTTCGGGGAGTCGCGCACGGGCACGACGGCGCGGTCGAGGATCCCCACCTCCCCGTGGTCGGGGAACAGTGAGGCCACGTGACCGTCTGGCCCGACGCCGAGAAGGCACACGTCGAACGACGGCCACGGGACGTCGTTCGCGCCGGCGTGCCGGGCGAGGTCCGCCGCGTACCGGCGGGCTCCCTCGTCCAGTCCGATGCCCTCGTCCGAGGTCGCGGCGCGGTGGACCCGTTCGGGGGCGGCGTGGATGCGCTCCAGCAGGAGCGCGGCGGCGGCGTCGTTGCGCTGTGGATCCGCGGCCGGGACGAAGCGCTCGTCGCTCCACCAGAAGTGGGTTCCGGACCAGTCGATGCGTCCGGTCCGGGGGTCGTCGGCCAGTGCGGCGAGCACTCTGGCTCCCATCGTCCCGCCGGTCAACGACAGATGTGTCGTCGCGCGCCGGGTCGCGCGGGCCGCCACCCGTCGCAGCAGTCGTCCGCAGACGCGTTGCGCCACGGCATCCGCATCGGGATCCACGATCACCCGGGGCTCAGCGCCGCGTGTCATCCGGAGCCTCCCGCGCCGCCGGGCCCAGTAGAGCCATACCGTCCGTGATGACCCGACCGTACAGCACGTCCGCATCGAGCCGCCGCAATTCCTCTGCTATGCACTCCCGCAGGGTGCGGCGCGGGAACAGCAGTTCATGCTGCGGCTGCCCGGGCCGGCTGAGGAGCGCGCGGTCGGGCGAGACCCGCTGCAGCGAGATGGCGCCCGACGCGCGCTCCAGGCGAGCGGATCGTATGCCGCTGTGCCACCGGTCGGCCGGCGTGTACCCCCAGTCCACCGGAACGCCCAACTGCAGCCGGAGCCACGCCGCCAGCAGCAATGTGGACGGCGAGTCCCGTGCTCCCCGCACCCGCGCGCCCACGACGGGTTCGTAGGGCGGCTGATCCAGCGCCGCCGCCAACTGTTCGCGCCAGTGCGTGAGCCGGGTCCATGCCAGGTCCGTGTCTCCGGCGGCGTAGCGGTCGCCGAGGGACCGCGCCCAGTCGTTCGGGTCGGACTGGGCGGCTGCATCCGTGATCCGCCGCTGCGCCATCCCGCCGATCTGCGACAGCGACGGCACGGGCGGGGTTGCGCCCGGCCACCACGCGACGACCGGCGCGTCCGGGAGCAGCAGGGCGTTCACCAGGCTCTCCGCGGACGTGCCCGCGGGCCCCGCCGCCGTCAACAGCACCACCTCGCTCGCCCCGGCGTCCGCCCCGACCCGCACCTGCGCGTCCAGGCGTGCCGGAGCGTCGGGGTCCTCGATCATGACCACCAGCACGCGCATCGGATGCTCCCGGGATGCCGCGTTCGCGGCCTCCACCGCCGCGTCCTCCTCGCCGGAGCGCGTGACGATGATCAGAGTCAGCACCCGCCCCAGCGCCACCGCGCCGCCGTCCTCGCGCAGTCGCACGAGCGTGCGCGAGACCGTGCTCGCCGTGGTGTCGGGAAGGTCGACAATCATGGCCGCCTCCAGGCTCGCCCGTCGCGGTGCAGCATCCGCTCGGCCCCTGCCGGGCCCCACGAACCGGGCGCGTACTGCTCCAAGGGCCTCGGAAGGCCGGCCCAGAAGTGTTCGATGGGGTCCAGAATGCGCCAGCTCAACTCGACCTCCTCGTGCCGGGGGAACAGCGGCGGATCCCCCAGCAGCACGTCCAGGATGAGGCGTTCGTACGCCTCGGGGCTCGCCTCGGTGAACGCGTGGCCGTACCCGAAGTCCATCGTGACGTCGCGCACCTCCGTGGCGGTGCCGGGCACTTTCGAGCCGAACCGGAGCGTCACGCCCTCGTCGGGCTGCACCCGGATCACCAGGGCGTTCCGACCCGGTCCCATGGAGCGGCTCCGGGTGAACAGGTGGTCGGGCGCCTGCTTGAACACTACTGCGATCTCCGTCACCCGCCTGCCCAGTCGCTTGCCGGTCCTCAGGTAGAACGGAACCCCGGCCCACCGGCGGTTGTCCACGTTCAGCGTGATCGCCGCGTAGGTCTCGGTGGTCGATCGAGGATCCATGCCGTCCTCCTGGAGGAAGCCGGCGACCTGGCTGCCGCCCTGCCAGCCGCCCGCGTACTGGCCGCGTGCGGTGGTCGCCGCCAGGTCCTCGGGGAGGGTCACCGCGGCGAGCACCTTCTCCTTCTCGGCGCGCAGATGGGTGGCGTCGAAGTGGATCGGCTCCTCCATGGCGGTCAGGGCCATCAGCTGCAGCAGGTGGTTCTGGATCACGTCCCGCGCCGCACCGATCCCGTCGTAGTACCCCGCGCGCCCGCCGACCCCGATGTCCTCGGCCATGGTGATCTGCACGTGGTCGACGTAGTTGCGATTCCAGATGGGTTCGTACAACTCGTTCGCGAACCGCAGTGCCAGGATGTTCTGCACCGTCTCCTTGCCGAGATAGTGGTCGATGCGGAAGATCGAGTCCGCGGGGAAGGCGGCCTCCAACGCCCCGTTCAGAGCGCGTGCTGACGGCAGATCGTGACCGAAGGGCTTCTCGATCACCACCCGCCGCCACGGCTGACCGGCGCCGGAACTGTCCTCGACGAGGCCCGATTCCCGCAGCTGGCGCGCCACGATCGGGAACTGGCGGGGCGGGATGGATAGGTAGAACGCGTGGTTGCCCATCGTGCCGCGGTCCGCGTCGAGCGCCGTCACCGTGCTGCGGAGCCTCTCGAACGCAGCCGGATCGTCGAACTCGCCCGACACGAACCGGATTCCGCGCAGCAGCTGCTGCCAGGTCTCCTCCCGGAACGGGGTGCGGGAGGAGGCACGGACCGCATCCCGGACCACGGCCGCGAATTCCGGATCCTCCCACTGCCGCCGAGCGAAACCGACCAGGCCGAAGCCGGGCGGGAGCAGACCCCGGTTCGCGAGGTCGTAGACGGCGGGCATCAGCTTCGTGCGGGACAGATCCCCGGTGACCCCGAAGATCACCAGTGCGCTCGGACCGGCGATCCGGTTCAGGCGCCGGTCGTCCGGGTCGCGCAGAGGATTCTGCGGCGCTGTGGCGGGCGCGTCCACCGCCGCTAGTGCACCGACTCGAACAGCTCGGTCAGGTCCTGGTCGCCGTCGGTGAGGGTCAGGACGACGACCGGCCGTCCGTTCCGGATCAACTCGTCCACCTGGGCGGCCGCCTCGTCGTGCAGCATCCCGGCGAACGTGCGCGCGGCACCGGGGATCTCCACGTCCACCTCGTCCGCGTCGAGGATGACGACGAACACTCCGGGCGGGCGAGCGGTGGTGTGCAGCCGGCCCACCGCGGGAAGATAGCGCGGACCCCAGGCGAACGTCGTCGGACGGCCCGACACCGCGGCGACCAGATCCCGCAGCCCCTCCAGCGGAGCGCGGCGACCACGGTCCGCGAACGCCGCGATCGCGCAGTATCCGCCCGGCTCGAGACGCGACCACAGGGCGTCGAACACACCCGCGACCGTCTCCGACACGGCCAGGTCCGGATCCGACACCCGCACCTCCACCTCCTGGGACGTGAACATCGGCGCGGCGGGCAGGGATGCGGGCGGCCACTCGGTGTGCGCGGGGGTCGGTTCCGGGCGGTCGAAGGGGTTGGTCCCGAGTGTCCGTGCCGCGATGGCGAGGGCGGTCTGCCACACCAGGAACTGAGCCCCGAGCGATCCCGATACCAGCACCTCGCCGTGGTGCGGTTCGAACAGGCGGCCGTCGTCGACGTCGGCCACGAATCGCACGAGTTGCAGGTCTTCGGGCGCGGCGGTCGCCTCGGGGGACACGGGCAGGAGCACGACGGGGAGGATGCCGCCGGCTGGGCGTGCCGTCGACTGCGCGACGAGATGCTCCAGCCAGACCTCGAAGCCGACCAGGTGGGTGCCGTCCGCGATCAGGCCCACCTTGTCGGCATGGGGGAGTCCGCCCGTCAGAGCGGCGGCCAGGACGAGCGCCGGATTGCGGTGGTCGTCGATCGCAGCATCCAGCAGCGCGGCCTCCGCCTCGTCCAGGATCTCGCCGATGTCCGCGCCTGCGAGCCCGGCCGGGATCAATGACGGCGCGGTGAGCGCCGCGTAGGACCCGGATGCCGACGGGTCGGATGGGAACAGGGTGTATCCGGCCCGGGTCGCCTCGCTCTCCAGCGGCGATCCGGGATCGGTGACGACGACGATCCGGGTCGCCGGGTCCATGCCGATGTCGCGGTAGGCGGTCTCGAAGACGCGAAGAAACGCTGTGGTCTCCGAGGATCCCGCGGGTGAGGCGACCACGAGCGCGGTCTGCGCGAGACCGCCGGATTCGCTGTCGCCGTCCACCGCGGACAGCACCTGAGAGGGAGCCGTGGAGTCCAGCACCACGAGCGGAAGTCCGTTCGTGGCGGCGATGACCTCCGCGGCCAGTGCGGCGCCGCCGATCCCCGCCAGCACGATCCGCGTCACGCCATCGGCGAGCAGCACCTCCCGGAGAGGACCGATCCGCTCGACCAGCGGCCGGGAGCGGGTCACGGCCTCGAGCCAGCCGAGCCGCATCCGGCCGTCTCCGTCCGGCGAGTCCGGCCATAGCGCCGGGTCGGCGGCGGCGACGCCGGATGCCGTCAGATCCGAGACCAGTCCGGGCAGCACGGCGGATACAGCGGTCGCGGCGCGCCCGGTCACGCGGATGTCGACGCTCACCGCGCGCGCTCCAGCGCGGCGCGCACCGTCGCCTGAAGCTCGCGCCACGACACCACGAACTTGTCGACCCCTTCATCCTCGAGGACGCGCGTGACGTCCGCGAAGTTCACGCCCGCCTCGGCGAGGGAGTCGATCACCGCGTGAGCGTCCGCGAGGTTGCCGGTGATCGTGTCCTCGGCGATGACGGCGTGGTCGTAGACCGCATCGAGCGTCTTCTCGGGCATGGTGTTCACCGTTCCCGGGGCGACGAGTTCAGCGACGTACAGCGTGTCCGGCAGCGACGGGTCCTTCACGCCGGTGGATGCCCAGAGCGGACGCTGTGGTCGGGCGCCGGCGGCGGTCAGGCGGCGCGCCCGGGGTTCGGCGGATCGTCGCAGATGCATCTCGTATGCGAGACGAGCGTTGGCCACTCCCGACCGCGAGCGGAGGGAGGCGGCCGAGGCCGTGCCGACCGAGTCCAGTCGCCGATCCACCTCCGTGTCGACCCGGGACACGAAGAACGAGGCCACCGAGTGGATCGTCGTGAGATCGCGTCCCGCGGCGAGGGCATCCTCGAGGCCCGTCAGGTACGCGTCGATCACGGCGGAGTAGCGCTCCAGGCTGAAGATCAACGTGACGTTGACGCTGATCCCGGCGGCGATGGAGGCGGCGATGGCGGGCAGGCCCGCGAGGGTGGCGGGGATCTTGATGAGCGCGTTGGGGCGGTCCACGGCCTGCCACAGTCGCGCGGCCTCCGCGATCGTCGCGGCGGTGTCGTGGGCGAGGTCGGGGGAGACTTCGATCGAGACTCGTCCGTCGACGCCGCCGGTGTCCTCCCACACCGGCCGGAGGATGTCGGCGGCGTCGCGGACGTCGTCGGTGGTGATCCGGAAGATCGCCTCGTCCACGTCGGCCCCTGCCGCCGCGAGCCGTGCCACCTGGGCATCGTATGCGTCGCCCCGGCTCAGCGCGCCGGCGAAGATGGTGGGATTGGTGGTCACGCCGCGGACGGCGCGGTCCCGGATCAGCGCGGCGAGGTTCCCGGAGGCGATCCGCTCTCGCGACAGGTCGTCGAGCCAGATGCTCACGCCCGCTGCGGCGAGCTGGTCCGTGGGGGTCATGCGGTCTCCTTGATCGACTGGCGGGCGGCGTCGGCGACGGCCTCGGCGGTGAGGCCGAACTGCCGGAAGAGCGTCGCGTAGTCGGCGGATGCACCGAAGTGCTCTATGGATACCGAGCGGCCGGCGTCCCCGACGATGCCCCGCCACGGCATCGCGATGCCCGCCTCCACGGACACCCGGGCGCGGACGGCCGGGGGGAGCACCTGCGCGCGGTAGGCGGAATCCTGCTCGGCGAACCACTCCAGCGACGGAGCGGACACCACCCGCGCCCGGACGCCCTCCTCGGCCAGGATCGCCCGAGCGCGTACCGCCAGCTGGACCTCCGATCCGGTGGCGATCAGCAGCACGTGCGGGTCCCCGCCGGGTGCCTCCGCGAGGATGTACGCCCCACGGGCGGTCCCCGCCGCCGAGGCGAACACCTCCCCGTCGGCCGGCCCATCGCCGCGCTCGAAGACGGGCACGTTCTGGCGTGTCAGGGCCAGCCCGACCGGGCCCTCCCGTCGGCGCAGCACTTCCAGCCACGCCGCCGCGGTCTCGTTGGCGTCGGCCGGACGCACGACGGTGAAGCCCGGGATCGCCCGCAGGGACGCGAGCTGCTCGATCGGCTGGTGGGTGGGACCGTCCTCTCCGAGCGCGACGGAGTCGTGCGTCCACACGAAGATCGACGGAATCCGCATCAGCGCCGCCAGCCGCACCGCGGGGCGCATGTAATCGCTGAAGATCAAGAACGTGCCGCCGAACGCCCGCGTCGGTCCGTGCAGCACGATCCCGTTGACGATCGCGCCCATGGCGTGCTCGCGGATGCCGAAGTGCAGCACCCGCCCGTACGGCGAGCCCGCCCACTCGTGCGTGGACCACTGCTCCGGGATGAAGGAGGCTGCGTCCTTGATCGTCGTCAGGTTCGACTCGGCAAGATCCGCCGACCCGCCCCACAGCTCCGGCATCCGCTCCGCCAGGGCGTTGATGACCCGGCCGGAGGCCGCGCGGGTGGAGACATCCTTCCCCGCCGCGAACACCGGCAGCGCCGCCCCCGCATCCGCCGGCAGCTCGCCCGCCATCAGCCGCCGCAGCAGCTCGTGCCGCTCCGGGTGGGACGCCGCCCACTCGTCGAACCGCCGCTGCCACGCGCGGTGCGCTTCGGCCCCCCGCCGGCGGAGGTCGCGGGTGTGCTCGAGCACCCCGTCCGGGACGACGAACGACTCGTCCGGGTCGAATCCCAGCACTCTCTTGGTCGCGGCCAGTTCCTCGGCGCCCAGCGCCGACCCGTGGGCCGAGCCGCTGTTCTGCTTTCCGGGCGCCGGCCACCCGATGATGGTGCGCAGCACGATCAACGACGGCCGATCGGTCTCGCCCTGTGCGGCCTCGATCGCGCGGTGGAGCTCGGCGACATCCTCCACGTACCGTCCCGTGCGCTTCCAGTCCACGACCTGCACATGCCACCCGTATGCGGCGTACCGGGCGGGCACGTCCTCCGTGAACGCGACGTGGGTGTCGTCCTCGATGGAGATCTGATTCGAGTCGTAGATCACCACCAGGTTCCCGAGCTGCTGGTGGCCGGCGAGCGAGGAGGCCTCGCTCGTGATCCCCTCCTCCAGGTCGCCGTCGGAGGCGATCACGTAGATCCGGTGATCGAACACGGAGGTCCCCGCGGGCGCGTCCGGGTCGAACAGACCCCGCTCGTAGCGCGCCGCGTACGCGAACCCGACCGCGGATGCCAGACCCTGCCCCAGCGGACCAGTGGTCATCTCGACACCGGCGGTGTGGCGGTACTCCGGGTGACCCGGCGTCAGCGAGCCCCAGGTGCGCAGCGCCTGCAGGTCGGACAGCTCGAGTCCGAAGCCGCCGTAGTAGAGCTGGATGTACTGGGTGAGGGAGGAGTGCCCGGCCGACAGGATGAAACGGTCCCTCCCGATCCAGTGCGGGTCGGAGGGATCGTGACGCATCACGCGTTGATAGAGCAGGTATGCGACGGGCGCCAGACTCATGGCGGTGCCCGGATGGCCGTTGCCGGTCTTCTCCACGGCGTCAGCCGCGAGCACACGCGCCGTGTCCACGGCGCGCCGGTCGATGTCGTTCCACTCCACGTCGGTCACGCCGGTCACCCTTTCATCGGGGTCGCGCCCCTGGGTGCCGGGGCGCCGGGGATCTCGACGATCGCTGCAGGCGGCCGACGCCGGGCGCATCGGTTCTCAGCATAGCGAACGGACCGATGCGCGGAGGGGTCTCGGACGACCCGCGGGCGGCCGGATACACTGCGGTGAGGGATTCCGGCGGAAGGCGGGGAGCGCACGTGACGGCAACCGGGGTGGAGCACGCGCGGCGCAGCCGGTCGCTAGGCCGAACCATCCGCGGGTATGTCGCGCTCACCAAGCCGCGGGTGCTGGAACTCCTCCTGGTGACCACGGTTCCGGTGATGGTCCTGGCGGCGAACGGTCTGCCCGACCTGTGGCTGGTGCTGGCCACCGTGCTCGGGGGAGCGATGAGCGCGGGGTCGGCGGCGGCGTTCAACATGTACCTGGACCGGGACATCGACGCCCACATGCGCCGCACCGAGAACCGTCCGCTGGTGACCGGAGAGGTGTCCCCTCGCGGGGCCCTGGTGTTCGCGTGGACTCTTGCCGTGGTCTCGACCGGATGGCTCGCCGTCACCACGAACCTCCTGGCTGCTGTCCTGTCGGCGGCGGCCATCTTCTTCTACGTCGTCGTCTACACGATGATCCTCAAGCGCCGCACGGAGCAGAACATCGTGTGGGGCGGGATAGCCGGGTGCTTCCCGGTCCTGATCGGCTGGTCGGCCGTCACCGGATCGCTGTCCTGGCCGCCGGTGATCCTCTTCGCGCTGATCTTCCTGTGGACGCCCCCGCACTACTGGCCGTTGTCGATGAAGTACAAGGACCAGTACGACGAGGTGGACGTTCCGATGCTCGGTTCCACGCGCAGCGGCGCGCAGGTCGGCCTGCAGGTGATCCTCTACACGTGGGCGACGGTGGCGTGTTCGCTCCTCCTGATCCCGGTCGCGCACATGGGAATCCTGTACTCGGCCGCCGCGCTCGGCTTCGGCGGCTGGTTCCTGGTGGAGGCCCATCGTCTGTACGGGCGGGCGGCGCGCGGCTCGGAGCCACAGCCGATGCGGGTGTTCCACGCATCGATCACCTACCTGACCCTGCTGTTCGTCGCGATCGCCATCGACCCGCTGCTGCCGTTCTGACATCCCGGTCGCAGCAGGCGGGGCGCTCAGTTCCGAGCCAGCGGCGGAGCCGCCGCGGCCTCCGACTCGGGTGCGCGCAGGTGCATCATCACCGCCGTCATCGCCGCGACCAGCGCCATCGCCAGCACCATGTGGAGGTCGACCAGGACGATCGGCAGCCCGGTGCGCGCCTGCACGATCCCGACGATGACCTGAACGATCTCCACTCCGAGGAGTACACCGGTCCACAGGGTCAGCCGCGTGCGTCCCAGCTGCAGCCACGCCGTCGCCAGCAGGACGAGCGTCAGGGCGAGTGCGGCGTACGCCGGCCACGAGTGCACGTGCTGCATGCAGCTCTGGGTCCAGGCCGTTGCGCGCGGCGCCGCCGTCCCCGGCGTGCGGGCCGGATCCGGTCACCAGGATGCCGACGACGACGGTGACCGCGACGGATGCCGCGGTGAGCCATGCGATGACGGCATACCATCCGGGAACGACGCGGACGAGCCGGCCCGGAACCGCATGCACCCGGACCACGAGCGCGGCCGCAAGGGTGACCAGGACCGCCGATGCGAGCATGTGCAGGCCCACGACGTACGGGTTCAGGCCGGTCAGGACGGTGATCCCCCCGATCACCGCCTGCAGCGGGATGTACAGCCCGATTCCCAGTGCCAGCCAGAACAGGTCCGGGCGGGTGCGGCGCATTCGGACCACGAGCAGGAAGGTGATGATCGCGACCGCGGCCAGAACGAAGGTGAGCAGGCGGTTGCCGAACTCGATCACGCCGTGGATGCCCATCTCCGGGGTCGCGACCAAGGAATCCGGAGTGCATCGCGGCCACGTCGGGCAGCCCAGGCCCGATCCGGTGAGACGCACCAGACCCCCGGTGCCCACGATGCCGATCTGCACCACGAGCGTCGCCCACGCCGCCGCGATCGCGCGGCCGTCGACGCGCCGCGGCAGCCAGCCATCGGATCGTGGCGGCCGGTCCGTGGGGGCTTCGGGTCGGGGGGTGATCGTCATCGTGCGCTCTCCTGCCGGTGTCACGGATCGTCACGGCGGCACGCGCCGGGCCGCCCGGGCAACCTCAGCCTGTAGAATCGGGGGGTCGGGTGCAGACGGAAGCGTCCCGCATCCGATCCAGTGTAGGTGGCGGAAGCCATCTGCTGATCGGGCCGGCAAGCGGCATTCCGCCTCGCGAACTCCCGCGGGGGCGTCGGAATTCCGGGGCGGATCACACCGTTCGGTCCAGCGAGGAGAGTGACGAATCATGTCCGATGTGCTCATCAATCGTCCCGAGCTCGAAGGACTGGGGGTCTACGAGTTCGGGTGGCATGACCCGGATGCCGCCGGCGCCTCGGCGGCCCGCGGCCTCAGCGAAGCCGTGGTGCGCGATATCTCGGCCCTGAAGGTCGAGCCGGAGTGGATGCTGAAGAACCGCCTCAAGGCGCTGCAGCTGTTCGAGCGCAAACCGATGCCGACATGGGGCGCCGACCTCAGCGCGATCGACTTCGACAACATCAAGTACTTCGTCCGCTCCACGGAGAAGCAGGCGCAGGCGTGGGAGGACCTCCCCGAGGACATCCGGAACACGTACGAGCGTCTCGGGATCCCCGAAGCCGAACGGTCACGACTGGTGGCGGGGGTCGCCGCCCAGTACGAATCCGAGGTGGTGTACCACCAGATCCAGGAGGACCTGGAGCGCCAGGGCGTCATCTTCATGGACACCGACACGGCGTTGCGCGCGCATCCGGAGTTCTTCAAGGAGTACTTCGGGACGGTGATCCCGGCCGGGGACAACAAGTTCGCCGCGCTGAACACCGCCGTCTGGTCGGGAGGCTCGTTCGTCTACGTGCCGCCCGGAGTCCGTGTCGACATCCCGCTGCAGGCGTACTTCCGCATCAACACGGAGAACATGGGCCAGTTCGAACGGACCCTGATCATCGCCGACGAGGGCTCGTACGTGCACTACATCGAGGGGTGCACCGCTCCGATCTACAAGAGCGACTCGCTGCACTCGGCCGTGGTGGAGATCGTGGTGAAACGGAACGCGCGGGTGCGCTACACGACCATCCAGAACTGGTCCACCAACGTGTACAACCTCGTCACCAAGCGCGCCATCGCCCACGAGGGCGCGACGATGGAGTGGGTGGACGGCAACATCGGTTCCAAGGTGACGATGAAGTACCCGTCCATCTACCTGGTCGGCGAGCACGCGAAGGGCGAGACTCTGTCGGTCGCGTTCGCGGGGCCCGGTCAGCATCAGGATGCCGGCGCGAAGATGATCCACATGGCGCCGCACACCCAGTCCTCCATCATCTCCAAGTCCATCGCCCGCGGCGGCGGACGCGCGGGCTACCGCGGCGAGGTGCGCGTGGAAGCCGGCGCGCATCACGCGGCCAACACCGTGCGGTGCGATGCGCTGCTGGTGGACACCCGGTCCCGGTCCGACACCTACCCGGCCATCGACATCCGCGTGGATGACGCGCAGCTCGGTCACGAGGCGACCGTGTCCCGAGTCAGCGAGGAGCAGTTGTTCTACCTCATGAGCAGGGGACTGCCCGAGGACGAGGCGATGGCGATGATCGTGCGCGGATTCATCGAGCCGATCGCGCGGGAACTGCCGATGGAGTACGCGCTGGAGTTGAACAAGCTCATCGAGATGGGTATGGAAGGGTCCGTCGGCTGATGTCCGGACCCGCTATCGTGCCCGTGCAGCCTCACGGGCACGTGGACCCCGCCGCGGCCTTCGTGCCGGTGCAGACCCGCTCCGAGCGTCCGACGTCGTACGATCCTTCCGACTTCCCCGTGCCCACGGGACGGGAGCCGAAGTGGAAGCACAGTCCTCGCGAGGTGCTCGGGCCGCTGTTCGATCCCGACGCGCGGACGGCGTCGGTGACGGTGGACGCCGACGGCCCCATCGCGCTGACCGAAGCCGAGGGGGGGGATCGCTCCGGGGATCCGTCTTCTCCCCCGAGGACCGGGTCGCCGCGCTGGCGTGGGCCGACGAGCGGCCCTCGCCGCTCGTGTCCATTCCCGCCGGAGCCGAACCGGATGAGCCGGTCGTGGTCCACGTGCATGCGGATGCGGCGGACGCCCCGGGCCGGGTGCACCTCGTGGTCCAGGCCGCGCCGGCGTCGCGGGCCACGGTGGTGATCCGCCACTCGGGCGCGGGCATGCTGGCCGAGAACGTCGAGATCATCGTCGGTGACGGAGCGCGTTTGACCCTCGTGACCGTGCAGGAATGGGAGCCGGGCGCCGTTCACGTCGCATCCCACCAGGCGCGGGTGGGCCGCGACGGCGAACTCCGCCACGTCGTGGCGAGTTTCGGCGGCACCGTGGTGCGCGTCGACCCCACGGTGGACCTGGCCGGAGCCGGCTCCCGGGCCGAGCTGTTCGGCGTCGGTTTCGCGGGCGCCGGACAGCATCTGGAGAGTCAGGTCTTCCTCCATCACCGCGGCGCGCACACCAGCGGACAGGTGCTGTACAAGACGGCGCTGCAGGGCGAATCCGCCCGGAGCGTGTGGGTGGGCGACGTGCTGATCGGCCCCGACGCCGTGGGCACGGACACGTACGAGGCCAATCGCAACCTCGTCCTCACCGAGGGCGCGCGCGCCGAGTCCGTTCCGAACCTGGAGATCGAGACCGGCGACATCCGCGGTGCAGGCCACGCCAGCGCCACCGGACGGTTCGACGATGAGCAGCTGTTCTATCTGCAGAGCCGCGGGATCCCCGCCGACGAGGCCCGACGCCTGGTGGTGCTGGGATTCCTCGTCGAGGTGGTGCAGAAGATCGGCGTGCCGGCGCTGGAGTCGGAACTGGTGACCCGCATCCGGCAGGAACTGGACGAGAGGGTCGGCGGATGACAGCGACGCGGGTGTGCGCGCTGCACGAGTTGGAGCAGGATGCGGCTCGGCGAGTCGTCGTCGACGGTGTTCCCATCGCTGTCGTGCGGGCCGGCGACGGCCGGATCCATGCGATCGGCGACACCTGCACGCATGGCGAGATCTCCCTCGCCGACGGCTTCGTCGACGGGGACACCATCGAATGCTGGGCGCACGGCTCCGCGTTCTCGCTGTGCACCGGCCGCCCGCTGAACCTGCCGGCGTACGAGCCCGTTCCCGTGTACGAGGTGATCGTCGATGGCGACGACGTGATGATCGATCCGACCGCGAAGAAGGAAGTCTGAATGCCGCTGCTGGAGATCCGCGACCTGCGCGTGAGCGTCGAGACGGACGAGGGCATCATCCCGATCCTGAACGGCGTGACGCTCGCTGCCGCCACTGACGAGGTCCACGCCATCATGGGGCCGAACGGCTCCGGCAAGTCGACGCTCGCGTACACGATCGCGGGGCACCCCAAGTACACCGTCACCGGCGGCACCATCACGCTGGACGGCGAGGACGTCCTGGCGATGAGCGTGGACCAGCGCGCTCGAGCCGGCATCTTCCTCGCGATGCAGTACCCGGTGGAGATCCCCGGAGTGACCGTGACGAACTTCCTGCGCACCGCGAAGACCGCGGTGGACGGAACCGCCCCTTCGATCCGCACCTGGAGCAAGGACGTCGGGCGGGCCATGGCGGATCTGCGCATGGATCCGAAATTCGCGCAGCGCAACGTCAACGAGGGATTCTCCGGCGGCGAGAAGAAACGGCACGAGATCCTCCAGCTGGAGTTGCTGCGCCCGGCATTCGCCGTCCTGGACGAGACCGATTCGGGCCTGGACGTGGACGCGCTCAAGATCGTCTCCGAGGGCGTGAATCGGGCGCGCGAACGGGGTGGGATGGGCGTGCTGCTGATCACGCACTACACCCGCATCCTGAAGTACATCCATCCGGACCACGTCCATGTCATGGTCGCCGGACGGATCGTGGAGGAGGGCGGGCCGGAGCTTGCCGACCGGCTGGAGAACGAGGGATACGACCGGTTCCTCGCCCCCGCCGACGAAGCAGGCGCGTAGGATCGCCGCATGGCTGCGACCCTGACCTCGGAGGCCTACGACCAGGTGGTCGAGGCGCTGAAGGACGTGGTGGATCCCGAACTGGGCGTCAACGTGGTCGACCTCGGGCTGATCTACGACCTCGGGTGGGACGAGGACAACGACGCGCTGGTGATCCACATGACGCTCACCTCCGCCGGGTGCCCGTTGACCGATGTGCTGGAGGATCAGGCCGCCGAAGCCCTGGACGGGGTGGTCGACAGATTCCGGATCAACTGGGTGTGGATGCCGCCGTGGGGGCCCGAGCGGATCACCGACGAGGGTCGCGACATGATGCGCGCGCTCGGCTTCGCGATGTGACGACTCAGCCCCGGCGTCGCCGGTCCACAGCGGCGACGCCGCGCCAGGCCGCGGGGACGAGGGCGGCCGCCGCTGCGGCCTTCAGCACATCGCCGATGACGAACGGCACCAGACCTGCGCCCACCGTCGCGGCGAGCACGCTGTCATAGCCGAGCGCCTCCTGCCACACTCCCGGCCCCATGGACGCCAGCGATGCGTACAGCCACGGCAGTCCGAAGACGTAGATGACGGCGTTGCCGGCCAGGAACGTCAGCAGCATCCCCAGGATGCGGCGGTCCCACCGCCGCGAGGCGAGCCATCCGGTCAGCGCGGCCGCCGCGATGAAGCCGACGAGGAACCCCCCGGTGGTCAGCGCGAACGGGTTTCCGGACGCGCCTTCGGCGAACACGGGCGCGCCGGCGATCCCCACCACCAGGTACAGGCTCAGAGAGAGCCCGCCTCGCACCGGTCCGAGGGCCGTGCCCACCAGCAGCACGGCGAAGGTCTGCAGCGTCAACGGCACGGGCCAGAAGGGGATCGCGGCCTGGGCCGCCAGGGCGACGAGAGCGGCGCCGGCGGTCACGAGCGCGGCATCCGCGGCGAGCGCGGCCGCGCGACTCCGCGCCGGAATGAGCGTGTCCGCAAGGACGCGGACGGACCCTTGGGGTGCGGACACGGTCATGTCGGTCTCCTTCGACGGCGCGGATGCGCGCGGGCGTTGCAGGACATCCTAACGATCCGCTGAGGGAACGGCGGTAGAATGGCTCCGGCCGCTCGGCCGCATCCCCGAAGAAACGGAACCCTGCAGTGCTGGCCGTGCACGACCTGGAGATCCGCGTCGGCGCGCGGGTGCTCATGCAGGATGTGACGTTCCGGGTCGGCGCAGGAGACAAGGTCGGGCTGGTCGGCCGCAACGGCGCCGGCAAGACGACGCTCACCCGCGTTCTCGCGGGGGACCTGCTGCCCGCGGGAGGGCGGGTGGAGCGCGCCGGGCGCATCGGCTACCTCCCGCAGGACCCTCGTTCCGGGGACCCCGAGATGCTCGCGCGCACGCGGATCCTGGATGCGCGCGGCCTCGGGGAACTGTCCGCCGGAATGGCGGCGGCGGCCGGGGAGATGGGCGCCGCCGACCCGGGCACGGCCGAGCGCGCACTGCGCCGCTACGGGTCGCTCACGGAGCGCTTCGAGGCGCTCGGCGGGTACGCCGCCGAAGCGGAAGCCGCCGCGATCTCCCACAACCTGGCTCTTCCCGACCGCATCCTCGATCAGAAGCTGGGCACCCTGTCCGGTGGTCAACGACGCCGGATCGAACTGGCCCGCATCCTGTTCTCCGATGCCGACACCATGATCCTCGATGAGCCCACGAACCACCTCGACGCCGACTCGGTCCGGTGGCTGCGTGACTTCCTGCGCGGCTTCCGGGGCGGGCTCGTCGTCATCAGCCACGATGTGGATCTGGTGGACGAGACCGTCAACCGGGTCTTCTACCTGGATGCGCAGCGCGCCGTGATCGACATCTACAACATGGACTGGAAGCACTACCAGCGTCAGCGCGCGGCCGACGAGGAGCGTCGCCGCAAGGAGCGCGCCAACGCCGAGAAGAAGGCATCCGCGCTCGTGACCCAGGCGGCGAGGTTCGGCGCGAAGGCGACCAAGGCGGCCGCCGCGCACCAGATGGTGGCTCGCGCGGAGAAGCTGCTCTCCGGCCTGGAGGAGGTCCGTGTCCGCGATCGGGTCGCGCATCTCCGGTTCCCCGAACCCGCAGCGTGCGGCCGGACGCCGCTGGCCGCGAGCGGCCTGAGCAAGTCGTACGGATCTCTCGAGATCTTCGCCGGCGTGGATCTCGCCGTCGACCGCGGTTCGAAGGTGGTGGTGCTGGGCCTCAACGGGGCGGGCAAGACCACCCTGCTGCGGATCCTCGCCGGCGCCGACGAACCGGATGCGGGGACCGTCGTGTACGGCCACGGCGCCAAGCTCGGGTACTACGCGCAGGAGCACGAGAATCTCGATGTGTCCCGCACGGTGCTTCAGAACATGATGTCCGCCGGCGACGGGGTCAGCGAGTCCGAGGCGCGCCGCGTGCTGGGCTCGTTCCTGTTCACCGGGGATGACGTCCTGAAGCCCGCGGGGGTGCTCTCCGGCGGCGAGAAGACCCGGTTGTCGCTGGCCACGCTCGTGGTGTCCAGCGCGAACGTGCTGCTGCTGGACGAGCCGACCAACAACCTCGATCCCGCCTCGCGCGAGGAGATCCTCGGGGCGCTCGCGGAGTATCGGGGGGCCGTCGTCCTCGTGTCGCACGACGAGGGCGCCGTCGAGGCGCTCCGACCGGAACGGGTCCTGATCCTTCCCGACGGCGTGGAGGATCTGTGGGGACGCGAGTACGCGGACCTGGTGACCCTCGCCTGAGCCGGCCAACGGAACCGGGCGGTCAGCGACCGATGCGGTCGAGCAGTTCGTCCTCGTCCTGCGCATCGCGATCCCGGCGATGCTCGGGGGCGCCCGCCCTGGTCGGCGCTGATGCGGACCCGGGCTGGTCGGCCTCCTCCCGGCGGTGCGCAAGCTCCGTGCGGATGATGTACCCGATGAACACGAATCCCATCACCGCGAACAGGATCCACTGCACGGCGTAGGACAGATGCGGCCCGGGATCCTCCGACGGCCGATCCAGGGGGGCGGGCGCGATCGCGGCGGCGGGCTCCTCTGACACCATCCGGCCGTAGGCGGTGGTGATGGTTCCCGGGTCGGCGGACTCGGCGATCAGGGGCAGGTGGATCGTGGGAACCTGCCCGGCCGGAGCCGTGCGGCCCGAGGCCGGCAGAGCCTCACCGGGCAGCATCCGCACCACCACGTCGACCGGACCCGCGGGCGGATCCGGCACCGAATCCGGGCCGTCGCCGGAATCGGCAGGCGCGATCCAGCCGCGATCGACCACCAGAATGCGCCCGTCGTCCAGGCGCAGCGGAGTCAGGACCTCGAACGCGGAGGTGCCGCCGTGCGGCCGGTTGCGGACCACCACCTGCCGGTCCACGAGATACTCCCCTCGCACGGCGACGGGATGCCACTGCATGGCCGGATCGAAGTCTCCCGCGGGAGAGATCGCGTCGGCGAGGGAGGCCGGCGCGGCGTCGTAGTTGTCGGCGACGAGCTGGAGCTGGGCGCTGCGGTCGGCATTGCGAGTGAACTGCCAGTGCGATAGGAAGCCGCAGGCCACGGCGAACACGAGAGCGATCGCGACGTATGTGCTCCAGCGCACCCAAGCGCGTTCGAACACGGCGCGCCTCACCGGGTTTTCGGGGGCGCGGACTCCGTGACCCGGATCACATCCGGCGCCGGCGTCGGCGACGAGGTCGACGTCGAATCGGCGTTCGCCGCGGGCAGCATCCGGTCGGGCCGCTGAGCCTCCGGCTCCTTCGTGTCCTGTCCGACATTCGCGATCACCACCGCGATGTAGGGCAGCGCGACCGCACCGACGGCGAACAGCCAGCTGTACCAGCCGTACGGCGTCACCAGGATCATCGCGAGCAGGCAGGCGATCCTGATCCCCATCATCACCAGATACGTGGTGGAGCGCGCCGTTGCGTCCGCGCGCGGTGCGCGGGGGAGCGAGGTGGCCGACTGCGGCGGATCCGAGGTCTTCACGGTGACCTCAGCCTACGCCGCCCCGGCGTCAGGAGAGGTACCCCGTGGATGCCGCACCGGCGCTCAGCACGACCGTCACGAAGAAGATGATGAGCGGGATGCCGACCAGAAGGATCAGGCCCACCCCCACCCAGCCGATGATGGTTCCGGCCAGCGCCATCCCGTGGCCCTCCTCCCCGGACGTCTTCAGCTGACGCAGCGAGATGTGACCGGTGATCACGGCGGCGATCGACCCGATCAGCGGGAGGATGAACAGTCCCACCAGAGACGAGATCAGGGACACGATGGCCAGCACGTTCGTCTTCGGTGCAGCCGGGTAGGGGGTGTATCCCGGAGGGGCGTAGACCGGCGGCGGGCCAGCCTGCGCGGGCGCGGGCGGAGCGTACGCCGGTGGAGCGGCGGGCGCCGCAGCGGGGACCGCGGGCGGGGGCGCGTACTGCGGCGGCGGGGGATACGCCGAGGGCGGCGTCGGGGGAGCGGGCGTGGGTTCTCCGGCGTTCTGGTCACTCATCGTCGCAGGCCTTTCGGGTCGTGGTCCCAGCGTCCCAGCCGCGCCCGGGAGTGTCAATCGCGCCGCGGGATGCGCGGCGACCGCCCGGCTAGGCTGGGAGCCCGTCGCCCGAGGCCGGAGGAACACATGAGCGCGGACCCGCGTCGCACTCGTCACGGGGGGCAACCGCGGGATCGGCAGAGCCATCGCCGAGCGTCTGATCGCCGATGGCCACCGCGTCGCGGTGACGGCGCGCACGGGCACCGGTCCGGAGGGATCGTTGACCGTGCGCGCGGACGTCACGAACGCCGCGTCGCTGGACGCGGCGTTCACCGAGGTGGAGAACGCGATCGGCCCCGTCGAGATCGTGGTCGCGAACGCCGGCATCACACGCGACGCTCTCCTGCTGCGCATGACGGAGACGGACTTCGACGAGGTGGTCGCCACGAACCTGGGCGGCGCGTTCCGCGTGGTCAAACGCGCCGCGAAGGGGCTCGTCCAGAGCCCGCTGGGGCCGCGTCATCCTGATCTCCAGCGTCGTGGGCCTGTATGGCTCGGCCGGGCAGATCAACTATGCGAGTTCCAAGAGCGGGCTGGTCGGGTTCGCGCGGTCGCTGACGCGGGAAGCCGGTGGCCCGGGGGATCACGGCGAACGTCGTCGCGCCCGGATTCGTCGAGACGGACATGACGGCGGCGCTGCCGGAGGAACTGCAGGCGCAGTACCGTGCGAGCATCCCCGCGGGCCGATTCGCCGCGCCCGCAGAGGTTGCAGGCGTCGTGGCGTGGCTCGCCTCCGACGAGGCCGGATACATCAGCGGGGCCGTCATCCCGGTCGACGGCGGCCTGGGGATGGGGCACTGACGACGGTCACGGCAGCAGGGGAATGATCTCCCGCAGGTCCACGCGGTCCACGACGACGTCGGCTGCGGCGCGCACCACGGGCTTCGCGTTGAAGGCGATGCCGAGCGCCGCGTCCGCGAGCATGCGCAGATCGTTGGCACCGTCGCCGATCGCGTAGGTGCGCTGCGGCGCGACACCCAGCTCCCACGCCCATCGTGCAAGCCACTGCGCCTTGCCCGCGGCGTCGACGATGGCCCCGGCGACCCGGCCGACCAGAACCCCGTCGGCGACTGCCAGGCGGTTGGCCCGCCACACGTCCACGCCGAGTTCCTCGGCGATGGGGTCGAGGACCTCATGGAAACCACCCGATGATCGCACCACCGCCTCTCCCGGTGCGCGTGCGCGATCAGGTCGGCAGCGCCGGGCGTCGGACGCACGCGCCCGGCGCACCCCGTCCAGCGCCTCCAGCGGCACGCCGCGCAGCGCGTGCACCCGGGACCGCAGGCTCGTCGCAAAGTCCACCTCGCCGCGCATCGCGGCCTCGGTCGCCGCGGCCACCTCCGCGCCGCGGCCCGCCTCGTCGGCGATCAACTCGATCACCTCGTCCTGCAGGAGCGTGGAGTCGGCGTCGAGCACCACGAGGAATCGCGCACGCGCCGTCACCCGTTCACCGTATCGGTGCCAGCGGGCGCTCAGGATTCGACGCGGACGCCCTTGCCCACCACTGTGATCCCCGAATCGGTGACGGTGAAGCCGCTCGCGGTCCCGCTCCCGGTCGACGCCGACCGTGGCGCCGTCGGCGAGGACGACGTTCTTGTCGAGGATGGCCCGATGGATGCGCGCCCCGGAACCCACCCGCACCCGATCGAAGATGACGGAATCGGTGATCGTGGCCCCGCCGGCCGAGAGCGCCCACGGCCCGACCACGCTCCGCTCGAGGTGCGTGCCCGACAGCACGGAGCCGAG
Organism: uncultured Actinomycetota bacterium; assembly: GCA_963701365.1. GTDB lineage: Bacteria > Actinomycetota > Actinomycetes > Actinomycetales > Microbacteriaceae > Microbacterium. Next base: position 11,272 of record CAVOZX010000054.1, on the reverse strand, counting down.
GGAGACGATCGAATCGATGGTGGTGCCGATCCGCCCGACGGAGTCGCGCACGAACTTCGCCGGCGGCGAATTCACCAGTTGGGAGTGGATGGGCCAGAGGTGTTGGTAGAGGTTGAAGATCGGCAGGGTGGAGATCAGATCCATGTGGGCGTCGAAGAACGAATCGAGTGTTCCCACGTCGCGCCAGTACGCGCGGTCCCGGTCCGTCGACCCCGGCACATCGTTGCGTCGCATGTCGTACACGCCGGCCTCGCCGCGACCGACGAAGTAGGGGATGACGTCCCCCCCCATGTCGTGACTCGACGTCGGCATCTCCCCGTCCGCCTCGACCGCCGCGATGAGCGCATCAGCGTCGAACACGTAGTTGCCCATGGACGCCAGCATCTCGCCCGGAGCATCCGTCAGCCCCGCCACCTCGTGCGGCTTCTCAAGGAAGTCGCGGATGCGCGTCGCATCGTCGGTGCTCACATCGATCACCCCGAACTGGCTAGACAGCGCGAGCGGCTGACGGATCCCAGCAACCGTGGCGCGCGCGCCGGACGCGATGTGCGCATCGATCATCTGACGGAAGTCCATGCGGTACACGTGGTCGGCGCCGATCACGACGACGATGTCGGGCTGCTCGTCGTTGATGAGGTTCAGGCTCTGCAGAATCGCATCCGCCGAGCCCGAGAACCACCGCTTCCCCAGCCGCTGCTGGGCGGGTACGGAGGTCACGTAGGAGTCCAACAGCGCCGACATCCGCCAGGTCTGCGACACATGCCGGTCCAGGCTGTGCGACTTGTACTGGGTCAGCACCACGATCTGACGCAGCCCCGAGTTGATCAGATTCGAGATCGCGAAGTCGATCAGCCGGTACTGACCTCCGAAAGGAACGGCCGGTTTGGCGCGATCGGCGGTCAGCGGCATCAGTCGCTTGCCCTCCCCGCCGGCGAGGATGATCCCGAAGACCTTGGGAGTGGCAGGCATGCGACCAGACTATGGCCGGGCCCTCGCCTGTACTACGGTCCTTGATATGCGGGTGGACCTTGTCACGAGGGAGTACCCGCCCGAGGTCTATGGCGGAGCCGGCGTGCACGTCGCGGAACTCGTCGCGTCGCTGAGGCGCCGTGACGTGCAGGTGCGAGTGCGCGCATTCGGCGCACCCCGCGACGAGCAGGACACCTTCGCGTACGCGACCCCGGCCGAGCTGGTCGCGGCCAACCCCGCGGTGCAGACGCTCGGCACCGACCTCACGATGGTGCAGGACGTCGCCGGCGCCGACCTGGTGCACAGCCACACCTGGTACGCGAACGCGGCGGGCCGCGTGGCGTCGCTGCTGCACGGGATACCGCATGTTGTCACCGCCCACAGCCTGGAGCCGCTGCGCCCCTGGAAGGCGGAGCAGCTGGGTGGCGGATACGCCCTCTCCAGCGCCATCGAACGCACCGCCTTCGCCTCCGCCGCCGCGGTGATCGCGGTGAGTTCGGGCATGCGTTCCGACGTCCTGCGATGCTATCCCGCGTTGGATCCGGAGCGGGTGCACGTGATCTACAACGGGATCGACACCGACCGCTGGCACCCGGTCGACGAGCCCGCTCTGCTCGCCGAGGAGGGCATCGATGCGGGCCGGCCGACCGTGGTGTTCGTCGGCCGGATCACCCGCCAGAAGGGACTGCCCTACCTGCTCCGTGCGGTGCGGGACCTGCCGCCCGAGGTGCAGGTGGTGCTGTGCGCGGGCTCGCCGGACACGCCCGAGATCTTCGCAGAGGTCGAGGCGCTGGTGGAGCAGTTGCGGGCGAGACGGACCGGGGTCGTCTGGATCGAACGGATGCTGCCGCAGGAACGCCTGCGCGCCATCCTGAGTGCGGCGACCGTATTCGTATGCCCCTCGGTGTACGAACCGCTGGGCATCGTCAATCTCGAGGCGATGGCCTGCGGCGCGCCCGTGGTCGCGACCGCGACCGGCGGGATCCCCGAGGTCGTCCGCGACGGCGAGACCGGGACCCTGGTGCCGATCGACCAGATGCAGGACGGGTCCGGCACACCGCGGAACCCGGACCGATTCGTCGCCGACCTGGCAGCAGCCGTCGCCGAGATGGTGGCCGACCCGACGCGGGCGAGGGTATACGGCGCGGCCGGGCGAGTGCGCGCGGCCGCCGAGTTCAGCTGGGTGCGCGTCGCCGAGCAGACCGAGCAGCTCTACCGCGCGGTCCTGAGCGCGTGACCACCCGGGTGACTCGTCTCGGGACAGTAGGCTGAGGCCATGGCCCGGGTGCTCGAGTTCACCGATGTGACCGTGCGCCGCGGCGGCCGGGACATCCTGTCCCATCTCACCTGGACGGTCGACGACGATCAGAGGTGGGTGGTGCTCGGTCCGAACGGGGCCGGCAAGACCACGCTGCTGCAGCTCGCCGCGACACTCGAGCATCCCAGTTCGGGGACGGTGACCATCCTCGGGGATCGACTCGGACGCACGGACGTGTTCGAGCTGCGGCCGCGCATCGGGTTCGCCTCCTCCGCCATGGCCCGCCGCATTCCACCGGAGGAGACGGCGGCGGACGCGATCCTGACCGCCGCGTACGCCGTGCTCGGCCGGTGGCGCGAGGAGTACGACGGTGTCGACGAGCGCCGCGCATGGCGCGTACTGGCCGAGTGGCGGCTGGAGGACCTCGCGGAGCGTGCCTTCGGCACTCTGTCGGACGGTGAGCAGAAACGCGTCCAGATCGCTCGCGCAGTGATGACCGACCCGGAGCTGCTGCTGCTGGACGAGCCCGGCGCGAGCCTGGACCTGGGGGCGCGGGAGGAGCTGCTGCTGCTGCTGGGGCGCTACGCCCAGGCCCCCACGACGCCGGCCATGGTGCTGGTGACCCACCATGTGGAGGAGATACCCGTCGGCTTCACCCACGTGCTGATGCTGAAGGACGGCGCCGCCGTGGCCGCCGGTCCGCTGCCCGAGACCCTGACCGGGGAGAACCTCACGCGTACGTTCGCGCTGCCGATCGAACTCACCGAGCGCGCCGGCCGGTTCGCGGCGCGGGCGGCGGAATGATCATCGGGTCCTGGTAGGATCGAGGTCGGCGCGTATGCGCCCCATCGCCCCGTATCCCGTCCCACGCACCCGGCAGGACCCCATGAAGACCGATATCCACCCCGACTACCATGCCGTCGTGTTCCGCGACCTCGGCACCGGTGACACGTTCCTGACCCGCTCCACGGTGACCAGCGACAAGCGGATCGAACTGGATGGGGTGGAGTACCCGGTCGTGGACGTGGAGATCTCCTCCGCCTCGCACCCGTTCTACGGCCCGCGACTGCCCCACAGCAGCGCATTGCGTGCCGGTCGACCGGCGAGAAAGTCCTCGGTGTTGCGCACCAGATCGACCTTTTGTGCATCGATGCCGAGCAGGTCGTCGAGGCGGATCGGATCGAGCCGGCGCACCGCACGCAGACCGGCGGAATGCGGCCGCCAGACCGCCGCCAGGGTGTGATTCCAGTCTATCGACATCGATTTTCACCCCGCTGCCCAACGAGCCACCAGCCCGGCCACCGACGTCGTGCCACCCGCAGCAGCACGGCGCCCAGCACCAGCCCCAGCGCATTGGCCACCGCGTCAGCCAAAGACATGGTTCGGTAGGGCGTCAGGGCCTGGAGCAATTCGATCGCGACGCCATAGGCCAGCAGTGCTGCCGGCAGCCGCCATCTCGCGTCCGGAAAAGACGCGCAACCCCATAGATAAAAGCTGGCGTACGCGGCGAAGTGTTCCAATTTGTCCTGCCCCGAAAACCATTCCTCCGCCGTGATCGGACGCAGTGCGATCCAGGTCGCGAACGTCAGTACGGCTCCGAAACTGGCGCGCAACCAGGACCGCGCAGTCTGTAGCATTGGTATCCCGCTGGCTCGAGGCGCGGTCCTGGTTGCGCGCCAGTTTCGGAGCCGTACTGACGTTCGCGACCTGGATCGCACTGCGTCCGATCACGGCGGAGGAATAGTTTTCGGGGCAGGACAAATTGGAACACTGCGCCGCGTACGCCAGCTTTTATCTATGGGGTTGCGCGTCTTTTCCGGACGCGAAATGGCGGCTCGGCCGCGCTGCTGGCCTATGGCGTCGCGATCGAATTGCTCCAGGCCCTGACGCCCTACCAAACCATGTTTTGGCTCACGCGGTGGCCATGCGTTGGGGCTGGTGCTGAGCGCCGTGCTGCTGCGGGTGGCACGACGTCGGTGGCCGGGCTGGTGGCTCGTTGGGCAGCGGGTGAAAATCGATGTCGATGAACTGGAACCACGCCCTGGCGGCGGTCTGGCGGCCGCATTCCGCACGGTCTGCGTGCCGTGCGCCGGCACGATCCGATCCGCCTCGACGACCTGCTCGGCATCGATGCGCAAAAGGTCGATCTGGTGCGCAACACCGAGGACTTTCTCGCCGGTCGACCGGCACGCAATGCGCTGCTGGGCGGTGATCGCGGGACCTTTTCCGGTGTAGAACGGGTGCGAGGCGGAGGAGATCTCCACGTCCACGACCGGGTACTCCACCCCATCCAGTTCGATCCGCTTGTCGCTGGTCACCGTGGAGCGGGTCAGGAACGTGTCACCGGTGCCGAGGTCGCGGAACACGACGGCATGGTAGTCGGTGGATATCGGTCTTCATGGGGTCCTGCCGGTGCAGTCAGGAACGGATGCGGGGCGATGGGGCGCATACGCACGACCTCGATCCTACCAGGACCCGATGATCGTTCCGCCGCCCGCGCCGCGAACCGGCCGGCGCGCTCGGTGAGTTCGATCGGCAGCGCGAACGTACGCGTGAGGTTCTCCCGTCGGGCAGCGGACCGGCGGCGCCGTCCTTCAGCATCAGCACGTGGGTGAAGCCGACGGGTATCTCCTCCACATGGTGGGTCACCAGCACCATGGCCGGCGTCATAGCAGCAGCGGCAGAGCCTCCCGCGCCCCCAGGTCCAGGCTCGCGCCGGGCTCCATCCAGCCGCGCGGTGAGCCCCCGGGTCGGTCATCACTGCGCGAGCGATCTGGACGCGTTTCTGCTCACCGTCCGACGAGTGCGAAAGGCACGCTCCGCGAGGTCCTCCAGCCGCCACTCGGCCAGTACGCGCCATGCGCGGCGCTCGTCGAGCACGTCGTACTCCTCGCGCCACCGGCCGAGCACGGCGTACGCGGCGGTCAGGATCAGGTCCCCGCCGCCGTCTCCTCCGGTGGAATGCGGCGGGCCGGCGGAGGAGGCGAACCTAGCAGCAGCGAACACCGTCCGTGCGTCCGAGTCGATCCCCGAGGATGGTCACCGTCCCCGAACTGGGATGCTCGAGTGTCGCGGCAAGTTGCAGCAGCGTGGTCTTGCCGGCCCCGTTCGGACCGAGCACCACCCACCTCTGATCGTCGTCGACCGTCCAGGTGAGATGGAACAGCATGTCCCGGCCGCCGCGGCGCACGGTCACATCGGTGAACTCGAGCACCCGGGCCATGGCCTCAGCCTACTGTCCCGAGACGAGTCGCCCGGGTGGTCACGCACTAGGACCGCGCCATCCGCCTCTGGTCTGCTGGCGAACTGCACGCCCACTGAGTGGGCGGCCGCGCGCGCTCGCCGCCATGGCCTCCAGATTCACGATTCCGAGGGGCTCGTAGATCGACGGGCAGACGAACGTGGTGGCGGCGCTCAGGACCGTGCAGAGGTCATGCGCGACAGTGACTGGTCTATCCAGACGACGCCCCGCCTCGTCTCCTGCAGCCGCTCCACCAGCGCCTCGACCTCCGCCATGATCTGCGGCGTGTCGGGCGCGCCCGCGCACAGGATCACCTGCACGTCCGCCGGCAGTCCAGCTCCGGCGCGCAGGAAGTAGGTCAGTCCCTTCTGGCGGGTGATGCGACCGACGAACACGACCGAGGGCCTTTCCGGATCGATTCCGAGCTCGGCCAGCAACGCGGGATCCTCGACCGGATGCCAGCGCGTCGACGTCGATGCCGTTGTAGATCACGTGCACCCGCTCCGGATCGAACGCTGGGGTAGCTTCGCAGGACGTCGGTACGCATGCCCGAACTCACCGCGATCACCGCGGCGGCGGAGGCGAAGGCGGTGCGTTCGATGGCGCTGGAGAGGGCGTATCCGCCACCCAGCTGCTCCGCCTTCCAGGGGCGCAGCGGCTCCAGGCTGTGGGCGGTGACAACATGCGGTATCCCGTGCAGCAGCGACGCCACGCGGCCCGCCGCGTTCGCGTACCAGGTGTGGCTGTGCACCAGGTCGGCGCCGGCGACGTCGTGCACCATCGTGAGGTCGGTGCCGAGCGTCTGCACCGCGGGGTTGGCCGCGACCAGCTCCGCCGGGGTCGCGTACGCGAAGGTGTCCTGCTCGTCGCGGGGTGCGCCGAATGCGCGCACTCGCACCTGCACGTCACGGCGCCTCAGCGACGCGACGAGTTCCGCGACGTGCACGCCGGCTCCGCCATAGACCTCGGGCGGGTACTCCCTCGTGACAAGGTCCACCCGCATATCAAGGACCGTAGTACAGGCGAGGGCCCGGCCATAGTCTGGTCGCATGCCTGCCACTCCCAAGGTCTTCGGGATCATCCTCGCCGGCGGGGAGGGCAAGCGACTGATGCCGCTGACCGCCGATCGCGCCAAACCGGCCGTTCCTTTCGGAGGTCAGTACCGGCTGATCGACTTCGCGATCTCGAATCTGATCAACTCGGGGCTGCGTCAGATCGTGGTGCTGACCCAGTACAAGTCGCACAGCCTGGACCGGCATGTGTCGCAGACCTGGCGGATGTCGGCGCTGTTGGACTCCTACGTGACCTCCGTACCCGCCCAGCAGCGGCTGGGGAAGCGGTGGTTCTCGGGCTCGGCGGATGCGATTCTGCAGAGCCTGAACCTCATCAACGACGAGCAGCCCGACATCGTCGTCGTGATCGGCGCCGACCACGTGTACCGCATGGACTTCCGTCAGATGATCGATGCGCACATCGCGTCCGGCGCGCGCGCCACGGTTGCTGGGATCCGTCAGCCGCTCGCGCTGTCTAGCCAGTTCGGGGTGATCGATGTGAGCACCGACGATGCGACGCGCATCCGCGACTTCCTTGAGAAGCCGCACGAGGTGGCGGGGCTGACGGATGCTCCGGGCGAGATGCTGGCGTCCATGGGCAACTACGTGTTCGACGCTGATGCGCTCATCGCGGCGGTCGAGGCGGACGGGGAGATGCCGACGTCGAGTCACGACATGGGGGGGGACGTCATCCCCTACTTCGTCGGTCGCGGCGAGGCCGGCGTGTACGACATGCGACGCAACGATGTGCCGGGGTCGACGGACCGGGACCGCGCGTACTGGCGCGACGTGGGAACACTCGATTCGTTCTTCGACGCCCACATGGATCTGATCTCCACCCTGCCGATCTTCAACCTCTACAACACCCTCTGGCCCATCCACTCCCAACTGGTGAATTCGCCGCCGGCGAAGTTCGTGCGCGACTCCGTCGGGCGGATCGGCACCACCATCGATTCGATCGTCTCCCTCGGCTCCGTGCTGTCGGGCACGCACCTCGAGCGGAGCGTGGTCGGGCCGTGGGCGCTCTCGGCCGGCGGGGCCACGATCACCGATTCCGTCATCTTCGATCGGGTGCGGGTGGGTTCCGGGGCGCGCATCCATCGGGCCATCCTCGACAAGAACGTCGTCCTCGCCGACGGCGCCACGGTCGGCGTCGACCGGGAGCGGGACCGCGAGCGCGGCTTCACCGTCACCGATTCGGGGATCACAGTGGTGGGCAAGGGCGTCCGCGTCGAATCCTGAGCGCCCGCTGGCACCGATACGGTGAACGGGTGACGGCGCGTGCGCGATTCCTCGTGGTGCTCGACGCCGACTCCACGCTCCTGCAGGACGAGGTGATCGAGTTGATCGCCGACGAGGCGGGCCGCGGCGCGGAGGTGGCCGCGGCGACCGAGGCCGCGATGCGCGGCGAGGTGGACTTTGCGACGAGCCTGCGGTCCCGGGTGCACGCGCTGCGCGGCGTGCCGCTGGAGGCGCTGGACGGGGTGCGCCGGCGCGTGCGTCCCACGCCCGGCGCTGCCGACCTGATCGCGCACGCGCACCGGAGAGGCGGTCGTGTGGGAGTCGTCTCGGGTGGTTTCCATGAGGTCCTCGACCCCATCGCCGAGGAACTCGGCGTGGACGTGTGGCGGGCCAACCGCCTGGCAGTCGCCGACGGGGTTCTGGTCGGCCGGGTCGCCGGGGCCATCGTCGACGCCGCGGGCAAGGCGCAGTGGCTTGCACGATGGGCGTGGGAACTGGGTGTCGCGCCGCAGCGCACCTACGCGATCGGCGACGGTGCCAACGATCTGCGCATGCTCGCGGACGCGGCGCTCGGCATCGCCTTCAACGCGAAGCCCGTGGTGCGCGCCGCAGCCGACGTCGTCGTGGACCGCGTGGACCTGCGGGAGATCATTCCCCTGCTGCCGTGACCGTCGTCAGTGCCCCATCCCCAGGCCGCCGTCGACCGGGATGACGGCCCCGCTGATGTATCCGGCCTCGTCGGAGGCGAGCCACGCCACGACGCCTGCAACCTCTGCGGGCGCGGCGAATCGGCCCGCGGGGATGCTCGCACGGTACTGCGCCTGCAGTTCCTCCGGCAGCGCCGCCGTCATGTCCGTCTCGATGAATCCGGGCGCGACGACGTTCGCCGTGATCCCCCGGCCACCGAGCTCCCGCGTCAGCGACCGCGCGAACCCGACCAGCCCGCTCTTGGAACTCGCATAGTTGATCTGCCCGGCCGAGCCATACAGGCCCACGACGCTGGAGATCAGGATGACGCGGCCCCAGCGGGCTCGGACGAGCCCCTTCGCGGCGCGTTTGACCACGCGGAACGCGCCGCCCAGGTTCGTGGCGACCACCTCGTCGAAGTCCGTCTCCGTCATGCGCAGCAGGAGAGCGTCGCGTGTGATGCCGGCGTTCGCGACCACGATCTCGACGGGGCCGATCGCGTTCTCCACCTCGGTGAACGCCGCGTCCAGCGACGCGGCGTTCGTGACGTCCGCGCGCACGGTCAACGATCCCTCCGGACCGGTGCCCGTGCGCGCCGTCACCGCGACGCGGTGGCCATCGGCGATCAGACGCTCGGCGATGGCTCTGCCGATCCCGCGGTTGCCCCCCGTGACGAGTGCGACGCGGTCTGTGCTCATGTGTTCCTCCGGCCTCGGGCGACGGGCTCCCAGCCTAGCCGGGCGGTCGCCGCGCATCCCGCGGCGCGATTGACACTCCCGGGCGCGGCTGGGACGCTGGGACCACGACCCGAAAGGCCTGCGACGATGAGTGACCAGAACGCCGGAGAACCCACGCCCGCTCCCCCGACGCCGCCCTCGGCGTATCCCCCGCCGCCGCAGTACGCGCCCCCGCCCGCGGTCCCCGCTGCGGCGCCCGCCGCTCCACCGGCGTACGCTCCGCCCGCGCCCGCGCAGGCTGGCCCGCCGCCGGTCTACGCCCCTCCGGGATACACCCCCTACCCGGCTGCACCGAAGACGAACGTGCTGGCCATCGTGTCCCTGATCTCGTCTCTGGTGGGACTGTTCATCCTCCCGCTGATCGGGTCGATCGCCGCCGTGATCACCGGTCACATCTCGCTGCGTCAGCTGAAGACGTCCGGGGAGGAGGGCCACGGGATGGCGCTGGCCGGAACCATCATCGGCTGGGTGGGGGTGGGCCTGATCCTTCTGGTCGGCATCCCGCTCATCATCTTCTTCGTGACGGTCGTGCTGAGCGCCGGTGCGGCATCCACGGGGTACCTCTCCTGACGCCGGGGCGGCGTAGGCTGAGGTCACCGTGAAGACCTCGGATCCGCCGCAGTCGGCCACCTCGCTCCCCCGCGCACCGCGCGCGGACGCAACGGCGCGCTCCACCACGTATCTGGTGATGATGGGGATCAGGATCGCCTGCCTGCTCGCGATGATCCTGGTGACGCCGTACGGCTGGTACAGCTGGCTGTTCGCCGTCGGTGCGGTCGCGCTGCCCTACATCGCGGTGGTGATCGCGAATGTCGGACAGGACACGAAGGAGCCGGAGGCTCAGCGGCCCGACCGGATGCTGCCCGCGGCGAACGCCGATTCGACGTCGACCTCGTCGCCGACGCCGGCGCCGGATGTGATCCGGGTCACGGAGTCCGCGCCCCCGAAAACCCGGTGAGGCGCGCCGTGTTCGAACGCGCTTGGGTGCGCTGGAGCACATACGTCGCGATCGCTCTCGTGTTCGCCGTGGCCTGCGGCTTCCTATCGCACTGGCAGTTCACTCGCAATGCCGACCGCAGCGCCCAGCTCCAGCTCGTCGCCGACAACTACGACGCCGCGCCGGCCTCCCTCGCCGACGCGATCTCTCCCGCGGGAGACTTCGATCCGGCCATGCAGTGGCACCCCGTCGCCGTGCGAGGGGAGTATCTCGTGGACCGGCAGGTGGTGGTCCGCAACCGGCCGCACGGCGGCACCTCCGCGTTCGAGGTCCTGACTCCGCTGCGCCTGGACGACGGGCGCATTCTGGTGGTCGATCGCGGCTGGATCGCGCCTGCCGATTCCGGCGACGGCCCGGATCCGGTGCCGGATCCGCCCGCGGGTCCGGTCGACGTGGTGGTGCGGATGCTGCCCGGTGAGGCTCTGCCGGCCTCGGGCCGCACGGCTCCGGCCGGGCAGGTTCCCACGATCCACCTGCCCCTGATCGCCGAGTCCGCCGACCCGGGAACCATCACCACCGCCTACGGCCGGATGGTGTCAGAGGAGCCCGCCGCCGCGATCGCGCCCGCCCCCCTGGATCCGCCGTCGGAGGATCCCGGGCCGCATCTGTCCTACGCCGTGCAGTGGATCCTGTTCGCGGTGATGGGATTCGTGTTCATCGGCTACATCATCCGCACCGAACGTGTGCATCGCCGGGAGGACGCCGATCAGCCCGGGTCCGCATCAGCGCCCGCCAGGGCGGGCGCCCCCGAGCATCGCCGGGATCGCGATGCGCAGGACGAGGACGAACTGCTCGACCGCATCGGTCGCTGACCGCCCGGTTCCGTTGGCCGGCTCAGGCGAGGGTCACCAGATCCGCGTACTCGCGTCCCCACAGATCCTCCACGCCGTCGGGAAGGATCAGGACCCGTTCCGGCCGGAGCGCCTCGACGGCGCCCTCGTCGTGCGACACGAGGACGACGGCCCCCCGATACTCCGCGAGCGCCCCGAGGATCTCCTCGCGCGAGGCGGGATCGAGGTTGTTGGTCGGCTCGTCCAGCAACAGCACGTTCGCGCTGGACACCACGAGCGTGGCCAGCGACAACCGGGT
>CAVOZX010000053.1:0-20169 GCA_963701365.1 uncultured Actinomycetota bacterium | reverse complement strand
CGCGGAACAGGTCGGCGCGGTACGTCCACCCCTGAGAGGTGAATTGCTCCACGAGCGAGGGTGGGATGAGCTCCTCGCACGTCGGGATGGCGCTGTCCGCGACGGGGGTCGGGGTGAGCGTCGGCTCGGCGGTCGCGGAGGTGGTGGGCATCTGCGTCGCCGCCGGGCTCGCTGCCGGTGCGCACCCCGCCACCGCGGCCGTGAGGATCAGCGTGCCCGCTGCGACCAGCATGCCGCGTCTCATGCCGCACCCTCCGCGTCGAGGAGCCGGACGAACGATTCGTGCAGCGCCCCATTGGTGGCCAGGACCGTTCCGGTCACGAGGGACGGTGCACCGTCGGCGGCGGTGAGCCGGCCACCGGCCTCGGCGATGATCGCCGCGTGCGCTGCGATGTCGTACTCCTTGACGCCGAACTCCGCAACCATCTCCAGCCTGCCTTCGGCGAGCATCATGTACGGCCAGGCGTCGCCGTACCCGCGGTCGCGCCAGACGGCACGGGACACCCGGATCAGATCGCGGACGCGCCCGGCCTCGTCCCACTGCGCGATGCTCTGGAAGCTGATGCTGGCGTGCGCGAGCGCATCCACGTCGGACACCCGGATGCTGCGCGCGCCGCCGTCCGCGTTCGTCCACGCGCCGCCGCCGGACGCCGCCCACCACCGTCGGCCGATCGCGGGCTGGCTGACCACTCCGAGCCGGGGGACGTCGTCGACGGCGAGGGCGATCAGCGTCGCCCACATCGGTATGCCGCGGAGGTAGTTATGCGTGCCGTCGATGGGGTCGAGGATCCAGCGGCGCGGGCCCGACCCCTCCCGGCCGAACTCCTCCCCCGACACCGCGTCGGCGGGGCGCTCCCGCGCAAGGAGTCCCCGCAGAGCTCGCTCGGCGGCCAGGTCCGCGTCGGTGACGAACGTCGCGTCGTCCTTCACGTGGAGGTCGAGGTCCGTGGCTCGGAATCGGGCCATCGTCACCGTGTCGGCCGCGTCGGCCAGCCGGAGCGCGAACTCCAGGTCCGCGTCGAGCGCGGAGGCTGCGGGGGTCCACGACGGGGGGGAGGCCGGCACGGGGTCAGGATACCGTCCTCTGCGGCCGCAGCTGCGGGGACGTGTCCGCGGCTCCACTGCGACGGCATCCAGGCGGTTGGGCGCCGGCAGCCGCCGATGGTATCGTGGGCGGTCGGTCCGCCACGCTCCGGTGCGCGGCGCGCCACGCGCCTCTAGCTCAATGGCAGAGCAACTGACTCTTAATCAGTGGGTTCTGGGTTCGAGTCCCAGGGGGCGCACCACTGTGCCGAGGCACCGATCATCCGCTCCGGGCGCTGGCCCGGAACCGGGCGGCGGACCGCAACACGCGATGCGCTCGCCCCCGGCTGCGGCCGGGCGGAGCCGCGGGAGCTGCGGCGGTCCGATAGAAGAAGTACTTGGCGACCTCCACCAGCACCAGGTACCCCGCGAGCATCAGCAGCAGCGCAAGGAAGAACGGCGCCGGCAGCGGCGCGAATCCGAGAGGCGCCGCGAGCGGCGTGAACGGGATCGCCACGGCCAGCAGCACGACGCCCGCGACCGCGGCCGCCAGCGGTGCGGATGGCCGACTGCGCAGGAACGGCACCCGGCGGGTGCGGATCGCGAAGACGATCAGCGTCTGCGTGGCGATCGACTCGATGAACCATCCGGTGCGAAACTCCGGCGGCGCGGCGTGGAACACGCCGAGCATCAGGGCGAAGGTCGCGAAGTCGAAAAGGGAGCTGATCGGCCCGAACACCAGCATGAAACGACGTATCTGGCCGATGTTCCAGTGAGACGGGGTGCGCAGCTGTTCGGCGTCCACGCGGTCGGTGGGGATCGCGAGCTGACCGGCGTCGTACAGGAGGTTGTTGAGGAGGATCTGCCCGGGGAGCATCGGCAGGAAGGGCAGAACGAGGGAGGCGACCGCCGCGCTGAACATGTTCCCGAAGTTGCTGGAGGTGCCCATGAAGACGTATTTCATGGTGTTCGCGAAGATGCGCCGGCCCTCCACGACGCCGTCGGCGAGCACGCCGAGGTCCTTGTCGAGCAGCAGCACGTCGGCGGCATCCTTCGCGACGTCCACGGCCGAATCGACCGAGACCCCGATGTCGGCCTGGTGCAGGGCGAGGGCGTCGTTGACGCCATCACCGAGGAATCCGACCGACCGGCCGCGAGCACGGAACGCGGAGACGATCCGACCCTTCTGCTCCGGCGAAACGCGGGCGAACACCGTGGCCCGCTGCACCGCCTCCTCCAGCGCGGGGTCGTCCAGTTCGTCGACCTCGGCGCCGATCATCACCCCGGTGCTCGCCAGTCCCAGCTCGTCGCACACCCGCTCGGCGACCTGTCCGTTGTCGCCGGTCGCGATGCGCACGTCGACTCCGAGAGCGGCCAGCCGTGCCAGGGAGTGCGCGGCGCCGGGTTTGGGGGCGTCGACGAAGCAGATGAACCCCAGCAGGTCCAGGTCAGTCTCATCTTCGGGACGCACCACCACCGCGCCGACTGCGACCCGTTCGGCGACGGCCACCACGCGCAGGCCACGCCGATACAGGTCGTCCAGGGCCTGCTGCGCGACGACGGGCACAGCGACGCAACGCGGCAGCACCGACTCGGGAGCGCCCTTGCAGATGATCCGCTCGGCCCCCTCCCCTGCCACCAGCACGCTGATCATGCGGCGGTCGTGGTCGAACGGCAGCAGATCGACGCGCCGCATCCCGCCGACTGACCAGTCACCGCCCGCCCCGACCCACAGCGCGGCATCCAGCGGATCCAGACCCGCGGTTCCCGGGTGCGGGCCGGCCCAGTCCGCCCCGGTGGCCATGAGGGCGGCGCGGATGAGCCGGTCCGCGGCGATGCCGGGCACCGGGGCGGGATGGGAGTAGGTCACTCTCCCATCGGTGAGAGTGCCGGTCTTGTCGGTGATGAGCAGGTCGAGGTCCCCCAGGTCCTCGATGCACACCATCCGCTTGACCAGCACGTTCCGCCGGGCGAGCGACCGGGCACCCGCGGACAGGCTGGTGCTGACCACCGCAGGCAGCAACTGCGGAGTGATGCCGACCGCGATGGCCAGGGAGAACAGCAGCGCCTCCACCCAGGGACGCCCCAGCAGGATGTTCGCCGCGAGGATCGCCGCGGTAAGGATCAGCGCGATCGCGAGCAGGAAGGTCGAGAAGCGCCCCAGTCCCCGCTGGAACTCCGTCTGAGGCTCCCGCCGGTCCAGGCCCGCGGCGATCCTGCCGAACTCGGTATCCGCGCCCGTGGCGACCACGACGCCGCGGCCCTGCCCCGACTGCACGATGGTGCCCATCAAGGCGCAGCAGTCGAGTTCACCGATCCCCGGCGAGCCGGTGACCGGCTCGATGCGCTTGCCCACGGGGGTGGACTCGCCGGTGATGATGCTCTCGTCGCACCGTAGGTCCACGGTCTCCAGCAGGCGCACATCCGCGGGGACGACCGCGCCAGGGGTGAGGATCACGATGTCCCCCGGCACGAGCGCGCTCACGTCGAGGGCGACACGGTCCCCGCCGCGCACGACGACGGCCCGATGCCGGATGCGGTCGTGCAGCGACACGGCGGTGCGGGCGGCGCGGTACTCGTTGGCGAATCCGAGGCCGATGCTGGCCACGAGGATCGTGGCGATCACCGCGGCGTCCACCGCGTCGCCGATCAGCGCGGAGATGGCCGCGGTGACGAACAGGAGCAGCAGGATCGGACTTCGCACCTGGCCAAGGAGGACCCGCCCGGCATGAGCACGAGCGGCCTGCACCACGTTCGGGCCGTTCTGGGCGAGCCGGGCTGCGGCATCCTGCTCGGCCAGTCCCGACGCGTCCGCGTCCAGTTCCCGCAGCACGGCGGGCGCGGACCGGGCCGCCGCCACCAGGATGGCGCTGCTCCGGCCCGCGACCGGGGCGCTGTGCGCAGACGCGGAACCGGATGCCGCCACGGGTCCTATCGTGCTCCCTCCGGGCGGGCCGCGCACGACGCCCCGTATCCGACCCGCTACGGCTTCTTGGCGGGCGGCATCGGGGGCGCCGCGTCGGGTGCGAGGTACGCGCCGATGAGGCGGAAGATGTGGTCGCCCGCGTTCGAGTACCCGACGGCCGGGTCGAAGGCGGCCTCGTCGAACGTCGTCGCCACCGAGATCGCGATCCGCTCCGACGGCAGGTACGCCGTGACGGCGCTGTATCCGGACAGCAGCGGGTTCTGCAGCATCCAGTCGCCCGAGCGCACCACGCCCAGACCGTAGTTGTAGCCGACCTGCTGCGTGAAGCACGACGGCGCGCACGCCTCGAGGCGTTCGCCGAAGCCGATGAGCTCCGAGTCGGTCATCTCGTGGTAGCTCGCCTCGGTGAGCAGAGCTCCGGTGCCGATCGCGATGGCGGTGGTGTTCAGGTCGCCGATGGTGGTGGTCTGGGCCGCCCCGACCGGGGTGCCCCAGGACGGGTTCCAGCTGGTCGCCTCCTCCTGGAAGGGCACCCCCGCCGGCACCTGCAGCGGGATGCGCCGTTCGGCGCTGTACGCGTGCAGCACGGGTTCCGGGATCAGGGCGGTGCCGGACGCGGTGGTCTCGGTCAGCCCCATCGGCGTCAGCACCTTCTCCTGGAGCAGTTCGTCCAGGGGTGCCCCGCCGATCATGGAGAGGATGTGGCCGAGCACCATGAAGTTGGTGTGCGCGTAGCTCCAGTTCGTTCCCGGGGCGAACTGCATCGGCCGGGAGAACGCGTACTGGATCCGCTCGTCGTACGTGAAGTCGTGGAACGGATCCGCGTAGTAGGCCGCCACCCAGGCGGGGTCGGTCTCGTAGTCGGGGTAGCCACTGGTCTGGTTCGCCAGCATCCGCAGCGTCACCGTGCCGGACTCGGGGAGTTCCGGCACCCACGCGTCGATCGTGTCGTCGAGGGACACCTCGCCGGCGTCGACGTACTGCAGCAGCAGATTGCTCACATATGCGAACGCGACGGCTCCGTTGCGGAAGTGCATGTCGGTCGTGGCCGGAACACCCGTGAGCGATTCGCCGTACGCCTGGCTGATGACCACGTCGTCGCCGACCTGGACCTCCACCAGCGCCGCCTTCAGGTGCAGCGCGTCCACGTTCTCTCTCACGATCGCGTCGATCGCTGCGGCCTGCTCGAAGGACGTGGTGGCATCGACCGTGGAGTCGGCGACGGGTTCGGATGGTGCGCATCCGACCGCGACGAGCGCGGTCGCGGCGACGACCGACAGGGTGAGCAGGATGCGGTGGCGGACTCGGGTGATCACCCTCCATCTGTAGCAGACCCGCCGGTGCACTTCGGGTGCGCGGGCGTGTCCACGGGTTGGTCGTTGTCTGCCAGCGGGAGCGCGTGGTTGTCCAGCCACAGCTCGATGTCATCCAGCGACGGCGAGGTCTCACCCGCGACGAGCCGGATATATCGGTCCCCCTCGCCGGCGGTGGCGTACAGGTCGTAGCCGTTGAGCGCGTAGAACGCCCGCACCAGATACCAGCTCAGCCGCTTATTGCCGTCGAGCAGCGGGTGATCGCGGTTGATCGCGCGCAGGAGCACGGCCGCCTTCCGATGCAGCCCAGGATGGACCTCCTCGCCGAAGACCGGCAGCGGTGCGGCCAGCGCCGACAGCGCCAGCCCGCGATCCTTCCAGTGCCACCCTTCCGACTCCACGAGCATGTCCACGTCGTCGGGTCGGAGGTACTCCGTCACCGGCTGAGACGGTCGAGCAGGTCGGCGTCCCGCACGCGCGTCTGATGGAACGACGCGGCGACCGCGGCGCGATGGGAAGTGCGCGCAGCCATTTCCGCCAGCGCACTCTCGACCACCTGCGTCTTGCTCTGCCCGGTAGCCGCCACGAGTTGGTCGAGGTTCCGCTCGCCTGTCTCGGACAAGCGAAGTGTCATCGGCATCGTGTACCCCTTCCGCGCCCCATAGGTATCACAATGATACCTGCCGGGTCGGCTGGGTCGACCCGGCACCGGGGCCCGAAAGCCGCGACATGATCCGGGTTCCGGGGCTACTCGTCATGACGTGTGGGATTCGTGCGTACATCGCGGACCCGAGCCATGCCCAGACAGGCAAAGAGGGCCTGAGAACCTCGAATTCCGAGGTTCTCAGGCCCTCTCGTCGTGACAGCGGTTGGTGGAGATGGGGGGAATCGAACCCCCGTCCATCGCTGGGAACCTGCGTCTTCTCCGGGCGCAGTCTGTGAATCGTTCTGCTCGGCCCCGACCTTCGGCACAGACACCAAGGTCGACGGGCCCAGCCTGGGAAAAGTCCCGCACGGCGTCCAGGCGCCGCCGCGCAGCCAGATCCCTAGATGACGCCAGGGTCCGTGGCGGGATCACCCACGGTCTGACGGACTATCGGACTCGCTCAGGCGGCGAGGGCGAAGTCAGTGCGCTTTGCATCGGCACTTATGTGTTTGCAGAGATCGTTAACGAGATAACCCTGCATCCTCGGCCCGCTTCTCGCAGACGCGCAGGCGATGTCGAAACCGATCATCCCCGTGCGTCCTTCGCGTGAAGGAAGCCGCTGTCACGCTGTGGAATTGTCGCTCGGACGCCGAAGCGACCGAGCCTGTCACTGTACAACGGATGCTCTGTCGGCGCCATTCCCGCCTCCGCCCCCCGCACGCGTCCTCCACGACGGGGCGGCGTCACTCCCCAAGCCGGTTGCGGGTGCGGATGGCCCGCTCCGCCTCCCGTCGGTCCTGGCGCTCGCGGAGCGTCTGCCGCTTGTCGTACTCGCGCTTGCCCTTCGCCACGGCGATCTCCACCTTGGCGCGCCCGTCGGAGAAGTACAGGCGCAGCGGCACGAGCGTGTATCCGCCGGCGGAGATGGCATGGGAGATCTTCACGATCTCGTCCTTGTGCAGCAGAAGCTTGCGGGTGCGCTTCGTGGCGTGGTTCGTCCAGTGGCCTTGCGAATACTCGGGGATGAACACCGCGTCGAGGAACGCTTCGCCGCCGTCGATGTACGCGTACCCGTCCGTGAGATTCGCGCGACCCTGGCGGAGCGACTTCACCTCGGTGCCGGTCAGGACCAGGCCCGCCTCGTACGTCTTCTCGATCGTGTAGTCGTGGCGGGCGCGGCGGTTGGTCGCGACGACCTTCTCCCCCCGCTCCCTGGGCATGGTCGCACTCCTCGTTCCGGCCGCACCCGGCCGCGGCAGCCCGCCAGTCTAGCAACCGGGCGGAGCCCGGAGCCGATCACGCCCGCAGCCACCGCCGGATGGCGAAACCCGCCGACAGGGCGGCCAGCACCACGCCGATGACCACGAGCACGGGGATCACGAGCGCGAGGTCCGCGGCATCCACCCACGTCGTGATGAATCCGATGCGGGACTGCAGGTAGCCGTCGACCCCGAACCGGACACCCGCCCAGACGGCGACGCTGGCCAGCGCCGAACCAATCAGCGCGGCGAACACCCCTTCGAGCACGAATGGCGTCTGGATGAACCGGTTCGACGCCCCCACCATGCGCATGATCCCGAGCTCGCGACGGCGGGCGAACGCCGACAACCGGATGGTGGTGGCGATCAGCAGCACCGCCGCGATCAGCATCAGGCCCGCGATCCCCACGGCCAGGTACGTGGCGACGGTCAATGCGGAGAACAGCGGCTCCAGGTACTGCATCTGATCGGCCACCTCCTCGACGCCGTCCATCCCGCCGAATGCCTCCGCGATCACATCCGACTGGGTCTGGTCGACGAGGTTGATCGAGAAGGTCGCGTTGATCTGCTCGGGGGTGATGATCCCCTCGTACTCGGAACCCAGCTGCGCGAGAGCCTTCCGGTACGCCTCCTCATTGGTCTCGAACGTGTAGTCGCGGATCAGCGGCCCGAGCGTGGCGCCGTCCAGCTGGGCGCGCACGGCCTCCACCTGATCGTCCGTCGCCGCCGCCCCCGCCACGCAGGTCGGCGCGGTCGACACGCTCGTGCACATGTACACGGCCACCTGCGCCCGGTCGACCCAGAAATCCTTCATCTTGCCGATCTGCATCTGCATGAGGATCGCCGAGCCCACGAACGTCAGCGAGACGAACGTGACCAGCACCACGGAGATGACCATGGAGGCGTTGCGGCGCATGCCGCTGAACGCCTCACCGATCGTGAGGGAGAATCTCATCGCGTCGGACCGACCTCGTCGTCGTCGCCGTCCAGGCCCAGCCGCGCCGCGATCCCGAGTTCCTCCACCGGCACCTCCGCCGCCGGCGCGGGCCGCGGCTCGGTCCCGGGATGCGCCGCGGCGGGGGCGGGTGCCGGGATCGGCTCCACCTGCCCGGTCTCGGCGATCTCCCGCTGCAACTGCATCACCGCGGTCAGCGCCGCGACGGACGCCGCCCCGCGCTCGGCCTCCGGGGCGAGCCGGGGGATGCCGGAGGTGTCGCCGTACCCGCCGTGCCGTTCGTCGCGCACGATGGCGCCGTCGCGCAACTCGATCACGCGCCGCTGCATCTGGTCCACGAACCCGGCCTCGTGCGTGGCCGTCAGCACCGTCGTGCCGCTCGCGTTGATCCGCGCCAGCAGCTGCATGATCCCGACGGAGGTGGCGGGGTCGAGGTTGCCGGTGGGCTCGTCGGCCAGCAGCACCTGCGGACGGTTCACGATCGCGCGGGCGATCGCCACGCGCTGCTGCTCACCGCCGCTCAATTCGTGCGGCAGGCGCTTCTGCTTGCCCTCCAGACCCACCAGCGCCAGCGCCTCGGGCACCGCCTGCTGGATGAACCCGCGGGAAGACCCGATCACCTGCAGCGTGAACGCGACGTTCTGGAACACCGTCTTGGTCGGCAGCAGCCGGAAGTCCTGGAAGACGGCGCCGATGTGACGGCGGAAGTAGGGCACCTTGCGGCTGGGGATCGCGCGCACGTCCCGCCCGAGCACCATCACCCGGCCGTCGCTGGCGATCTCCTCGCGCAGGATCAGCTGGAGGCAGGACGACTTGCCCGAGCCGGACGGGCCGACGAGGAACACGAACTCCCCCCGCCGCACCTCGAAGTCCACGTCGTCCAGGGCCGGCCGCCCCGCGCCGCGGTAGCGCTTCGTGACGTTCTCGAACCGGATCATGGCCGTGCCAGCCTACGTGCGCGGTCCCGGCCCGCTTCGCGCGACACCCGGGCGCCGCCGCATCCGGATCAGTCGTCCGTCTTGCGCTTGCGCCACCGGATTCCTGCGGCGATGAAACCGTCCAGGTCGCCGTCGAACACCGCCTGGGGGTTGTTGACCTCGAAGTCGGTGCGCAGATCCTTCACCATCTGGTACGGCGCGAGCACGTACGAACGCATCTGGTCGCCCCAGCTGGCGGTGATCGTGCCGGCGAGCTCCTTCTTCGTCGCCGCCTCCTGCTCCTTCTGCAGCAGCAGCAGCCGCGCCTGCAGCACCCGCATCGCGGCCGCGCGGTTCTGGATCTGGCTCTTCTCGTTCTGCATCGAGACGACGATGCCCGTCGGCAGGTGCGTGATCCGCACCGCCGAGTCGGTGGTGTTCACCGACTGGCCGCCCGGGCCGGACGAGCGGAACACGTCCACCCGGATGTCGGCCTCGGGGATCTCCACCTCCTGCGCCTCCTCCATCAGCGGGATCACCTCCACCGCCGCGAACGAGGTCTGGCGCTTGCCGGCCGAGTTGAACGGACTCATCCGCACCAGCCGGTGCGTGCCCGCCTCCACGCTGAGGGTTCCGAACGCGTACGGCGCATCCACCTCGAACGTGGCGGACTTGATGCCGGCCTCCTCCGCATACGAGGTGTCCATCACGGTCACGGGGTACTTGTGCTGCTCCGCCCACCGCAGGTACATGCGCAGCAGCATCTCGGCGAAGTCCGCGGCATCCACCCCGCCGGCACCGGCGCGGATCGTGACCACGGCGGGCCGTGCGTCGTATTCGCCGTCCAACAGGGTCTGCACCTCGAGCTGCCCGATCGTCTCCGTGAGGGATGCCAGCTCGGTGCGGGCTTCGGCGGCGGTGTCGTCATCCTGCATCTCGTTGGCCAGCTCCACGAGCACAGCCAGGTCGTCCAGCCGCCGCTGGATCTCCTCGATGCGCGCCAGTTCCGCCTGCCGGTGGCTCAGCGCGCTGGTGACCCGTTGCGCCCGGTCGGTGTCGTCCCACAGGTCCGGAGCGCCGGCCTCTTCGCTCAACCGAGCGATCTGCGCACGCAGGGCGTCCACGTCGACGACGGCCCGGATGTCCCCGAATGTGGACCGCAGGGCCTGGATGTCGGCGGACAGGTCGAGCTCGAGCATGACTCCCCAGGCTACCGTGGATGCGGTGTCCGACCGAGCCTCGTCCGTGCTGGTGCGGTTCGCGCCGATGGTGTACGGCCCGACCGCGCTGTTCGCCCTCGGCGAGGGCGCCGTGATCCCGCTGATCCCGATCATCGCCTCGCAACTCGGCGCGGACGTCGCCGGGGCTGCTCTCGTGGCGTCCTTCCTGGTCGTGGGCCAGCTGTCCGGCAACATCCCCGCCGGGTGGGCGGTGGCCCGGCTCGGAGAGCGCGTCACGATGGTGGTCGGGGGCACGGTCGCGCTGGTCGCGGCGGCCGGGATGCTGCTGGCCCCCACGACCGCGGTGCTGGCGGCGGCGGTGTTCCTGCTGGGATTCTGCGCCGCCGTGTTCGGACTGGCCCGTCACTCGTTCATGACCACGCGCGTGCCGCTGCCGTTCCGGGCCCGGTCGCTGTCGCTGCTGGGCGGCTCGTTCCGTCTCGGCGCATTCGCCGGACCGTTCGTGGCCGCGGGGCTGGTCGCGGCGACCGGGCAGGAGCGCAGCGCCATCGGATTCCTCGCCGTGTGCCTGGTCGCGACGGTGCTGCTGGTCGCGTTCGGCCCGGACCCGGAGCGTGCCGCGCCCGGCGGGGGCGGGGACTCGACGGTGGCGGAGGACACCGGCGAGGTCGTCACCGGCGCGATCCCGACGGTGGAGCGCATCGGCGTCTTCCGTACCATGTGGCGTCACCGGCGGGTACTGTCCCGACTGGGGGCGGCGGCGGCGACGCTGGCAGCGGTGCGATCGGCCCGCCAGGTCGTGCTGCCGCTATGGGGCGTGTCGCTCGGATTGGATGCCGGCACGATCGCGCTCGTGGTGGGCGTGGCCGGAGCGATCGACTTCGCCCTGTTCTACGCCAGCGGGCAGGTGATGGACCGGTTCGGGCGGTTGTGGGCGGCGCTGCCGGCGATGATCCTGATGGGATGCGGGTTCCTGGCCCTCGCGTTCACGCACGACGCGCCGCAGGCCGAGATGTGGTTCGCCATGCTCGCGGCGGTGATCGGAGTGGGGAACGGGCTGTCCAGCGGCATCCTGCTCACTCTGGGTGCGGACGTCGCCCCGGCGGGCGATCCAGCCGCGTTCCTCGGTTCGTGGCGCACCCTGACCGATGCCGGCGGGGCGGTCGCTCCCCTGCTCGTGTCTGGGATCACCGCGGTCTCGTCCCTCGGCTTCGGTGCCGCGGCGATGGGGCTGCTGGGGTTGGCGGGGGCGGCGGCGTTCGCGCGCTGGGTGCCGATGTTCGTGCCGCGCGTGCGCTGACGGCGACCCGGAGCCCGGTCATACCCGCGGGGGTACACTCGGTCCGGTGAGCACCCGCGAGATCACGATCGAGTCCCTGCCCGGCACCGTCGAGGGCGAGGGGATCGTCCTGCTGGACTTCTGGGCGTCGTGGTGCGGTCCGTGCCGCGCGTTCGCGCCGGTGTTCGAGCAGGCGTCCGAGCAGCATCCCGACATCGTGTTCGGCAAGGTCGACACCGAGAAGGAGCAGCAGCTGGCCGCCGCGTTCCGCATCACCTCGATCCCGACGCTGATGGCGTTCCGCGACGGCATCGTCGTGTTCGCGCAGCCGGGCGCCCTGGCCGCCCCGCAGCTGGACCAGGTGATCACCGCCGTGCGCGGGCTCGACATGGACGAGGTGCGCGCCAGCGTCGCCGAGGCGCAGGCGCAGGCTCAGGCCGGCGCCGCCTCCGGGTCGGGGCCGGCATGATCCGCGTCCACGGCCGGCCGGCGCGGGTGCGGGTGTGCCGGGTCGGTTCAGCCGAGCGCGTGGGCCGGGCGGTGGTGGCACTGATCGTCGCAGCCTTCGCAGTGAGCATGACGGGTGTCCCGTGGGCGGCGGCAGCGGCGGGAGTGTGCGCCGCGCTGCTGGCGGTGGGCGCTGTGACGGGATGGTGCCCGAGCCTGCCCGCGGATGCGGGAGCCGTCGAGGAGAACGCGCTGGGCTACCCGGATGCGCGCCGTCGCACGGGAGACGCGTGACACCCGACGACTCGCACGAGAGCGCTGCCGTCGACTCCTGGGAGGAGCGTTACGCCGAAGCCGGGCCAGTGTGGTCGGGCCGTGCGAACGAGGCGCTCAGGGCGACGGTTGCGGACCTGACGCCGGGGCGGGCGCTGGATCTCGGATGCGGCGAGGGAGGCGACGCCCTGTGGCTGGCAGCGCACGGCTGGCAGGTGCTGGGGGTAGACATCTCGCCGACGGCGGTGACGCGCGCCCGGGACGCGGCCGCGGCCGCGGGACTCGGCCCGGAGCGGGCACGCTTCGAGGTCGCGGACCTGTCGGCGTGGGAGCCGACGGAGGACTGTGACTTGATCGCGGCGAGCTTCCTGCACTCGCCGGTGGCGCTCCCCCGCGAGGAGATCGTCCGCGCGATGGCGCGACACGTCGCGCCCGGCGGGCATCTGCTGCTCGTCACGCATTCCGCTCCGCCGCCGGGAGCCGCGCACGACCACGGGCATGAGCGGTTCCCGGGGCCCGAGGACGCCCTCGCCGACCTCGCGCTGCCGGAGTCGCAGTGGGAGACCGTCCTCGCGCAGGTGCGGCCGCGGCAGCATCCGGCCCGTCCGGGCTCCCCCCGTTTCGCCGACGACGTGGTGCTGCTGCTGCGCCGGCGCTGAGCGCCCGCCGGGCGCGCGGGCCGGTCATCCGAACGGGAACAGCCCGTCGAGCACGCCGGGGTTGTGAGCGTGCACGAGCACGAGGAACACGGTCGCGTCGAACAGCAGGTGCCCGGTCACCACGAACGCGAGCGACCGGGTGACGGTGAAGATGAAACCCTGCATCAGCGCGAACGGGATCGTCAGCAGCGGACCCCACGCCTGGTACCCGAGCTCCCACAGGAACGAGACGAACACGATCGCCTGCAGCAGGTTCGCCTGCCAGTCGGGCACGTGGCGGCGCAGCAGCGCGAAGACGATGCAGATGAAGAACAGTTCGTCCCAGATGCCGACCACGCCGACGCCGATGAACAGCCGCGCGATCAGGTCGGGCGTGTCGACGACGGGCCAGTTCTGGTACACCCCCGACCCGATGAAGTAGGGCGGGAGCACCAGCCACCCGGCGATCAGCGCACCCACCAGCCACGCCCACTGCCATGGCCGCCACCGGCCGCCGCCGCGCCACGGGAACCGGATGGCCCTGTCGCGGTACACGTATCGCGACACCAGGTACGGCACGACCACCGCACCGCCGAGCGCCACCCCGAACCGGACCATCGCGGCGTTGTCGAGCTCGGCCTTCAGCGGGATGGAGCTGACGATCAGCATGCCCGCCGCGATCAGGGACAGGTCGCGCAGCAGGCTCGGCGCGCGCATCCCCTCCCCCTCCGTGGCGGATGGGTTCTCGTGCCGCTGCACGAGCCAGGCCGCCACGAGCGCCGCAGCGAGCAGCATCCATCCCGCCCATGGGATGCGGGCGACGAAGAACGCGGGTGCCGCCAGGCACGCCAGGCCCGCGGGCACGAGCCGCCAGGACCAGGCCGGCCGCATGCCGGGGGCGGGGGCGTGCGCGGATGCGGCGGCGTCGGTCACCCGGTCCACGCTACCCAGCGACACATACCGGTCGCCGCACGGGTGTGACCGGAGGGTCTCACCCTGACTCAGGCGGAGCTATATCACGCCGATAGTGACATAGTGTCGCAACTGATCGTCATCAATCCCGATCGCGTGATATACCTCGTCGTTGTGCTCGCCCATTCCCGGGGGTCGACTTGCGGACCATGGGATGTCGTTGTGCTTGGCCCCCGCGCCGGGTGCCTTCACGGGAACACCAGCCACCTCGATTTCGGTCCAGAAGCCCCGGTACGCCAACTGCGGGTCGGCTGCGGTGGAAGCGGGCTCGTTGACGGGCGTGATCGAGATTCCGCGACGCTGACCCTCCTCGAACAATTCCTGCCTCGTGTACAGCTTCGTCAGTTCGGATGTGAAGTACTCCGTGACGTCGAAGAGGTCACCCTTCCGAGTCTGGCCGCCGCGGAGCGACTCGTCGAGAACACCCTCCAGCCCGGTCTTCTCGTTGATCCACGCCGCGAGAGCGTCCCAGTGCGCCGGCATCACGCCGAGGACCGCTGCATACCCGTCCACTGTCGCGTAATGACCCGAAGGCGCCAGGAATCGCTTGTTCCCATGTCGCGTGCGAAGCTCCTGGTCATCGAGGAACGCCGCAACCCCAGCCTCACCGGACGCCGTCACAACGGCCTGCTGCAGCGAAAGATCCAGAAGTTCTCCGCGGCCCCCGCGATTTCGGCCGCGCACCGCTGCGAGTGTCGACAGCGTAATCAGGTAGCTCGCGTAGACATGCGATAGCTCCGCAATGGGAGCGGGGGCCACCGGCGGCCTGTCAGAATCCCCGGTCGAGAACATCAGACCGCCCGTCGCCCAGGCAACGAAGTCGTTGCCGGACCAGTCCTGAAACGGCCCGGTCAACCCGAACGGTGTCACCGCGGACACAATGAGACGCTCGTCCGCAGCCATCCAATGTTCCGGCTCCAGCGCACGTATGAACGTGCTCTCACCGGACAGTGCGACCACATCCACTGAGCTCACCAGACGGCGCAGGATGTCGCGCCCGTCCACTGTGGACCAGTCCAGTGTCACAGAGCGCTTCGATGTGTTCATGTATGCCCAGTACAGGCTCCGATCCAACCCTGGCACGCCGTCGAGGAATGGACCCCGACCGCGAAGCGGATCTCCCCCACGGGGCTCTACCCGCACGACATCCGCCCCATAGTCCGCGAGCATCTTCGTGCCATAGATTCCCTTCTCATCAGTCATGTCCAACACCCGCAGTCCGGCCAATTCCGTCATGGCGTCCCTCTCCCGCTGACCGCATTCCGTTCCAGGTCGCCGATCTTGCGCGGCATTCGTTGCATGGTTGCGCGTTGCGCGAAGGCCCCTCGTTCGCTCATGGAGTCGACCACCCATCTCGCCAGAGGTGGCGCGTCCAACCCACGTACGGCGCAGTGAAGGTCGTCTCGGGTTCCGTGACCTCGAAGATCGCGCCTTCCGCGGCCAGCGCCGCTCGCTCCTCCTTCGAGAGTCCCAGGAGACCCTCATACACGAATTCGTTGTCCTCACCGATGACCATCCCCCCGCGCGGCACCGCGACAGGGCTCTCGGAGAAATGGACAGGAAACTCCACCGACAGATCCTTCCCGAGGCGCCCGTGCGGCGCGACGGCAAATGCCCGGCGCGACTCGAGTTGGGGGTCGACCAACATGTCTGCCTGGTCGGATACCACTCCCGCCGGGCATCCCGCTCGCTGCAGCCTATAGACCAGGTCGCGACTGAAGTGGCGGGCGGTCCACCGGGAGATCGCGCCATCCAGTTCGTCGGCATGACGAGTTCGGCCGCTCGCCGTCGTGAACCGCCCGTCCGCGGTGAACGCCTCGCTCGAGGCGACCTGACACAACGCGTCCCAGTGCGAGTCTTCCGTGCACGAAATCGCGACCCACCGTTCTTTTCCCATCGCGGGATATGAGCCTTGTGGGGCGGCCCACGGAACTCTATTTCCCGTGCGCCCCTGGGAGACGCCGTTCGCGAAGTAGTCCATCATCACCGGGCCGATAGCTGCGACCGCCGTCTCGTACTGGGATAGATCGACCACCTGAGCGCGGCCGGTTGCGTCACGCCGCAGTATGGCCGAAATGATGGACATAGCCGCCTGCATCCCCCCCAGGAAGTCGGGGTAGGAGAAGCTCCCCAACCCTGCGGCGGGACGATCCGGCCACCCAGTCATGTGGTCGATTCCCGCAATAGGTGCCTGGTTGGGCCCCCATGCCTTATAGGTGAAATACGGTGCGTCTGCGTCCGACCCGAATCCCGGCAGGCTGATGTAGACGATGTCATCCTTGAGCGCGACAATGTCCTCCGCGGCCAACCCGAGATTGCTGATGGCGTTGGCCGAGTAGTTGATCATGAAGACATCCGAACGCTTGACCAACTCCTCGAGCAGCGGTCTCCCCTTCGGATGCGTGATGTTCATCCCGACACTCATTCGCCCAGACGCGTACTCCTCTCCCAGGGGAGAAACATCGAGTTTCACCACCGGGTTCGTCTCCGGCGGAAGCCACGAGGCGGGCGAGGCGCGGATCATGTCCGGCGCGTGAAGATTCTCCACCTTGATGACCTCGGCGCCGAGAGAGGACAAATACCGCCCGCAAGTAGGGGCAGCAATTGCCTGGCTCAACTCCACAACGCGTATCCCGTCCAGAGGTTTCTGACCGTGTTCCGCCATGACCACGCTCCATGCAGTGCGCCGGGACTGCTGTTCGCGGTCGCCTTCGAGCCGCGCAATCTACCGGGTATTCCGAACACGCTACTGAAGAATCCAGCCCACCGCAATTTCGTTCGACGTGTCTCGCGCCAAGTAGTTGGACTCTTCTATGTCTGTCAAGTGCTCTGCGGCGTGGCGTGCAGGGCGGTGAGTGTCCGGTGGAGGTGACGCGCGAGATAGCACTTGAGGCAGCGGCGAATCTCGCGTCGACTGCGCCTTTCCGCTGTCCGGCGTTCGACGTAGGCACGGGTTGCTGGGTCGTGGGTCATCCTCACGATGGTCGCGATGTGCAGCGCCCTGTTCAACCGGCGGTCTCCGCCGCGATTCAGCCGGTGCCGGACCGTGTCGCCCGGACAAGTCCAACGGAAGGCCCGCGCGGGGCCAGCAGGATTTCGAGTCACGACCAGGATGGGACGACCGACGCCCACCCTGCCAGCCAGTCCCAGACCAGCTGCTCCAACACTCACAGCAGGATTTCTTCGATTTCGAAGGTGGGGATGGTGGGGTCGGCGAGACCGGCGTAGACCTCGGCGGGTCGGTTCCAGGCGATCGCTTCGTGCGGGCGGACGTGGTTGTAGTCGTGCCGGTAGGCGCTGATCTGGTCGACGAGCTCGAGCCCCTGGTCGATCTCCTCACGGAACAGCCACTCGCATTTTCATCGTCGCCAACCCGCGTTCCCGAGAGCCGTTCTGACTCGGCGTTCGGACCCGGGTTCGCACGTGGCGGAGCTCGGGGTGCGCGCTGATGAGCGTTTCGAACGTAGTCCCGACACGACGTGATCCGCCACGTTCCACCCGTGGTGGTCTCGTACTCCGAGAAATCCAGCTGCCATACCTGGTTAGGCCCGGTCGGTTCCTTCGCGAACGCTGCCTTGCGTCGCTCCGCGAGGCGGCGGCGATCCCGCTGGTAGTGCGCGGGAAAGATCAGCCCCTCGTCGCGGAGGAGACGCTGCACCGTCGCCTGGGAGACGCGGTGCCCGTCGTGGCGGGTCATCGCCCACACCTTCCGGTGGCCCCACGCAGGATGCGTGAGCGCGTGCGCCACCGCGCGATCCCGAGCCGCGTCACGTGCGGGCTGCGGCCAAGCACCAGTGGGTTGGCTGCCGCGGCTACCGGTCCTTGCCGCTGCGCATGACATCCTCTCGAGGCACCTAGCGCTGTCACGTCTCGCGACCGACGATATCCCTGGAATCGCGGGGTGTTGTGGTTCGCCGGGTCGGCCGGCACCCGCCCCGTACAGTGGATCGCGTGGCGGCGGGGCACGGGCACGCGCATGCAGGTTCAGCGGAGTCGACCCTGCGGGTGACGGCCTGGGTGCGCAGGCTCCTCATCGCCGTGGTGGCCGCGTGCGGGCTCGCCGCCGTGATCGCGATCGCGGTGTGGTGGCCCGACGGGGAGCGCGTCGACACCGTCCGGGGCGTGGTGCCGTTCGCGGTGGAAGGAGTCGAGGTCGTCCACGGCGAACTGGTGGAGGTGCGCACGGCGTGCACCGGCGCACCCGGATCGGGCGGCGGCGAGTGCGGCGACTCGACGGTTCGCATTCTGGACGGCCCGAACGAGGGCGCCGTGGCGCCGCTGCCACTCGGCCCGGAGATCGCCGACACCGGGCTGCGCCCGGGCGACCGCGTGCTGGTGTTCGACCAGACGCAATTGCTGAACTCTCAGGCGCCGTCGTTCTCGTTCTACCGTGCCGACCGCGGGGGTTCCCTCCTGTGGCTCGCGGTCGTGTTCGCAGTGGTCGTCGTCGCTGTGGCGCGGATGCGGGGACTGATGGCGCTGGTCAGTCTCGGGTTCGCCGGCGTCGTGGTGATCGGCTACCTGGTGCCGGCGCTCCTCAGCGGCGAGCCCGCCGTCGCGGTGACGGTCGCCGCGTCGGTCCTGATCCTCATCGTCATGCTCTACGCCACCCACGGCGTGTCGATGCGGACGACCGTGGCCCTGGTGGGTGCCCTGATCGGTGTCGCGCTGTCGACGGGGTTCGCGACGCTCGCGGTGCAGGGCAGCCGACTGGGCGGGTTCGGCAACGACGCCGCCGGCATCCTCGCGTTCAACGTCACCTGGGTGGACGTGCAGCAGATCGTGATCGCCTCGGTGGTGCTCGCCGGCCTCGGAACCCTCAACGACGTCACGATCACGCAGGTGTCGGCGATCTGGGAGCTGCGCGCGGCGTCGCCGGCAGCATCCCGACGGGACCTGTACCGGCACGCGATGCGCATCGGGCGCGACCACGTCGCCTCCACCGTGTACACGCTGGTGTTCGCCTACCTCGGCACCGCGCTGGTGCTGATCGTCGCGGTGCAGCTGCTGGCCAGCACCGCCTTCGACTTCGTCACCGCCGAGGACGTGGCGCTCGAGATCGTGCGGGCCCTGGTCGGCGGCATCGCGCTCGTGCTCGCCATGCCGATCACCACCGCGATCGGCGCGCTCGTCGCCGCGGGCGCTGCCCTCGCCGCCGAACCCCCGCGCGAGAGCGCATCCGTTTCGTGATCGGGTGGAGGATCGAGAGGCAGTCCCCTCAAGGCTACGCACCCCATCGAGGCCGGGCGCGTCCACTCGAACTCGAGGACCGCAGGTCGCTCGTCGTGCGGATCTCGGCACGCAACGCGCCGCCACGAGGACCGGGGAGCCGGTGTGTCGCCCGCGGCATCCGCACGATGGCTGGGAAACCGGTGGCCGTGAGTTCAGCGCAGGGCGGTGCGGCTGGTGCCCGTCGCCTGCAGCGGCACGCCGTCGGGTACGAACGGGGTCAGGAGCGGGGGACGCCAGTAGCCCGCGACCGTGACTCGCGCGGACCGGCCGTCGGGTGAGGATGCGGAGGTCACGGCGACGTCGGGGGCGGCGGCGGCCACGAGTGCTTCGGCCTGATTGCGCACCTTCTGATCGGTCAGCTCCGCCCGCGGCACGCCCGCCACCACGGTGAGGACGAAACCGTCGGCACCGGCGAGGGCTGCGGCATCCGCGAGCCCGTCCAGGCGCTTCTGCTCCAGGTACAGACTCGTCGCCGCCGCGCATACGAGGATCGCCACGAGCGCGAGCATCGCGTAGCCGATGACGAGCGGGAGGATGCTGCCCTCGTCGCTGCCGGTCGGCCGCCTCCGCGCGCTCATCCCTCACCCCACACGCGCGACATCTTCTGCGCCGCGGCCGCCTCCACCGGGACGGCGGCCACGCGGTCCAGGCCGAGCACCGGCGGCACCAGCGGCAGCGGAACCACCACGCGGACCGTCACGGCGACCGTCGCACCGGCAGCCGGGCACTCCGGCGCCGGACCCAGGCACGACAGGTCGGCGCTCACCCGTTCCGGGTCGACGCCGTACTCTCCGGCGACCTCCGTGACCACAGCCCTCATTCGGGCGTCGGCCTGCGCCGGTCCCGACGCCGTCGACACGGCACGGGCGGCGTGCCGGGCCGCCGTCTCGGCTCCGAGAGCGTGCCCCTGGATCATGCCCAACGCGACCACGAGATACACGAGCGGCACCAGCAGCACCAGTCCCGCGACGATGAACTCCAGCGCCGCCGACCCGGCGTCGTCACGGAACCACGCCGGGATACGGTCACTCCAGCGACTCGACCGGCGCATGCGCGCTCACCTCCACACCGCGCGGGATCCCCACCAGGCCCAGCAGCGGCAGCGTGG
>CAVOZX010000052.1:0-52518 GCA_963701365.1 uncultured Actinomycetota bacterium | reverse complement strand
TGATATCGCCCGCCCGCGACGAAGGCATCCACGGCCTCGTGCTGATACGGGCGGAGCGTCCAGCCGTCCTCGTGCAGATCGATCGGATGCGGCGTGCCGTCGGTGTAACCGGCGCGGTCCTCGGCGGGCCATCCGACGCGCAGCAGCTCCTGCTTGATCTGTCCCCGGGCCCACGGCTCCACCACCCAGGAATCCGGATCCCGGCGCCCGGCGAGCAGCGGCTCGATCCTGCGGTTGCCTGCGACCTCCGTCAGCACGGCCCGGTCGGAGGATCGGAGCACGAGTCGCTGCTGACCGTCGGGCTCCCGCTCGAGCACGAGTCGGCCGTACCGCGCCACGGTCTCGCGGAGGTCGGTCACGACCGATGGCGGCAGCGGGAACCGCGACCACCGCGCCAGCACATCGAGCATCTCCTGCGCGGCATGGCCCGCGGCCCGCGCGTTCCAGAGCCCCAGTCGCGTGATCCGATAGGTGTGGATGTGCTCCGGGGCGCGCTCCAACTCGGCGAACACCGCGAGTTCGCGTCGCGCCGATTCGGCGTCGGGGTGCGCGACCTCCAGCAGCACGCTGCGATCACTCTGCACGATCAGGGGGCCGTCGGACACAAACCTCCATTCTACCGGGCGGTCTCGCGGCGGGCTCAGACCGGACGGGCTCGGGCGATGCTGGACAGCGGCAGCGTGCGCTCCACGTCCGCTGCTCGGTCGCGTCCCCGCAGTCGGCCGCCGGAGAGTGCGGTCGCCTCGAGGACGAAGTCCCGCGAGCCCCCGTCCGGCATCCGCACCGTCACCTCCACGACCGATCGCGACCGCACCGCCTGCTCCAGCGCTCGCGTGAGCCACGCGGCCTCGGCATCCTCACCGGTCCCGGCGCGGATCGCCCGGATGAGCCGCGCATAGCGGTGCCCCGGAGTCGGCGCGTTGGGCGCGGGAGTCGGCGGGCTGTGGCGCCGGAGGAGCGGCCCGCCGTCCTCGTCGGCCGCGACGGCGGGGTAGCCGGCGTCGACGAGCGCGCGCACCGCCGCATCCCGTCCGAGCGCGGTGCGCAGCACGCCCTCGCGCATGCGCAGGCCGAGCGGCCGCAGCGCCCGGTCCACGGCGAGAGCTGCGAGCAGAGGGGGAACCGCGCTGTCGATGCGCGCCCCGTCGTGGGCGTCGGCGACCCGGATCGAACCGTGCCGGGACGCGGTCGACTCGATCAGGTAATCCAGAGGCTGGGGGATGCCGGTCAGCGAGACGGCGGTCAGGAACTCGCGCACGGACCCGGCGGTCTCACCCGCGGCGAAGGCGCGCGTGAGCGACCGCTCGGTGAACCGGTACCCGCCGGTGTGCGTGCCGCCCTCCCGGTCGGACATTCCGCGCAGTCGCCGCTCGACGGACGGATGCAGCGGGCCGGGGGAGATCCCGCTCAGGTCGGCCTGGAGGTAGAGGTGCTCGGTCTCGGGGGGGAACCGTTCGGCGAGGGCGGTCAGGTCCGGGTAGGGGGATCCGAGGCCCCGGGACCAGGGCGGCATGGCGCCTTCGCTGGTCAGGATCCCCCACCGCTGCGCCTGGCGCAGTCGGGCGCTCGCCCGCTGCGGCCACTCCGGGTCGAGCGGGTACGCATCGGGCCACTCCGCGGCCGGTCGCGGGCCGGACGATCCCCGCACGCCCCCGGGGAGGCCGACGAGGAGCGCGTTCGCGACGGTCGCCCAGCGCTCGGCGGCGGCGGCATCCAGCCACGACCCGGCCGCGTCCGCGGGCGTCCATCCGGTCGGCCCGAGCCGCCACAGCCCGGCCCCGGCTCCGAGCGCGATCAGGTCGTCGGTCGCATCCGGGTCTCCCGCGATCCCCCCTCGCGCCAGGTCACGGCGACCGGCAGCGGTCACCGCGCCGGATGCGGTGGCGGGCAGCGGGGCCTCGTCCGCACGCAGCAGCAGGTCCGTCAACGACGCCACGCCGAGAAGTGCCCGCTCCGCCGCCGCCGCCACCTCCGTCTCCGTGGGCGGCGACACCGGCGCGGCGGCGGCGACCGCGGACGCGGCGCGCTCGAGTCGGCCCGACGCGGCCTCCAGCCGTTCGCGGACGGAGTCGAACATCCCGCCACCGGCGGACAGGCCCCTCGCGTCGAACAGTGCCGCATCCGCCGCACCGAGCCGGTCCCGTCGCGCGGCGAGCAGCGCGGGCAGCGGCATGCGCGCGAGCGCCCGGTCGATCGCCGCCGGAGCCAGCAAGGCGTCCGCAGCGTCGAACACCGTGCGCCACGGCGCGTCGGGCGACACGTCGCGCGCCGCCAGCAGCGCGGCGAGATCGTCGTCGCCCTGCTCGGCCAGCATCTGCGCCAGTCGCCGCACGTCGGCGGCGCCTGCGGTCATCAGCGGGCTCGGTTCGCGCGCGCCCTCCGCACGATCGCCATGATGATGACGGCGAGCATCAGTGCGAAGGCGATGATCGGTGCGATGTAGACCACCACGCCCACCACCTGCCAGAGCGGCGTGGCGAAGTCGGCGCCGCGGCGCTGCCGATCATGATGGCGAAGAAGCAGACGATCGCGAACGCCAGCAGGCCCGAGCGACATGAACGCGAGGATGCGGTCGATGCGGCGGACCGGCATCTGCCCCGTCGGTAGGCGCGGACTTGCTCATCCGGCACAGCCTACCCCCCTGCCTCTTCCGTCCGTGCCGTAGGCTGGAAGGGCGGGATCGCGGGTCCCGAGGTCGCCGTGGTCAGGACCGGCGACCATCGTCACGGTTCAGCGAGGTTCGTCATGCCCACCGGCAAAGTCAGGTTCTACGACGAGGCCAAGGGGTTCGGCTTCATCACCGCCGACGACGGTCAGGACGTCTTCCTGCACGCCACGGCCCTGCCCGCCGGGGCCGCCGTGAAGCCGGGCACTCGTCTGGAGTTCGGCGTGGCGGACGGCAAGCGCGGCCCGCAGGCCCTGTCGGTGCGCGTGCTCGAGGCGCCTCCGAGCCTGGCGAAGCGAGCACGCAAGCCGGCGGATGACATGGCGGTGATCGTGGAGGATCTGGTCAAGCTCCTGGACGGCATCGGGGGCGACCTGCGTCACGGGCGCTACCCGGCCGCCGGGCACGCCAAGAAGGTGGCGGCGGTCCTGCGCCGCGTGGCCGATGACCTCGACGCCTGAACCCCCCGTGGTGCCCGATGGCATCGACGGAGAGGTGACCTCGGCCCACATCGAACGGGCGCTGATGGCGCTGCGCGAGATCACCCCGGAGCACACCATCGGAGAGGTGGCCGGGTTCTCCGATGCGGCGGAGGGAGTGGTGTCGTTGCGCTTCCGCACGACGATGCCCGGCTACCCCGGGTGGTTCTGGACCGTGAGCATCGCGCGTCTTCCCGGGGTCGAGCCGTCGGTGCTGGAGGCGGAGTTGCTCCCCGGCGATGAGGCGCTGCTCGCTCCGGACTGGGTGCCGTGGGCGGTGCGGCTCGCGGAGTACCGGGCGCACCAGGAGGATGCGGCGTCATCGCCGACTGATGAGGCCGAGGACGCGGCGCTGGCGGGAGAGCTGGCGGACGTCGCGGACGTGGATGCGGAAGAGTTCGATGAGGACGGGTCGGAGTTCCTCGACGCGGGGGACCTCGACGGGGTCGAACTCGACGAGCCCGCCGACTCCGAGGATCCGGACGACTCCGAGGATCCGGACGACTCCGACGATCCGGACGGAGCCGGCGCGGTCGACGAGGGCTCAGCCGTCGGCTGAGTCCAGGCGGGCCAGGGTGTAGTCGATGCACTCCACGAGCCGTTGGACGTCGTCCGGCTCGACCGAGACGAACGTGGCCACTCGCAACTGATTGCGGCCCAGCTTGCGGTAGGGCTCGGTGTCGACGATGCCGTTCTGGCGCAGACTCGCTGCGACGGCGGCGGCGTCGACGGATTCGTCCAGGTCGATCGTCACCACGACGGGCGACCGATCGGCCGGATCGCGCACGAACGGCGTCGCCACCGGGGACGCTTCCGCCCAGGAGTAGAGGATGCCGGAGGAACGGGTGGTGCGCTCGTGAGCCCACTGCAGCCCGCCCTGGTCGTTGATCCAGCGCACCTGCTCGTCCACCAGCAGCAGGGTGGCGAGCGCCGGCGTGTTCAGCGTCTGCTGGAGCCGGGAGTTGTCCAGGGCGTTCTTCAGGCTGAGGAACTCGGGGATGTACCGGCCCGATGCGGCGATCCGCTCGATCCGCTCGATGGCCGCGGGCGACACGGCGGCGAACCATATCCCGCCGTCGGAGCCGAGGTTCTTCTGCGGCGCGAAGTAGTAGACGTCGGCCTCGGAGATGGTCATGTCGATTCCGCCGGCAGCGCTCGTGGCGTCGATCATCGTGAGCGCGCCGTCCGCGCCGTCCACCCGGGCGACGGGGGCGGCCACGCCGGTGGACGTCTCATTGTGCGGCCACGCGTAGAGGTCCACGTCGTCGCGGGGCTCCGGCCGCGCCCGCGTTCCGGGCTCGGCGCGGCGCACGTCGGGCGCGTGGAGCCATGGCGCCGCCGCTGCGGCTGCGAACTTCGCGCCGAACTCCCCGTAGGCGAGGGCTTGGGCCCGGCGTTCGACGAGGCCGAACGCGGCCGCATCCCAGAAGGCCGTGGAGCCGCCGTTGCCGAGGATCATCTCGTACCCGACGGGCAGGCGCAGCAACTCCGCGAGCCGGGCGCGCACCGAACCGACCAGCTTCTTGACGGGGGCCTGCCGGTGCGAGGTCCCCATGAGTGCCGCACCCCGGCCGACCAGCGCCTCCAACTGCTCCGCCCGCACCTTGGACGGGCCCGATCCGAATCGTCCGTCGGCGGGCAGGATCTCGCGGGGCAGGACGACGTGGGGCATGGGTCGATTCTAGATGCGGGGGCGTGCCGCCGCCGCCGCCGGCATCCGCCCGGACAGTAGGCTGGACGGCGCCGGTACCGACCTGCCGAGGAATCCATGACCGACCTCATCGACACGACCGAGATGTATCTG
Organism: uncultured Actinomycetota bacterium; assembly: GCA_963701365.1. Lineage (GTDB taxonomy): Bacteria > Actinomycetota > Actinomycetes > Actinomycetales > Microbacteriaceae > Microbacterium. The sequence continues at coordinate 47,570 of CAVOZX010000052.1, read as the reverse complement.
CGGACGATCCTCGAGCTCGAGGAGGAGAACATCACGCCCCTGCGCGCTCGGATCTCGGAGCGGCTGGGCCACTCCGGTCCGACGGTCTCGCAGACCGTGGGCCGGATGGAACGGGACGGCCTGGTCATCGTCTCCGACGACCGCCGTCTGGAGCTGACGTCGGTCGGACGCCAGCGCGCCGTCCACGTCATGCGCAAGCATCGGCTCGCCGAGCGGCTGCTCAGCGACGTCATCGGTCTGGAATGGGCGTACGTGCACGAGGAGGCGTGCCGCTGGGAGCACGTCATGAGCGAACAGGTGGAGCGGCGTCTGGTGCAACTCCTCGGGCATCCCACCGAGTCGCCGTACGGGAATCCGATCCCCGGGCTGGACCAGCTCGGGGACGCTCCGGCCCGGACGTTCGAGGACGGAGTCATCGGGCTGGTGCGGCTCCTGGAGCGCCGTGCGGGAGCGGAGGCGGCCGGCACCGTGCGCCGGCTGGCGGAGCCCGTGCAGGTGGACCCGGACCTGCTGGGACAGCTGCACGAGGCCGGCGTCGTTCCGGGCGCGTCGGGCACCTTCCGGTACGACGACGGCTACGTCGTGGTGCGGATGGACGGCGGTGCGGAGAGTCTCGAGCTGCCGGTGGAGGTCGCCGCGCACATCTTCCTCCTCGAGGACGGCGCCTGATCCCATTTCCCCGGCCCGGTGGGGAGAACGTGACTTCCCGATGGCGTTCGGGTAGCCTCTGAGGGTCCTGCGGCGGCTCGCCGTCGTTCGGACCCTGTGCAGGCGCCTCCCGGCTCGTCGTCTGCGCGGTGACGGCGGACGCGAACTGAGACCAGTGCCGACGAGCCAGCGCCCAGCGCGGAGGCGACGGAGGATGGTGTGGCGGATCACAGCGAGTCGAGGACCACGGTCGACGATCGGGCGGGAACCGCGGTTCCCACCCGTCGCAGCACCCGCGAATCCGCCCGCCGGTCCTCTCGCAGTACGCGGCAGCACCGCCCCCTCGCCCTCATCCGCCGCTCCCTGGCCCCGTTGCGAAACGCGGTGCTCCGACCCGACGCCTCCCTGCGACCGGATGCTCGGAGAAGACCCCTGCGCAGCGGAGCGATCTTCGCCATGGTCGCGGGTCTGATCGCCACTGTCGCCCTTCCCGCGTACGCCGCCTGGCATCCGGAGTCCGGCGCCGTCACCGTGCAGCAGGTGGCGGCCGACAACGCCCAGTCCCTCGTCGTCGGCTCGGACGTCTCGGCGGCGGGATTCCAGCGCAGCAGCTATTCCGCGACCACGCCCGAGGAGGTCGAGAAGAAGAAGGCCGAGGCCGCTGCCGCGGCCCGCGCCGCCGGGTCGGGCGGGGGATCGTTCGCGTCGGCGTCCATCGACCTGAGCATGGTGGCTCCCGGCAGCGGCCAGGTGCGCTGGCCCGTCGACATGTCGGGGATCACGGTCGGGCGCGGCTTCGGCGCCGACGGCTACCACCAGGGCATCGACCTGCTGGGTCCGGCAGGCACGCCCGAGTTCGCCGCGGCCGCCGGGACGGTCCGGGTCGCGGGCTGGTACTACGGGTACGGCAACGCCGTCGTCATCGACCACGTGATCAACGGCGTGGCCGTCTCCACCCTCTACGGTCACATGACCCAGACCCTGGTCAGCCCCGGACAGTACGTGTCCGCCGGTCAGATCATCGGACTGATGGGCAGCACCGGCTCCTCCACCGCCAACCACCTGCACTTCGAGGTGGCCATCAATGGTCAGAACGTCGATCCCTACGCGTGGCTGCAGGCCAACGCCGGCTGACCGCGACACGTCGTCGCCCGTTCATCCGTCCGTGCAATCCGGGCGTGTCGCGACGGGATACGCTGGGTGCGGCACGGTGAGAAGGGGAGACGGTCGATGAACGGCGTTCCACGCATCCGAACCACGGATGCCCTGGGTCTGCTCGTTCTTCGGCATCGGATGAGCGGATGCCCGGCGATAGCCGTGCGTCACGGGCGCTGCCGGTAGGCAGCGCCTTTTTGTTTCCCGTCCCTCGAAGGATCGGTGCCGGACGTCGAATATCCGGGAAGCCGTCACGGCCGTTCGAGGAGATGGGAATGCGCACACTCGTGCTGAACGCGGGCTACGAACCGCTCGCGGTGGTGTCGTTCAAACGGGCGCTGGTGCTCGTCATGAACGAGAAGGCCGTCATCGTGGAGCGGGTCGAGAACGACCCGGTCTGGTGCGCCAGCGGCGTCTACGACCGTCCGGCGGTCATCGTCCTGACGCGCTATGTCCGCGTGCCCACCGGACGGCACGTGCCGGTCACTCGGCGGGGAGTGCTGCGCCGGGACGGTCATCGGTGCGCGTACTGCGGGAGATCGGCGACCACCATCGATCATGTCCAGCCCCGGTCGCGCGGCGGGAAGGACTCCTGGGAGAACCTGGTGGCGTGCTGTCTGCGCTGCAACAACCTGAAGGGCGACCGCACCCCGCAGGAGATGGCGTGGTCGCTGCGGACCACTCCCGGCGCACCCCGCGGACCGCAGTGGAGCGTGCGGGGAACGGACCGCGCGGAGCCGTCCTGGGAGCCGTATCTGGCGATGGCCGCCTGACTCCCCCTCCCGACCCTCCGTCCGCTGTCGTAGGTCGTCGATAACTTCGAATCCGACATTGATGTACTAGAACAGACGTTCTAGTCTGTCGGAATGAGGGTGCTCGTGCCGGAGGATGCCGCGCGATCGGTGCCGGAGTTGCGCGCCCGGATGGAGCAGGTGCAGGGCCGGCGGATGGATGCCGCCGTGCTGCCCGCGCACCCCGTGCTCGCGGCACTGCTGCCGGGGGGCGGGCTGCGCGCCGGAAGCAGCTATACGCTGGCCCGCTCGCCGGTGCTGCTGTCGGCCCTGATGGCGCCCCCCTCCCAGGGCGGCTCCTGGTGCGCCGTGGTGGGGTGGCCGGATTTCGGCGCCGAGGCGGCCGCGAGGTCGGGCGTCGTCCTGGAACGGACGGTGCTGGTGCCGGCGCCCGGACCGCGGTGGATGAGCGTGGTCGCCACCCTCGCCGAGGTGATGCCGCTGGTCGCGGTCCGCCCGCCGGGACGGGTCTCGGATGCCGAGGCCGCGCGGCTGGCCGCCCGGCTGCGGGACCGCGGTGCCGCTCTGCTGGTGCAGGGATCGTGGCCGCAGGCCGATGCCGAACTCGAGCTGGCCGACCCGCACTGGTCGGGCGCCGGCCGTGGACAAGGGTATCTGGCCCGGCGGGAGGTGACCGTCACGGTGCGGGCCCGCCGGTCGCCCGCACCCCGCCGGGCTCGGCTGCTGCTGCCGGATGCGACGGGAGGTCTGGATTCTCTCGCATCGGCCGCCGATGGTCTCGCGCCCACGATGCCGAGCCGGGCAGCGACGGGGTCGCTGCGGGCGGTGGGATGATGCCCGCTCCGATGCGCAGCATCCTGCTGTGGATCCCGGATTGGCCGGTGATGGCGCTCGCGCGCGAGGAAGGCGCGCCCGCCATCCGGAATGCCCGGGCGGGCAGGTCTCCGGAGGCGGCCGGCGGCGGCGCCGGCGCGGTGGCGGTGGTCGCGAAGAACGAGGTGGTGGCGTGCTCGGCCGCCGCCCGGGCGGACGGGGTGCGGCGGGGCCAGCGGCGACGGGATGCGCAGGCGCGCTGCCCGCGGCTGCGCATCGTGCCCGCCGATCCCGCACGCGACCAGCGGGCGTTCGCCCCCGTGGTCGCCGCGATCGAGCGGATGGTGCCCCACGTGCAGATCGTGCGGCCCGGACTGTGCGCCGTCCGGGCGAAGGGGCCGGCCAGGTATTACGGCAGTGAGGCGGCGGCGGTCGCGGCGGTGCGCGCCGGGCTCATCGCCGACGGCATCGCCGACGTGCGCGCAGGGGTCGCCGACGGCCCGTTCACCGCGGAGCAGGCCGCCCGGGCCGGCACGGCGGCCGACCCGGTGCGGATCGTGCCGGAAGGGCAGGCGGCGGCCTTCCTCGCCCCGCTGCCGCTGTCGGCTCTCGGCGAGGACGCGCTCGCTCACCTGCTGGCCCGTCTCGGGGTGCGCACCCTGGGCGATTTCGGCGCCATGGATCGCGAGCGGGTGCGGGAGCGACTGGGGGAGTCCGGGGTGCGGCTGCAGGCGCTGGCCGCCGGAGCGGACTCGCGGGTCGTGGAGCCGCGGATCGTACCGCCCGACCTGCACCGGGAACGGGTGTTCGAGGCGCCGGTGGAGAGTTCGGAGCAGGTCGCGTTCTCCGTCCGGGTCACCGCGGAGGAGTTCATCGCCCGCCTCGACCAGGAGCGTCTGGTGTGCACCGGGCTGCGGGTGGAACTGGACGGGGATCGGGGCGAGCGCAGCGAGCGGGTGTGGCTGCACCCGGGCACGTTCGACGCCGCAGCCGTGGTCGACCGGGTGCGCTGGCAGCTCGCCGAGGAGCAGACGCTGCGCAGCGGGGTGACGCGGGTGCGGATCTCTCCGGAGGCGGTGGACGCCGCATCCCACCACGTGCCCGGACTGTTCGGAGCGGGTCCGCACGAGCGCGTGCACCATGCCCTCTCCCGCGTGCAGGCGATCCTCGGGCACCAGGGTGTGCTCACTCCCGCGGTCGGGGGCGGCCGATGGCTCGTCGAGCGGCAGGTGATGGTGCCGTGGGGCGATCGGGTCGTGATCGCGCAGGACCCGGGCAGACCCTGGCCGGGTCGGTTGCCCGAGCCGCTGCCCGGCACGGTGTTCGATCCGCCGCATCCGATCGCGGTGCACGATGCGGCGGGCGCGCCGGTGACCGTCGACGGCCGGGGGACGCTCAGCGCCGAGCCGGCGCAGCTGACGGTTGACGGCGAGCGCCGGCCCGTGGTGTCGTGGGCGGGTCCCTGGCAGCTGGCGGAGCGGGAATGGGATGCGGCGCGACGGCGTCTGGCCCATCGGATGCAGGTGGTGGATGCCGCCGAGCAGGCCTGGCTGTTGGTGTGCGAGGACGACCGGTGGCGCGCCGAGGCCCGGTACGACTGATGGGCTGGAGCAACAACCCCTCCGTGCCGTGGTCCGAGATGGAGCGCACGCTCAGCCAGACCCGGCGGCCGCGACAGGCGCCCGCCGCCGCCGACGGCGGCGACAGTCCCGCCTGGTCCCACACGCGCGGCCCGTACCTGCCGCCGGAGATCGAGCGGCCCGAGAACCCGGTGCCGTACGCCGAACTGCACGCTCACACCTCGTACTCCTTCCTCGACGGCGCCTCCTCGCCCGAGGATCTGGTGGAGCAGGCCGAACGGCTCGGGCTCCACGCCCTGGCGGTCACCGATCACGATGGCTTCTACGGCTCCGTCCGCTTCGCCGAGGCCGCCGAATCCCGGGCGGTGACCACCGTGTTCGGCGCCGAACTGTCGCTGGATCTGCCCCGGCCGCAGAACGGAGAGGCCGACCCGGCCGGGACCCACCTGGTCGTGCTCGCCCGGCAGGAGGAGGGCTATCACCGGCTGGCCGGCGCGATCACCCGCGCGCACCTGCGCGGGGCGGAGAAGGGCCGGCCGGCGTACGAACCGGCCGAACTGGCCGATCTGTGCCGCTCCGGTGCGGAGTCGCACTGGGCGGTGCTCACCGGATGCCGGAAGGGGGCGGTGCGCCGCGCGCTGGCCGAGGAGGGGCCGGCGGGGGCGGCGCGGGAACTCGACATCCTGGTCGACCTGTTCGGATCGGACGCGGTGCACATCGAACTGATCGACCACGGCGACCCCGGCGACGCCGCCGTCAACGATCTGCTCGCGGCGCTGGCCGCCGACCGGGGTCTGCCGACGCTGGCGACCGGGAACGTGCACTACGCCGCGCCGGGCGATCGCGTGCTCGCCGCCGCGATCGCCGCGGTGCGCGCGAACCGCAGCATGGACGAACTCGACGGGTGGCTGCCGGCCCATGGCGGCGCGTTCCTGCGGTCGGGGGCGGAGATGACGGCGCGATTCGCACGCTACCCCGGGGCGGTGGCCCGCACGGTCGCCCTCGCCGACGAACTGGCGTTCCCGCTGCGCAGCGCCCGGCCCGCCCTGCCCCGGCAGGAGGTGCCGTCGGGTCACACCCCGATGTCCTGGCTGCGGCATCTGGTGTGGCAGGGGGCGGCCCAGCGGTACCCGGGCCTGCCCGACGGGCACCGGGAACGGCTGGAGAAGGAGCTGCGGGTGATCGAGCAGAAGGACTTCCCGGGCTACTTCCTCATCGTGCACGACATCGTCGCCGAAGCCCGGCGCCGCGGCATCCTCTGCCAGGGTCGCGGCTCGGCCGCCGCCAGCGCCGTGTGCTACGTGCTGGGGATCACCGCGGTGGACGCGATCTTCTACGGTCTGCCGTTCGAACGGTTCCTCTCCAGCATGCGCGACGAGGAGCCCGACATCGACGTGGACTTCGACTCCGACCGGCGCGAGGAGATCATCCAGTGGGTGTACGGCCGGTACGGCCGGGAGCGGGCGGCGCAGGTGGCGACCGTGATCCAGTACCGGCCGAAGAACGCGGTGCGCGACATGGCGCGGGCGCTCGGGTACTCCCCCGGTCAACAGGACGCCTGGTCGAAGCAGGTGGAGCGCTGGGGCGGGCAGGTGGATTCGGCGGCCGGTCACGACATCCCCGACCAGGTGATCGCCTACGCCACCGCGCTGCTGAAGGCGCCCCGGCATCTGGGGATCCACTCCGGTGGGATGGTGCTGACCGAGCGGCCGGTGGGGGAGGTCGTGCCCATCGAGCACGCCCGGATGCCCGGACGCACGATCATCCAGTGGGACAAGGACGACGCGGCGTGGATGGGCCTGGTGAAGTTCGATCTGCTGGGGCTGGGGATGCTGGCGGCGCTGCAGCGCTCCTTCGATCTGATCGCGGCCGCCACCGGGGAGAGGTGGGACCTGGACGCGATCCCCAAGGAGGAGCCGGCCGTGTACGACATGCTGTGCCGGGCGGATGCGATCGGCGTGTTCCAGGTGGAGTCGCGCGCGCAGATGGGGCTGCTGCCGCGGCTGCGCCCCCGCCGGTTCTACGACCTCGCGATCGAGATCGCCCTCATCCGTCCCGGTCCCATCCAGGGGGGAGCCGTGCACCCGTTCGTGCGGCGCCGGCTCGGCCAGGAGTCGGTCACCTACCCGCATCCGAAGCTCGAACCGGTTCTGGCGCGCACGCTCGGGATCCCCGTGTTCCAGGAGCAGCTCATGCAGATGGCCGTGGTGATCGGGGACTGCACTCCGGAGCAGGCGGATGTGCTGCGGCGGGCGATGGGGTCCAAGCGGGGTCTGGAGCGGATCGAGTCGATCCGCGAGCAGCTGTACCGCGGCATGAGGGGCAACGGCCTGAGTGACGAGGAGGCCGACGCGATCTACGCGAAGATCCAGGCGTTCGCGAACTTCGGGTTCGCGGAGGCGCACTCGCTGTCGTTCGCGCTGCTGGTGTACGCCAGCTCCTGGATCAAGCTGCACTACCCCGCCGCGTTCCTGGCGGGGCTGCTGCTGTCCCAGCCGATGGGGTTCTACTCCCCGGCGAGCCTGGTGGCCGATGCCCGCCGGCACGGGGTGCGGGTGCGCCGTCCCGACCTGCAGCGCTCCGCGGTCGGCGCGGCGCTGGAATCGGTGGATGCGGCGGGTGGGGACTCCGCGCCCACGGGACGCGATGCCTGCCGCGACCGGCTCCAGCCGCATCCGGGACCGTTCGATCCGGATGCCCCGGACGCGTCGGCCGCGCATCGTCGCGACGGGGCGTTCGCGGTGCGGCTGGGGCTGGCCGGGGTCACCGGGATCGGGGATGCCGTGGCCGCCCGCATCGTCGCCGAACGCGAGCGCGGCGGCCCGTACCGGGACATGCGCGACCTGGTCCGCCGCGCCGATCTCACCGTGACGCAGCTGGAGGCCCTGTCCACAGCGGGCGCGTTCGAGGGGTTCGGCCTGAGCCGGCGGGAGGCGATCTGGCTGGCCGGGTCCGCGGCGGCCGACCGCGCGCAGTTCCTGTCCGGCACGGTGGCGGCGGTGCAGCCGCCGCTGTTCGCCGATCCCACCAGCTACGAGGTGCTCGCCGCGGATCTGTGGGCGACGGGTGTCTCGGTCGACGACCATCCGCTGACGCACTACCGGTCCGCGCTGGATGCCCGCGGCGTGCTGACATCGTCGGAACTGCGCACCCACGACCCGGGACGCCGGGTGGAGGTGGCGGGTCTGGTCACCCACCGCCAGCGCCCCGCCACCGCATCCGGGATCACGTTCCTGAACCTGGAAGACGAGCAGGGCCTGGTCACCGTGATCTGCTCGGTGGGGGTGTGGAACCGTCACCGCCGTCTGCTGCGGGACGTTCCGGCGCTGATCGCGCGGGGGATGCTGGAGCGATCCGCCGAAGGGGTGACGAATCTGGTCGCCGACGGCTTCGAAGATCTCCGGGTCGGGGTCACCCACCGTTCCCGGGACTTCCGCTGAGACGGCGGACATCCCGCTCCGAATGTGATCCGCTCGTGCCCCCGACAGGACTCGAACCTGCGACGCACGGTTTAGGAAACCGACGCTCTATCCACTGAGCTACGAGGGCGTGCCACCAGAGTAGGCGTTGGCGAGCCGCCGGATCTCCGAGCTCGTAATACCGAATCGACCGCTTTCCCCCGAACGTCACCGCCCGCGGCCTCGGGATCAGTGCGCGGCGTCATACGCCTCAAGCACGGCGGTCGGAACCCGGCCCCGCTCCGAGACGGCGTATCCGTTCTGCCTGGCCCATTCGCGGATGGGGGCGTAATCGCGCTGAGCGCCCTGGCTGCGCGGGGAGCGCGCGGCCGCGGCGGGTCGAGCACTGCCCACGCGGCGGCCGGCGGCGACGTACGGCTCGAGCGTCTCGCGCAGTGCGGCCGCGTGCTCCGAGGTCAGGTCGACCTCATACGCCACGCCGTCCAGCGAGAACAGCACCGTCTCGCCCTCGCCGACCCCCAGCAGGGAGCCGTCGAGGTCGTCGACGAGTTGGTGAACGATTTTCCGTGCCATGCGGCATCCTCTTTTTCGATCGTGAATCCCGGGGTGAATTTACTGCACCCATTCTATTCGACAAAGGAATGCGAGCGCCACCTCGCCCGCGGTTCCGGATTTCACTCCACCGGCGGGAGGGCGGGAATCGAATTCCGGAACGGCCGCCGGGAGCCGCCGATCCGCGGCGGGAATACCACGAAACTCGCCGCGGGATCACAGGCGTCTCGGGGTCGCGCACCTAAGGTGACTCGTGTGTGGCGTGGAGAAGACACCGCGACGGTCGGATCGGGCGACGCAACGCGTCCCGTGCAGCCCGACGACCTCGCCGCGGCCGACCCCGATGTGACCGTCGGTCACATCGCCGACGGCGCACGTGCGCGGATCCGCGCTCAGGCGGCGGCGCTCGGCGGCGCCTCCACGCTCCTGCACTTCACGGACTCCCCCGACCGCGGCATCGACATCACCACCGCCCATCCGTCGAGTCTGCCGCAGTTCCTCACCGGCCGGCCCACTCTGCTGTCGGGGCTGTACCGGGACGAGGTCGCCCGGCGCACGGCGCGGCTGGCCGCGGAGCGGATCGCGGCGAAGAACGTCGAACTGCGCATGGTGCGAGGACTGGACACCGTGCACCTGGCGGTCGGGATGGCCAACTGGCGGGTCGGCGGAATCGCCTGCACGGCCCCGGTGCTGCTGCGCCCGACCCGGATCCGGCGCGTGCACGATGACTTCGAACTGACCCTGCAGGGCGGGTTCGCCGTGAACCCGGAACTGGTCGAGGCGATGGGCACGCACTTCGGCATCCCGGTGGACGGCGGTGCCCTCGCGGCCCTGGCGTACGACGAAGGCGTCTTCAAGCCGCAGCGCGTGATCGATCACCTGCGCGCTCTCACCGCCCACGTCCCCACCTACACCGTCGCACCCCGGCTGGTGGTGTCCACCTTCGCCGACGTGGGGTCGGGCATGGTCCGCGACCTCGCGGACCTCGACCATCTGTTCCTGAACGCTCTTGCCGGCCACCCCGACGACCGCGCGCGGATGATGGCCCGGCCCGGGATGCCGACGGTGACCAGCCCGGACGATCGCACGCCCGCGGCGGACACGCTCCTGCTGGACGCCGACGACGAACAGGAGCGGGTGCTGGCGCGCATCGCCGCCGGTCACTCGCTGGCCGTGCACACACTGCCGGGAACGGGCGGCACGCAGACCGTCATCAACGCGATCGGCGCGCTCGTGGCGGCGGGCCGGCGCGTCCTCGTGGTCAGCGCGCGCCGCTCGACCCTGGACGGCGTGCGACACCGTCTGACGGGAGTGGGCGTGGACGCGCTCGCGGTCTCCCCGCGTCGCCTGCGCCGGGACCTGATCCGCGCGATCGGCCGCAACGAGAAGGCCGAGCCGCCCGCGGTGGGCGAGATCGACGACGCCCTGGTGCGTCTGCGGACGGTGCTGCGCGACTACCGACACGCCCTGACCGTGCCGCATCCGACTCTGGGCGCCTCCGCGGTGCAGATCGTGCGGCGCCTGACCGAACTGGCGGCACGCGCTCCCGCACCCTCGACGACCGCCCGATTCGATGTCGCCACCCTGGAGCGGCTGCGCGACGTGCGCTCGGACGCGGCGCGGATGCTCGTGGATGCCGCCCGCCTCGGCGAGTTCCGGTTCGGTCCGGGTGACTCGCCGTGGTACGGCGTTGTGTTCGCGACCACCGACGCGGCACGCGCAGCGCACGCCCGGGCCGGGATGCTCAGCTCGCAGGCGGTGCCGAGCCTGCTCGAACGCGGCTACGAGCTGATCGCCCGCACCCGGATGCGGCCCTTCCGCAGCATCGACGAGTTGGGCGAGTACCTGCGCCTGCTGCAGGGCATCCAGGAGACGCTCGACCGCTTCAGTCCCACCGTCTTCGAGCGGCCGCTGACCGAGGTGATACAGGCGCACGCGCCGCGGCGGGAAGCACCCGCGATCGGGTCGGCGCAGCGGCGCCGGCTGCGGCGACTGGCCCAGGAGTACGTGCGACCGGGAGTCCACGTGCCCGACATGTACGAAGCGCTCGGGCGGATCCAGCAGCAGCGGAGCGTGTGGCAACGGCTGGTGGACACGGGTGCGGCTCCCGAGGTCCCGGTGGGCCTGGCGGACGTCCTGGTGGCGTGGCGGCGCGTGCGGGACCAGCTCGACGAACTGGACGTCGTCCTCGGCCGTTCCGACGGGAGCCGGCTGGCGGCGATGCCCGTATCACAGGCGGTGCGCACCCTGGGCGCGCTCGCGGCGCCCTCCGCCTACTTCGAGAACCTGATCGAGCGCACCCGGCTGCGCACGGACCTGGCGCAGATGGGGCTGGAGCCGCTGCTCACCCAGTTGTCCGTCGACCACGTCGCCGAAGACCGCGTCGGCGACGAGCTCGAGTTCGCGTGGTGGCAGTCGGCGCTGGAGCATCTCCTGCGCACCGATCGCGCTCTCCTGGGCGCGAACACGGCGGTGCTGGACCGGCTCGAACGCGACTTCCGCCTGGTCGACGAGGCGCACGCCGCTGCGTCGGGCGCCATCCTCGCCCATGATCTCGCGACGCGGTGGCGGATCGCGATCGTCGACCACCCGGAGGAGTCCGACGCGCTCAAGCGCGCGCTTCAGGCCGGCGTGTCGGGGCCGGGAGCCCTGCTGCGGGCGGCCCCGACTCTGATGCGGACACTCGCCCCGGTGTGGCTCGCCTCGCCGTACGAGGTGCCGGACATCCCCGACGACGCGCCGTTCGACGTGGTCGTCGTGGCGGATGCCGGCGCCCTCGGCCTGGCGGAGGCAGCCCCGGCTCTGCGTCGCGGTCACCAGGTGGTGGTCTTCGGCGACCCGGTCACGCAGCGCCCCACGCCGTTCACGGTCGCGGCGGGCGCGGCGCCCGCTGCCGACGAGTTCGACGAGCCGTTCGACGGGACGAGCCTGTTCGAACGCGCCGCCGAGATCCTGGATGTGGCCACTTTGACCCGCAGCTACCGGGCGGGGGGTGAGGACCTGGCCGAACTGGTCAACGACGCCTTCTACGGCGGCGAGCTGGTGTCGCTGCCCTGGGCGGGTTCCTACCTGGGTCGCGGCAGCCTCAGCGTCGACTACGTCGAGGGCGGCACGGGCACCCCCGATCCCGCCACCGGCGCCGTCGAGAGCCCCGACGCGGAGGTCGAGCGCGTGGTCGACCTCGTACTCGACCACGCGCTCACCCGGCAGACCGAGACCCTGATGGTCATCACCGCCAGCCGGCGGCATGCCGAGAGGATCCGTGCCGCCGTGGACGCGGCGTTCGCCGGCCGACCGGACGCGGTGGGCTTCGTCGCCCGCGACAGCGCCGAACCCTTCGCCGTCCTCACCCTCGAGGAGTCGGTCGCGGAGAGCCGCGACCGGGTGGTGTTCTCGCTCGGCTTCGGACTGACCAAGCACGGCCGCGTGCTCAGCGACTTCGGGGACCTGTCGACAGCGGACGGAGAGCGTCTGCTGACGGTCGGCATGACGCGGGCCCGGCGATCGATGGTGATCGTCTCATCCATCCGGCCGACCGCGTTCGAGGACGGGCGGCTGCAGTACGGCGCCGCGACCCTGATGCGGATCCTCGGGGGAGTGACCGCGCGGGACCCGCACCCGGTGCTGGAGGACCTGGCCGACCCGGGTCTGCGCGCGCTGGCGCGCGAGCTGCGCCGCCACGGGGTGACGGTGGACCTGGACTACCGCGGCTCGCTGCCCCTGGTCGCCAAGCACGACGGCAGCGCCGTGGTGGTGGAGAACGATCCCGAGACGCGCGGCGGGTCGTTACGGGAATCCCTGCGTCTGCGGCCGCAGATCCTGCGCCGCCTCGGCTGGCACTATGTCCGGGTGCACGCTTTCGACCTCTACAGCGACCCGGCCGCTGTCGCCGAGCGCATCGCCGGCATCCTCGGGGTCGCGGGAGCGGCTCCTCCGGACGTGCTCACCCAGCCGATCGATGTCCCCGAGTGACCGGCAGCGGATCGAACGGGTGCCCGGGTCGCGCCGGGCGCGACTGACCCCCGCGCCCGGGACCGGCGATGAACCCGCTCCGGAGCCGGGTGACACCGACCCGGAGGTTCGGCCCGACACCGCAGGTCAGGATGCCGAGCCGGGCCCGGCCGGGCCGAACGACGAGCGCATGCGGCGCGACGTGCCGCCTCACTACTGAGGCGTCGGTCAGGAGCGCGGGTCGCGTTCGAGCAGGTCGCGGATCTGCATGAGCAGCTCCTGCTCGGTGGGCAGCGCCTCCGCAGCGGGCTCCGCCGCACCGGCGCGCGCCGCCTGCCGCTCCTTCAACCGGTTCATCGGGTACACGAACACGAAGTAGACGATCAGCGCGACCGCGAGGAAGTTGATCACCGCCACGAGGATCGCCCCGAACTGGAACGTCGCCACCCCGCCGAAAACGGTGGGCACCTGGATGTTCCAGGAACTCAGATCCCCCAGCTGAAAAAGGAACCCGATGAGCGGGTTGATCAGCCCCGTGACGATCGCGGTGATGATCGCGGTGAACGCGGCGCCGATGACCACCGCGACGGCCAGGTCGATGACATTGCCGCGCATGATGAACTCTCGGAAACCCTGGATCATCGGTGCTCCTCTCCGCGGTCGCGCCGTCAGGATCCGGACGAGGGGCCCGGCGACGCCGCTGGGCTCGATGATGCCGCAGTCGTGCCGCTTCCGCCACCGCCTCCGGCATCTCCGCCGCCGCCGCCGGCACCGGCGCTCTCCCCGCCACCGCCGCCGTCTCCAGGGCTGCCGCCGTCTCCAGCGCTGCCGGCCGCGCCCGCGGTCGCCGCTCCCCGGGAGTCCGTGCGGTAGAAGCCCGGGCCGCTGAAGGTGACGCCGATGTTCCCGTACTGCTTGCGCAGCGGGCCGCCGCCGCAGTGGGGGCAGACGGTCAGCGCGGCGTCCGTGAACGATTGCACCGCGTCGAAGCGGTGACCGCACTGCTTGCAGGCGTAGGCGTAGGTGGGCATGATCCTCCCGTGGTCAGTGCGCCGGCTCGGCCAGCGCGAGGGTGCGAGTCGGGGTGACGATGCCGTCGACCCGTTGGTCGTGCGCGTCGCGGGGGACCTCGTCGAGCAGTTCGCTGTCGTAGATCACCGCGAACGCGGGCGGTCGGCGCTCCATCGACCCGATGGTCTTGTCGAAGTACCCCCGGCCCCAGCCCAGCCGCATCCCGTCGGCGGCGACCGCCGCGGCCGGGACGATCATCAGGTCGACCTCGCCGACCGCGATCGGGCCGAGGAGCTGGCCGACCGGTTCCGGAACCCCGAACAGGCCGTCCGCGAACTCCCCGTCGGGGTCCGCGACCGCCCAGTCGAGCAGGCCGTCCGCGCGGGTGACCGGGAGCAGCACGCGGATGCCGCGCGCGACAGCAGCGCGGATGAAGCCGCGGGTGTCGGGCTCGGTTCCCGTCGACAGGTAGCACGAGAGCGACCGGGCCCCCATCCGCTCCACCAGCCGGTCCAGTTCGCCGCGCACACCCTCGCCCGCGGCGCGCCGGGAGGCTTCGGACATCATCCGGCGCCGCTCCCGAAGGTCCGCCCGCAGGGCGCGCTTCGCCTCGTCGACGCGGTCCGGCATGGGGATGATTGTAGTTTCCGCGCGGGCTAGGATCGGCCCATGCCTGCGCCGACATTCAAGGCCGTCATCCCTGCCGCGGGGCTCGGGACCCGATTCCTGCCCGCCACCAAGGCGATGCCGAAGGAGATGCTCCCGGTCGTGGACAAGCCCGCCATCCAGTATGTGGTGGAGGAGGCGGTGGCCGCCGGCATCCAGGACGTGCTCATCATCCTCGGGCGCAACAAGAACAACATCGCCAACCACTTCGACGCCGTCCCCGAGCTGGAGGAGAAGCTGCGGGACAAGGGCGACCTCGACAAGCTGGCGAAGGTGGAGCACTCCAGCGACCTCGCCGACATCCACATGGTGCGCCAGGGCGAGCCGAGGGGCTTGGGTCACGCCGTGCTCCGCGCCCGCGCGCACGTGGGCGACCACCCGTTCGCGGTGCTGCTGGGCGATGACCTGATCGACGAGCGCGACCCGCTGCTGGAGCGGATGCTGGCCGAGTACGAGGATCGCGGCGCATGCGTGATCGCCCTGATGGAGGTCGACCCCGACAGCATCCACCTGTACGGCGCGGCGGCCGTGAGTCCGACCGGCGACCCTGATGTGGTGCGCGTGACGGGGCTGGTGGAGAAGCCGGCCAAGGAGAATGCGCCCTCGAACCTGGCGATCATCGGACGGTACGTGCTCGCGCCCGCGGTGTTCGACGTGCTCGAGCACACCGAGCCGGGCAAGGGCGGCGAGATCCAGCTCACCGACGCGCTGCAGGAGCTGGCGACCGACCCCGGCGCGGGCGTGTACGGGGTGATCTTCCGCGGTCGCCGCTACGACACCGGCGACCGGCTGGACTACATCAAGGCCATCGTGCAGCTGGCCGCGGACCGCGAGGACCTCGGCCCCGACCTGCGGCCGTGGCTGAAGGACTTCGCCGCCCGGCTGTGAGGGCGAACATGGTGGAGTTCTCGCCGGCGCGCAGCTACGGACCGATCGGCATCCGGCTGATCCGGCCCCGCGACGCCCGAGTGCTGCAGGACCACCTCGCGCGCAACCGGGCGTGGCTCCAGCCGTGGGAGGCCACCAGCCCCGACGGCATCGTGTCCCTCGAGATGCGGGTGGGCGTGCGGCGGCTGCTGCAGCAGTACCGGGATGGTGGCGGCGTGCCGTTCGTCATGGAGTACCAGGGCGAGGTGGCCGGTCAGCTCAACGTGTGGGGGCTCTCGCGCGGGTCGCTGTCGTCCGCCACGATCGGATACTGGGTGGCCGAGCAGTACGCCGGCCATGGGATCACCCCCACGGCGGTGGCGATGGCCACGGACGTGTGCTTCACCGATCTGCGGCTGCACCGCGTCGAGATCTGCATCCGCCCGGAGAACACCAAGAGCCTGCGGGTGGTGGAGAAGCTCGGGTTCCGCTACGAGGGGCTGCGCCGGCGCTACATCCACATCGACGGCGACTGGCGCGACCACTACGCGTTCGCGCTGGTGCGCGAGGAAGTGCCGGAGGGGGTGCTGGAACGCTGGGTGTCGGGGCGGGCTCCGGAGGATGCCGCGGCAGTGCCGCCCGCCGACCGCCTCCCAGACTGACCCGGCCCTGCGACACGCGCGGCCCGCGCCCGTCCGCCGAGCCCGCCGTCCCCTACCGTGGTCGCCATGGGTGGACAGATGTGGGGTGGGGGCGTGATCGCGCTGGTCGCCGTCGCACTGTGGATGCTGTACCTGCTGCCCAGCTGGCAGAACCGGCATCGCTTCCACGCCGCCGAACGCAACGCGGTGCGGCTGAATCAAGCTCTGCGGGTGCTCGCGGAGACCAGCGAGACCCCGCGGGAGGTGCGGCTGGAGCTGACCGCCCGCACCGCCCTGGCTCAGCAGCGGCTCGCGCGTCGCGCGCTCGCCGAACGGGAGCGGGCGGCACTGGAGCGATCCCGCGTGGAGCTGGAAGCCGCGCGAGCCGAAGCTGCCGTCGCGCGGGCGCATCCGGCCGCACGGCGCGCGCGAGCCCGCCGGCGCACCCGGCTCACCGCGACCGTCGCCCTCGTGGCGGGACTGGGCGTGCTCGGTCTCGGCGCCTGGCGGCTGATCGCCGCGGGGGAGGCGGTCTGGCTCGTCCCGGGCGCGACGATCGTCGTCGTGGCGGGCGTCGTGCTGCAGCGGATGGCCGCAGTGGCCTCCCGTGCCGCACGCCGGATCGCGAGCATCCCGGTCGCCGCGCGCGCTGCACGCACCGCGGCGGAGGTGCCCGACATCGCGATGCCCGCCGCGGCGGTGCGGAACTGGCAGCCGCGGACCCTGCCGGCGCCGCTGTCGTCCGCGGCGGGGTCGCGGGCGGCATCCGTCCTGGACGCCGCCGAGGCCCGGGAGGCGCTCCGGGCCGCCGCGCTCGAGGAGGCCAAGCGGGAACGCGCGGCGCGCACCGCACCCGCTGCACTCGCCGACGCGCGGGCCGAGCATGCGGCGGCGGATGCGGCATCCGCCTCGCCGTATGCCCGGATGGGGTACGTCAACGACGCCGAGATCGAGGCGCACGTGCGGCGTCTGCTGCAGGCGCGGCGCGCGGGCTGACACCCCCGCGAACCCGTCCGTCCGCCGGGCGCGGGAACGCCGCATGGTAAAGTTGTCAGGTTCTCGGGCCTGTGGCGCAGTTGGTAGCGCGCTTCGTTCGCAATGAAGAGGTCAGGGGTTCGAATCCCCTCAGGTCCACCATAAGAGGCTTACTCAAACTAGTGACCCGAGTACGCGCCGCCTCGGCTTCGAGTTGCAGCGCATCCACCTCCGCCTCTTCCACGCCGTCTACCCGTTCGCCGGCCAGCTGCGCGACGTCGACGCCCAGGCCGTGGGAACCGGCATTCCGTACAGCCGGCCGGAGTTCATCCCGGCGCAGGCCCGCACGATCGACGAGGCGCTGCGCCGAGACGACTACCTCCGTGGAATGCCGCGAGATCAGTTCGTGGACCGGCTTGCCTATCACTGGGGGGAGTTGACCGCCCTGCATTCGATGAGGGACGGCAACACGCGCGGCCAGAGCGCGTTTGTCACCCAGCTTGCTGTTGCGGCAGGCTACCGGATCGACTGGGAACGGGTGGCGTCCCGCTGAGTGGTGGAGTTTCTCGACACCGTGCGGTCAGCTTGGGTTTGATTATGCCGCAGCGATTTCGGGGATGACCACGTCCTCGACTTGTGCGGTGGTCGTGGCCTCGAGTTGGCGCATGGAGTGCTCGGAGAAGTAGCGGCGGTCGCCGGCTTCCCATTCGTCGTGTTGCTCGACCAGGACCGCACCGGCGAGCCGCAGCAGCGCGGCGGGGTTGGGGAACACGCCGACGACGTCGGTGCGGCGCTTGATCTCTTTGTTGACGCGTTCCAGCGGGTTGGTGGACCAGATCTGTCGCCAGTGCTTCTGCGGGAAACCGGTGAACGCGAGCAGGTCCGGTTGGGCTTCGAGCAGCATGCCGGCGACCTTCGGGTGGGAACGCTCGAGCATGCGCACGACCTCGTCGAACTGGGCGTGAACATGCTTATCGTCGGGTTGGGCGAAGAGGGTGCGGATGATCGAGGCGACCATCTCGCCGCTGGCTTTGGTCACGACGCTGAGGACGTTGCGCATGAAGTGCACCCGGCATCGCTGCCACGCCGCGCCGTGCAGAACCGTCGCGATCGCTTTCTTCAGCCCGGTGTGTGCGTCGGAGATCACCAGCTGGGTGCCGGCCAGCCCACGGGCCTTCAGCGAGCGCAGGAAACTGGTCCAGAACGGCTCGCTTTCGGTGTCGCCGACATCGAAGCCGAGGACCTCCCGGCGCCCGTCGGCGGCGACTCCGACGGCGACGACGATCGCCTGCGACACCACCCGGTGGTTCACCCGCGCTTTGCAGTAGGTGGCGTCGAGGAACACATACGGGTAGGGCATCGTGGCGAGGTCCCGGTCGCGGAACGCGGCGACTTCGGCGTCCAGGTCGGCGCAGATTCTGGACACCTCAGATTTCGAGATCCCGGTCTCGGCGCCGAGCGCCTTCACCAGATCGTCGACCTTGCGGGTGGAGACCCCGTGCAGGTAGGCCTCCATCACCACCGCGAACAGCGCCTGGTCGACCCGGCGGCGCCGCTCCAGCAGCGACGGGAAGAACGTGCCCTGTCGCAGCTTCGGGATCCGCAGCTCCAGATCCCCGGCCGTGGTCGACAAGGTCCTGGGGCGCGAGCCGTTGCGCTGCGTCGCTCGAGCCGCCGAACGCTCGAACGGGCTCGCGCCGATCACCGCCGTCGCTTCCGCGTCGATCAGCTCCTGGTAGAGCGTCTCGGTCGCGACCCGGATCCGGTCGGTGACATCAGTGAGTTTCAGTTCCCCGAGCAGCTCGAGGAGGGCAGACTGGTCAAGAGCCATCGTGCGCTTGTGTCCTTCCGTGAGATTCCTAGACAGTTCTCACTGACCATCGCACGATGGCTCACCACGTTCACGACGTGACACTCGAGCCCGAGAACTACACCACTCCCGGGGACGTCACCCTGGGAACGTGTCGACGTCGACGAGCTGCGCACCGTTCGACTGCATGCTGTCGCCAACTCGGAGCGGCCGTTGGCCGCCTACCTGCGCGATCGCGTGGAGAGCTTCACCGACCACGACCGTGCCGCACAGCACGGCGCGATGACGGGGCTGTCGTTGGAGCAGACCCCCGGAGGGGCAGCAGATGCGCGCATTGATCGAGACGCAGCGACGCGCGTTCGGCCAAGATCCGGCGGGCATCCTCCGCCCGCCGTCAGAGGACCGCTCCTCACGGCGTCGGCGGCCGCTGGAAGGCAGGAGCAGCGAGCGGGGAATGGGACTGTGATGATCGACGCCGATGAGAAGGCGATGCGGGCCAAGGTCGTGGCGGATGCCGCACATAGTTCCGCTATGTCCGGTGTCCGGACGAGCGTGGAGTATCGCGATGATGCGGCGGCGTACGTTGACGGATTGATCGACGTGGATGAGTTGGGCCGACGCACACGCCGACGCTACGGCGTGCCCGAGGAGGGTGCACAGTGACTGTCGTCGGATACGCCCGGGTGTCCAAGCGTGAGCAGAACCCGAAGGCGCAGGAGGCGGAGCTGCGGGCCGCCGGGGCGGAGCGCGTGTTCATCGACCACGGCGATTCCAGCCGGGTGAAGGACCGCCCGCAGTGGGTCGCGTGCATGGACTACCTCCGCGCCGGCGACGTGCTCCTGGTCCGTCGCCTTGACCGGTTGGGCGGGACGGAGCGCATCCTGATCGAGACGTTGCACGAGCTGGAGGACAAGGGCGTCGATATCAAGAGCCTCACCGAACCGGTGATCGACACCACGACTCCGATGGGGCGTGCCTTGTTCGGCATCGTGGCCGTGTTCGCCCAGTTGCGGGTGGACACGATCCGGGAGAACACCCGTCTCGGTCTGGAGTATGCGCGTGCTCAGGGCCGCGTCGGTGGCCGCCCGACGGTGATGAGCGCCGAACGGGTCGAGGTCGCCCGGCAGATGCGCGCTCAGACCCCGCCGGCGACGTGGGAGACGATCGCCACGACGTTGCACGTCAGTTCCGCCTCCGTCCGCCGGGCGCTGGCCCAACCCGAGAACGTGAGCACGTAAGACATGTGCGAGCGTTCGCGATGAATAGGGAAGCGGAAGGTGCAACCTGCTCCGCCTACCGCGGCCAGAGCCGCGAGGTGTGGACGATCGCAAGGACCCGCACCTCGTCGCCGCTGATCTCATAGACGATCCGGTAGCTGTGCATCGGGAAGAGCTCGCGCGTGCCGGCGATCAGGCCGGGCCTCCCCAGCTCCGGATACTCGCCCAGCCCGCTGATGGCGTCAGCGAGATCAGCGTCGACCCGGATCGCGGCCGACGGGTTGTCTGCGGCGATGTAGGCCCAGATCGCGTCGCGGTCGTCGAGTGCCTGCGGCGACCAGGCGACCCTCATGCCGCGGAGGTGCGACGGGCGGCGTACCTGGTGTCGACCTCGGCGTTGTCGATGCCCTCACCCGCGTCCAGCGACGCTCGCGCGGCAGACACCTTCTCCGCGAGGAATGCCTCGTAGTCGCGGGCGCGGCGCTGGCTCTCGACGTACTCCCGCATCAACTCACGCGCGACCTGGGACGCGGGGCGGTGCGCCGCGGCGGCCTCGGCCATGAAGTCGTCGCGCAGTCCCTCATCGAGCTTGAGTGTGAACACTGCGTCGAGACCCATGAAGCACCTCCCGTGTGAACAGCGTATGTACGAAGTATAGGCCTGCTGTCGAACCCGGGGCGGTTCACGAGAACCCGAAGCCATTCATCTGGACCAAGTCTGCAGTCCAGTTCCTCGAACAGTGATGCCTACCACCCAGCCCAGCAGGAAGCCGATGCTGGTCACGCGAGCCTTCGGGGAAAGGAGCATCAGGATGGCCGCGATGATTGGGATCGGACTGATCGCGATTCCGAGCGCGAGGGGCAGGATTTCTCCGATGACAGGTGCCATGATCACTCCGTAAGGTCTTTGGTGAGAGTTGACAGCGCAGCGCGATTCGTCGGATAGATGGGCTGCGCGTCGAGCAATCCGAGCGTGCGGAGTCGTCGATCCGCCTGCGGGCGCATCCGGCTGAAGGCGAGCGCGACGTGCTCCTTGTCCAGCCACCGCTGCAGCGCGTCGAAGGACTCGGCACCGGTGACGTCCACGTCGGTGACAGCCTCCATGTCGATGACGAGAGTGTCGACCACCTGACCCGCGGCGCGTGCGCTCGTGACCGCGCCCTGGGCTGCCTTGGCGAACACCGTGCCGTTGGCGAAGAACAGCGGTGCCGCGAGCCGGATGACGATGACGCCGGGCGCCGTCGTCGTTCCTGCCGGGGCGTCTTGCAGGAGTGATTCGCTCGGGTCCCCGGACGACGAAAGGATGTCTATCGCGGGGTTGGCTGCGCGCTTGGCGAGGTTGAGGAGTGACAGCACGAAAGCGACCACGATCCCCGCGATCGATCCGATGAACAGCGTCACGAGGAAGCATGCCGCACCGATGGCGAACTCGAATCGGTCTTGCTTCCACAGTGCGATGAAGTCGCGGATGCGAAGGAGCGGGATGAGCGCGACGGCGACGATCGCGCCGATGGCCGGTGAGGGGATGTCTTCGAGCAGCGCGGTTCCGAAGAGGAGGATGAGCAGGGTCCCGACCGCGAGCACGATCGAGGGCAGCTGCGTGCGAGAGCCGGCTTGATCCATCGCCGCGGTGCGGGAGGCGGAGGTGCCGATGGTGAAGCTCGCCGAGGCGCCGGCGGCGATGTTGCCGAGACCGAGCGCGAACAGATCGCGATTGGGATTGGTGGGGTAACCGTTCTTCTGGCCGTATGCACGCGAGACGAGGAGCCCCTCCCCCGTCGTGATCATCGTCAGCGCGATCGCGGAGGGCACGAGGGCGAGCCAGGTCGTCCACTCGAGGATCGGCCATGTCAGCTGGGGCGGTCCCGCGGGTACCTCGCCGAGTACGGAGACACCCGCCGCATCCGCACCGGTGAGCACGACGAGGACGGTCGAGACGACGAGCACCACAAGAGCCCACGGGACGACCGCGAGCAGTCTCGTGCCCAACACGAGCACGGCGACGGAGGCGATCGAGATGATCAGCGACCACACGTTGAGGTCACCCAACCCCGTGATCAGCTCGACGACCTTTCCGGGGAACTCGCCCGCGGTGTCGATCTTGACCCCGAGCATCTTCGCGACCTGGCTGACCATGATGTCCAGCGCGAGGCCTCCCACGAAGCCCACAAGGATCGGCTTGGAGAGGAAGTTCGCCAGGAACCCGAGTTTGAGGACGGCCATCGCGAGGAACAAGACACCCACGATGATCGCCTGCGCGAGCGCCATCGCCGCGTAGTCCGCACTGCCGGCGACCGCGAGCCCTCCGATAGATGAAGCGACCAAAGCGGCGGCCGCTGCATCGGGGGATGCGACGAGCTGCCGCGACGACACCACCAGCGCGTAGAAGATCGTCGGCACCACCAGCGCGAACAGCCCCGCCGTCGCCGGCAGACCGGCGATCTGCGCGTACCCGATGTTGAGCGGGATCGCTATCGAGATGAGCGTGACGCCGGCTAGTAGCTCACGCCCGAGGTTTCGACGAGTGAGTCCTTGGAGTGGTCGCTGCATCGCTCAGGGCGTGACGATCGAGAACTCGTGGTCGACGGTGACGAAGAGCCCGAGAAGAGCGGCGAGCTGGCCGGCGTCGCCTGGATTCGGATCCCGGACCAACGTCCCCGATTCCTTGCGTCTCAGCGGATAGGCGGGAGTCGAGATGAACCCTCCCCTCGCCTGACCGAGATCCTCGCGGTCAGGCGAGGAGAGGGGGGTCATCGCCTCAGTATGGCGCCAGGGGCGCCGTCGCGCCACCTCTCGGCGTGCCTCACCGAAGGTGAGCGCGTGGCCGGTGGTGGTGCCTCACCGACTTTGAGCGCGTGGCCGGGAAGGCTTGCCCGATGTGGGAGGCAAGGTCGACATGGCCGCGAGACGGCAGGTAACGAACAAGCTGCGGACCCAGTACCGCAAGGCGTCCAAGGCAGAGCGGGGCAAGATTCTGGATCGGGTGGTGGCTACCACGGGGATGGGCCGCTGGACGGCTCGGCGGATGTTGACCGGCCCGGTGCTGTCGAACCCCGCCGAGCAGGTCGACGGGCGCATGCTGCGGCCCTGAGTCGTGCCAGATTAGTGCCCCGCGGTGGCGGTGAGGATGGCGTGAGCGTCGGGCCCGGGTGGGGTGGTCGCGGTGATCTCGTGTTCGCCGATGCGGATGGTGACGTCGCGGAGCGGCCGTAGCGCACGGATCACGCGGCGGATGCTGAAGCCGGTGGCTTGTTGCAGGTGGCGTGAGATCGCGAGGGCGGTGAACACGATGGTGAGGTGCGCGTGGATCGAGTCGGTTTCGTGGTGGAACATCGGTCTCGCGCGTAGGTCGGTCTTCGCCATCCGGAACGACCGTTCGACCTGGAACAGGTCGTGATACGCGGCGACGACCTCGTTACCGGTGAGGCGCAGCGCGGGGATGTTGGTGACGTAGCCCTTCAGCCCGGCGAGCTGCCTCGCCCGGTCGACGAGGGCCTGATCGACCGCGGGGCGGGTGCCGGTGAGCTTCACGAACCGGTCCTTCTTGAGTGGTCGCTTCCCGTCGGCGATCTTCTGCGCCCGTTCGACCTGCTTGTCCAGGGTGTGGTTGTCGCGTCGGTCTCGTCTCGCGGAGTAGTGGTAGACCACCCGCCGGGAGCGTGCGTTGTCCCCGACCCCCATGACCCGTTTCGATTCCAGAGTCTCGCCGTCGTAGAGGACGCCGCCGTGCCGGTCGAAGTGCTCGGCGAGGTCGTAGGGGGCCTTGCTGATCCTCGAGCCGACGATGAACGAGAACCCGGCGTCCTCGAGCTGGTTCAAGTTGCTGGCCGACAGCATGCCGGCGTCCGCGACGACCACGACATCATCGACCTGGTGGCGGTCCTGGAAGGCACGGAGCACCGGCAGCAGGGTGAGGGTCTCACCGGTGTTGCCTGCGAACTCGTGCACCTCGAGCGGGAACCCGCTGGCGGTGACGAGCAGGCCGACCAGGATCTGCGGGTCGACGCGGCGTTCCTTGCTCATCCCCACCTTCCGCAGCTCATCCTCGTTCTCGGCCTCAAAGTAGAGCGTGGTGACGTCGTAGAGCACCAGCTTCAGCGCCCCCTGCCAGGTCGCGTGCGTGTACGCCGCGGTGGCGAGCTTGTCCCGCCAGTCCGCTTCGACGCACCGGGCCAGGGTCCGCCAGATCGTCCGCAACCCCGGCGCCGGCACCCCGAGCTCTTCGAGCACCCGGATCGTGTCGGCCTTCGATGTCGGCTCGACCACGCGGGCGAGGACCAGCTTCACGAACACGTCGTCGTCGATCGCAGCCGCGAACCCGAGTCGCCGGTACGCGGCCTCGAGCACGTCCCACAGCACCCGCGCACGGGAGCCCGTCACGATCGGCGCCGCCCCGGTCGGCGCGGTCGGGGTCAACGCGTCGAGATCGAACGCGAACTGCCCGGCCATGATCCGGTCCTTCGCGATCCGCACCAGCGCGGCCAACTGGGCATCGTCGTGCGCGGAGCCGATGTGCTCCACGATCGTGCGAACCCCGCGCTGCTTACGGGCGATCTGCACCGCCGTCGCCCCGGACGCGGTCTTCACCTTCCGCACGAACAACCCCACCGAGCGAGTCTAAATCGCTGCCGTTAGTGCCCCGCACGGACACCAACACCCCCGGAAAATCAACGATCCCCAAGTCGCTCCGGGCAAAATCAAGCGAAAGTGGCACGAGTCAGGCAAGATTCTGGATCGGGTGGTGGCTACCACGGGGATGGGCCGCTGGACGGCTCGGCGGATGTTGACCGGCCCGGTGCTGTCGAACCCCGCCGAGCAGGTCGACGGGCGCATGCTGCGGCCGCGGGGCTTCAGCGACGACGCCAGGGCCGTGCTGGAGCATGTGTGGGCGTTGATGGGCATGCCGTGCGGCAAGTACCTGGTGGTCATGCTCGAGTTGTGGTTGCCACTGCTGGTTGAGGCCGGCGATCTCGACAAGCCGTTCGCCGCCGAGCAGGCGGTGGCCGAGTTGAAGGCGATGAGCGCCGCCACCGTGGACCGGTACTTGAAGCCGGCCCGGGACCGGATGCGGATCAAGGGCATCTCGACGACGAAGCCGTCGCCGCTGCGCAGCTCGATCTTCATCCGGACCTGCGCCGAGGAGGCACCCGACACCCCGGGGGTGATCGAGGCCGACACGGTGGCGCACTGCGGCCCGACGCTGATCGGCGAGTTCGCCCGCACGTTGACGATGACCGATATCGTGACCGGCTGGACGGGGAACTGCTCGATCCGCAACAACGTCTCGAAGTGGATCGTAGAAGGCATCGAACAACCCTCTGCGAACTCGTCAACCTCAGCCGATCACCACGGCACCGGTGCCGCAGCCGGAGACACATCCTCCTCGGTGCGATGATGGACCGCGTATTGCGAATTTGTGCGGCTTCCCACCGCGTCGTTTTCGCTGAGGGCGATCCCGATCGGGATGTTTACGAGTTGATGGCCTCGGCGATCTTCTCGTCTCCCTTGTTGACCTCTTTGACCACGGCGTCGAAGTCGCCCTTGTCGATGGCCTTGTTGGTCTTCTTCGTCGCCTTTTCGACGGCGGCATCGACGCGGTCCAGGTACCTGTCGTCGACCACCGCGACGATCGCTGAGGATCGTTCGGGCAGCCACTCCTGTGCATCCACGCCCATGGCCTTCTCTTCATGGTGCTTCACGATGCCTGCGACAGCGGCTCCGATACCTGCGCCGACCGCACCGGACAGAAGGAGTGGTGGGGCGAAGAGGCCAACGACGAGCCCGGCGACAGCACCGACGCCGGTGCCCGCTCCGACGATCTTGCCGCCATGTTCCTTCGCCGAGACTTTCCCGTTCTCGTCGCGCGACAGCACAACTGCCGCGACCACGGAGACATCTGCCAATGCCTTGATCGCAGTGAAGTCTTCCTTCGCTGCCGCCTCGTCGTCATATGCCGCAACGAAAAGCGTGTAGTTCGGATCGGTCATGGTGTTACTCCTTCTTGTATTCGGTATCGTACGAGGGCGATTCGGGGGAGCTGCATCATGTTTGTCGTCGACTCCTGACAGATGCTCCTATATCTGTCAAGTGTATCTGTCAAGCCGCGATCTGGAGGGGTGGTCGGTTCGCATTATGCACGGCGTCCACCCCGCCGACGAGCTCTCAGGGGAGGCGTTTCACTGCGGGCGGCACCCAGCTCCCATCGACCACCGATGCCTCGGGCGCATACAGGCGCAGGAGCAGGTTGAAGTCTCCGGAGGGCGCGGGCAGCCAGTTCGACTCCTTCTCGGCGCCGGGCGACACGTGCTGAACGTAGATATCCAGCGATCCATCGGGATGGAACGTGAGGGCATCTCGGTCGCCAATGGCGTTGCGCTTCAGGTCGTTGGCGGTGGGGAACCCGTCCTGGTCGTAGAGCGTGACGGACCAGAATGCCGTCACGGGCGGGATCTCAGTCTCGTCGAAGTGCAGGACGTACTGGTTGGCCCCCGTCAGTGGCTTGCCGTCGGAATCACCGATGTTCACCGGATAGATCGCGTCCTCCGGCAGATTGGCGCCCAGACCGAACAGCGCGACGGCGGCCCGCTTGAGGTAATCGTTTCCGTACGCACCCAGGTCGGTGAAGATCTGCCAGCCGTTCACGACACGGGCAAGCGACGGGAACTTCGTCTGCATGGCCTGGAGAGCGTCGGTCGCGGCGCGGTCCAAGGCGCGTTGCACATCGGCATCAGTCTTCCCGAAGTCGAAGGACTCCCCGACTTCGATCCCGATCTGTTGCATCCGGGCGACCATCGCCTGGTCCGTGGTGTGGGGCGGGTTTACCTTCAGCAGTTCGGCGGCATACGAGAAGAAGGTGTCCGCGTTCATGTTGCTGACCTGTGTCATCGGGGGCGTCTTCATGTCGACCGTCGAGTCGATCGTGGCCGTGACCGGCTGCGGTGTCGTGTCGAGTTGGGTGAGGGGAGTGACGGTGAAGCCGTCCTGCACCCGGTGGACGGCGGCGTAGTCGTCCACGCCGTTGGTCTGCGTTCGCCCGATGATCCAAACAAATGGTGTTGGGGCATCGATGCGTTGGATGTCTGCGGGCAGTGTCCCGCGCCAGTCGGGCGGGACGACGGCGAAGCGGCCCGCACCGGTACCCGTCGTCCGCTTGCCAGGGACCGCGAACACATCCGTCCACATGTCGAGCATGGGGAGCATGTAGTAGCGGCCCTGCGTATCCGGAGCCGCGACCACCACGGGCTCCTCGCGGAGATCCAGCCAGGCTGTCGAGTAGAGGGTGTCGAAGTTCGGTCGCACGACGTCGCGGAACCCGGCCGGAGGGAACGCACGGAAGTGCGCGAAGGTGTTCAGCGGGGAATGTCCGGGGGTCGTCCCGGGCTCTTCGTTGGTCATTTGCCGCCGCGTCAGGTCCATGAGGACGAGCGGGTAGAGGTATGTGTACGCGTCGACGCCGATCGCGTAGGCCGCCGAATTCTGCACCTCTTCGGCCGTGAAATCGGATTTCTGGTCGGACATGGCGAGTTCCTTAGGTTGTCGTCTTACGGGACTATCCGAACGCCGGGCGATCCGGCGAGCATCGCCCTGTCGGGTGGTCAGAGCGCGCCTCCGGCGCCCTGGTTACGGCTGGTAGTTCATCTGGCCCGCCCCGGTGCGGTCATAGACGTTGAAGAACTCGTCGGCCATGATTGTCGCGACACCGTTCTCCGGGGTCTCGATCAGGTCCTGCTCCAGCGTGACGACCCGAAAGCGCCAACCGTCCGGCATGTGCGTGAAGTTGCTCGCCCCGTTGGCGATGAACTCGTCATAGGTGACCTTCGGCTCGAGGCCCAACTGGAACCCCTTCATGATCCAGGTGTTGCCGTCGGCATCATCCAGGAGCATGACCGTGGTTCCTGCGGCCCAGCCTACTCGGCTCTCGCGCTTGATGGGGCGGGGCTCGTATGGCGTCGCGTCCGCGATCGCGCCGCCGCTCCCCATGTCAAATTGAGCCACCCAGGGGGCTTTGATGCCGTTGAAGTCCCGCACCTTGCCGACCATGAATTCCGACCAGTCCGGCGTCCAGATCTTCGGTCCATTCAACGATGCCCCGAGTACGTGGTGCTCGGCCTTGAGCTGATCGAAGTCGATGCCCTCCACAAGGGCCTGCGGGGCGGTGTCCTTCGACGCAGGGATACCGCCTTCCGCGAACATCGTGTTGTAGACCGCGGCCACCAGATGCCCCGTCGCCGCCTCGCGGCCCGCGAGGAAGATCTCGATGTAACGCACCTTGTGCATCCCATCGACGCGCTTGAACACCGCACCTTCGCGGTCGCGCAGCACAACAGGCTCATCAGTCTGGTCGATATCCATCGTGGACCCTCCTTGGGCAACAGTGGTTCTGCGCCTGATGGTATGCAGTTAGTGACGTCCCCGCTGAGTGGTGGAGTTTCTCGACACCGTACGGTCAGCTTGGGTTTGATTATGCTGCAGCGATTTCGGGAGTGAAATACGCATATGACACATCGTATGCACTGCCCGAAACCGTCGGACCCGTCGGTGATCGCCGACAAGCTCGAGCTGGCGCGGGAGGCGCGTGCCAAGGGACGCACCGCCGAAGACGCAGCTCGCCTGGTCGGATGGAGCCGCGCAACTCTCTATCGTCACCAGCAAGCCCACGCCGCTCGCGAGAGCGCCGCAATGTAGCTACCGTGCGATGGACGCGGAGGAGGGGTGCGTGGCTGGCCGCGCGGGATGTTCCATATGAACGCTTGCGGCGGTGGCGGGCCACGGTGTTCGAGGGTGACCTCGACCGGGGATTGATCCCGCGAGTGCGTCGACGCGCCCGCGTTCGAGCACGTGCGCACCCTCCGTGGCCGCAGCGGCCGCGATCGCATCCCCGCACCGAGCGAGGCCGCATCCGTGCCCTGGACGCCGCCTGGAACACCGCTGTCCGCTACGTTGCCGCGCATCCGCTCAACGGCGCCGGCGACGACACCAACTACCTCGCCCGCGCGGACACCGCCCTGGCGGCCGTAGCACGCGCTCAGGAGCGCGCAGACGCCATGCCGGGCCTGTGGGGGGCGGGACCGGGCGTCTGGGGCCGCGCGCCGCAGCACAGGGACGCACAGCACCCGCGCCGTCCTGGACGCCCTCTGCCTCTACATCGCCCAGTCCGCACACCGCCCTCCGCGCGCTCACGCAGCCGCTCGTTGACGGGGATCCGGAGTCCGCGTGGATCGTCCGCGTCGGGGAGGCCGAAGCCCCGCACGGACAGCGCTACCGACTCTCCGAACAGTTCTCCACAGATCCGGAGGATCGTAACCGGACACAAGTGCTTGCACGCCCCGGCCGCACCCACCGCCCGCTGACCGTCGGGTATTGGACTGCCCGGCTCGCCGCGGGTCTGCGCCCGCTGGCGCACGATACGTTCGCCGCCCCGCGCAGCCTGGGCCGTACCGCGGGCCTCGTGTTCACGCACCTGCCCGAGGCGGCTGCCGCAACGATTGACGACTTGGTGCACCGGACCGGGTTGGATGCCGCACGGGTGCGTGCCACGTTGCAGCGTCTGCGGTTCCACCGCTTGGCGCGCCGTGGCGGCGCCGGCTGGAGCCGCGGCGACATCGCAGCGTTGGATGAGGCCGCTGGTGTCCTCGACGTCGCCGGCTACTTGGAGGCCCGTCGAGCCCGCTACCGTGCCGAGCGCGCACGGTGGGAGTGGTGGAACGCCGAGGTGACCTGGATGCGGAAGCCGAACAAGAAGCGGCGAGGCCGCCCAGCCCCCTCCGGCGTCGCGCTGTTCGCGCAGAACGATCGTCCCGACTACTCACGGTACCCGCGAGGTCCAGACGGCCGTGCCGACCACGCAGAAGCACTCCGGCTCGTGGACGCCGGCATCCTCACCCCCGCCACCGCTCCCCCGCCGCGTAGAACCACGCTCGAGCGCGACCGGCGCGGGAGCTGCGCCGACAGACCGAGCCGCTACGCGACCAGAGCTTGTCCGTTCTCCGTCTGCGCGCCCGCCGAATCGGGGTCCGCTCCACGGCTGGGGTGTCGGGCTTTCGACGCTTCACCCACGTTCGGGAGACCCGCCCGAACGGTGACGTGAAGCTCGTGAGTTGCGCCGCGGTGAGGTGGGTAGATGGGCTAGGACTGGTCGCGTGCCGCCAGTGGATCGGTGCGACGTCCGACGGTCATCCAAGCGATCGAGCCGAGCACCGGCACATCAACATCCGCCGGCCGTCGAGCGGACCATCCCCGTGGTAGCCACCGCCCGATCCAGAATCTTGCCCCGCTCTGCCTTGGACGCCTTGCGGTACTGGGTCCGCAGCTTGTTCGTTACCTGCCGTCTCGCGGCCATGTCGACCTTGCCTTCCACATCGGGCAAGCCTTCCGGGCCACGCGCTCAAAGTCGGTGAGGCACCACCACTGGCCACGCGCTCACCTTCGGTGAGGCACGCCGAGAGGTGGCGCGTGCCGTGGGTACTGCTGTATAATTCCGGCAGCGAGCGGCAGGTGCGCTCGGCCCGGTCACGGTCAATGAATCACAAGGCATCAAAGGTGATGCCCGTTTCTGATCGACGAGGTGAGGGACCGGAACTTGAGGCGACGATGAGTCGTCCTTGTGGAGGTGAGCATGGGCGCTGCCGTCCTGTCCGGGATACGGGTTCTCGATCTGACCCAGTACATTGCCGGTCCCTATTGTACGAAGATGTTCGCCGACTGGGGAGCGGAGGTCATCAAGATCGAGAAGCCTCGATCCGGCGATCCGGCCCGGTGGGCGGGACCCTTTCCCGCCGACGTTCCTCACCCGGAGAAGTCCGGTCTTTTTCTCCACCTGAACACGAACAAGAAGTCCGTCACTCTGAACCTTGCCTCGGACATAGGTCGGCGGGCGGTGCTCGACCTGGCGAAGGAGTCCGACATCGTCGTCGAGAGCTTCCGGCCGGGGACGATGGACCGCTTAGGGCTCGGTTACGATGAGCTGAAGGCGGCGAATGCCCGGCTCATCGTGACGTCAATCTCCAACTTCGGCCAGACCGGACCATATCGAGACATGGTTGCTTCCGAGGCGGTGCTCTTCGCCCTCGGCGGCCCGATGAACGTCATGGGCCTCCCCGACCGCGCGCCTATCATGCTCGGTGGCAACCACGTCCAGTATCAGGCGGGCAACAGCGCCGCCTATGCCTCACTCGCGGCCTGGTACGGACGGGAGTACGGCGGCAGCCCCGGCCAGTACCTTGACGTGTCGATCATGGAGACGCAGGCGGAGACCATCAACTTCCGCAAGATCTACCTCACGTCCTATCAGTATCGGGGAGAGCGCGCCACGCGGGCTCCGGTGAGCGCCCTTGGGTACCCTAGCGGTTTCCACCCGTGCTCCGACGGGTACATCGTGGTCAACGGCGGCGGCCAGTTCTGGCCGCGGACCTGCCGGATGCTCGGCCACCCCGAGTGGGTGAACCACGAGGAGTACGGCTTGCCGGCCGGCCAGTTCAACCAGCAGGCCAAGGAAAAGTTCGACGCCGAGGTGTGGTTGCCGTGGGTGATCTCACGCACCAAGGTAGAGGTCATGGAGGAGTGCCAGAGAAACGGCATCCTTTGCGGAGCGGCAATGACCGTCGAGGACGCCACGACCTCTTCCCATTATCGGGAGAGGGGCTTCTGGATCGACGTCCAGCATCCGGTAGCGGGAACGATCACCCAGCCCGGCCCGCAGTTCGTCATGGAGAAGACGCCTCGGCCGCATCCCAACCCCGCTCCCCTCCTCGGCGAGCACACCAACGAGATCCTCGTCGGCCGGCTCGGGTACACACCGCAGCAGGTATCAGGCTTCGCCGCAGCTGGAATCGTCTGAGA
Source organism: uncultured Actinomycetota bacterium (assembly GCA_963701365.1). GTDB lineage: Bacteria > Actinomycetota > Actinomycetes > Actinomycetales > Microbacteriaceae > Microbacterium. The sequence continues at coordinate 15,676 of CAVOZX010000052.1, read as the reverse complement.
GGAAACGGCATGCCGAATCTACCCCTTCAAGGAGTCCGCGTCCTCGACCTGACGGTCGTTTGGGCCGGACCGTACGCTACGCAGCTGCTCGCCGATCTGGGCGCCGAGGTGATCAGAATCGAGTCGACCCAGTTCTTCCAGAGCACGACCCGAGGGGTCATACCTCGCCCCCCGAAGGAGATGGTGGCGGCGATGGGTCCCGTTGGCGGCGGGTTCCCTGACTCGGATCCCGGCGAGAGGCCGTGGAACCGGCACGCCCTGTTCAACAACCATGCTCGGAACAAGCGGTCGATGACCGTCGATCTTGCCAAACCGGAAGGCAAGGAGATCTTCTTCGAGCTCGCTCGAAGAAGTCCGACGTCTTCGTCGAGAACAACGAGTACAACACTGTCTTCAATCTCGGCATCGACTACGAGACCGCTCGTCGGCACAAGCCCGACATCATCTACGTTTCCTCGAACGGGATGGGCCACACTGGGCCGTGGAAGGACTTCGTCGGGTATGGTCTCCAGTTCGAAGCGATCTTCGGTCACACGAGCATGACCGGCTATCCGGACATGGACCCGTCCGGAGCACCCCAGTCGGTCGTCGCCGATGGGGCTGCCGGGCCGGGAACGGCCTTCGCTGTCGCTTGCCGCTCTCAAACACCGCAACGAGACGGGCGAGGGCCAGTACGTCGACTTCGCCCAGGGCGAGAACGTCATCAATCATCTCGCCGAACCGTACCTCGACTACTCGATGAACGGGCGCGTGGCGGGCCCCACCGGCGCCCGCCACCCCTTCGCCGCTCCGCAGGGCTCGTACCCGACCGACGGTGACGACGAGTGGATCGTTATCACTGTGGCGTCCGACGCCGAGTGGGTGCGGCTCGCCGCGGCTGCCGGTCATCCGGAATGGGGGGAAGACCCTCGCTTCGCCTCCTACGTTGGTCGCCGCGAGCACCACGACGAGATTGACGGGCTCCTCAGCCAATGGACGCGTCAGCACAACGACAAGGCGCTCTTCCTCATGCTGCAGGCTGCGGGCGTTCGCGCCGGGCATGTCATGCACGAAAGGCACGCCTTCGACGATCCCCACCTCAACGACCGCGGCTTCTTCGTTGAGCTCACCACCGAAGATACGGGCACCTATAGGTACCCGGGGGCGGACTGGCGTCTGTCGGAGACGCCGGTGCAGTTCTGGCGAGGACCCGTCATGCTCGGGGAGGACAATGAGTACGTGTACAAGAAGGTTTTGGGCATATCTGACGACGAGTACGATCGCCTCGTCGCCGACGGCCACATTGGTACGGACCTCGTCGACAACGTCCGTACCTGACTCGTCGGCGTACCCCAGAGGGCCCCGTAGCCTGTCGTTTCGCCCACCTTTCAGAGATACCTGCTTCCATGTTCCGTCAAGACGGTCGCTTCGTACGCTTTGTAAGAGCCTACGGGAACGGACTCAAGCGCTTGTAAGTCTCTGAGGCGGCCGGCCCGGGGCCGGCTGGCAGGGCGGGTGCTGGTGCTCCACCTGATCGTGACTCTTGAATTGGGTCACCCCGGATATGCCGGGGTGACCCACGACCCGGAGGCCGCGTTGCCCGAGAATTCACGGAACGAGTCGTTCCCGAAGACGGTGGGCACCACGGGTGAGGATGTCGCGCGTCAGACTATGTGGCAGGGCTGTTAGTTGAGTCCTGAACCAGTTGTTTCCGCCAAGAAGCAAAGAAGCGACCGTGCGGGTAGGCGCTGCCCCGCACGAGCGCGCCCCCGAGCGGACACCTCGCCGCGACGGCACGCGACCGAAGGTCCTCGCGACCCCAGCCGGAGAGGTCGACCTACAGGTCCCGAAGCTGCGGGAGGGATCGTTCTTCCCATCGCTGCTGAGCCCGCGCCGCCGGGTCGACAAGGCGCTCTACGCGGTGATCTGCCAAGCCTGGATCGATGGGGTGAGCACGAGCGCAGCAGCGGCGACGGGCGCGTCGTTGAGATACCGCGAAGTGGGTCTTTCGCGCGGGCCGGGGCGAGGTAGCGGTCGATGGTCGCCGGGCTCGTCGCCTCCAGCTCAGCCTTTACCTCGGGTAAGGAGCGGGCCTTGCCGAGGACGAGCTCGCCGTGGCGCTCCAGCGCATCCAGCAGGACCGGCATCGACACGGCCAGGTATTTTCCCCACTCGAACCCCGCGAATGCCCAGACCCGCTGCAGCGTCTTGGTCGCGTCAGTGAGCGCCGTCAGCCTACGAGAAGAGATTCATCGCGGTGTCTTCGATCCTGCGCCCCCGCCGGGTTCGACGAACTCGTGCCAAGGTCCTCGCGACAGTGACCGCGGACCGGCTCCCGCACCACGCGCTCGTCTGTCAAGCCTCAGGCGACTCCATTCGGTTCACCGAAGCCCTCGCCGGCAAGGGAGTCACTCCGATGAGCTAACCAAAAGACCCGACCATTGCCGACGCCACCGCATCCCCGTACCCCTCAGGGCAGTACCCCTCAGGGAGACGGTCAGAGATGGTCGTCGTATACGCGTCGGAAGACGCCGCGGAAGAACAGCAAGGGGGCGCTTCTTCACGGATGCCGAACCCGGTGACCTCTGCGGCCACGATGGTGTGATCACCCGCATCCTTCTCCCAGGTCAGCGCCGCATCGACCCAGAGGAGCGCCCCATCGAGCACGGGGGTACCCGCCGCGCCGGGGGACCAGCCGATTCCGGCCCACTTATCACCGCCGCTGACCGCGAATTGCCGCGCAATGGCGTGTTGATGCTCCGCCAGCACAGTGACCGTGAACCGACTGGCATCACGCAAGAGGGGGATAGGCCGTCGAGGTACGCGCGACACTGAAAGAGATCATCTGCGGCGCGAGCGACGCGCTGAAAAAGGACTGGCAAGTGAAGCCGACCGGCGCCCCACCGCCGATACCGGTGACGAGCGTAACGCCCGAGGCGAAGTGGCCGAGGGCGTCACGGAACCGTCGCGCCTCGTCGAGGGGTGGGGGTGCGGGGGCTCACTGTTGCTCGAAGACCCATCCGCCGACGATCTCCTGACTCAGCGGCACCGAGTAGGACATGACGGCGCCGGCCTGCGCGTCCCGGAAGATGCGCTGCAGGGGCGAGGTCGTGAGGTAGCTTCCGCCGCCGCCGACCCGCAGCGTTTCCGCCGCCGCCTTCTTCGCGATCTCGTTCGCGAGCATCTTCGACTCCGTCGCCGCCACCATCGCCTCGGGTGAGCGCTGGTCGGCGAGCCACGCGACGCGCTCGGCGAGCAAACGCGCCGCCTGCAGCTCAGTCCACAGCATGCCGGTTTCCATCCTGACCCACTGTGTGTCGGCGAGGGCCGGCGCGCCGCCCTTGCTCTTGCGAGCGACGGCGGTGTAGGCACCCAGTGCCGACTCAGCGATCCCGATCGAGAGGAAGGCGAAGCCCACTGTGATGAGGTTCGCGTAGCCAGCCGGGGGGAACCCGCAGCGACGCGAGGCCCGGAGGGGGGTGTGGTCGAACAGGATCGTGCGGCTGCGGGTGGCGCGCATCCCCATCGTCTCGTCGATCGGTGGGAAGCTCACCGTATCATCGACGGTCACACCGAAGAAGGCGGGTTCGCCGTCGATGCGGCTGTTCAAGAACAGGTGGTCGGCCGCCTCCGATCCGGACACGAACACCTTGCGGCCCGTGAGGGTCCAACCGTCTTCGGCGGCGGCAGCATCCTGCTGTGAGGCGAGGAAGAACTTGCCGCCCGCCGGCTCCGACAGCGCATTGGCAAACCTCTTGCCTGCCCGCAGCTCTCCGGCGAAGAACGCAGCCTCGCGCGGTGCGGACATCGTCACCAGCGCGTGCGCGGCGCCCAAGTGCATGAGCCACACGGTCGCGACCGCGGGGTGGTGCGCGGCGAGGATCCGCACAGTGTGCGCGAGCGTCAGATACGACAGGCCCTGCCCGCCGTGCTCGACGGGGAGGAACGCGGCATCCAGTCCGGCGTCATTGAGCGCGCGGAGATGCTCGATCGGCAGACGGGCATCTCGGTCGTCCTCGGCGACCGTCTCGGCGAAGGTGCCGGCAAGAGTCGTCACCGTGTCGATCCAGTGCTGTTCGGCGTCGGGAACGGTGAACGGAGAGAGGCGAGCGAGCATGCGGTGTCCCTTCGGGAAGACGATGAAATCAGGCGATGCCGGTGCGGGTGAACTGGCGGCGCAGCGCAGCACGCGAGGTGAGAACCAGCACTACGAGGGTCACGATGTAGGGGAGGGTCTGGTAGACCTCGCTAGGCAACTGCAGCGCGGTCGACTGCGACAGCAGGGAAAAGCTCCGCAGGAATCCGAATAGCAGCGCTCCGACGGCGATGCCGAAGGGCGTCATCCGTCCCCTGATCACGATCGCCAGCACGATACAGCGTAGAGGACGTGTCCGGCCAGCTCGCCACGCCGCGGACGGCCCCGTCAATCCTCGTCGCGGTCCAGCACCATCCCAACGGATGTGGCGCATGCGTCTCCCTGCCAGGCCTCGATGCCCTCCCGCACCGCGAACCCGGCGATCACCAGGGCGGCCAGCGAGTCCGCCCACCACCACCCGAGCACGCTGTTCAGCAGCAGACCGAGGAGCACCGCCGCCGACAGGTACGCGCAGATCAGGGTCTGACGGGAGTCCGCGACCGCGGTCGCCGAACCCAACTCGCGGCCCGTGCGCCGCTCGAACCACGACGCGACCGGCATCACCACGAGGCTCAGCGCGGCCAGCGCGATCCCGACGGGACTGTGCTCGGGGGCGCTTCCTGTCGCCAGGGCGGTCACGGAGGATGCCGTCACATACGCGGTGAGTGCGAAGAACGCGATGGCGATCACCCGCAGGGTGGGCTTCTCCCACCGGTCCGGATCCCGCCGGGTGAACTGCCAGGCCACCGCCGCCGCCGACAGCACCTCGACCGTCGAGTCGAGTCCGAACCCGATGAGCGCCGTGGACGACGCCGCCGACCCGGCGGCGATCGCCACGACGGCCTCCAGCACGTTATAGCCGATCGTCGCGGTCACGATCAGCCGGATGCGGCGCTGCAGCACACCGCGGCGGGCCGGGGTCAGGGCGATCGAGGTCATCGGACGGGCATTCCTCCGAGGCGGGCGGACGCCATGACCCTACCGCGGAACGGGACCCGCGGCGCCGATAGCGTTGCGGTATGGCCGATGAGCTCCCCGTCCGCAGCCGCGTGGTTCAGGAGGCCCTGGATGCCGCCGGCATCCCCGGCCGGATCATGGTGCTGCCGGACTCGGCCGCGACCGCGACGCTGGCGGCCCAGGCCCTCGGCGTGCCGGTCGGAGCGATCGCGAACAGCCTGGTGTTCTGGAGCGACGGAGAACCTCTCCTCGTGATGACCAGCGGCGCGCACCGCGTGAACACCACGGCCCTGGCCGCGCGACTCGGCCGGAGCGGTATCGCCCGCGCCACCGCCGACCAGGTGGTCGCCGCCACCGGTCAGGTGATCGGCGGCGTCGCCCCGACCGGCCACCCCCGGCGGCTCGTCACCGTCGTGGACCAGGAGCTCGCGGGCCACCCCGAGATCTGGGCGGCCGGCGGCACGGCGCACACGGTGTTCCCGCTCACCTTCGACGAGCTGGTGCGGCTCACCGGAGGAACCGTCCTCCCGGTCGACTGACCCGCGTCAGTCCTGGCCGGGGGTGGCCGGCTCGATCGGGTAGCCTACGCCGCTGCCGATCACGCGCACGCCCACGGCATCCCCGGGTTCGAGCCGGTCCTGACCGGATGCCGGCACGTCGACCTCGATCTGCTCGCCCGTGCCCGACAGGCCGACCGCGACCCGGACGACGGCACCGCGGCGGGCGACGGAGCGCACGCGCGATGCCGATCCGGATGCGGGACCCAGGGCGAACTGGTTGGGGCGGAGCATGACGAGACAGGCGTCGGCGGCGGCGTGGTTGCTGCGCAGCGGCACGGGGCCGAGCGCGGTGGTCGCGACGTCCCCGCGCGCGTGTCCGGAGATGAAGCACGCCGGACCCAGGAACGCGGCGATCCCCGGGGAGACCGGATCATCGAACACGGCCTGCGCCGGACCGAGCTGCACGAGGCGGCCGTGGTCCAGGACGCCGAGCGCGCCGCCGAACGCGAGCGCCTCATCCTGATCATGCGTGACGAGGATGCCGGTCACCCCGCTGGCCTGGAGGGCATCGGTGACGGCGGTGCGCGCCCGCTCGCGCAGCCCCGTGTCCAGCGCGCTGAACGGCTCGTCCAGGACGATCATCGCCGGCCCGGCCGCCAGCGCTCGCGCCAGCGCCACCCGCTGCTGCTGCCCCCCGGACAGCTCGTCCGGGTAGCGCCGCAGCAGTCCCGGCTCCAGCCCCACCAGCGCCGCGGTCTCACGCACCCGCTGGACCCGGTCCGCGCCGCGCCGGAGGCCGAACCGGATGTTGCGCTCGACCGTCAGATGCGGGAACAGGGCGCCGTCCTGCGGCACGTAGCCCACGCCCCGGCGGTGCGCGGGTACCATCCGACCCGGACCGCTGACGACCTGCCCGTCGAGTGCGATGGAGCCGGCGCCGACCGGGATCAGGCCCGCGATGGCCCGCAGCAGCGTGCTCTTGCCGCTCCCGGACGCGCCCACCACCGCCAGCCGTGCGCCGCTCTCGACGGCGAACGAGACGCGGTCCAGGGCCGTCACCGTCCCCAGCCGGACGATGACCTCGCTCACCTCCACGCGGCTCACGTCGCCACCGCCGCCGGCCCCCGGCGGGTCTGGGCGAGCAGGATCGCCACCGACGGGATCGCCGCGACGATCAGGAGCAGCGCGAACGGCGCGGCCGACGAATAGGCGACCGAGCTGGTCGCGGACCAGAACGCGGTCGCGAGGGTGCGCGTGCCGTTGGGGGCCAGCAGCAGAGTCGCGGTCAGCTCGTTCGCGATCCCGAGGCCGACCAGGGCGGCCCCGGCCAGCACCGATGGCGCGACCAGGGGGAGGGTCACGCGCGCGCGGGTTCGCCACGGCGCCACCCCGAGGGTGCGCGCCGCGTCCTCCAGGAGCGGCGGCGCCTGCGCGATTCCGCTGCGGAGGGAGGTCAGGGCGCGGGGCAGGAACATGATCGCGTACGCGATGACCACCGTCCCGACCGTCTGGTACATCCCCGGCGCAACCCGGGTGGTCACCGTGACCAGCGCGAGCGCGATGATGATGGCCGGCAGGCTGCTGGCGACGTATCCGGCGCCTTCGATCACGCGCGCCGCGCGGCTGGGGTGGCGCACCGTGAGCCACGCCGCGGGCATCGCGAGCGCGATCGTGACGACGCCGCCGAGCGCGGCGAACCCGACGGTGGTCAGGATCGCCTGCGGGATCTCCGGCTGCGCCCACGGCTCGCCATAGCCCAGCCACCGGATCAGCACCATCACCGGCACGCCGACCGCGACGACGACGTAGCCGCCGGCCAGAAGCAGCGCGGGGATCCGCCCGGCTCGCAGCGGCATGAGGCTCGCCCGTGCCGGTGCTCCCGAGCCGACCCGCGCGTATCGCTGACGGCCGCGGGTGGAACTCTCCACCGTCAGCAGAAGGAGGCTCAGGACAGTGAGCACTATGCCGAGTGCGTTCGCCGCCGGTCCGGCGAAGGTGGACTGGAACTGCACGATGATCGCGGTGGTGAATGTCTCGAATCGGATGAGGGAGAACGCGCCGTATTCGGCGAGCAGGTGCAGACCCACCACCAGCCCGCCGCCCCAGATCGCGAGCCGCAGCTGCGGCAGGACGACGCGCCCGAACACGGCGACCGGCCCGAGTCCGAGGGAGCGTGCCGCATCCTCGTGCGCCGGGTCCAGCCCCCGCAGCGCCGCCAGAGCGGGCAGATACACGAGCGGCGTGTAGGCGAGCACCGAGATGAACAGCCCGCCCGCCAGGCCCTGGATGGAGGGGATGACGCCCGCCCATGCGTAGCTCGACACGAACGCGGGAACGGCCAGCGGCGTCGCCAGCAGCACGCGCCAGGTGTGCCGGCCCGGGAGGTCGGTGCGTTCCACGAGCCACGCCGTCGCGACGCCGAGCACGACGCAGGCGGGCACGGCCAGGACCACGATCAGGACGGTGTTGAGGAGCAGCTCCCCGACGCGGGGTCGGAAGATCAGCGGCGCCAGCACATCCCAGCCGGTCTGGACGGCGACGACGACCACGAAGCCGATTGGGACCAGCATCACGGCCGCGATCAGAGCCGCCGTGGCGGCGAGCGCGAACGGGGGTCGCGACCGCGTGTCCGTGACCCCCGTGCTCGCCTGGACGGTCAGAGCAGGCCCGCCGCGGTCATCAGTTCGGTGACCAGCGTGCTGTTCAGCGTCGACGGGTCGATGACCGGGGGCTGCAGGGTGTCCAGCGGCGGCAGCGCCGGGTTCGCCGGAACGCCGCTGCCGACGGTGTACTCGAAGCTGGTGCCGGTGCGCAGCACGTCCTGTCCCTGCTGACTCGTGATGAACGCGAGGAACGCCTGCGCCGCCTCCTGCTCGGTGCTGGAGGCGAGCACGCCGCCCCCGGACACGCTGACGAAGGCTCCGGGGTCCTCGTTCCCGAAGAAGTGCAGTCGCGTATTTGCGCTGCCCTCCTTCGTGCCGGCCTGATCGGCGAACCAATAGTAGTGATAGATGACGCCGCCCGGGATCTCGCCCGCGTTCACCGCGCGCATCACCGCGCCGTTGCCCTGGTAGGCGACCGCGTTCGCCTTCATGCCCGCCAGCCACTCCTCCGTCGCGGTCTGGCCCTCCAGTGCGAGGACGGCCGAGACGATCGCCTGGAAGTCGGCTCCGCCGGGCGATGCGCCCCACCGCCCCCGCCAGGCCGGGTCGGCCAGATCGTTCAGCGATGCCGGCAGGTCCGCCTCGGCCAGCAGGCCGGGGTTGTAGACGAACACGGTGGACCGCGCGGCGATCCCCGTCCACATGCCGGAGGACGGCCGGTACTGCTCGGGGACCTGGTCCAGGGTCGCCTGGTCGACGGGTGCGAACAGGCCCGCGCCCTCGACGAGCGACATCGCCGGGGAGTTCTCCGTCAGGAACACGTCGGCGGGGGAGGCCTCCCCCTCCTGCACGATCTGGTTGGCCAGTTCGGAGTCCGAGCCGTTGCGCAGCACCACCTCGACACCGGTCGCGGCCGTGAACTCGTCGGCCCACTGCTGCGTCAGCTCCTCATGCTGCGCGTTGTACACGGTGATCGAGGTGCCCTCGAGGGACGAACCCGACGCGCCCGGTTCGGTGCCGGCGCTGCTGCATCCGGCCAGCGCCAGTGCCGCCGTCGCTGCGGCCGCCGCGAGCGCGGCCGTTCTCGTGCGTCTCATTGCTTCCTCTCGGGCGCACCGGCGCCACAGTCGTGTTGGATAGGCTTACCTTACCGAGGATACGGTAGCGAAGACGGCGCCGGAACACGAACGCTGCGGACCGCCGGGGCTGTCCGCGGAGCACCCGCCTCAGTCGCCGACGTGTCCCTCGGCCCGGGCGGCATAGACCCACGCCGACCTTCCGCTGCCGAGGGTGACCCGTACGCGGTGGTAGAGCGCTACCTCGTACTCGTCGGCAGCATCCACCTCGTCGGCGGTGAGGGAGAGCACGGCGCCCACGATCGTGTCGCGGGGGTCGCCGGTCTCACGGAGGATCGGGTGAACTGCGATGCCGGACAATCCGACGACGTGCGCATCCTCGATGTCGGCGTACTCCAGGCGGAACCCGGTCAGCACGTCCTCCTCGGAGGGGACGAGGCGCCCGAACGTCTCCCGCTGCACCTGCGGATACCGCAGCGTGCCGTAGGTGAACAGCAAGTGGTCGGGCTCGGGCACGGGCCCAGGCTACCGAGTCGTCAGCCGCCGAAGAAGGCGTGGGCGATCGTGTAGATCGCCAGGCCTGCGAGCGACCCGACGACGGTGCCGTTCAGCCGGATGTACTGCAGATCCCGGCCCACGAGAAGCTCGATCTTCTGAGTGGTCTCCTCCGCGTCCCAGCGTTCCACCGTGGTCGTCACGATCGATGCGATGTCGTGTCGGTAGCGGCCGACGAGGAAGGCGGCCCCGTCGGAGATCCACGAGTCCACACGGGTGCGCACCGCCGCGTCGGTGAGGAGCCGCTCGCCGACGTCCGCGACCGCATCGGCCGCGCGCCGACGCAACGGACCGGCAGAATCCCCGAGCGCGACGATCAGACCGTTCTTCGCCGTGTCCCAGGCGCGCCCCGCCAGCTCCCGCACCCGTGGGGAGTCGAACACGTCGTCCTTGGCGCCCTCGAACCGGGCGATCGTGTCCGCGTCGTGCTGCAGGTCGTCGGCCAGGCGTGCGAGGTAGGCGTCGAGGGCGCGCCGCGCCGGATGCTGCGGATCGGCCTGCACCGCGCCGACGAACTTCGCCGCCTCGTTGTAGACCGCCTCGTCGATCAGGGTGGTCACGATCGAGGGCACCCAGGACGGCAGCCGACCGGAGACGACCCCGGTGAACAGTGCACGGTTCTCCCGCAGCCATCCGGCGACGCTGTCGGCGGCGAGGTCCACGGCCTGCCGGTGGGCTCCCGCGGTCACGAGACGCTCCAGCCAGGCGCCCAGCGGCGGACCCCACGTCGGCGCCACCAGGTTCTGGCGCGCCAGATCCTCGATCACCGGCTGCACCTCGTCGTCACCGAGCGCCTGGAGCACGGAGACGGCGATGATCGCACCCTCGGATGTGAGGCGCTCGGCATTCTCGGGTCGACGCAGCCACTCGCCCGCACGGGCGGCCGGCGAGGCCTCGGCCAGCGCCGTGCGCACGACATCCTCGGCCAGGAAGTTCGTCTCGATGAAGTCCCCCAGAGTCGCGCCGATCTCGTCCTTGCGGGTGGGGACGATCGCGGTGTGGGGGATGGGCAGACCCAGCGGCTTGCGGAACAGCGCCGTCACCGCGAACCAGTCCGCGAGGGCGCCGACCATCCCGCCCTCGGCGGCCGCTCGGACGTATGCCATCCAGGGAATGCTTTGCTGCAGAGGGAAGGCGACGAGGAACACGACGGCGAGGACGATCAGCGCACCCAGCGCGATGCCCTTCATCACCCGCAGGTCGTGCAGACGTGCGCGGTCGGGGGGGCTCAGCAGCGCGACAGGTGTGCGTGCCATCAGCCGAGGACCTGGCGCAGCATCCGCATGGTCTCCTCCGGACGGTCGCGGTGGATCGAGTGACCCGCTCCGGCGACGACGGACATGCTGATGCGCTCGTTCCCGTTCAGCATCCGCGCGGCCAGCTCCCCGGTGATGACGCTGTCCACGTCCGGGTCGGCGGCGAGCACGTGCACGGGCACGGTGAGGGCCATCATCGCTTCGGTGACGTCCCAGGGATCGTTCTGCGCGAGGGTCTGCTCGACGGCCCACGGGCTGGTCAGCCGCGCGGCCTCTGTCTTCAACTCCAGGTCCGTCTCGTGCCAGTGCGGATGCTGCGCGCGAACGCTCGCCAGACTCGGATCGGCGAACGCCGCGGCCTGCGCCCGTCCCACCCCGCGCCGAGCCCGGTCGCTGAGCACGATCGCCGGGTCGGCGAGGACCAGCCGGCGCGCCCAGGACGGGTCGGCGGCGGCGGCGATGGCGGCGGCGGCGCCGCCGAGCGAATGACCGAGCACGAGATCCCAGGATCCGCCGTCGGCGCGCGTGGCGCGCAGGTCGCCGGCGTAGGAGGCGATGGTGTACTCCAGTGCCCGGGGCGCACGCCCGTGTCCGCGCAGGTCCACGGCGGTGGCGTGCCAGCCGTCCTCCGACAGGGCGGTGCCGAAGCGCCACATGAGGGCGCCTGTCGAACCGAGTCCGTGGACGAGCAGGGCGCGGCGGGAGGCCGCGGCATCCCCCCATTCCAGACGCGGAAGCGTGACGGGCGCAGTCATAGCACGAGCGTACGCGCGGGTCAGGTGACCACCGGGGTCGGCGCGGTGTCGGGCATCGGGCTCGGATCCCGGTCGCGCAGGTCGGGGAACCCGCGTACGAAGACGGCGCTGATCGCCGTGCCGGCCAGCGCGAACCCCGCTGCGGCCAGGTACGCGCCGACTGCACCGAACCCGTCGATCACGAATCCCGCCACGGCCGAGCCGGCAGCGGCGCCGATCAACTGCCCCGTGTTGATCCAGCCGTATGCCTCCGCGGTGTCCGAGAACCTCACGCTCGCCGATGTGATCGCGAACAGCACCGCCAGAGACGGCGCCACCCCGACTCCGGCGACCAGCAGGCTTCCGCCCAGCCACCACACGTTCAGTGACGCGAGGGTCAGCAGCAGCCCGCCGGCGACGATCAGCATCCTGCGGGCCATCGCCCACGGTCCGATGGGGATGCCGCCGAATCCGAGACCGCCGGCGAGCGACCCGATCGAGAAGATGGCCAGGACCAGGCCCGCCTCCAGTCCCCCGTGCTCGAACGTGGCCACGACGCCCGCCTCGACGGCCGAGCACGCGGCGATCAGGGTCAGGCCGACGACCGTGGCCAGCAGCACCGGCGGGCGCGAGAGCACGGTGCCGAATCTGCGCGGGCTGCGCGGGATGCGCACTCGGCCGACCTCGGGGGACAGGATGAACCAGGTGCCGCCGCTGAGAAGGATGGCGGCGATCACCAGGAGCGCCTGCCAGGTGCCGACCTGTGTGGCGACGAAGGTGATCAGCACCGGCGCGATGATCCAGATGATCTCCTGCAGAGAGGCATCGAGGGAGTACAGCGGGGTGAGCTGGCGCGAGTTCACCATCTTCGGGTAGATCGTGCGGACCGCGGACTGGACCGGCGGCGTCGACAGGCCCGCGAGCAGACCGAGCGCGATGTAGATCGGCAGTGGCAGCGCGGGCGCGGCGATCGCGGCCACGGAGCTCGCGCACACCAGCATCGTCAGGGTGAGCACGCGCCGCATCCCCCAGAGCCCCATCCACCGGCTCGTGACGGGCCCGGCGACGGCCTGGCCGACGGACGCTGCCGCCAGGACGAGCCCCGCGGCCCCGTAGGAGCCGGTCACCCGCTCGATGTGCAGCAGGATCGCGAGGCTGACCATGCCGTTCGGCAGTCTCGCCGTCAACTGTGCGGCGATGATGCGCGCCACGCCCGGGGTCCGCAACAGTCCCCGATATCCCGCCGCCACCGGACCACGCTATCGCGACCCGGTGTCGGCGGCTCGCGGTAGCGTCCCCCGCACGAGGGCCCGGCGCGGAGCGATCGCGCCTGTGGATGAAACCGTGGACAACCTGTGTTGTACCTGGTGAGGACGGTGGAAAAGTACATGCCTGTAACTACTAGGGCTTGTGGTGCTTCCGGTTGTCGGTACCTATATGTAGTATTGAGTTCCCGGCGGCCGGCGCGGGCCGGAACCGGGCCGAGGCGAGGAGAGAGAGGAACCGAGATGGCGATCACCGTGTATACGAAGCCATCCTGCGTGCAGTGCACAGCGACCTATCGGGCGCTGGACTCGAAGGGGATCGAGTACGAGGTGCACGACCTCTCGCAGGACCTGGACGCGCTGGAGCAGGTGAAGGCTCTCGGCTACCTGCAGGCGCCGGTCGTCGTCACCGACGAGGACCACTGGTCGGGGTTCCGGCCCGACAAGATCGACGAACTCGCCTCCCGGCTGGCGTGAGCGATGGCCCCCGCGCTCGCCGGAATCGCCGCGGCGGGCACGACTACGGCCCCCGTCCGGCAGGACCTGCTGCTGGTCTACTTCTCCAGCGTGTCGGGCAACACGGCACGCTTCGTCTCGAGCCTCGGGATGCGCTCGCGACGGATCCCGCTGCATCCGTCGGACCCCGCCCTGGTCGTCGATGAGCCGTTCGTCCTGATCACCCCGACGTACGGCGGCGGCCAGGCGCGCGGCCACGAGAAGGGCGCCGTTCCCAAGCAGGTGATCCGGTTCCTCAACGACCCGGCGAATCGGTCCCGGCTGCGCGGAGTCATCTCGGCGGGCAACACCAACTTCGGCGAGGCATACTGCCTGGCCGGCGACATCATCAGTCGCAAGTGCCACGTGCCGCACCTGTACCGGCTGGAACTGTTCGGCACGCCGGAGGACGTCGCACGGGTGCGCGACGGATTGGATCGATGGTGGACGCAGCACTGACCGACACGGACTTCAAGTCCGACTCCCGCTTCGAGGGCATGGACTACCACGCGCTCAACGCCATGCTGAACCTCTACGACGAGCGTGGACGCATCCAGTTCGATGCCGACAGGCGCGCCGCCCGGGAGTACTTCCTGCAGCACGTGAACCAGAACACGGTGTTCTTCCACTCCCTGCAGGAGCGCCTGGACTACTTGGTCGAGAAGCAGTACTACGAGCCGGCGGTGCTGGAGCAGTATCCGTTCGCGTTCATCGCGGAGCTGCACGACCGCGCCTACGCGAAGAAGTTCCGGTTCGCAACCTTCCTCGGCGCGTTCAAGTACTACACGAGCTACACGCTCAAGACCTTCGACGGCAAGCGCTACCTGGAGCGGTTCGAGGACCGAGTCGTGATGACCGCGCTGAGCCTGGCCGACGGCGACCGGGACCTGGCCACCGCACTGGTGGACGAGATCATCACGGGGCGGTTCCAGCCGGCCACCCCCACGTTCCTGAACGCGGGCAAGGCGCAGCGCGGCGAACTGGTGTCCTGCTTCCTGCTGCGGATCGAGGACAACATGGAGTCGATCGCGCGGGGCATCAACTCCGCGCTGCAGCTGTCCAAGCGCGGCGGCGGGGTGGCGCTGCTGCTGTCGAACATCCGCGAGGCCGGAGCGCCGATCAAGCAGATCGAGAACCAGTCCAGCGGCATCATCCCGGTGATGAAGCTGCTCGAGGACAGTTTCAGCTACGCCAACCAGCTCGGCGCGCGGCAGGGCGCGGGCGCCGTGTACCTGTCGGCGCACCATCCCGACATCCTCCGATTCCTGGACACCAAGCGCGAGAACGCCGACGAGAAGATCCGTATCAAGACCCTGTCGCTGGGCGTGGTGGTGCCGGACATCACGTTCGAGCTGGCCAGGAACAACGAGGACATGTACCTGTTCTCGCCCTACGACGTCGAGCGGGTGTACGGCGTGCCGTTCGGGGACATCTCGGTCACCGAGAAGTACCGCGAGATGGTGGACGACCCCCGGATCAAGAAGACGAAGATCAACGCGCGGGAGTTCTTCCAGACGCTCGCGGAGATCCAGTTCGAGTCCGGCTACCCGTACGTCATGTTCGAGGACACGGTGAACCGGGCGAACCCCATCAAGGGCCGGATCAACATGTCGAACCTGTGCAGCGAGATCCTGCAGGTGAACACCCCGACCGCGTACGCGGAGGACCTGTCGTACGCGAGCGTGGGCAAGGACATCTCCTGCAACCTCGGCTCGATGAACATCGCCCTCGCGATGGACGGCGGCGACCTGGGCGCGACGGTGGACACCGCCATCCGCGCGCTGACCGCCGTCAGCGATCAGAGCCACATCCGCTCCGTGCGGTCCATCGAGTTCGGCAACGACCGGTCCCACGCGATCGGGCTCGGACAGATGAACCTGCACGGCTACCTCGCCCGCGAGCACATCCACTACGGCTCCGAAGAGGGCATCGAGTTCACCAGCGTCTACTTCGCCACCGTGCTCTACCACGCCCTGCGCGCCTCCAATGCACTGGCGGTCGAGCGCGGGCAAGCGTTCGAGGGTTTCGGGGATTCGACCTACGCGAGCGGTGCGTTCTTCGACAAGTACCTCGATCGCGACTGGCTGCCGCGGTCGCCGCGGGTGGCAGAGTTGTTCGCCG
>CAVOZX010000051.1:0-93099 GCA_963701365.1 uncultured Actinomycetota bacterium | reverse complement strand
CTACTCCGAGAGCGGGTCGCGGACCCGCGCTGAGCGGCCGGGCGCGGGCGGTATCGCGGCGCACCTAGGCTGGTGCCACCGGTCGGCTTCCCCCGCCGCACCAGATCAGGCACCGCAGCGTGCCGCGAGAAAGGACTCGCATGCTTCGTCGTTCCCTGCTGGCCGCCGCGTCCGTCGCGGCCGCCTCGATGCTGGCACTGTCCGCCTGCTCGGCCGGCGCTCCCGCGCCCTCCGGATCCGGCACCCCCGACGCGAACGCATCCGTCACGGTCCGACTGGTGCTCGAGCCCACCAATCTCGACGTCCGGCGCACCGCGGGCGCCGCGCTCGATCAGGCGCTCATCGACAACGTGTACCAGGGCCTGGTTGCGCGCACCCCGGAGCAGGAGATCCTGCCGTCCCTGGCCGAGGACTGGACCGTGTCGGATGATGGGCTCACCTACACGTTCACGGTCCGCGAGGACGTCGTCTTCCACGACGGCCGGCCGCTGACTCCGCAGGATGTGGTGTGGTCCCTCACGCAGCACCGGGACAACGCCGACTGGGTGGATGCGGACACACTCGCCGGAGTCACGGGCATCACCGCCCAGGGCCAGGACGTGGTTCTGACACTGGCGGCGCCGGACTCCCAACTGCTGTGGAACCTGTCCGGTCGCGCCGGCCTGATCCTCAAGGAAGGCGACGGAGTCGACTATCAGACGGCGGCGAACGGCACTGGACCGTTCGTGCTGACGGACTGGTCCCAGGGCGACAGCATCACCCTGACGCGGTTCGAAGGATATTGGGGCGTACCGGCGGCGGCGGCCGAGGTGGTTCTGCAGTACATCCCCGACAACCAGGCCGCCCTGAACGCGGCGCTGGCGGGCGAGGTGGACGTCGTCACGGGCTTCGTCGCCGATCTGAAGGATCAGATCGAAGCCGACGGCGCCTTCAGCATCCAGACCGGCCAATCCACCGACAAGGGGACGCTGGCGATGAACAGCGCCTCGGGGCCTCTGGCCGACCAGCGCGTGCGCCAGGCGATCCGGCAGGCCATCGACCACGACGCGATGGTCGCCGCGCTCGGCGCGGGGCGCCCGCTGTACGGCCCCATTCCTTCGCTGGATCCCGGGTACGAGGACCTGTCGGAGGTTGCACCGTACGATCCGGAGGCCGCGCGCGGGCTGCTCGCCGAGGCGGGAGTGAGCGACCTGCAACTCACCCTGACCATCCCCTCGTTCTACCCTGCCACGATCGCCCAGCTGCTCGTGTCCGACCTCCAGCAGGTGGGCATCACGCTGGAAGTGGACTCGGTGGACTTCCCGACCTGGCTCCAGGAGGTGTTCGCGAACAAGGACTACGACCTCAGCTTCGTGCTGCACACGGAGGCGCGGGACTTCGAGAACTGGACGCAACCGGACTACTACTTAACCTACGACAACCCGCGGGTGCAGGACCTCTACAGCAAGGCGCGTTCGGCCACTAGTGACGAGGACGCGGCCCGGTTCCTGGCCGAGGCGGCCCGGATCGTGTCCGAGGACGCCGCGGCGGACTGGCTGTTCCAGGGCGACTCCGTCGTCGCGATCGGCTCAGGCGTCTCCGGCATGCCCACCGTCAACGTGAACGAGCGCCTGAACGCGGCGAACCTGGCGTCCAGCAACGGGTGATCCGATACGCGCTGAGACGAACGGGCCTGCTCGCGCTGGGTTTGCTCGTGGCCAGCGCGGTGATCTTCCTCACGCTCCGGCTCCTTCCGGGCGACGTCGCCATGCTCGTCGCCGGGACCAGCGCGTCGCCGGCCCAGCTCGCCGCGATCACGGATCGGCTGGGGCTGGATCGCCCGCTGATCGCGCAGTACGGGTCATGGCTCGGCGGAATCCTCCGGGGCGACCTGGGGACGTCGCTGCTGACGGGGGTCCCTGTGGGTGCGGAGCTGGCCGCGAAGGCGCGCGTCACCGTCCCGCTGGGACTGCTCGCCCTGATCATCGCGGTCGCGATCGCGGTGCCTCTGGGCGTGGTGTCGGCGCTGCGGCGCCGACGCGCTGCCGGCACCGCCCTGAACGTGGTCGCTCAGGCCATGGCGGCCGTCCCGGTGGTGTGGGCGGGGATGATGCTGGTCGTGGTGTTCGCCATCTGGCTCGGATGGCTGCCCGCGCAGGGATTCCCGCGTGCGGGCTGGGCGGATCCCGCCGCCGCGACGCGGGCGCTGCTGCTTCCGGCGCTGACGATCGGCGTCGTGGAGGGCGCTCTGCTGATGAGGTTCGTGCGCAGCGCGACGCTCGATGCTCTCGGCCAGGACTACGTCCGGGCGGCAGCGGCCAAGGGCCTGACGCGCACGCAGGCGCTGCTGCGCCACGGACTGCCCACCGTCGGCCTGTCCGTGATCACGGTGCTGGGTGTCCAGATCGCGGGGATCGTGGTGGGAGCGGTGGTCATCGAGCAACTGTTCAGCCTGCCCGGCATCGGCCGGATGCTGGTGGCGGACGTGTCCTCGCGGGACCTTCCGATGGTGCAGGGGGAGCTGCTCGTGCTCACCGCGTTCGTGCTGGTGGTCGGGTTCCTCGTCGACCTGCTGCACCGGGCGATCGATCCGAGGCAGCGGGAGTCGGCGTGAGGGCAGCGCGGGCGAGTGAGCGGCGCGCGGGCTGGGCGCGCCGATTCTCCCGCATTCCCGCAGGCGTGGCCGGCGCGATCATCGTGGCGATCGTCGGCGCGGCGGCACTCGTGTCGCTGGTGTGGACGCCGTTCGATCCGCAGCGGGCGGACGTCGCGCAGCGCTGGGCGCCTCCGGGCTGGCCGCACCTGCTGGGCACGGACGGGGCGGGCCGGGACATCGCCAGCCTGCTCATGGCCGGCGCCCGGACCACGGTCGTGGTGGCCGCCGGGGCGGGTCTGGTCGCGACCGCCGTCGGGATCGCGCTGGCGACGGCGGGCGCACTCGCCGGGCGTTGGCTGCGGGAGTCCGTCGCCGTCCTGGTCGACATCCTCATCGCGTTCCCCGTGCTGCTGATCGCGATGATGATCGCCGCGGTGTGGGGCGGGTCGCTGTGGGTCGTGATCTGGTCGGTGGGGATCGGCTTCGGGGTAACGATCGCCCGCGTCACCCGCCCGGAACTGCGCCGCGTCCTGCGCAGCGACTTCGTGCTCGCCGGCCGGGCGTTCGGCCTGACGACCGGGCAGAACCTCCGCCGGCATCTCCTGCCCAACGTCGCGCCGGTGTTCATCGTGCAGCTGTCCTGGGGCATGGCCGTCGCGGTGCTGGCTGAAGCGGGACTGTCGTACCTGGGCGTGGGCGCACCGGTGACCGAACCGTCGTGGGGACTGCTCCTGGCCCAGTCGCAGCAGTACCTCACGGGCCATCCGCTGTCGGTGCTGTGGCCCGGGATCGCGATCACTCTGACGGTCCTGGGACTGAACCTTCTCGGCGACGGGCTGAGGGAGGCTGCCGACCCCACACTCGTCGTCCGGTCGGGTGCGGCCCGCGCCGCGCGTGCCCACGTCCCCGAGGTGGTCTCGTGACGCTGCAGGTGCGGGGTCTGACCATTGATCTGACGGGCCGTCGGGTGGTGGACGGGGTGGACCTGGACGTGCCCGACGGATCCCGTGTGGGACTGATCGGCGAATCCGGGTCCGGCAAGTCGCTGACGGCGCTGGCGGTGACGGGACTGCTGCCGGAGGGGGCGGAGGTCTCCGGCAGCATCCGGTGGGACGGCCGGGAACTGGTCGGGATGGCGGACCGGGAGTGGGCGCGGGTGCGCGGAGCGCAGATCGGCCTGGTGTTCCAGGAGCCCGCGACCGCCCTGAACCCCATCCGCACCGTCGGTCGGCAGATCGCCGAAGCGGTGCGGATCCACCAGCGTGTCTCCCGCCGCACGGCGCGGGCCGACGCGGTGGACCTCGCCCGGCGGGTGCAGCTTCCCGACCCTGACCGGATCCTGGACCGGTATCCGCATCAGCTCTCCGGCGGGCAGCGCCAGCGCGTCGCGATCGCCGCGGCGCTGGCTGCGCGGCCCCGCCTCCTCATCGCCGACGAGCCCACCACCGCCCTGGACGTCACGATCCAGGCCGAGATCCTCGAGCTCCTCTCGCGCCTGGTCGCCGAGGCAGGAATGGCGCTGCTGTTCATCACGCACGACCTGGCGGTGCTCTCGCGGATAGCGACCACCGCCGCCGTCCTCGAGGCCGGGCGCGTCGTGGAGCGCGGCGCTGTGCGGGACCTGCTCACCCGACCCCGGGCGGAGGTGACGCGTGCGCTCCTCCGGGACGCCGCGGCGACGCAGTGGCGCCCCGGGCAGCGTCGGCCGGGGCCGTCGGCATGACGCTCGTCCGCGGCCATGCTCTGGTCCGTCGGTTCGCAGGAGCCCGCCCCGCGCCCTTCGCGCGTCGGACGACGACCACAGCGCTCGACGGCGTCGACGTAGAGGTGCGGGAGGGCGCTTCGCTCGGGATCATCGGGGAGTCCGGTTCGGGCAAGTCGACCCTCGTCCGGCTGCTGCTGGGCCTGGACTCGCCGACGTCGGGAACCGTGGAGTTCGACGGACGCCGGGTCGACGCGGGCGCCTCCCCCCGTTCGCTGCACTGGCTGCGACGGCAGACGGGCATCGTCTTCCAGGATCCCTACGCGTCGCTGGACCCCCGGATGAGCGTCGGGCGGATCATCGGGGAGCCTCTGAGTGCTCTGGGGATACGCGAAGACCGGCGCGCCCGGGTGCGGGAGGTGCTCCTCGCCGTCGGACTGGAAGCGGACGTCGACCGGTGCTACCCGCACGAGTTCTCGGGCGGGCAGCGTCAGCGGATCGCCCTCGCCCGCGCGATCGCGCATCGGCCCCGTCTGCTCGTGGGGGACGAGCCGCTGTCCGCGCTGGACGTGACCGTTCGCGCACGGATCCTCGAGGTGCTCACCCGGCTGCAGCGCGAGGAGGGGATGACGCTCGTCATGGTCTCGCACGACGTCGGCGTCGTGCAGAACCTCTGCGAGCGGATCCTCGTGATGAAGGACGGGAGGGTCGTGGAGCACGGTGCGACGCAGACCGTGCTGACGGCCCCGCGCGAAGAGTACACGCGGCGTCTGCTCGAGGCGATCCCCACGATCGATCCGGGCGCCGCGGACTGATCAGCGCGCGCGGGACCGTCTGCCGCGCGGCGTCAGCGCCTTCTGCAGATACACCGTGCCCAGCCACCGCCCGAACTTGTAGCCCACCCGGCCCATCCGGCCCACTTCGACGAAACCGAGCTTCTCGTGGAGGGCGATGGACGCCTCGGCTCCTCTGTCGCTGATCACGGCCACGATCTGGCGCAGGCCGCGCTCCTCGCAGGCGGCGATCAGCGCCTCCAGCAGCGCGCGCCCGAGCCCCTTCCCGGATGCGGCCTGGCCCAGGTAGATCGAGTCCTCGACCGTGTAGCGGTAGGCGCTCTTGCCCGCCCAGGGCTGGACCAGCGCGTAGCCGAGCAGCTGCCCGCTGGGAGACTCCGCCACGAGGAACGGGAGGTTCAGCCGGGCGAGGTCGTCGAACTTGTCCCGCCACTTCGCCATCGTCCACTTCTTCTCGTCGAAGGTGACGACGGAGTTCGTGACGTAGTGGTTGTAGATCTCGCGGACGTGCGGGATGTCATCCCGTCGCGCCGGCCGGATGACGTAGGAGAACGGCGCCTCCGCGGGCGGGGTGGGCTGCAGGTGCCGCGGCAGCCGACGCCGACCGGTCTCGTACTCCTCCTCCAGCACGCCGCCAGCCTAGGTGCTCGCCTCGGACAGAGCGGGAATGCGCCAGTCCACCGGGTCCGCACCCTGGCGACGCAACAGGTCGTTGGCGCGGGAGAACGGGCGGGACCCGAAGAATCCCCGGTCAGCGGACATCGGGGACGGATGCGCGGACGCGATGACCGCCGTCCCCTCGAGCAGCGGCGCCGCCGTCCCCGCATCCCGCCCCCACAGGATCGTCACGAGCGGCGCGTCGCGGGCGGCCAGCACCCGGATGGCGTGCTCGGTCACCTCCTCCCAGCCCCAGCCGCGGTGCGAACCGGGCCGACCCGGCGCGACCGTCAGCACCCGGTTCAGCAGCATCACCCCCTGCCGAGTCCACGCACTGAGATCGCCGTGGGGTGCGGGCGGGATCCCCAGGTCGTCCGACAGTTCCCGATAGATGTTGGCGAGGCTTCGCGGGAGCGGCCGCACCCGCCCGTCCACCGCGAACGCCAGCCCGATCGGATGACCGGGAGTGGGGTACGGGTCCTGGCCGACGACCAGCACCCTGACGGCGTGCAGGGGCTGCGTGAACGCGCGGAGCACCCGGTCCCCGGCGGGGAGGTAGCGCTCGCCCGCCGCTTCTCCTGCGCGCAGCCGGTTCCCCAGCGCCGCGATCCGCGGCGCGACCGGCTCCAGCGCCGCCGCCCAACCCGGGTCCATGAGCCCGGCCTCGGCGAGTTCCGGCAACGACATCGCCATGCGTCAGCCCGTCGCGGCGGCCGTGTCCTCGTCGGTCACCGTGCCCCGGTACGACCACGGGAAGTCGATCCACAGCGCGGTGCGCCGCCAGCTGTAGTCGGGCTCGTGGACGGTGGTGGGCTTGGTGTAGACCACCGCCGAGCGCACCTGGGCGCCCTGATCGGTCAGCAGGCGGACGGCCAGCTGCAGGGTGCGACCGCTGTCGGCGACGTCGTCCACGAGCAGCACCCGCCTTCCGGCGAGGTAGCTCATGTCCAGCTCGGGGGGCAGCACCTCGGGATGCTCGAGCACCGTGCCCACTCCCGTGTAGAACTCCACGTTCATCGCGCCGCAGTTCTTCACGCCCAGGCCGTACGCGATCGCCCCCGCCGGCAGGAGCCCGCCGCGAGCGATCGCGACCACCACTTCGGGGACGAAGCCGGAGGCGAGCACCCCTCGGGCCAGATCGCGGCACGCCAGGCCGAATGCGCCCCAGGTGAGCCGTTCCCGCTCGTCGACGCCGTCCACCGCGCCAGCCTAGCCGCCGCATGGGGATGCGCCGTTGCTAGGACTCGGGCGCGACCCGGAGCGGGCCGCGGGCCAGCAGGTGCTGCGCGGACTGGGCGACGGGGCGGATCGTCACCAGATCGAGGTTGACGTGGCCGGGCGCCTGCAGCGCGTAGACGATCAGGTCGGCGACATCCCCGGCGCGCAGCGGGTCGGCCACGTCGCGGTACACGGCCGCGGCCCCGTCGGCGTCGCCCCGCAGCCGGTTCAGGGTGAACTCCTCCGTGCGAACCATCCCGGGCGCGACCTCGCACACCCGGATCGGTTCGCCGTTCAGCTCCAGCCGCAGCGCACGCGCCAGCATCGACTCGGCCGCCTTCGCGGCGTTGTACCCGCCGCCGCCCGGATAGGCCTGCTGAGCCGCCGTGGACGTGACGAACACGGTGTCGGCGTGACCGTCGGCCGCCGCGGCGCGCCGAAGCAGGGGAAGGAGCGCCGCGGTCAGGCGCTGGGCGGCCAGGACGTTCACCTCGTACATCCAGGTCCAGTCCGCCGGATCCCCCTCGGCGACCGGGTCGGTGCCGCGCGCGCCGCCGGCCACGTGCACGAGCGCATGCACCGGTCCGGTCCTCGACAGCCACTGCGCCAGCGCGTCGACGTCGGCGGCCGCCGTGAGATCCGCGGCGAACGCGTGCGCACCGGTCTCCTGCTCCAGCCGTTCCAGCCGGTCCGCCCGGCGGGCCACAGCCACCACCTCCCACCCCCGTGCGCGCAGCGCACGCGCGGTGGCCTCCCCGATCCCGGAACTGGCGCCGGTCACCACGGCTCGTCTCTCCGTCATGGCCCCACGCTATCGCCGTCCGTGTTACGTAACATTTCCGCGCCGTTGTCGCGGGGTCGCGCGTTCCCTACGCTCGGTTCGTGCCGCGGCGCCCGTCGCGGCGCTCGATTCCGGCAGGAGCACGCGATGTCCGCACCCGAGAACTGGCGTTTCGAGACCAAGCAGATCCACTCCGGCGCGGCGCCGGACCCGGTGACGAGGGCTCGCGCGACACCCATCTACCAGACCACCTCGTACGTGTTCGACAGCTCGCAGCACGCGGCGAATCTGTTCGCCCTGACCGAGTTCGGAAACATCTACACCCGGATCCAGAACCCCACCCAGGATGTGGTGGAGCAGCGGATCGCTGCCCTGGAGGGCGGCACCGGCGCCCTCCTGGTGTCCTCGGGGCAGGCGGCCGAGACGTTCGCCGTGCTGAACATCGCGCAGGCCGGCGACCACATCGTCTCGTCGAGCTCGATCTACGGCGGCACGTACAACCTGTTCAAGTACACGCTCGCCAAGCTCGGCATCGAGACCACCTTCGTGGAGGATCAGGACGACCCCGACGAGTGGCGCCGGGCGGTCCGCCCGACCACGAAGCTGTTCTTCGCCGAGACGATCGGCAACCCGAAGGTGAACGTCCTCGACATCCGCACGGTGGCGGACGTCGCCCACGAGGCGGGTCTGCCGCTCATCGTCGACAACACGATCGCGACGCCGTACCTCATCCGGCCGTTCGAGCACGGCGCGGACATCGTGCTGCACTCGGCGACGAAGTTCCTCGGCGGGCACG
Source organism: uncultured Actinomycetota bacterium (assembly GCA_963701365.1). Lineage (GTDB taxonomy): Bacteria > Actinomycetota > Actinomycetes > Actinomycetales > Microbacteriaceae > Microbacterium. The sequence goes on along the minus strand of CAVOZX010000051.1, from coordinate 84,576 downwards.
GCACGACCATCGGGGGCGTGATCGTCGACGGCGGCCGGTTCGCGTGGTCCGAGAACGTCGCGAAGTTCCCGGGACTGACCGAGCCGGACCCGTCCTACCACGGCGCCAGCTATACCGCCGCGGTCGGCGACGGCCTGGCCTACATCATCAAGGCGCGCGTGCAGCTGCTGCGCGACCTCGGGTCAGCGATCGCGCCTAACAGCGCCTGGCTGCTGCTGCAGGGGATCGAAACGCTGTCGCTGCGCGTGGAGCGTCACGTGCAGAACGCGCAGCGGATCGCGGAATGGCTGGAGGGACGCGACGAGGTGGCCTCGGTGAACTACGCCGGCCTGCCGTCGTCTCCGTGGTACGAGGCCGCGAACCGGTACACCCCTCGCGGCGCCGGAGCGATCGTGTCGTTCGAGCTGAAGGGTGGTGTCGAGGCGGGCCGCCGATTCGTGGACGCCCTCGAGCTGTTCAGCCACCTGGCGAACATCGGAGACGTCCGCTCCCTCGTCATCCACCCGGCGTCGACGACGCATTCGCAGCTCACCCCGGAACAGCAGTTGACCACCGGAGTGACGCCGGGCCTCGTGCGCCTGTCGGTGGGGGTCGAGAACGTCGATGACCTGACCGCGGACCTCAGCCAGGCGCTGGAGGCGTCCCGGAGCGCCGCGGAGCCGGCCCGGGTCTGATGCTCGCGTGACGGGGCGGGTCCCGGGCCCGCACGGCCCGTCCCGTCACGCGACCGCGAGCGCTCTGCGCCACCGGGAGAATGGTCACCGTGGATTGGCAGACTTCCGAGGACACCGTGCCCAGCGCCCCGGTGTCGGACGCGGACACGAGAGGACTCGGCGGTCGGCCGCCGGCGAGTGGCGCGTGGCGCGACGGCGACCCCGCCGGCGACCGCCGATTCCACGCCTTCGGGCCCTTCCGGACCGAAGGCGGCGCCGGGCTTCCCGGCATCCGGATCGCGTTCGAGACGTGGGGCCGCCTGTCGCCCGCCGCGGACAACGCGGTCCTGGTGCTGCATCCCCTGACCGGCGACAGCCACGTGCGCGGCGACGCGGGGCCGGGGCACCCGACAGCAGGCTGGTGGGATGCCGTGGTCGGCCCTGGCGCCGCGGTGGACACCGAGCGCTGGTTCGTGGTCGCACCGAACATGCTGGGCGGATGCCAGGGTTCCACAGGGCCGGCGAGCATCGCCCCCGACGGGTACGAGTGGGGTCCACGCTTCCCGTACCTCACGATCCGCGACCAGGTGGCGGCGCAGCAGGCCCTGGCCGAGGCCCTCGGCATCCACCGCTGGGCGGCGGTGATCGGCGGTTCCATGGGGGGGATGCACGCCCTGGAGTGGGCGGTGACCTACCCCGACCGCGTGGCTCGCGTCGCGGTGCTCGCCGCCCCGCCGGCCACTACGGCGGACCAGATCGCGGCGAACTCGGTGCAGACGGAGGCGATCCGAATGGATCCGCGCTTCGCCGGCGGCCGCTACTACGACGCCCCCGCCGGTGAGGGTCCGCACCGGGGCCTGGCGCTGGCCAGGCGGATGGCGCTGCTGAACTACCGGAGTCCGAGCGAGTTGAACCTCCGATTCCAGCGGTCGTGGCAGTCGGAGGTGAGCCCCCTCGGGCACGGCGGCCGGTTCGCCGTCGAGTCGTACCTCGACTTCCACGGCAACAAGTTCACGCGGAGATTCGACGCGAACAGCTACCTGATCCTGGCGGAGGCGATGAACTCGCACGACGTCGGCCGCGACCGGGGCGGCATCGACGAGGCGCTCTCACGGGTGAGCGCGGTCGCCCTGGTGCTCGGCATCGACAGCGACCGTCTCTTCCCGGTGGACGGTCAGCACCGGATCGCCCGCGGCATCCGCGGTGCCCTGGACGGCGATCGCGCGGCCGTGCTCCGCAGCGATTTCGGCCACGACGGATTCCTCATCGAGACCGCCGAGGTGGGCGCTCACCTGGCGCGGTTGCTCGACGCATCCTCGGACCGCGTGTAGACCCAGGGCAGAGTCGCCATCTCCAGCCGATGACGGCCGCCGGCCGGTCCGGCCTCGCCCACGAGGTCGTACTCGTCGTCGCCGAACCACATCAGGATCGGGCTCTGGTCCTGCAGCCGCGCCATCGTCCGGAAGTGGGGCGGCTCCGAGGCGCGGAACGCATCCAGCAGCGAGTCGAGCCCGCCGTGGCCGACCAGGGAGTGCAGTGTGACCCACGTGGGAGGGACGAGCATCAGCTCGCCCCGGGCGTGCATCTCCAGCGCAGCGCCGGGCTGCACCCAGCGGTGCGACACGGCTTCCTCAGGGGAGAGCAGCACGTCGCCCGAAGGCGCGGGTGCGGCGAAGAACCAGGTCCGAATCCGCCGGTGCGGCGAGTCGGGCGGCGGCGTCCAGCGCGAGACGGTGACCATCTCCTCGGCGAGGACCAGGAGACCCGTCTCCTCCTCGGTCTCGCGCACGCCCGCGCGCCGCGCCGCCGCGTGCTCGGTCTCGGATCCGTCGCGGTCGGCCTCCTCGAGCCTGCCTCCCGGGAACACCCACGCGCGGGCGAAGGATCCGCGGTCGGGCCGCTCGATCATGAGGACTTCGGGTCCGGTCTCCGCCTCACGGGCGAGGATCACGGTCGCGGCGACCGGGAGATCGTCGTCGGACGGCATCATCATCGACACGCGCACAGCGTACGCCACGGCTGCGGCGACGCCAGCGCTCGATCAGTCCTCGCCGGATTCCAGCGCGCGCTCGAGCCGGGCGAGCTTGCCGTCCAGCTCGCCGGACCGACCGGGCCGGATGTCTGCCTTGAGGACCAGCGACACCCGAGCGCCGTAGGGCACCACGGCATCCACCGCCCCGCGCACGACCGCGAACACCTCGTCCCATTCCCCCTCGATCTCGGTGAACATGGCGCCGGTCCGGTGCGGAAGCCCGCTGGCTCGGACGACACGGACCGCCGCCGCAACCGCCTCGTGCACCGAGCCGTCGGCGGGGCCGCCGCCGGAGGGAGCCACGGAGAACGCGACGATCACGATCGCTCCGCATTCAGCTGGAACCCCGGCTCCGGGACCGGGGGCTCCGCGAGCCGAGTCGCCCGTACGGGCACCCGCAGCAGCATCGTCAGGCCCCAGGCGAACAGGGTCACCAGCAGGATGTTCCGGATCGTGATCACCACGACCGGCAGCGGCGCGACGATCAGCAGATCGAAGTACGTCAGGGGGTACACGATCTGCGTGGCCGCCGCCGCCAGGAGAGTGAGGATCGCCGGAGCCCGCCACCTCCGCCGATCCAGCACGAGCCCGAGGACGACCGGCGCGACCAGCCACACCATGTACTGCGGCGACCCGACCTTGTTGAACACGATCAAGGCCGCCACGAGCGCCAGGGCCAGGGGAGGGAAGAGCGCGGCGAACGCGGCCCGCCGCGCGATCTTGACGATCCCGATGCCCGCCACCGACACCATCGCGATCGCCAGCAGCGGCGTCATCACCGCGATCACGGGATTGACTCCCGGGCCGCTCACCTCGAACGTCAGCAGGTCCGGGTCGTAATAGGTGTAGGACGGCCCCCCCAGCATGTAGTCCCACAGGTAGGGCGTGCTCACCGGCGCCTCCACCTGCAGGTCGCGGCCCGTCTGGTCGGACACGAAGCCGAACGCGAACGCGGCCCCCCCGGCCGCGGCGATCGCGGCGAGGGTCGCGGCAGAGACCGCCGCCGCCGATCCGATCACCGCGCCCCGCCGCCGGATCACGATCACGGCGGCCGCCAGGAGTGCGGCCGGCCAGACCTTGATCCAGGTGGCCACGGCCAGCAGCGCCGACGCGGCCCAGGGGCGGCCGCGCAACCACAGGCATCCCAGGATCGCCAGTGGGACGGTCACCGCGTCGATGCGGTACAGCGCGACCGGACCCAGCAGAGCGAGGAACAGCAGCCAGAACACGGCGGCATGAGTGCGGCCGCTCGACCGCCCGCGGCCGACGAGCACCGCGAATGCGGCCGCATCCACCGCGACCACCATCACCGCCCAGCCCGGGGTGTAACTGACGAGCCATCCCGGGATCCAGGCCAGGAGCATCGGGATCAGCGCGAGCTGCGGGTACACCCAGGGGGTGTCGATCCCCACCAGCCCGATGTACTGCGGCGCATCGTCCGCACCGACGCCGTACCAGCCGCCCTGGAACCAGGCGCCCGACCACTTCTCGTACACCAGGTACACGTCGCCCATCGGCTGGTTGGGCATGAACCACCCCAGCACCGCCACCCCGACATGCACGACGGCGAACGCGATCCACAGGACGGTCCGACGTGACACGGATCTCAGTCTACGGGCGCGACTCCCGCCCCTCCCGAGCCGCTGACCGCCTCCGCCACCGCTCGCGGCAGACTCTCGGCGACATCCAGAGCCGTCACCGGGCCCGGACCCTCCGGACCGCGGTGCGCCGCGAGCGCGGCGGCGCGGCCGTGCAGCCACGCCGCCGCGGCGGCCGCATCGGCGAGGTCGGCGGGCCGACGGGCGCCGGCGGCCCAGTGGGCCGCGAGCACGGCGGCCAGCGCGCCGCCGAGCACGTCCCCCGTTCCGGCCGTCGCCAACCAGGGCGCGCCCGAGCGGACCCGTCGAAGTGCGCCGCCGGGCTCCGCCACCAGGGTGGCCGATCCCTTCAGCAGCACCACCGCATCCACGGCGCGAGCGGTCTCGACCAGAGCGTGCTCCCGTTCGGCGTCGTCCGCGTCGCGCGCGATCGAGGCGAGCCCGAGTGCGGCGCGCAGCCGGTTCCATTCCCCGGCGTGTGGGGTGAGCACCATGGGCGCCGCCGCCCCGGGCGCGAGATCCAGCGCACCGGCGTCCACCACCACCGGCTCCGGCCCCGACAGGATGCTGCGCAACGCATGCTCCTCGGCGAGTGTGCGCTGCGCGGCATCCGTTCCGGAACCCAGTAGCCAGCAGGTCACACGACCCGGCTCAGCGACCGTCTCGGGACGGTGAGCGAGCACGAGCCCGCGTGCCGGATCGGGTCCGAGGTAGCGCACCATCCCGGCTCCGGCCCGCCACGCGCCGGTCACGCTGAGGACCGCCGCCCCGGGGTACGCCGCCGAGCCGGTGCGCACCCCGACCACGCCCCGCGAGTACTTGTCGTCCCGGGGCCCGGGCGGATGCAGACAGGCGCGCGTCGCGGCGACGTCCCACTCGCATCCCCCGCCGCTGCTCATCGCACCCGCCGGGTGGCGTCCTCGACCTCGCCGATCAGCTCCTCGATGATGTCCTCCAGGAACAGCACGCCGGTCACCATGCCGGTCGCGTCTCGAACCTGACCGAGATGCCGGCCGGCGCGGCGCATCGCGGCGAGTGCGTCCTCGAGATCCGTCTCCTCGGTGAGTGGGACCATGCGATGGATCCGCTTGGCGGGCACCGGCCTGTCCTCGACGGCGTCGTCGTCGTCACCATCCCGCAGCACGTCCTTGAGGTGCACGTACCCGGCCGGCGCGCCGTCCGCGTCGACGACCACGTACCGGGAGAAGCCGTAGGCGGCCACGGCGCGTTCCACGTCGGCGGGAGTGGTGGTCGCCGGCACGGTCACGAGCGCCGCGAGCGGCACCGCGATGTCGCCAGCCTTCTTGTCGGTGAACTCGACCGCCGCTGCCACCGCGCCGGCCGCGTCGTGGAGCACGCCCTCGGCGCGGGACTGGGTCACGATGGTCGCCACCTCGTCGAGCGTGAAAGTGGAGGCGGCCTCGTCCTTCGGCTCGACGCGGAACAGGCGCACGATATGGTTCGCGGTCCAGTTCAGCGACACGATCACGGGGTGGAACACGCGCGAGACCCAGCGCAACGGTGTCGCCAGGAGCAGGACCGCGCGATCCGGCACAGAGAAGGCGAGGTTCTTCGGCACCATCTCCCCGAGGACGACGTGCAGGTAGGACACGAGCAGCAGCGCGACCACGAAGGCGATCGCGTCGACCGCCGCCGGCGACAGCCCGGTCAGGCCCAGCGGAGCGGCGAGCAGGTGGTGGATCGCCGGCTCCGACACGTTCAGGATCAGGAGGGAGCAGATGGTGATGCCCAGCTGAGTCGTCGCGAGCATGAGGGTCGCGTGCTCCATCGCCCACAGCGCGGTGGTCGCCGCGCGCGAGCCCTCCTCCGCGCGGGGCTCGATCTGCGAGCGGCGGGCGGAGATCACGGCGAACTCGGATGCGACGAAGAACGCGTTCAGGGCCAGCAGGACGACGAGCCACAGGATGCCGGAGACGTCGCTCATGGCCGCGCCCTCCCGCTCTCGCGCGCAGGCACCGGCGGGACCGGGCCGGCCGGTGTACGGGGGGCGAATCGCATCCGGTCCACGCGCCGCCCGTCCATCCGCACCACCTCGAGGATGCCGCCCGGCAGCGCCACGGCATCCCCGGCGACCGGGACGCGTTCGAGCACGCTCATGATGTACCCGCCGACGGTGTCGTACACCTCCCCCTCCGGAACCTCGATGCCGGCGCGGGCCTTCAGCTCGTCGGGTCTCAGGCTCGCCGGGAAGGTCAGGGAGCCGCTCCCCCGGATGATGCCGGGGCGGCGCCGGTCGTGCTCATCCAGGACCTCTCCCACGATCTCCTCGACCAGATCCTCCAGGGTCACCACCCCCGCGGTGCCCCCGTACTCGTCGACCACGACCGCCATCTGGTAGCCGCGGGCGCGCAACTCGGACACCAGGACATCCAGATGCACGGTCTCCGGCACGCGGAGCGGGGCGCTCGCCAGTGCGGTGACCGTGACCTGCTCGCGCCGATCTCGAGGAACGGCGACCGCCGCCTTCAGGTGCACGATCCCGAGGATGTCGTCCATCGTGTCGCCATGCACCGGGAAGCGGCTGTGGCCGGTCGCGCGCGCCAGCCGCACCACCTCGGCGGCGGTGGCGTCCGCCGCCACGGCGTGCACCCGCGGACGCGGGGTCATCACGTCCGCGGCGGTCAGGCGCGCGAAGGTGAGGCTCCGGTCCAGGAGCGAGGCGGTGTCCTGCTCCAGCACCCCGGCCTGCGCGGACCGACGGACCAGGCTCGAGAGTTCCTCCGCGGTCCGTGCGCCGGACAGTTCCTCGCGCGGAGTGACCCCGATCGTGCGCAGCACCGCGTTCGCACTGCCGTTGAGCGCGGCCACGGCGGGACGGAAGACCGTCGTGAACGCGACCTGGAACGGCATGACGACGACGGCCGTGGCGCGCGGAACGGCGAGGGCGAAATTCTTCGGCACGAGCTCGCCGATGACCATCGAGAACACGGTGGCGATGAGGATTCCGATCACCGCCGCCAGCGGTGCGCGCACCGCCGCGGCGATCCCCCACGCGGCGAACACCGGTTCGAGGAGGGCGGAGATCGCCGGCTCCATCGTGTAGCCCGTCAGGAGCGTGGTCAGGGTGATGCCCAGCTGCGCGCTGGACAGGTGGGTGGACGTGATCCGCAGCGCGTCGATCGTCAGACCCAGCCTGGTCTGGCCCGCGGCGCGACGGGCCTCCAGGTCCGCCCGATCCAGGTTCACCAGCGCGAACTCGCTGGCCACGAACAGTCCCGTCCCCACGGTGAGCAGCAGCCCCGCGCCCAGCATGACCAGTTCCATCACGCATCCGCCCCTCTGCTGGGGGCGCGGGGCGAGGATCTGCGAGGGGGAGGGTCGTCCATCTCGGGGGGATTCTACGGGATCAACCCGGACACGGACCGTCTACCAGCTGACCGGCAGCGCCTTGCCCTCCTCGTAGCCGGCCGCCGACTGCAGCCCCACCAGGGCGCGCTCGTGGAAGTCGTGCACGGATGCCGCACCGGCGTAGCTGAACGACGAGCGCAGCCCCGAGGTGATCATGTCCAGCAGGTCCTCGATACCGGGTCGCAGCGGGTCCAGATAGATGCGGGAGGAGGAGATCCCTTCCGCGAACAGTTCCTTGCGCGCTCGCTCGTACGCGTCGATCCGCCCGAACCGGGAGTGCACGGCCCGGGTGGAGGCCATGCCCCACGACTCTTTGAACACCCGGCCCTCGGCGTCGATGGAGAGCTCTCCCGGCGCCTCGATGGTGCCGGCGAACCAGGATCCGATCATGACGGATGCCGCGCCCGCCGCCAGGGCGAGCGCCACGTCCCGCGGGTAGCGCACCCCGCCGTCGGCCCACACGTGGGCCCCGGCCTCGCGGGCCGCCTGCGCGGTCTCCAGGACGGCGGAGAACTGGGGGCGCCCCACCGCGGTCATCATCCGGGTGGTGCACATCGCACCCGGTCCCACCCCGACCTTGAGGATCCCCGCCCCGGCGTCGACGAGGTCGGCGACGCCCGCGGCGGTGACGATGTTGCCCGCGACCACCGGCATCCGCAGACCGAGGCCCCGCACCCGGAGCAGCGCCCGCAGCATCGCGTCCTGATGCCCGTGCGCGGTGTCGAGCACGAGCACGTCCACCCCGGCCTCCGCCAGGGCGCGCGCCTTGCCCTCCACGTCGCCATTGATGCCGACGGCCGCGGCCACCGCCAGGCGGCCATCGCCGTCGAGCGCCGGACGGTACAGGTCCCAGCGCAGCGCGCTGCGCTGGGAGAGGGTCCCCACCAGGCGCCCGCGCTCCAGGACGCAGACGATCTCGACGCCCACGTCTCCGACAAGGTCGAACGCGTGGCGCGGGTCGGTGACGTCGTCGGCGTCTATCGCCGCTGCTGGCTCGTGGACCAGGTCACCCAGGGTCGCGTCGGGCAGCGCCGTGGCGAGCCGGGACGCCGGCACGGTGCCGACGATCCGGTCCGTGGTGAGCTCGGCGACATCGGGGTCGGCGACGACGATGCCGTGGCCCGGGGTGGCCGGCAGGATCCGGGACGCGTCGGCCGCGGTCGCCCACGGCGGCAGCACCAGCGGACTGTCCCATCGGACGGGCTGGCGCTTGACCCAGCGGATCGCCGCATCCAGTTCCTGCAGCGGCAGATCCTGCGGCAGCACGCCGATCCCGCCCCGGCGGGCCAGGGTGGCGGCCAGGCGCGCTCCGGTGACCGAGTTCATGTTCGCCGCGACGACCGGAATGGTCGCGGGAGTGCCGTCCCCGGGCGTCAGGTCGACCTCGAGCCGGCTGGCCACCGCCGAGCGGCGGGGCACGAGGAACACGTCGGAGTAGGTCAGGTCCACCGTGGGACGGTCGCCGTAGAACTCCATGGCCGCCAAGCCTAGCCAGCGCGCGGCACGGCGGCGGCGGCCACCGCGCGAGTCCCGGCGGGATCCGGACCCCGGCGCGGCGGGGTGGACTAGGCTGGGGCTCGATGCGCCTGCGCGCTGGCGCAGCGAGCGACCCGCGACGACTTCAGGAAAGCAGGCGATCCAGCGTGTCGAACCAGGCGACCGGCGCCGGTGTGACCACCGACCACGAGTTCGGTGCCAACGAGTGGCTCGTGGAGGAACTCTACGAGCAGTACCTGCAGGACAAGAACGCCGTCGACCGTTCGTGGTGGCCGATCCTCGAGGCCTACCGCCCGGTGGAGGGCGCGGCGTCGGCTCCGGCCGCGCCCCCGGAACCGGTGTCGGCTCCGCCGCAGCCGACGACTCCACCGCGCGCTCCGAGTGCCGCGCCCGCCCCGCAGGGGACCGAGCCGCGGGCGGTCACCGCGCCGATCCCGGTGGTCGGCGCTCCGGCGGTCGCCCGGACCACCACCAAGCCGGCGGCGCCGCAGCCGATCCCCGCCCAGCCGCCGACCGCGGCCCCGGCGGGTGAGCAGCCGGCCGCCGAGGAGGACGTGGTCACCCCGATGCGGGGCATGACCAAGACCCTGGCGGCCAATATGGACCAGTCGTTGACGGTGCCCACCGCCACGAGCGTCCGCACCGTCCCGGCGAAGCTGATGATCGACAACCGCATCGTCATGAACAACCACATGGCGCGCACCCGCGGCGGCAAGGTGAGCTTCACTCACCTGATCGGCTGGGCCATCATCCAGACGCTCAAGGAGTTCCCCAGCCAGAACGTGTTCTACGCGGAGGTGGACGGCAAGCCGTCGGCGGTGGCGCCCGCGCACATCACCCTCGGCATAGCGATCGACCTGCCCAAGCCGGACGGCTCGCGCTCGCTGCTCGTGCCGAGCATCAAGCGCGCCGAGGCGCTCAGCTTCAGCGAGTACCTCACCGCGTACGAGGATCTCGTCTCCCGCGCGCGGGGCAACGCGCTGACCGCCGCGGACTTCCAAGGCACCACCATCTCGCTGACCAACCCGGGCGGGATCGGAACCGAGCACTCCGTGCCACGCCTGATGCGGGGGCAGGGCTGCATCGTCGGAGCGGGCGCCCTCGAGTACCCCGCGCAGTTCCAGGGGTCGAGCGAGAAGACCCTGACCGAGTTGGGCATCGGCAAGACCATCACCCTCACCAGCACCTACGACCATCGCGTGATCCAGGGCGCGGGCTCGGGCGAATTCCTCAAGAAGATCCACGAGCGGCTGATCGGCCGGCACGAGTTCTACGACCAGATCTTCGCGGCGCTGCGGATCCCCTACGCGCCGATCCGCTGGTCCACGGACATCAAGGTCGACGTGGCGGAGCGGGTCAACAAGACCGCGCGCGTGCACGAGATCATCAACGCCTTCCGGGTGCGCGGCCACCTGATGGCCGACATCGACCCGCTCGAGTACATGCAGCGCACCCACCCCGACCTGGAGATCGAGAACCACGGGCTCACGTTCTGGGATCTCGACCGCGAGTTCGTCACCGGGGGCTTCGGAGGCCGTCGGCTCATGAAGCTGCGCGATGTGCTCGGTGTGCTCCGCGACTCCTACTGCCGAACCACAGGCATCGAGTACATGCACATCCAGGATCCCGTGCAGCGCCGCTGGTTCCAGGACAAGCTGGAGGTGCCCTACTCCAAGCCCGGCCACGACGAGCAGCTCCGGATCCTGTCGAAGCTGAACCAGGCCGAGGCGTTCGAGACGTTCCTGCAGACCAAGTACGTCGGGCAGAAGCGGTTCAGCCTGGAGGGCGGCGAGTCGCTCATTCCGCTGCTGGACCAGATCCTGCAGGGTGCGGCCGAGACGGGTATGGACGGCGCCGCGATCGGCATGGCGCACCGCGGACGCCTGAACGTGCTGACGAACATCGCCGGCAAGACGTACGGCCAGGTGTTCCGCGAGTTCGAGGGCACCAGCACCCCCGGGAACCAGCGCGGCTCCGGCGACGTGAAGTACCACGTCGGCACCGAGGGCGCGTTCGTGTCCGATGCGGGCACGGAGTTGCCCGTGCTGCTGGCGGCGAACCCGTCGCACCTGGAGACCGTCGACGGCGTGCTGGAGGGGATCACCCGCGCCAAGCAGGACCGCAGGCCGATGGGGACGTTCTCCTGGCTCCCGATCCTCGTGCACGGGGATGCCGCGTTCGCCGGGCAGGGCGTCGTCGCCGAGACGCTGCAGATGTCGCAGCTGCGGGGCTACCGCACGGGCGGCACCATCCACATCGTCGTGAACAACCAGCTCGGGTTCACCACGCTGCCGCTGGACGGGCGGACCTCCGTGTACGCGACCGATGTCGCCAAGTCGGTGCAGGCGCCGATCCTGCACGTCAACGGTGACGACCCGGAAGCGGTGGTGCGCGCCGGCGAGGTGGCGTTCGCCTACCGGCAGGAGTTCCACCGCGACGTGGTGATCGACCTGGTCTGCTATCGCCGCCGGGGCCACAACGAGGGCGACGACCCGTCGATGACCCAGCCGCTCATGACCAACCTGGTCGAGGCCAAGAGGTCGGTGCGCCGCCTGTACACCGAGGCACTGGTCGGCCGGGGCGACATCACGCAGGCGGAGTACGAGCAGGCCAAGCAGGACTTCCAGCAGCGCCTGGAGGTGGCGTTCGCTCAGACCCACGCGGCCGAGACCGGAGCGGTCCCGGTGCTCGGCGAGCAGTCGCTGTCCGACGCGCAGCCCGACGAGTCCCCGTACGGCGAGCCCGAGGTGACGGGTGTGCCGCGCGAGGTGGTGGAGCGGATCGGGGACGCGTTCGTCACCAAGCCGGACGGGTTCTCCGTGCACCCCAAGCTGCAGCAGCTGCTCGACAAGAGGCGCGCGATGAGCCGGGAGGGCGGGATCGACTGGGCGTTCGGCGAGTTGATCGCTTTCGGATCGCTCGTCCTGGAGGGGACGCCCGTGCGCCTGGCCGGCCAGGACACCCGGCGTGGCACGTTCGTCCAGCGTCACGCGGTGCTCCACGACCGGGCGAACGGACAGGAGTGGCTGCCGCTGGTGAATCTCGCCGACGGTCAGGGCCGGTTCTTCGTCTATGACTCGCTGCTGAGCGAGTACGCGGCCATGGCGTTCGAGTACGGGTACTCCGTCGAGCTGCCCGAGGCGCTGGTGCTGTGGGAGGCGCAGTTCGGGGACTTCGCCAATGGGGCCCAGACCGTGATCGACACGTACCTGTCCTCGGCGGAGCAGAAGTGGGGTCAGCAGTCCAGCGTGGTGCTGCTGCTCCCGCATGGATACGAGGGGGCCGGACCCGATCACTCCTCGGCGCGCATCGAGCGTTTCCTGCAGCTCTGTGCGCAGGACAACATGGTGGTGGCCCGGCCGTCGACCCCAGCGTCGTACTTCCACCTCCTGCGGCGGCAGGCATACGCCCGTCCCCGCAAGCCTCTGATCGTCTTCACCCCCAAGGCGATGCTGCGGATGCGCGACGCGACCAGCCCTGTCGAGGACTTCACGCGGGGCCGATTCGAACCGGTCCTCGACGACGACCGCGGCGTGGACCGCAGCGCCGTCCGCCGCGTGCTGCTGCACTCCGGCAAGGTGCACTGGGATCTGCGGGCCGAGCTGGCGAAGAACCCCGACCCGCGCGTCGCGCTGGTCCGGCTGGAGCAGTACTACCCCGCCCCGATCGACCGGCTCAACGAGATCATCGACAGCTATCCGGGCGCAGAACTGGTGTGGGTGCAGGAGGAGCCGGAGAACCAGGGCGCGTGGCCGTTCATCGCCCTGGAGGTGGTGAAGTTCCTCCACGGCAGGACGATCCGGGTCGTGTCCCGGGTGGCGTCGGCGTCCACGGCTGCGGGCGCGGCGAAGGTCCACGCTCTGGAGCACGCCTCGCTGATGGCGCAGGCGCTGACCTTCTGACGGAGTAGGCCGCTCACGTCGGCCAGCCCAGCCAGGAGCACAGGGCCGGGATCGCGAACGCGAGACCGCCGTCGAGCGCGGTCCCGGTGTGCCCCGCGGCGGGGATCTCCGTCGTGGCGAGGGTGAAGCCGGCATCCGCCGCGCGGCGCGCATTGGCGCGTTGACCGGGACCGAACACGGCGTCGTCGGCACCCCACGTGAACACGGCCAGGTGATCCTCGTACCCCCCGATTCCCGCCGCCAGCACGGTTGCCGGCGAGGCCGCCTCGAACGCGGCCCGGTCGCCGCCGTACACCTCGGCGACGGTGCGGTCCACGTGCTCGGAGCCGGGGAATTCGTTGCCGGAGATGTCCAGCATCGCGCCCCAGGTCTGCGGATGCTGAGCCGCCCACGCCAGGGCGCACGCGCCGCCGTTGGAGTATCCGGCGATGGTCCAGTAGTGCGCGGAGGGCAGCACGTTCAGGCGCGACAGCGCGAAGCGCGGCACGGCCTCGTTCACGTACGTGGCGACCGCCCCGTAGCGGGCGGAGTCGGCGCACGCCGGATCCGCGTCGATGCTGCCCAGCTGGTCGACGACGAGCGCGATCGGGGCGAGGCCTTGATGGCCGCGGGCGTAGGCGTTCAGGGCGGCGGCGATGCTGGTGGGGTCGGGGGATCCCGGCTGGCCCATCATGAACACGATCAGCGGGAGGCGGGGCGGGTCGGGGACGAGAGCGGCCGGCGGAAGGTACAGCGCCGCATCCCGGGGGGCGTATCCGTCCGCCGGAATGGCGTCCGCGCCGCTGAGTGCGCTCACCCGGCCCTCGGAGGGCATGTCCGCGGGGGGCTGCCAGGTCCGGGCGAGGACGGATGGATCCAGGGCCGGGGCGTGCGTGGCCGGCGGCAGGGGCGCCGCATCCAGTGTCTGCACCCCGAGAACCGCTCCCAGGTTGTGGGTCAGCCCGAAGGACGCGTTGATCCCGAGGGCGGCCGCCAGCAGCGAGGCGACGACGAGGATCGCGCCGGCCGTGCGGCGCCACCACGGCGACGAGACGACGCCGGCTCCGCCCAGGGCCAGCCCGGCCGCCCCGACGCCGGCCCACCCCATGATGGGTGCCGGTGGGGTGCCGGGAAGCGCTCCGGATGCCGCAGCGATCGCGGCGGCCGCGCACCCGGCCGCGGCACCGATCGCGGCCGCGGCCGGCGAACGCCACCAGCGGCGGGCTCCAGGCCACAGCACGGCGGCGGCCGCCGCGAGGGCCGCTGCGGACGCGGCGACCAGGAGCGGCGAGTCGATCAGTTCGACGGTGAGCAGCCAGTGCCTCATCGCCCCTCCGCGGCGAGGGCGCTGCGCGCGAGCGTCACGAGTTCGCGCGCCGACGCGCCCGGCAGATATGCCCGGCCCAGGGCGGCACCGATCCGCGGGAGCTGAAGGGGGTCGGGGTAGAGGATCCACAGAGTCCGGTACTGCGGGTGGAACTTCCGCTTGAACCGGAACAGCGATTCGAATCCGTACGCGGGTTCCAGCGCGCTCGCGACGGCAGCAAGCACGGCGCCGAGCGCGGTGGGGTCCGCGTCGGCATCCGCATCCGGGTCGACGGCCAGGGGCGCTCCCGACAGGCTCAACTCCTCGATCCCGTCGGACTGCATGCGCAGCACGGCGCTGGCGATGAGGAACTCCATCATCCCGTTCGGGCCGTCGGGCCGGCGTCGCATGAAGTCCAGCGTCCACGAGACCCGCCGGCCGTCGCGCCAGCCGGGAAGCCAGCTGGTGACCGCCTGAATACGATCGTGCGCGTCCACCGCCAGCATGACGGCGACATCGGGGTCCCTCACCTCGTCCAGCGATCCGAGGGTGAATCCCATCTCCGGCAGCGCCTTGTCGGCCACCCACTGCTCGTTGATCTCCTCCACCTGGATCAGCTGTCCGGGGGTCAGCTCGCGCCATGAGGTCCACACCGCCCGCACGCCCTCCCGCTGCGCGCGCACCATGGGCTGGCGGACCTTCTGCCAGGACTTGCCGGCGACGTCCACCTCGTCCAGAACCAGCACGGTCTCCTGCCCCACCTGCATCCGAGACCAGCCCATCGCCTCGGCGGCCGACAGCATGGGGTCGTGCACGCTGTAGAAGACCGGCGTCCACGCCCGGGCGGTGCAGAAGTCCGCGAACCCACGCATCGCCGGTCCCGGGTCACCGCTCGCCGTGAGCGGATCGCCGACCGCCAGGGCGATATCCCCCTCCAACCGGTAGGCGATTGCCGCCCCGTCCCCGCCGAACCAGTGCGCGCATCCGGTCCACGTGCCCAGATGACCCAGGGTGCCGCTGGTCCGACGCAGCATCCTGCGGTACCGGTCCGCATCCCGGTCGGCCACGTGCGCGGGACGTCGGTACAGCGCGAGCACGCCGACGACCACCACGGTCCAGAACGCGACACCCACCCACTGATAGATCCACAGGGCGACGCCGTGCCGGGGGAACGGCGTCGACATCATCGACTCCAGGAACACCGGCGGCACGAATCGGCGCAGCCCGCTGATCGCGAGCTCCACCAGGCTCGGCTCCGTCGAGAACGATCGGCGCAGCAGCCACTCCCCTCCGATGAACACGACTGCGCACACCGCCCACGCGGCGGCGACCGTCGCGCCCAGGCGGCGGGCGGCGGTCCGCGTCGCGCGCACCCGGAACGCGCGCCGGGTCATGACCAGGAGCACGATGGCCCCGATCGGCACGCCGAGGTCCGCCGCCGCCCAGAGGACGTACTCCGCCCCCGAGCCATCCGTCCACGCATCGATGACGAGTCGGCCGGTCGCCAGCATGAGGATCGCCATCGTCGCGAGCGCGGCTTCGACCGCGACCGCGAGGATCAGCCCCGCGCGCCGCCCGGCCCGCAGCCCGAGCGCGGCCACCAGCAGCAGGATCAGCGGCATCGCCGCCAGCAATGCCGGGCCCACGCCGCGGGTGATGACCAGGGCGACCTGCTGATCGCACACCGGCCGGTAGACCTCCGCGCACCGCGCGACGAGGTCCTGGTCGTACTGCGCGAACGTGTCGATCGCGATCGACAACGGACCGCGCTCGCTGCCCGTGATGACCGCGGCCAGGGGTCCCGCCCCGGTGACGGCGATGAGTGCCGCCACCAGCGACCGGGTCTCACCCGACGAGCTCCGATGCCACGGGCGGCTCGGGCGCGACCGTCCGAGCCACGCACCGACGACCAGACCGGCGACGGCGGCGCTCAGTCGATACCAGGACTGTGCATCCCCGACGTAGAGAGCGAGCGTGATCAGCAGCGTGAAGCCCACCAGCCGGACCCGCCGGCGCCAGAGAGCCGAAGAGACCCCCGTCGCGGCCATCGCGCCGGCGATCACGGTCATCACCGGGTCGAGGACGGGGACCTCCTCGGCCTCGACCGGGTGCAGATCGGTGATGGTCCACAGCGCCGCGTGCAGCCCGACGGCGACGAGGAGCCCTCCCACTGCCGAGACCGCCGTCGCGGCCAGCGCGCGGACGTGACCCAGCACATCCTCCGCGCCGCCCAGGAGCACCAGCCCCAGGATGATCGCGAGGGCCGCGTCGGCGGGGCTGCCCGCCACCAGGAGGGCGATCAGCGGGGTCCACCAACGACCCGCCGTCACCACCGACAGGGGACCCGCACCCCATACGGCCGGGTCGATGTCGGCGCTCGCCGCGACGACGGAGGTCGCTGCGACCACCGCCGCGAACCCGATCGCGACCGGGTGGGTGCGCGACCAGGTGCGGACCAGCCCCCACCACGTGCGCATCGCGGTCACACTAGCGCCCGCGCCCGGCGCGGACGCGGGCCGGCCTATGCGTCAGCGATGCGTGACCTGTGCGTCACGCAGCCGCGCGATGACCTGTTCGCGCAGTTCCTCGGGCGCGGTCTCCGAGCATGCCCGGGCGACCACCTCCGTGAGCGTGCGCGCCACCAGGGCTTCGTCGCGGCAGTCGACGCAGCCGTCCAGATGCTCCCGGATGTCATCGGGCGCGGTCGCGCACATCTCGTGGCGCAGATACTCCTCGAGGTCCTGCCGGGCCTTCTCACACCCGCAGTCGGTCATGGCGTGCTCCTGGATGCGGCGGGGACGATGCCCCGCTCTTCGGCGTACTCCGCCAGCAGCCCACGCAGCATCCGCCTGCCTCGATGCAGACGGCTCATCACGGTGCCGATCGGAGTCTTCATGATGTCCGCGATCTCCTGATACGCGAAGCCCTCGACGTCGGCCAGGTACACGGCCAGGCGGAAATCCTCCGGGATGGACTGCAGCGCATCCTTGACGACCGATGCGGGCATGCGGTCGATGGCCTCGGCCTCGGCCGAGCGCGTGCCGCTCGCCGTGGCCGACTCGGCGCCGCCCAGCTGCCAGTCTTCGAGATCCTCCAGCGTGCCCTGATAGGGCTCGCGCTGCTTCTTCCGGTAGGTGTTGATGTACGCATTGGTGAGGATGCGGTACAGCCACGCCTTCAGGTTCGTGCCCTGCGTGAAGGTCGACCACGACGCGAACGCCTTCACGAAGGTCTCTTGCACCAGGTCCGCCGCGTCCTGGGGGTTGCGGGTCATCCGCATGGCGGCGGCGTACAACTGATCCATGTACGGCAGCGCCTGCTGCTCGAACTGGATGCGCGGGTCGCCCACGGCGCCGACATGGTCGTTCATCGCCAGCCAGTCTACGTCCGCCGTCCGCGGCCGCTTCAGCAGAACCGGGGTCACCGCGCTCCCTCCGTCACTAGGGTGGGAACCGATGAGCGCCGCCGCCTATTCCCCCGCCGTGGCCGCGTCCTGGCCCGCGCCGACGGCGGCAGGTGCGGTCGACGCCGAGGTGCCTGTCCCCGGATCGAAGTCCTTGACGGGCCGGGAACTGGTGCTGGCGGCGATCGCCGACGGCCCGGGCATCCTGCGGGCGCCGTTGCAGTCCGACGACACGTCCCGGATGGTCGCCGCGCTGAGGGCGCTCGGTGTGGGCATCGAAACGGTTCCCGGCGAGTCCGGCGACGATCTGAGCGTCACCCCTCCCGCGCGACTGTGCGGCGGGGGCGTCGTGGACTGCGGACAGGCCGGCACGGTGATGCGGTTCGTGACACCGCTGGCGGGACTGGCCGACGGCGAGGTGACGATCACCGCGCACCCCACGGCCCTGCACCGGCCCATGGGCGAACTGATCCGGGCGCTCCGCCAGGCCGGGATGGACATCGACGACGGCGGCCGCTGGTCGCTGCCCTTCGTGGTGCGCGGCCGGGGCCATGTCCGCGGCGGGAACGTCGAGGTGGATGCGGGTGCGTCCAGCCAGTTCGTGTCGGGGATGCTGCTGGCCGCGCCGCGTTTCGATGTCGGCCTTCGCCTGACGCACACCGGCGGACCGCTGCCGAGCATTCCCCACATCGACATGACCGTCGCGTGCCTGGCCGGACGCGGAGTCCATGTGGAGCAGCCCCGGCCGGGCGAGTGGATCGTCCCGGCCGGCCCGGTCCGGAGCAAGGACGTCACGATCGAACCGGACCTGTCCAACGCGGCGCCGTTCCTGGCGGCGGCAGTGGCCACGGGCGGACGCGTCGCGATCCCGGGATGGCCGGCGAGCTCCACCCAGCCCGGCGCACTGCTCCCCGACCTGCTCGGGGCGTTCGGCGCCCGTGCCGGCCGCCGTCATGGCACGCTCACCGTCCGAGGCCCGGCGCGGCCGACAGGGGTGCGGCTGGACCTGGCCGCCGCCGGAGAGCTCGCTCCGACACTGGTGGGCCTGGCGGCGCTTGCGGAGGGCGAGTCCGTCTTCACGGGGATCGGTCACATCCGCGGCCACGAGAGCGACCGGATCGCCGCCCTGGTCGCGAACATCCGCGCGTTGGGCGGCGAGGCCGACGAACTGCCGGACGGCATCCGCGTGGTGCCCCGTCCGTTGCACGGCGGGCTGTGGCGTACCCACCACGACCACCGGCTCGCGACCACCGGTGCCCTGGTGGGCCTGGCCGTACCGGGAACGGTCGTGGACGACATCACCACCACCGGGAAGACGCTGCCGCGGTTCGCGCAGATGTGGTCCGGCATGCTCGCAGGGGCGGTGCCGGGCGGGTGAGCTGGCTCGACACCGGCGAGGACGGGGACGAGGGACCGGACGAGAGCGATGTCCGGGCACGTCCCGACCCCCGGGGCAGCCGTCCGCGGACGAAGCGTCGACCGGCGCATGCGGACGCGCAGATCGGCCGGGTGCTCGGCGTCGACCGGGGTCGCTACGCGGTGCTCGTGGACGAGGACGGCGAACGGGAAAGGCAGGTCGTGGCGACCCGGGCGCGGGAGTTGCGTCGGGATCCGATCGTCACGGGAGACCGGGTGCGCGTGGTGGGCGATGTCTCCGGCGTCGACGGTGCTCTCGCACGGATCATCGGCGTCGAACCGCGGACAACGCTGCTTCGCCGCAGCGCGGACGACGCCGACACGGTGGAGCGGGCGGTCGTGGCGGGCGCCGATCGCATGCTGATCGTGGTCGCCGCGGCCGACCCGCCGCCGCGACCGCGATTCGTGGACCGGTGCCTGGTCGCCGCGTTCGACGCCGGGATCGAGCCGGCGCTCCTGATCACGAAGACGGATCTGGCCGACCCGACCCCGACCGTCGCGTACGTCGCGGGCCTGCACATCCCGGTGTTCACGAGCCGCCCCGACCGGATGCCGCTGGCGGAACTCGGCGCGCGCCTGCCAGGACACGTCACGGTTCTGATCGGGCACTCCGGGGTGGGCAAGTCGACGATCGTGAACGCGCTCGTCCCCGAGGCGGGCCGGGCCACCGGCGCGGTCAACGATGTGACCGGTCGAGGCAGACACACGTCCTCGTCCACGGTGTCGCTGCGCTACCGCTCCGCGGACGGTTCGGGGTGGCTGATCGACACTCCCGGAGTGCGGTCGTTCGGCGTGGGCCACGTCGATCCCCACCGCATCCTCGCAGCGTTCGCGGATCTCGCCGACGCCGCCCGGGACTGTCCGCGCGGCTGCACCCATCTGCCGGACGCGCCCGACTGCGCTCTTCCGGAGGCTGCGGCCGCGGGCCGCCTCGGCCCGGCGGGGACGGCCCGGCTGGACTCGCTGCACCGGCTGCTCGGATCTCTGACGGCAGTGTGATCGCATCGGCGGGCTCCGCTGGGGACGGTGATCCGCCTGCAGCCCGGCGATCCCGCTCCGCCGGTCCTACCGCTGCCGCTGCGCGCCGGCCCGGCGGACACCCGCGATGAGCAGGATCAGCGTCACCGCCGCCGGCGCCGCGAGACCCAGCGCCACGGCGGGATTGGCGTACGCGCCGCTGATCGCCCCGGCGGCGACCGCGAGGACAAGCACTTGTGCCACGATCCCCCCCGACCGCCCCCAGCCGTTGCCGCGCGCCACTGCAGCCGCGAACGCGCCCAGCCCGGCGGCACCCACGGCCGTGAGTACGAGCAGGGCGACCGAACTCGGGACACTGCTCGTGTTCCCCCCCGCGAGCGCGAAGCCCTCCCACGCGGCCAGCGCCAGCACGCCCGCCGCCTCGGCGGCCAGCAGCGTCGCCGAGGCGAGATCCGCGCCACGGCGACGCAACGACGGCACAGCGGGTCGGTCCTCGGGCGCCGCGGTCACCATCGAATCGTAACGGCGCGTTCACCCTTGATTCGCACGCCGCCGTGTGGGACGATATTCGTCGTCGTGTGCTCCCACAGCGCGGTGGGGCGAGCTGCGAGCTCGCGTACCGAACAGGGTATCGGGATTCGACTCGTGCCCTGACGACCCACCCGAACCCCCAACCGACTGAGGAGCACCCGCATGGATTGGCGCGACAAGGCCGCCTGCCTCACCGTCGACCCCGAACTGTTCTTCCCGGTGGGCAACACCGGCCCGGCGGTCGACCAGATCGAGAAGGCGAAGGCCGTGTGCGCACGGTGCACCGTGACCGAGCTCTGCCTGCAATACGCGCTGGAGACCGGCCAGGACTCGGGAGTGTGGGGCGGACTGTCCGAGGACGAGCGGCGGGCGCTGAAGCGGCGGGCGGCCCGGGCGCGCCGCGCCTCCTGAGATCAGGACGGCTCCCGCCCGATGTAGCGCAGTGGGATGTCGATGGTCACCTCGGTGCCCGATCCGATCACCGTGTGCCAGTCGATCGTTCCGCCGAGTTCTCCCTGGATGAGGGTGCGCACGATCTGCGTGCCGAGCCCGCGGCCCACCTGACCCTCCGGCAGGCCCACGCCATTGTCGCGGACGCGCACCTCCAGCCGGTCCTCGGTCCGGTCCGCTGTGATCTCCACCTCCCCCTCCTGCCCCGCCAGACCGTGTTCGACGGAGTTGGTGACCAGCTCCGTCAGGGCCAGGGCGAGCGGCGTGGCGTACTCGCTCGGCAGCGTCCCGAACCGGCCGGTGGTGCGCGTGCGCGCCTGCGTGGTGGGGGCGGCGGCCACCTCGGCGACGAGCTTCAGGACGCGGGAGAACACGTCGTCGAAGTCCACGCTCTGGGTGAGTCCCTCCGAGAGGGTGTCGTGCACCACGGCGATCGCCGACACGCGCCGGGTGGCGTTCACGAGCGCCTCGCGCGCCTCGTCCGACCGGGTGCGACGCGCCTGGATCCGCAGCAGCGACGCGACGGTCTGGAGGTTGTTCTTCACGCGGTGGTGGATCTCCCGGATCGTGGCGTCCTTCGTGATCAGTTCCTGCTCCCGGTGGCGCAATTCGGTCACGTCCCGGCACAGGACGATGGCCCCGATCCGCGCGCCCCGGTCGCGCAGCGGAATGGCGCGGAGCGAGACGGTGACGCCGCGGGCCTCCACGTCGGTCCGCCACGGCGCCCGCCCCGTCACCACCAGCGGCAGCGATTCGTCGAACGCGTGCTTCTCGGGCAGGATCCGCGTGGTGACCTCCACGAGCGTCTCCCCTTCGAGTTCGTCGTCGAACCCCATCCGGTTGAACGCGGAGAGCGCGTTCGGGCTGGCGAAGGTGACGACACCGTCCACATCGAGCCGGATCAGCCCGTCGGATGCGCGCGGTGCACCCCGACGGGGCGCCGTGGGCGCGGACAGGTCCGGGAAATCGCCGGAGGCGACCATGCCGAACAGGTCGTCGGCACAGTCGTTGAACGTGATCTGCTGGCGGGAGGGGATGCGCGCCTCCCCCAGGTTCGTGTGACGCGTGAGCACTCCGATGGTGGCGGACCCACCCTCGCGCGACGGTCGCGACCGCACGATCGGCACCGCGCGCACCCGGGTGGGCATCTCCTCGAACCAGTCGGGGGATGCCGAGTCCACCACCTCCGCCGTCTCGAACGCCGCCGTCACCTGCGGGCGCCACTGCGGGCGCACCCGGTCTCCGACGATGTCGCGGTAGAACAGCGTCGCCGCACCGCTGGGGCGGGCGTGCGCGACCGCGACGAAGGATCCGTCGGGTGTCGGCACCCAGACGACGATGTCCGCGAACGCCAGGTCCGCCAGCAGCTGGCCGTCCGCGGCGAGGCGGTGCAGCCACTCCACATCCGCGGGGTCCGCGGCGCCCTGGGCGTAGACGAGATCGGCGAGGGTGGGCACGCGATCAGCCTAGATGCCCCATCCTTGCCCGCGCGGGCCGGGTCCGCCGCTCCCGCGACGGCGCGGCGACCCGCACACGCCGTGGTGGCGGATCGAGCGCACTCGGCCGCGCCGCCGTCATCCGGGCCAGCGCCGCCGTCAGCGGCGACCGCGGAGCGACCTCTCCGAGGGGTCGAGCGGCGAGGACGGCGGCGTCGACCCCCCGGCGGTCCTCGGGGAGGAAGCGCACGTCGGCGACATCGGCGTACCGTTCCAGGGTCCGCCGGATCTGCCCCTGTCCGCCCGGACCGAGGACGCCGACCCGGACGCGGTTCACGACGACCGTCACGGGCGTGGCGCCGACGAGGGCCCGCACCGCGGCGTGATCGCGGATGAACCGGGCGATCCCCACGGGGTCGGCGGCGGCGACGGCGACCACGCGGTCTGCGGCCAGCAGAGCGGCCCGGGTCGCGGCGTTGCGTCGTGGACCGTCGATCAGATCGCTCACGATCTCCTCATCGCTCTCGACCGACGCGGCCACGTCCACCACCGTCAGACCGGCCCAGGCCCGGCACGCGGCCAGAGCTGCGGCGACCCGTGCGGCGGACAGTTCCGGCCACCGCGAGGGCCGGTTGATACCGACCAGGACGTCCACGTCTGCCCCCGGAGTTCCCAGCGGAAGGCTGATGCGCGTCAGCTCGGCGACATCGAGCTCGCCCCGCTCCGCCTGTCGGCACGCCGCCGCGAACCCCGGACCCTCGTCGGGAAGTCCCAGGGCGAGCGCGAGCGACGGCGCGTGGGAGTCCGCATCCACCAGCGCGACGTGCATGCCCCCGCGGGCCGCCGACACCGCCGCCTCGATCGCGACGCGGCTGCGTCCGGGAGCACCGTGCGGTCCCCACACCGCCACCACCCGTCCGGGCTCGGGGCCGCTCCGACGGGACGGCCGCGGTGCGGCGAGCACCCGCCGCGCCGACCCGGCGGGATCGGCGGCGTCGAGCGGCTCCGGCAACCCGAAGATCGCGGCGATCCGGCTCACCCCCTCGTCCCGCGCCACGGGGACGACGCGCACGCCGAGCCCGTCGGCGAGATCGATCAGCCCTCGGTGGAGCGTGGCGCGGCTCGCCTCGAGCACCAGCACATCCGCTCCCGCCAGCACCGGGCCGAGGTGAGCCACCGGGATGTCCGGCGGGACCGCCGCGGTGATCTCGCACCCCAGCCGGGACAGCTCCGCAGCGAACGCCGCCGCAACGCGGGCCTCGAGCGCGAGCACGGCGCGCATCAGCGCGCGCCCGCGGACGGGACGATCGACAGAGCATCGCCGGCGGCGGTCGCCGCCAGCACCTCGGCGACCGCGGCGCGGGGCACGACCAGTTCCACCGCGACCCCGTCGGACGGCGCCGACATCCCCTCGGCGGGTGGCAGCCCGGCGACGACGGCGTCGGCGACCAGCACGCGGGGAGCGCCGAATCGATCGGGCTCGGATCGCGGGGCCGACCAGACCTCCACCGCCGCACCGACCGCCACCGACGCGGGCACGCCGGTGGCGCTGTCGATCACCACGACGGTGCTGCGCGCGGACGCCGCCGGGGACAGCGCGCCAGTCGGCACCAGCTCGCCGGCGGGAACGGTGCGCGTGGCCACCGCATCCTCGGGAACGGCGCCGGCCGACAGATACGACCCCCCCAGGCCGCCGAGCCACACATCCGCCACCCGCAGGTCCGTGCCGTCGACCGGCTCGCCGGGCACCAGTGCCCGCCCGGCGATCAGAACCGCCGTGGTCTGACGGGTGCCGGCGATCACGAACCACACCCCGAGCACCGAGAGGATCACCAGCGTCGCGCCGACGATGAGTCGCGGATCGACCCACGGGCTGCGCCCTCGCGGGCGGGAGCGGTCGAACGGGCTCATGCCGCCCATCGTCGCGGAGCGCCGCGCCGGTCGTTCGCCGTTGTCCACAGCACCGTGCGCGGGCCGACCTCCGGCGCGCACCCCCGGCGGATAATGGAGGCATGCCCGAACCCCCCGCCGCGGGGCAGCGCCTGGTGCCGCCGGCCGCGGTCGCCGAAGCGCTCTCGATCACCGTGGACGAGGTGGTCGCGCTGGTGCTGCAGGGTCGGCTCCGAGGCGTGCGTGCGGGCACGCCGCCCCGCTGGCGCGTCGAGGAGTCCAGTGTGCTGGCGTACCTGGACGACCAGGCGGAGGAGGCTCGGCGGATGGCGCTGTGGCGCCAGTCCAACGCGGCCAGCTTCCCCGAGCTGTGGGGCACCGGTCCGGTGCGCAACCCGGACTGAGTCAGCCCCCCGCCGGCTCCCAGCGCAGCCACCGCACCGCGGCGAAGGCTACCAGACGCACTCCCGTCACGGATGCCGCGCGGCGCGCGGTTCCCGGGTCGTGGAGGGCGAGATCCAGGTGATCCGCTCCGGCTCGGTCCGCCGTGCCCGACATCACCGTGCCGTCGATGAGCGCCACCGTCATCGCGGCACGCCGCCGCCCCAGGTCCCGCAGGAGGTAGCCGAGCGGCATCCGTTCGGCCAGGCTGGGGGCCGCGCCCGGGGACGAGCGGGCGCTGCGCGCCAGCGCCGCCTGATCGCCGGCCACGGCGAGGACGGCGTCCAGTCGCACGACCGCGGTTCCGCCGGACGGATGCTGCAGTGCCGCCCAGTCCTGACCGACCGCCGATAGCCTCCCGCTCAGCGTCTGGCCGCCCACGTCGACGCTCACCGAGGCACCGGGCGGTGCTGCGAGCGCGGCCAGCCGATCCCGCAGGGTCACGTGGGACAGCCGCAACCGCTCGGCCTCCGTCGCCAGCGCGATCCGCTCGGAATCCCACTCGGCGTCGAACTGGTCCTGCAGATCCTCGAAGAATCGTTCCCAGCGCACGCGCCGGACATTAGGGCACCCGGTTCGCGGCGATGAGAACTTCTCCACAATCCGGTTCCGGACCTGGCTCCCGTGCTGTACTGATCCGACCCAGGATCCCCCCACTCTGCGAGGTAGCGATGGCATACCGGTCCCTGTCGTCCGCCCGTGTCCGTACGGTCAGCGCCGTCGACGCGGGCGACTTCTTCGCCCCCCAGCCCACATCCGCCGCCGACCTGCCCGATCCGGTACCCCTGGTGCGCAACCTCACCGCCGGCGTGATGGAGGCGCTGGCGGGCGTGCGCGACCTGGACCAGTTGGCACGATGGCTCACCGAGGACACCTATCGCGGTCTGCTCATCCAGGTGAGCCTCGCCATCCGTGCCCGTAGCGCCCGGGGCGTGCCGGCGGTGCGGCCCGTGCACCGCATCCTCAGCGTCCACCACT
This sequence comes from uncultured Actinomycetota bacterium, assembly GCA_963701365.1. Lineage (GTDB taxonomy): Bacteria > Actinomycetota > Actinomycetes > Actinomycetales > Microbacteriaceae > Microbacterium. Next base: position 58,717 of record CAVOZX010000051.1, on the reverse strand, counting down.
CCACCCCCGCCGACGGCGTGGTCGAGGCGGTTGTGATCGTCGCAGGTCCGGCGCGCACCCGCGCGGTCGCGATCCGGCTGGAGGGGCTGGATCGGCGATGGCGCGCGACCTCGCTTGCGCTGCTGTGACGGCGCGAGCCGCTCGCACCTACTGCCGGTAGGAGGCCAGGAAGTTCCCCATCCGCTCCACGGCCTCCGCGATCACCCGCGCCTCCGGAAGGGTCACCAGCCGCAGGTGGTCGGGCGTGGGCCAGTTGAAACCGGTGCCGGGCACGAGCAGGATGTGCTCGGCGAGCAGCAGATCCCGCACCAGCTGCTGGTCGTCGCGGATCTCGTGGACCTCGGGATCCAGACGCGGGAACGCGTACAGGGCCCCGGCGGGTTTGACGCAGCTGACTCCCGGGATCGCCTCCAGGCCCTCCCACGCCACGTCCCGCTGTTCGTGCAGCCGACCGTCGGGCGCGATGAGCGCGTCGATGGACTGCACGCCCGACAAGGCCGCCTGGACCGCGAACTGAGCCGGGACGTTGGGGCACAGCCGGGTGGACGCCAGGAGGGTGATCCCCTCCAGGAAGCCTGCGGCGTGGTCGCGCGGACCGGTGATCACCAGCCAGCCGGATCGGTATCCGGCGACCCGATAGGTCTTGGACAGTCCGTTGAACGTCAGGCACAGCAGGTCCGGCGCGAGGCTCGCCAGCGGGATGTGGCGAGCCTGGTCGAAGAGGATGCGGTCGTAGATCTCGTCCGCCAGCAGCAGCAGTGAATGCTCCCGGGCGATCTCGACGATGCCCCTCAGAGTCTCGGCCGTGTACACGGCTCCGGTGGGGTTGTTCGGGTTGATCACGACGATCGCCTTGGTGCGCTCGGTCACCTTCGACCGGATGTCCTCCAGGTCGGGCTGCCACCCGGCAGCCTCGTCGCAGCGGTAGTGGACGGGCCGTCCGCCGCCCAGGCTCGTCATCGCCGTCCACAGCGGGTAGTCCGGCGCCGGGATCAGCACCTCGTCCCCCTCGTCCAGGAGGGCCTGCATCGTCATCGTGATCAGCTCCGAGACGCCGTTTCCGAGGAACACGTCGTCCGGAGTGAACGGGGGGAACTCGGGCGTCTCCTCGTATCGGGACACCACAGCCCGGCGCGCCGACATGATGCCCTTGCTGTCGCTGTAGCCGTGCGCGGTGGGGATCGCCTCGATCATGTCCCGGACGATCTGATACGGGGCTTCGAACCCGAAGGCAGCGGGGTTGCCCGTGTTCAGCTTGAGAATCGTGTGACCCTCGGCCTCGAGCCGATCCGCCTCCACGAGCGCCTCACCGCGGATCTCGTACAGCACATCCCGCAGTTTCGCGGACTGGTCGAGGGGGCGAAGCGCAGTCATCCGCTCAGGATATCCCCGCCTCCGCGGCGGGCCCGCGCCGCTCACTTGCGGCGCGCGGCCGCCCGTCGTTGCGCTCGATTCTGCGGCGCGTCGGTCGGCATCGGCGCCGGTGTCGGCTGGCCGAAGGCGCCGCGCGCGGGCTCGGCGGGGACAGCCGCCGCAGCGGCGCCGCGAGCCCGACCCGTGGCCGCGGGACTGACCCGACCGCGGTCGTCGCGCACCTCGACCTGGCCGCCTTCGGCGGGCGCGGAGTACTCCAACCGCTGCGCCTGCAGCGACGGCGCGGCCAGGCCCCGGGCGGTGACCTCCGCGGCGGCGCCCTGCGGGCGCACCTCCACCTCGAGGTGGAACAGCAGTCCGAGCGATTCCTCCTTGATCTGTCCCATCATGGACTGGAACATCTCGAATCCCTCTCGCTGATACTCGATCAGCGGGTCGCGCTGAGCCATGGCGCGCAGCCCGATGCCCTCCTTGAGGTAATCCATCTCGTAGAGGTGGTCGCGCCACCGCCGGTCGAGCACCTGCAGGACGACCCGGCGCTCGAGTTCCCGCATCGCGGGGGATCCGAGTGCCGTTTCGCGCGCCTGGTACGCGATCCGGGCGTCCGAGCGCAGCTCCCGCTTCAGACCGTCGGCCGTGACCTTGCCGCGTTCGCCCGCCTCGGCCACGACCTCGTCGATCGTGACGCCGACCGGGTACAGGGTGCGCAGCTCCGCCCACAGGGCGTCGAAATCCCAGCTGTCGGTGTGACCGCTGCCGGTGTGCTGGTCGACGATGTCCCCGATGGTGTCCTCGAGGAAGTGCTGCACCCGGTCCGCGATGTCGTCGCCCTCCAGGATGTGGCGCCGGTCGGCGTAGATCGCCTCGCGCTGCCGATTGAGCACGTCGTCGTACTTCAGCACGTTCTTGCGCATCTCCGCGTTGCGCGCCTCGACCTGGGACTGAGCGCTCTTGATGGATCGGCTCACCATGCCCGACTCGATGGCGACGTCGTCGGGGAAGCTCGTCCGCGCGAGGATGGCCTCCGCCGCCCCGGATTGGAACAGGCGCATGAGATCGTCGGTGAGGGAGAGGTAGAAGCGGCTCTCGCCGGGATCCCCCTGCCGTCCGGATCGGCCGCGGAGCTGATTGTCGATACGCCGGGATTCGTGCCGTTCGGTGCCCAGGACGTAGAGTCCCCCGGCTTCGACGACCTCCGCCGCCTCCCGGGCGACGCTGTCGCGCACGGCCTCGTACACGCCGTCCCATTCGGCCTCGTACTGCTCGGCCGTGGCGACCGGGTCCAGGCCCCGCTCGCGCATCTGCTGCACCGCGAGGAACTCCGCGTTGCCGCCGAGCATGATGTCGGTACCCCGGCCGGCCATGTTCGTCGCGACGGTCACCGCGCCGCGCCGGCCCGCCCGCGCGACGATCTCGGCCTCGCGGGCGTGGTTCTTCGCATTCAGCACCTCGTGCGTGACCCCGCGGCGCGACAGCAGCCGCGACAGATGCTCGCTCTTCTCGACGCTGACCGTCCCGACCAGCACCGGCTGACCGGCGGCATGCCTTTCGGCGATGTCCTCCACCACCTGGGTGAACTTGGCCGCCTCGTTCTTGTACACCAGGTCCGGCTGGTCCCGACGGATCATGGGCTTGTTCGTGGGGATCGACACGACGCCGAGCCGGTAGGTGGACATGAACTCGGCCGCCTCGGTCTCGGCGGTGCCCGTCATCCCGGCCAGCTTCTGGTACATGCGGAAGTAGTTCTGCAGCGTCACCGTGGCCAGGGTCTGGTTCTCCGCTTTGACCGGAACTCCCTCCTTGGCCTCGATCGCCTGGTGGATGCCCTCGTTGTACCGGCGTCCGACCAGGATGCGGCCGGTGTGCTCGTCCACGATCATCACCTCGTCGTTCATGACGACGTAGTCCGTATCGCGCTTGAACAGCGCTGCGGCCTTGATCGCGTTGTTGAGGAAGGAGATGAGGGGGGTGTTGGCGGACTCGTACAGGTTGTCGATGCCGAGGTAGTCCTCGACCTTCTCGATGCCGGGCTCCAGCACCCCGATGGTGCGCTTCTTCTCGTCCACCTCGTAGTCCACGCCCGGCTCCAGGATCCGCGCCACCTTCGCGAACTCGCCGAACCACCGGTTGGCCTCCCCCGACGAGGGGCCGGAGATGATCAGGGGCGTGCGGGACTCGTCGATGAGGATGGAGTCGACCTCATCGACGATGGCGTAGAAATGACCTCGCTGCACGAGATCCTCCTTGCGCCACGCCATGTTGTCGCGCAGGTAGTCGAACCCGAATTCGTTGTTGGTTCCATAGGTGATGTCGGCGGCGTACTGCTGCCGGCGCACCTCCGGCGTCTGACCGGACAGAATCGTTCCGGTGGTCATGCCGAGGGCCCGGTACACCCGGCCCATCAGGTCGGATTGGTACCCGGCGAGGTAATCGTTGACCGTCACCACGTGCACGCCCTGACCGGCGATCGCGTTGAGATACGCCGGCAGCGTGGCCACCAGGGTCTTGCCCTCGCCGGTCTTCATCTCCGCGATGTTGCCGAAGTGCAGCGCCGCGCCACCCATCACCTGCACGTCGTAGTGTCGCTGCCCGATGGTGCGCTTGGCCGCCTCCCGCACGGCCGCGAACGCCTCCGGCATCAGCTGGTCCAGCGTCTCCCCCGCCTCGTGCCGCGCCCGCAGTTCCGCGGTCTCACCGCGCAGCTCCTCATCGGTCAGCTGGGCGTACTCGTCCTCGAGGGCGTTGACTGCCGCGCTCACGCGCTGCAGCCGGCGCAGCAGCCGCCCTTCGCCGGCGCGGAGCAGTCTCTCCAGAGGGTTGGCCACGATGGTCTCTCCATCCGTCGGGTGCGGGCGGGCTCACGTCCCGTCCCGCGGTGCGGGCGCAACGCCCCATGGTATCGGCCCGTGCTCCGAGCGCGCTGGACGGACGGCGTCGGCGCGGGGGCCCCGGTATGCTCGGCACGGGAGAGCGGAGGCGGCGATGACGGTGCGCCGGTCGCTGCTGGCCATCCTCGACCAGGCGCCGTGCTACGGCTACCAGCTGCGCGCCGAGTTCGAGCGCCGCACGAATGGGGCCTGGCCCGTGAACATCGGCCAGGTCTACGGCACCCTCGACCGGCTGGAACGGTCGGGTCACGCGCAGCGAGGCGATCCGGACGCGCACGGACACGTGTACTGGCGGATCACCGCGGCGGGACGGGCCGAACTGGCCGCGTGGTGGGCGACGCCCACCACGCACGGCCGGACCTTCCGGGACGACATGGTGATGAAGGTGACGCTGGCGGCGACGCTCCCGGGAGTGGATGCGGCCGCCGTGATCGCCGCGGAAGTGGCCGCCGTCGGCGACCGCGCGGCGGCGCTGCGGATCGCCGCGGACTCCGCCGCGGACCTGCCTGCCGCCCTGGTGCTCGAAGCGCGGTGCGTCGCGGCCGAAGCCGAGCGCGGATGGCTGGAGAGCGCCGCCGGCCGGATCGCCCGCGACCCGGCGGGCGCGGTTCCGCTGCGGACCGACCGGCCCCGGCGGGGGCGTCCCTCCGGGCGAGCGGTCGCCGTGACCGACCGGACCGCCGCCGAGAAGCCCGCCTAGGATCGGATCGTGGCCGGATTCTGGGGCAGACGCGGACGGGTCGAGGCCGAGCAGGCGCTGGACGCGGACCTGTCGCGCCGTGCGCAACAGGACCTGGTCGCCGCCGACGAACGGATCCGGCTCGTGGCCGAGGAACTGGCGTTCGCGGAGGCGGAGCTCGGCGAGGCGACGACGGCCCCGCTGCGCGAGGCACTCGCCGCGGTGCGCACCCACATGGGCGAGGCTTTCCGGCTCCATCAGCTCAACCACGACGAGCTCCCCGATACCGTCGAGGAGCTGCGCGCGCGGAACGCCCGGATCGTCCAGCTGTGCACCTGGGCCCGGGAGCTGCTGGATGACCGGACGGCGCTGCTCGCCGACGACGTTGCACGGGTGCGGCAGGCGCCGCGCATCCTGGAGCGGGTGCGGGACGATACGGCACGGCTGCGCTCCAGGGTCGAGCCGGCGCGCACGATCGTGGGACGGCTGAGCGCGAGGTACTCGATGGCGGCGCTGCGTCAGGTGGCGGGCACCCCCGACGAGGCGGAGGCCGTGCTGGGGTTCGCCGAGCACAGCGCCGCGATCGCGGCCGAGCGTCGGGTGTCCGGCCGCGTCGAGGAGGCCAACCTCGCACTGGAGGCCGCGACCGAGGCCGTCCGTCGCGCGGAGACGATGCTGGCCTCCGTCGAGGACTTCGAGATCGAGGCGCTGCGCGCGGAATCCACCCTCGCCGACGTGGTCGCGGACTCGCGCGCCGACCTGCTCGCGCTGCGGGACGCCCCCGCGACGCCCGCGGTGGCCGCGGCGGCGACGGATCTGGAAGGCGCGCTCGCCGCACTCGCTCCGGCCGGCGTCCCGACCGACCCGTTCGGGGAGCTGTCGCGCCTGCGTGCGGCGAACTCGGCCCTGGATGCGGCCGTGGCGGCGGCCCGGGAGCGGGCGGAGCGGCCGCTGCCCACTCCTGATCAGATCCGGCACGCGGAGGATGCCGCGGATCATCAGCTCGCGGTGGCCCGTGCTCTGATCGCCGGCCACCGGGGCTGGATCGGGGCGGATGCGCGCACTCGGCTGGCGGAGGCGGAACGCGTGCGCGCCGAGGGTCAGGCGCTCACCGCCGCAGAGGAGACCGCCGAGGAGCGGCTGGCGGCGGCGCGGCGGGCCGGGGAACTGGCGGCCGACGCCCTGCAGTCCGCGCAGCGGGACATCGACTCGTCCCGCCCCCCGGATCAGGACTGGGGTCGCTGGGGTCCGGGTCGGGGTGCGCGCACGGGTCGAAGCGGCATGGGCGACATGATGGGCCCGCTCATCGGCGGCGCGCTCCTCGGCGGCATCCTCGGCGACATCTTCGACTGACGCGGGCTCAGACGGTCGCCGCCGGCTGCGTCTGCGCAGCCAGGGAGATCACCCCGTAGTGCCATCCCTTGCGCCGGTACACGACGCTCGGATGATCGGTGCGCGCGTCGATGAACAGGAAGAAGTCGTGCCCGACCAGCTCCATCCGGTCGACGGCCTCCTCCACCGTCATCCACTCCGGCTCGAACTTCTTGGTGCGGATCACGATCGGACTGGCGGACTCGTCCTCGTTCGTCCCGGGGATGGTCGGAACGTGCCCGGTCGCGACCGCGGCGATCACGTCGTCGGCCGCCGGCTCCACGTCGATGCCCGCCAGCACCCCCGAGGACTTCTCGAACCGAGCGCCCCGCGGGTGGTTGCGCGCCTCGACGCGCTTCTCCTTCGCCCGCCGGATCTGCTCGCACATCTTGTCGACGGCGATGTCCAGCGAGGCGAACTTGTCGCCGTCCACGGCTTCGGCCCGCACCAGCGGGCCCTTGCCCGTCAGGGTGAGTTCGACGGTGGTGTCCTCCAGGCGGCCCCCGCGATATTCGCGGCGGGTGACCTTCACGTCGAACCGCTGCGCGCGCGGCGCGAGATTCTCGATGCGGGCAGCCTTCTCGGCGACCACGTCACGGAATCGGTCGGTGATGCCCACGCCGACGCCGGCGATGCTCGTCTCCATCCGGACCTCCTCGCTTCGGGGCCGCCCGGCCAGGGTGGGCCCTGTCGTTCTGGTCCCCTCACCGTAGCCTCAGCCCGCTCGCGTGTCACCCGCGAGTCGGCCCGGGCAGGCGGCGGGGCGTGGCCGCCACCGTCGCCGCGCCGATGACTCGCGCGCCGGCGCGCCGCAGCGTCCGCGCCGCCTCGGCCAGCGTCGCCCCGGTGGTCATCACGTCATCGACGATCACCACGTCGCGCCCGCGCGCCGCACGGGCAGCCGCCATCGACCCGGCGACGTTGGCCGCGCGCGCGGCGGCGTCCAGGCCTCGCTGGTCCGCGCTCCGACCGGCGGGGACCAGGTGGCGTGCGACCGGAAGACCGGCGCGGCGCATGATCAGGTCGACGACGCGGTACCCGCGGGCGCGCATCGACCGGGGGGACGTCGGAATCGGGACATACGCCGCGTCCTGCGGCCAGTGGCCCGCCTGCACCGCCGCGGCCAGCGCGCCACCCAGCGGCTCCGCCAGGCCGGTGCGCCCCTCCTCCTTGAGTCCGCGCACCACTCGGGCCGGCACACCCGCGTATTCCAGTGCACTGACGACCTCGAGGCCGCCGGAGATCACGGTCCGCCGCGGAGCCGGCTCGAGCCGAGCCCGGCACGCGGCGCACAGCCCCTCGGGGGGTTCACCGCAGCCCGCGCAGGCGACGGGCAGCAGCACGGCTGCGGCGTCCGACCAGGCCTGGGCGAGGCCGGCGCGGAAGGAACGCGGCGCGGTCACGCTCCGACGCTGCGCGCCGTCCGCCCGACGCGGCGTGCCTGGCCGACCCGTGGTGGAGAGTCCGCCCGGCAGGACGCATCGGGGAGGTCAGGATGCCGGTGAGCCCTGCTGGATCGCCAGCACCGCGACGCCGGTGGCCGTCGCGATCCAGGTCGCGGACCGCCGCACGTAGATCGTGCCGGAGGCATCGCGCAGTCGCACCGACGCCGCCGAGCTGGAGCCGGCGAGCGATACGGCGCCGGGCGGGGCCGCTGCGACGACCGGCAGGCCGCCGACCGGCTGCTCGACGTAGACCGTGTCGTCACCCGAGCCCGCGAGCACGCCCAGGGTCGTCCCGTCCAGCCACGCCAGTGCCGTGCCACGGACGGGGAGCACACCGAGCAGCGTCCATTCCCCCAGTGCCACGGGCGTGCCGGCCGCATCGCGCACCACGCCCGCGGCGACCACGGCCGATCCGGCGCCGTAGCCGACGACGGCGGCGACCCGCGAGCCGTCCCGGGACACCTGCATCGCGTCGACCTGCGTCGCCCCGCGCCAGCCGCTGATCGTGACCCTCTCGCCGCCGTCGAGCTCCACCGCCACGGCGGCGGGGTCGTCGCGAGGCACCGTCCACACTCCCCCGAACGGGTCGAGCGACGGATCGAGCAGGCCGGGGCGGCGGTCCGCAGCCCGGACCGAGCCGTCGGCGGAGATCCGCGCCGCGATTCCGTCGGGCAGGCGAGCCGCAGCCTGCGTGCGCTCGGGTGAGGTGACCACGGAGACAGGGGCGGCGGCCGAGATCGCCGCGGATAGTCCGGGCACCGGGGTCAACTCGCTCGAGAGCAGGAATCCGAACCCCGCATCGGTGAGCACGAGCGCCCGGCCGTCCACCTTCGTGTCCCGGGTCGCCACCCGCGACGCGGTCACCCGTGCGCCGTCCACCACCATCACCGCATCCGTCACCCCCGCCCCCGCGAGGCTGGCGACCAGCTGCGTCTGCATGCGATCCAGCGTCAGCTGGTCCAGATCGAGGGCCGCCGCACTCACCTCGACCTGGGCGGCCGCGCCGGAGACGGGCACCGCCGGAGTCAGGCGGATGCTGGGCGGGAACGCGGAGACCACGCTGTCGGCCAGCCACGGAGCGGGCGAGCCGTTGAGTGCGTCCGCGATCCGCGCCGGCGCGTTCAGCGCGGGGAACCATCGCACATCCGGCACGAGAAAGGTGTGCGTGGGGTCGAAGAACATGACCGGGTAGGAGTGGAACACGCGCCGGAAGAGGTCCTCGTCCAGGAGCAGCCCGTCGGGCGCCTGAGAGATCCGCCACTCGCCGTCCTCCTGCCGCTCGAGGCGGAACCGGACCGAGGCCCGGTCGCCGTCGGCGGGAGCGAACACGCCCGCCGCGTCGACCGTTCCCGCCGGCGTGGTCTGCAGATCGACGACCCCTTCCTCCGGCTGCGTGAAGGCGCGCGCGCCGAACACGTCGACGGTGACTCCCGCCCGAGGATTCCACGCGGCGCGCGCCTGCGCCGTGAGGTACGCCTGGGCGACGCCCCAGTTCTGCTCCGGACCGGAGGCCGCGTTGAGGAATCCGTCCACGATCTGCTGCGCGGTGGCGCCGGCGGCGGGTCCGCCCGGTCGGAAGTCGAAGGACGGATTCTCCGGCGCCGCGGTCACCGCGCGGCCCGGGTTCACCGTGCCGGAACTGGGCAGTCCGGCGCAGCCGGCCAGGGCGGTCGCCAGCACGGCGGCCACCGCGATCAGAACAGGCGCGCGTCTCATGGCCGGGCCGTCCCGGTCGCGACGGCGTCGTCCGGTTCCCGCGGCAACGGACTCGAGGGGGGCGCGCCCGGCCGTCGCGGCAGGGTGAGCACCACGTTCGTTCCCCGCCCCGGTGCGGACCACACCGAGATGGTGCCGCCGTGCAGCCGAGCGTCCCCCAGCGCGATGGACATCCCGAGTCCGGTTCCGCCGATGCTGCGCCGGCGCGCGGGGTCTGCGCGCCAGAACCGGTCGAACACGCGCTCGACCTCCGCGGGGGTCATCCCGTGCCCGCGGTCGCGCACCCCGAGCGCGACCGCATCGTCGTCGCCGTCGACCGTGACCGTGATGGGCCGGCCGTCCCCGTGCTCGATCGCGTTGCCGATGAGGTTCCGGAGGATCCGCCGGATCCGCCGCGGATCCATGTCGACGGGCGCGTGGCCGCCGGGAGCGACGAGCACGACCTCGCACCCGGCGTCCGCGGCCAGGTCGCGCATGGAGTCCACCACATCCCCGGCCAGCGCGGCCAGGCTGGTCGGCTCCCGCTCCAGCTCCAGCGATCCCGCGTCGTAGCGGCTGATCTCCAGCAGGTCCGACAGCAGCGTCTCGAAGCGCTGCACCTGAGCGTGGAGCAGTTCGGCCGCTCGGGCGGTCGCGGGATCGAAGCGGTCGCGGGCGTCGTGCAGGACGTCCGCCGCCAGCCGGATCGTGGTCAGCGGCGTGCGCAGCTCGTGCGACACGTCCGCCACGAACCGCTGCTGCACGAGAGACAGATCGGCCAGTTCCCGGATCTGGGACTGGATGCTGTCCGCCATCGCGTTGAACGACTCGGCGAGCACGGCGAGCTCGTCCGCTCCGTGGACGGCCAGCCGCACGTCGAGGTGTCCGGACGCCAGCGCCGCGCTCGTGCGGGCCGCCTCCACGACCGGCACGGTGACCGATCGGAGCACGACCCACCCGATGCCGGCGATGATCAGCACCAGGCTGATGCCCACCACCCACAGGGTGCCCTGCACGAAGCCGAGCGTCTGCACGGCGGCGCCCAGGTCGTACCCGATGTACAGCTCATAGGGCCCAGCACCGGGAACGCTCAGCTGCTGGCCCACGACGATGCCCGGCACCGGCGGCTCCGCGGCCGAGGCGAGCGGCACCGACTGCCACCACTGCAGGTCCGGGTCGTTCTGCACCTTCTGGCGCAGCGGGTCGCTGATTCGGGTGTACCAGTCCCCCCCGACGGTGAAGTCCAGTGGCGCGTTCGGGGCCGGGGCGGTGTCGATCCGGAACACGGCGATCCGCTCCGACGCCGACTGGCGCGACAGCTGCGTCGACACGCTGGTCATGATCGCGCGCGTCTGGGCGGCATCCGCTCCCGCCGAGGAGTCGAGCGTCTCCTGGGCAGCGACGGCCGCGCGGCGGGCATCGTCGAGCGCCTCGTTCAGTCGCGACTGGAACAGGTCGTTGCGGATCGCGAGCGCCATCCAGACGCATGCCACGATGATCGCCAGACTCGATGCGGCGATGGTGACGGCCAGGGTGCGCACCCGCAGCGAGTGCCGCCACAGCTCGCGAGCCCGACCCGGGAGGCCCGCCGCCGCGCGCGCGGCCGCGCGCCACCGCCGGGGCGGCGCCGGAGGCCGGCCGGACACGGCTCAGGCCGACCCGCCGGCGCGGTAGCCGACGCCGCGCACGGTGGTGACGATCACGGGGTTCTCCGGGTCGGGTTCCACCTTGGCGCGCAGCCGCTGCACGTGGACGTTCACCAGCCGGGTGTCGGCCTTGTAGTGATACCCCCACACCTGTTCCAGGAGCATCTCGCGGGAGAACACCTGCTGGGGCTTGGCCGCCAGCGCCACCAGCAGGTCGAACTCCAGCGGCGTGAGGCCGATCGGTTCCTCTTCGCGCAGGACCTGATGCCCGGGGACGTCGATCACCAGATCGCCGATGCGCAGCGTGTCGGGGGTGTACCCGGCGCGGGTGCGCAGCCGTGTGCGGATCCGCGCGACCAGCTCCTTCGGATTGAACGGCTTGACGATGTAGTCGTCCGCGCCGGATTCGAGTCCTCGCACCACGTCCACGGTGTCGCTGCGGGCGGTGAGCATGATGATGGGGACGCCGGATTCCGAGCGCACGCGGGTGCAGATCTCGATGCCGTCCACTCCCGGCAGCATCAGATCCAGCAGGATCAGGTCGGGTCGGTGCGTCCGGAAGGCGGGCAGGGCGCCGTCGCCGTCGCCGCAGAACACGGTGTCGAATCCCTCGGTGCCCAGCACGATGCCGATCATCTCGGCCAGTGCCGTGTCGTCGTCGACGACGAGGATGCGTGAGGGCATGCGGGTCCGGTTCTTCCTTCCGAGCGGGTCCGGATTCGGGGCGTCCGCCCGCCGCCCGACCCCACCACAGCGTAATCCAGACCCGCGGAAACGGTCGGAGGCTGTGACAGCATGGACGCTGGCGAGCCGATCGAGGAGGTCCTGCGATGACGACTGCTCGGGCGTGGACGCCGGCGGCGCGGCCGGGGATCGTGCCCCTGTATCCGATGACGTTCGGCACGATCCTCGGCCGCTCCTTCGTCGCGCTGCGGCGCAATCCCCGCGTGCTGCTGGGGTTCGCGGTCGCCGCGCAGCTGCTGGCGTACCTGCTGCTGATCGCCGCGACGGGCGCGGTCGCCTGGGTGACGTACTCGCGCCTGGCGACCGTCCCCGCCGGCTCCGCCGACTACGACGCGATCCTGGCCGGTTCGACCGCCGCGACCGCGGTGACCGCCCTCGTGCTCGGTGTGGCCGCGACGGCGCTGACCGTCGTGGTGCAGGGCGTGGTGGTCGCGGAGGTGGCCCACGGCGTGGTGGCCGAGACTCTCCCGCTGGGCGCGCTGCTGCGCCGGGTGGCGCCGGCGGCGTGGCGGCTGGTGGGGTACACGCTGCTGACCGCGGGGGCGGTGACCGTCGTGGCCGTCGCTCTGGTCGCTGCGCTCGCGGCCCTGGCCGCGGGGCCTGCGGGTCCGGCGGCCGCGGTGGGAGCGGGTCTGGCGATCGTGGTCATCGCGATCCCGGTCGCCGTGTGGGTGTCGGTGAAGCTCATGCTCGTCCCGGCGGTTCTCGTGCTCGAGCGACGGCCGGTCTTCGCGGCGATCGGGCGGTCGTGGACGCTCGTGCGGGGCCGCTTCTGGGTGGCGGCCGGCGCGTGGCTGGTGATCCAGCTCGGGTTCGGCGTGCTGGCGCAGCTGGTGAGCGTTCCCTTGACGCTGCTGGGCACGGTGCTCTCGACGATCGCCGCGCCCACGGGGGACGCGGAGGTCACCGCGCTGGTCGGGGTGCTGATCACGACCGGTCTGACGCAGGTCGTCACCCTGCTCGTGCAGTCCGTGGCGCTGGTGGTGCTGGCCAGCGCCGCCACGCTGGTGTACGTGGACTGCCGGATGCGGTCGGAGGGACTGGATCTGGACCTGCAGTCGTACGTCGCGCAGCGGCAGGCCGGGGCCGGGCCCGCCGACCCCTACTCCTGGCACCTGGCGACGGGGGGCCGGTGACGACGGCGGCCCTGCTCGTCCTGGCGGATCCGCTCGAACCCGACGGCGAGCAGGGCCGCCAGTGGGCGCTGGCGGAACTCGCGGATCCGGTCTACCGGGCGGCGGAACCGACCGCGTTCGACCGGCTGGCGCGCGCGGTCGCCGACGGCGTCGCGGCCGTGCTGTCCGGGCAGGCGCCGGCGGCCTGGGGTCCGGTGCTGACCGCGGTCGCGATCGCCGCCGTCGCGGCGGTGGCGGTGACTGCCGCGGTGGTGGCGGGACGACCCCGCCTCGCGCGCCGGACGGCGCAGGAGACCGTGCTCTTCGGCGAGCCGGAGCGGCGGCACGCGGCACGGCTGCGCCGAGACGCGGCGCGGGCCGCGGATGCCGGGGACTGGCGGTCCGCCGTGGTGCTGTCCGTGCGGGGGCTGGCCCGCGACCTGGCGGAGCGAGGGGTGGTCCGCACGGCTCCGGGGACGACCGTGCACGCGTTCGCGCGGGCGGCCGCCGCGGTTTTCCCCGCACAGGCGGCTCCGCTGCACGCGACGGCGGCGGTCTTCGACGAGGTCCGGTACCTGGATCGGCCGGCGACGGCCGAGGGATACGCGCTTGTGCGGGCGCTGGATGAGGAGCTGCGGTCCGGCGCCGGAGCGGAGTCGACGGCGTGAGCGTGCTCGCGCCGAGCCCGGCGCCGACACCGGCATCCGGGCCCTCCCCTCGCCGCCCGCGACGGGGACTGCTCGGATGGGCGCTGGTCGCCGCGCTGCTGGTGGGCGGCGGTGTGCTCGGGGCGGCGCTGGCCACCGCGGTCGGCGCTCCCGAGAGGACGGCGGACGACCCGGAGTCGCCGGGCCCGGACGGCATGCGGGCACTGGCTCGGGTGCTCAGCGACCAGGGCATCGCGGTGACGATCGTCCGCGACGTGCGGGCCGCGTCGGCGGCCCTGGACGAACCGGCGACGCTGGTGCTGCCCGACGACGCGCTCGTCTCCGACGAGGAGCTGGCCGCACTCGCGGATCAGGCATCGGATGTGGTGCTGATCCGCCCCGCCTCGCGCGGCATGCGCGTGCTCTTCGGAGCGGGTGAGATCACGGGCGCGGCGGACGGGGGACCGGTCGCGCCGGACTGCACGCTCGCCGATGCGGTGCGCGCGGGACCGGCCACGGTCGGCGCGGGCCTCGCCGCGCCGACCGCGCAGTGGCGCTGCTACCCCGTGGCCGGCGGCCACGGACTGATCGTGCAGGAGGGGCCGGCGGGGCGCGTGGCGGCGGTGGACGGCTCCAGCGTGTTCGCGAACGCCCATCTGGCCTCGGAGGGCAATGCCGCGCTGGCGCTGAACCTGATGGGGCGCACGGGACGCGTGGTCTGGCTCGCGCCGGCCGCCGACCCGGCCGGTGCTGCCGCATCCGAGGATCTGGGCGCGGTCACCCCCGACTGGGTCACGCCCGCGATCGTGCTGCTGGCCGGGGCGGCGGCGGCCGCGGCGGTGTGGCGCGGCCGCCGATTCGGACCTCTCGTGGCGGAGCGGCTTCCGGTGGTGGTGCCTGCGGCGGAGACCACCGTGGGGCGCGGCCGGCTGTACGCCCGCTCCCGGGATGCCGCGCACGCGGCTCGTCTGCTGCAGGACGGGACGCGGCGCCGGCTCGGGGTCCGGCTCGGACTGGGCCCGGACGCCTCACCGGACGCGGTGGCGGACGCGGCGGCCGCCGCATCCGCGGGGGCCGCGGGGCGGATCCGGGAGATGCTGGAGACGGTTCCCGCCGACGACCGCGCACTGGCCGAACTGGCGGCATCCCTGATGCGGCTGGAGGCCGCGGTGGAAGGAGAGCGATGAGTACCGATGCGGACGAGGAGGCCCAGGACGCGCGGGCGGCGATGATCCGGGTGCGCGCCGAGGTGGCCAAGGCCGTGGTCGGTCAGGACGGCGCCGTCAGCGGTCTCCTGATCGCGCTGCTGGCGCGCGGGCACGTCCTGGTGGAGGGGGTTCCGGGGGTGGCCAAGACGCTCCTGGTGCGCGCGTTCAGCCGTGCGCTGAACCTTCCCACCCGCCGCATCCAGTTCACCCCCGACCTGATGCCCGGTGATGTCACGGGCTCCCTCGTGTACGACGCGCGGAGCGCTGCGTTCGAGTTCCGTGAGGGGCCGCTGTTCACCAGCGTCGTGCTCGCCGACGAGATCAACCGCACGCCGCCCAAGACGCAGTCCGCGCTCCTGGAGGCGATGGCCGAGCGCCAGGTGTCCGTCGACGGGGTGACCCGGCCGCTGCCGGTGCCGTTCCTGGTCGCGGCCACGCAGAACCCCGTGGAGCAGGAGGGCACCTACCAGCTGCCGGAGGCGCAGCTGGACCGCTTCCTCGTGAAGGTCGCCGTCCCGCCGCCGGACCGGGACGAGGAGGTGCGGATGCTGCGCCGCCACGCCGACGGCTTCGACCCGCACGACCTGTCGGCGCTGCATCCGGTCGTCGACGCCGCGCAGATCCTCGCCGCCCAGCGGTCGGTCGCTGCCGTCGCGGCGACCGACGACGTGCTCGGCTATGTGGCGGACCTGGCTCAGGCCACCCGCCGGGCGCCCTCGGTCGAACTGGGCGCGAGCCCCCGCGCGGCGACCGCGCTGCTGGCCACCGCGAAGGCGTGGGCGTGGCTGAACGGGTACCCTGCCATCACGCCGGACCACGTGCAGGAGATGATCGCCCCGACGTGGCGGCACCGGCTGCGGCTGCGGCCGGAGGCGGAGATGGAGGGGATGACGGCGGACGCGCTGCTGGCCGTCGTCGTCGCGCAGACCCGGGTGCCGATCTGACGTGTACGTCACGGGTCGTCTGGCGCTGCTGTTCGGGGCGGGCGTGGTGCCGCTGGTGCTGCTGGTCGCCGCCGGCGCGGATCCGTGGCTCGTCTGCGCCGGGTGGGCGGCGGCGATCGCGGTGGCGGCGGCGGCGGACGTGGCCGCCGCCGGGGACCCGCGCCGGGTGGAGGTGATCCGTCGGCTTCCCGCGCAGGCCCGCCGCGACCAGGTCGTCGAGGTGGCGCTGCGGCTTCGGAACCGTGGCCGGCGCAGGGTGCGCGGCCTGCTCCGGGACGGCTGGCAGCCGACCGCGGGCGCCGAACCCGGCCGCGTCGACCTGGACGTTCCGGCCGGCCAGGAGGAGGAGCTGCGGATGCGGCTGCGACCGAGGCGCCGTGGCGAGATCCGCACCGGATTCGTCGCGCTGCGCTCGCGCGGTCCGCTGGGGCTGGCCGGCCGTCAGGCGACGATCGCGGCTCCGGGGGCGGTGCGGGTGCTGCCGGCGTTCTCCTCACGCCGGGCGCTGCCGGCCCGGCTGGCCCGGGTGCGGGAGCTGGACGGCTCGGCGAGCGTGCAGGTGCGCGGGCGGGGAACGGAGTTTGACGGACTCCGGGAGTACGTGCGCGGCGACGACGTGCGATCGATCGATTGGCGCGCGACCGCTCGGGCGGGAACGACGATGCTGCGCACCTGGCGGCCCGAACGCGACCGTCACGTCGCGGTGCTGATCGACACGGGACGCACGAGCGCGGCCCGGGCGGGCGAGGGCACGCGGCTGGACGCGGCGATGGAGGCGGCGCTGCTGCTCGGCGCGATCGCCGCCGCCGCCGGGGACCATATGCACCTGGTCATGGCCGACCGGGTGGTGCGCGCGCGGGTCACCGGACCCCGGGGGCGCGCTCTCGTGCCGGCGATGATGGCAGCGATGGCGGACGTCGAGCCGCACCTGGTCGACACGGACTGGGATGCGGCGGCCGCGTGGCTGCGGACGCTGACCGCGCGCCCGGCGCTGCTGGTGGTGTTGACCGCCCAGGACGAGCCCGAGGCCTCCCGCGCGTTCCTGTCGACGCTGGTGACGCTGTCGACTCGGGCTCCGGTGCTGGTCGGCTCGGTCGCCGACGCTCCGGCCGCCGCCCGCCCGCACCGCCTGCGCCCGCAGGACGCGTACCTGGCGGCCGCGCACGAGCGGGCCGATCAGGACGCCCGGCGGCTCCGGCGAGCCATCACCCGGGCCGGCGCTGCGGCCGTGGTCGGCGATCCGGCCGCGCTTCCCCCCCGGATCGCCGACCACTATCTCGACCTCAAGTCCTTCGGCCGCCTCTGACGCCGCGCGAGCGAGCACTCCTTTCCCGCGAGTGAGCACCCCATTCTGCCGAGCGAGCATCCGTTTCCCGCGCCGAGCGAGCACCCCGATTCCCATGACTGAGCACTCGACCCCCCGCGGGAAGGGGATACTCGCTCGGCGAGGGAGGGGTGCGCGCTCGGCGGGGACGGATGCGCGCTCAGCGGAGGTCGAAGCGGTCCAGTTCGGTGACCTTGGCCCACGCGGCGACGAAGTCGCGGACGAACTTCTCGCCGGCGTCGTCGGCGGCGTAGACCTCGGCGAGCGCCCGCAACTCGGAGTTGGAGCCGAACACGAGGTCGGCGCGGGTGCCGGTCCACAGCACCTCGCCCGTCGCGTCGGAGGTCGCCTGGAACCGGGATGCCGCCTCGTCCAGCGGCCGCCACGTGGTCCCCAGGTCGAGCAGGTTCACGAAGAAGTCGTTCGTGAGCACGCCGGGCCGGGTGGTGAGCACCCCGTCCGCGGAGCCGTCCCAGGTCGCCCCGAGCACCCGCATCCCGCCGACCAGCACCGTCATCTCGGGGGCCGTGAGGGTCAGCAGATTCGCCTTGTCCACCAGCAGGTACTCCGCGGGCAGGCTGACGTCGCTGCGCCGGTAGTTGCGGAACCCGTCCGCGGCCGGCTCCAGGTACCCGAACGACTCGACATCGGTGTGCTCCGCATCCGCGTCGGTGCGCCCCGGGTGGAAGGGCACCTCGACGTCCACGCCGGCGGCGCGGGCCGCGTGCTCCACGGCCGCGTTCCCGGCCAGGACGATGAGGTCGGCCAGCGACACGCGCGTGCCGTCGGTCTGCTGCGCATCGAACTCGGTCTTCACGGCCTCCAGCGCGTGCAGCACGCGCTGCAACCGCGCCGGGTCGTTGACCTCCCAGTCCTTCTGCGGCGCGAGGCGCACCCGCGCGCCGTTCACTCCCCCGCGCTTGTCGCTGCCGCGGAAGGTGGATGCCGCCGCCCACGCGGCGCCGACCAGGTCGGTGACGGACAGGCCGGTCGCGAGGATCCGCTCCTTCAGGGCGCGCGCGGCGTCGTCGGAGATGAGGGGGTGGTCCACCGGCGGCACGGGGTCCTGCCACAGCAGGTCCTCCGCGGGAACCTCCGGACCCAGGTATCGCGACTTCGGGCCCATGTCGCGGTGAGTGAGCTTGAACCAGGCGCGGGCGAAGGCGTCGGCGAACGCGTCCTGGTCCTGAGCGAAGCGGCGCGCGATCGGCTCGTACACCGGGTCGAATCGGAGCGCCAGGTCGCTGGTCAGCATCCGTGGCTCCCGGCGGGCGGCCGGGTCGTGCGCGAGCGGCACCATGTCCGAGCCCGCGCCGCCCTTCGGACGCCACTGCCAGGCACCGGCGGGGCTGCGGAACAGCTCCCAGTCGTACGCGAACAGGATGTGGAGGAACTCGTTGTCCCACCGGGTGGGGTGGTAGGTCCAGGTGACCTCCAGCCCGCTGGAGATGGTGTCGTCCCCGTGCCCCGACCCGTAGCTGCTCTTCCATCCGAGCCCCTGCTGCTCGATGGGGGCGGCCTCCGGGGCGGGTCCGACGTAGGAGTCGGATGCCGCGCCGTGGGTCTTGCCGAACGTGTGCCCGCCGGCGATCAGCGCCACGGTCTCCTCGTCGTTCATGGCCATCCGGGCGAAGGTCTCGCGGATGTCGCGGGCGGACTTCAGCGGGTCCGGCTCGCCGTTGGGCCCCTCCGGGTTGACGTAGATGAGGCCCATCTGGACCGCGGCGAGCGGCTTGTCCAGCTGCCGGTCGCCGGTGTACCGCTCGTCGCCGAGCCAGGTGGTCTCCGGCCCCCAGTACACGTCGTCGTCGGGCTCCCACACGTCGGGTCGGCCGCCGGCGAACCCGAACGTGCGGAACCCCATCGATTCCAGCGCCACGTTCCCGGCGAGGATCATCAGGTCGCCCCAGGACAGCGCCGCACCGTACGTCTTCTTCACCGGCCACAGGAGGCGCCGTGCCTTGTCGAGGTTCACGTTGTCGGGCCAGCTGTTCAGGGGCGCGAACCGCTGCTGCCCGGTGCCGCCGCCGCCGCGCCCGTCCATGACGCGGTAGGTGCCGGCGCTGTGCCACGCCATCCGGATGATGAGGGGCCCGTAGTTGCCGAAGTCGGCCGGCCACCACGGCTGGGACTCGGTGAGGGTGCGGGCGATGTCGGCTTTGACGGCGTCGAGATCGAGCGCCTCGAACGCGGCCCGGTAGTCGAAGCCGGCATCCATCGGGTCGGCTTCGGCGGGGTTCTTCGCCAGGATCTTCAGGTTCAGCTTCTCCGGCCACCACACCCGGTTGGCCGACCCCGCGGTCGGATGCGGCAGCACTCCGGCCGGCTCCGGCTCGGCCGGGGACGGGCCCACGGGCAGCCGCAGCTCGTCCGCGCCGTCGCCGGGGAGGGGAGGTTCGGTGGTGATGTCGGACATCGTGTTCCTTTCGCGGATGGCTGATGGGGTCAGGGCCGAGCGGCGCAGTCGGCGCACTCGCCCCAGAAGATGACTTCCGCGACGTCGACGCGGTACCCGAGGGCGTCGTCGGGGGTCAGGCACGGCGCGTGGCCGACGACGCAGTCGACGTCGTCGATGCGGCCGCAGCGGGAGCAGACCAGGTGGTGGTGGTTGTCGTCGACCCGCACCTCGTAGCGGCGGGGATGCCCGGCCGGCTCGATGCGGCGCAGCAGGCCCGCGGCGACGAAGTCGCCCAGCGCGTTGTGGACGGACTGCCGGCTCGTTCCGGGGAGGATGCCGCGCACCCGCTCGTACACCTCGTCCGCACCGACGTGGGATCCGGGCGCGACCGCGCCGAGGACGGCGGTGCGGGTCGCGGTCACGCGAAGGCCCGCGGCGCGCAGCGCCGCGCGGCGGACGGCATCCGCCGTGAGGTCATCGCGAACCGGCACATCGCCAGCATAGTCTCTTTGTACCGGATCAAAACAGTGACCGGGCGGTGAACGATCCGCGTCAGCCGACGACGAGACGCTCGGCTCCCCGTTCGTACGGATCGGCGTCCCCGTCCTCTCCGGCCCGGACGGCGCGGCGGCCGACCCCGAGCATGTACCCGAGGAACAGGGCCAGCGCCAGGGCGCCCACCGCGATCTTGACCGCGGCGGGCCACGGCGCGGGTGTCACGAAAGCCTCCACGGCGCCGGAGAGGGCGAGCGCTGCCGCCAGTCCGACCGCGACGGTCGCCAGGGATCGCCCCGCCGCGGCCAGCGACTCGGCGCGGCCGCGGGGGCCCGGCGCCACCCACGACCAGAAGATCTGCAGGCCCGCGGCGGCGGCGACGAACACGCAGGTCAGTTCCAGCATCCCGTGCGGCAGGATGTAGCCGGCGAACACGTCGAGCCGGCCGAAGGATGCCATCACCGCCGCCGAGACGCCCAGCCCCACCGCGTTCTGGATGAGCACGTAGACGGGCCATACGCCGGTGACCCCGAACAGCACGCACTGGGCGGCGATCCACGCGTTGTTGGTCCACACCGTGCCCGCGAACACGGCGGCCGGGTTCGCGGAGTAGTACGCGGTGAACTCGTCCTCGGCGTACTGCTGCAGCTCGGCGCGATCCCCGAGCGCCGCCAACGCCGCCGGGTCGCCGGCGACCCACAGCGCGGCCAGGGCGGCGGTGAGAAGGAACCCGGCCGCGACCGCCGCGGCGGTCCAGCGGGTGCGGTAGAGCGCGGCGGGCACCTGGGCGGTCGCGAACCGGGCGAGCGCGGCCAGCGGTTCGGGGCGGACGCCCGTCAGCCGCAACCGGGCGCGCGCCAGGACGAGCGACAGGTGATCGGTGTGCGGGGTGCGGCCCACCGAGCTCTTCATGTCGGCGAGGTCGGCGGACGCCGCCCGGTACCGGGTGATCAGCTCGTCCGTCTCGGAGGCGGTCGGCCGCCGCCGCCGGCTCAGCTCCTCCAGGCGCCGCCACTCGGCGCCGTGTACGGCCGCCAGGGCGTCCGGGTCCATGTGCTTCACTGTATCCGTGGCGGATGCGGCCCGGATGGCGGCGGTCGATGCCGACGAGGTCGTCACCGGTGAGGCGGTCGCGCTGGACGTGCAGCCGGTGGGGCTGCTGCTGCGGATGCTGGGCGCGGCGATCGACGTGGCGGTGCAGCTCGCCGTGCTGGCGACCCTGGTGGCGGCGCTGGCCGCGACCGGTCCCGCACCGGAGGTGCTCGGCATCCTCGCGGTGGCGCTGTTCGCGTTCGTGGCGGTGCTGGTGCCGGCCGTGGTGGAGACCGCCACCGGCGGACGCAGTCTCGGGAAGCTGGCGGTGGGGGCGCGGATCGTGCGCTCCGACGGCGGCGCGGCCGGTCCCCGGCAGGCGGCGATCCGGGCGCTGGTGGGGGTGCTGGAGATCTGGCTCACCCTGGGGGTGCTCGCCGCTCTCACGGGGATCTTCACGCCGCGCGCCCAGCGATTGGGCGACCTGGTCGCCGGAACCTACGCGCAGCGCACCCGCGCCCAGTCGGTGCCCGAGCGGAGCCCGGTGGTGCCCGAGGCCCTCGCGCAGTGGGCGCGGTCGGCGGATGTCGCGGCGGTCCCGGTCGGGCTGAACCGGCGGATCGCGCGCTTCCTCGACCACGCGGAAGCACTGGCCCCGGCCGCGCGGGCCCGGTGGGCGGCGGCGCTCGCGGCGGAGGCGGCGCAGGTGGTCTCGCCCGTGCCCGCGGCGGACCCCGAGACGTTCCTGCGCGCGGTGGCGGCGGTGCGGTTCGCGCGGGAGCGGGCCGCGGTGGCCGCGCGGGACGGCCGGGCCGCGGCGCTGTCGCGCTGAGGGCGGGGTCTCAGTACCGGTAGTGCTCGAGTTTGTACGGTCCGTCGACCGGCACGCCGAGGTAGGCGGCCTGCGCGGGAGTGAGGGTGGTCAGCTCCACCCCGAGCGCCGGCAGGTGCAGCCGTGCGACCTTCTCGTCCAGGAGCTTGGGCAGGGTGTGCACGCCCACCCGGTAGTCGTCGTGGCGGGTGTAGAGCTCGAGCTGCGCGAGCACCTGGTTGGTGAAGGACGCGCTCATCACGAACGAGGGGTGTCCGGTGGCGTTGCCGAGGTTCAGCAGCCGGCCCTCGCTGAGGACGAGGATGCTGCGCCCCGTGGGCAGCCGCCACTCGTGGACCTGGGGTTTGATCTCGATCTTCTCCGCCCCGGGCAGGCTCTCCAGGCCCGCGATGTCGATCTCGTCGTCGAAGTGGCCGACGTTCCCGACCACCGCGAGGTGCTTGAGCGACAGCAGGTCGTCCACGGTGACCACGTGGGTGTTGCCCGTCCCGGTGATGACGATGTCCACCTGCCCGGCGACGGCGGTCAAGGGCGCCACCTGGTACCCGTCCATCGCGGCCTGGAGCGCGCAGATCGGGTCGATCTCCCCCACGATGACGCGCGCGCCCTGCCCGCGGAGGGCCTCGGCGGCGCCCTTGCCGACGTCGCCGTAGCCGGCGATGAACGCGACCTTCCCGCCGAGCAGCACGTCGGTGGCCCGGTTCAGGCCGTCCGGCAGGGAATGGCGGATGCCGTACTTGTTGTCGAACTTCGACTTCGTGACCGAGTCGTTGACGTTGATGGCGGGGGCCAGGAGCGATCCGGCCCGCGCGAGCTCGTAGAGGCGGTGCACGCCGGTCGTGGTCTCCTCGCTGATCCCGAGCAGCTGCGCGGCGATGCGCGTGAACCGCTGCGGGTCGCGCGCCAGCGAGGCGCGGAGCGTGTCGAGGACGACCCGGTACTCGGCCGACGCGGACGGGTCGGCGGCCGGGACCTCCCCGGCCTGTTCGAACTGCACGCCCTGGTGCAGGAGCAGGGTGGCGTCGCCGCCGTCGTCGAGGATGAGGTTGGGACCTGCGGCGCCCTCCGCGGACCAGTCGAAGATGCGCTCCGCGAGCTGCCAGTACTCTTCGACGGTCTCGCCCTTCCAGGCGAATACGGGCACGCCCGCGGGACTCTCGGGCGTGCCCTGCGGGCCGACCACGACCGCGGCGGCGGCCTCGTCCTGGGTGGAGAAGATGTTGCAGCTGGCCCACCGCACCTGTGCGCCCAGGGCGACGAGCGTCTCGATGAGCACCGCAGTCTGCACCGTCATGTGCAAGGACCCCGCGATCCGTGCGCCCCGCAGCGGCTGGGAGGGGCCGTACTCCTCCCGCAGCGCCATCAGGCCGGGCATCTCCTGCTCGGCGAGGCGGATCTGGTGGCGGCCGGATTCGGCCAGTGCGAGGTCGCGCACGGCATAGTCGTGGGTGGTCTGCACGGGGGGGGACATCCCCCCATTATCGGGCACCGCCCTCGCCGTCACCGCTGCAGCGTCTCGTGGCGCACGACGAGCCAGTCCCGTGGAGCGGAGAGCCGATCGGCATGGATCGCGCACAGGTCGTGCGCGCCGGCGGCGCGGGCCGGGCCTAGCGGGCCGAGGACCGCCATCCGGTCGCCGTAGTCGTAGGTGAGGGTTGCCACAGCTTCCCGGCCGCATCCGGCCTTGGAGCAGAATCGATCGAGCATCGTTTCGAGGCTAGGGCGGCGCGGGGCGCGGTGGCGGCGGCGCGCCGGGGAGCGCGCCCCGTAGGATGACGCCATGGTTCGGCGGCGCACGCGGGCGGCGCCGGCCGTCCGGCCCGAGCGGCACGGCCGGCACGGCCGAGAGGGGCGCAGTCCCGTCGTGCGCCCCCCGCTGCCCCCGCTGGAGACTCGCACGGAGCGGTTCGACCTGACGGTCGGCTCGACCGCGGCGTTCCTGCGCGACGCGTGGCCCGAGTTGCGGGAGGTGCGCTTCGAGGTGGCCGATATGCCGCCGAGTTCCGATGCGGACGGCATCCCGCGGTGGGGCGTGTTCGCCAAGGAGCGGCGGATCGTGCTGTACCGGCTGCCGATCCAGCGACTAAGCCGGCTCCACCGGGACGACGAGCCGCACCGGCGGATGATGATCGAGAGCTGCGTCTTCCGGGCTGCGGCGGAGTACCTGGACCGCGACCCGTGGGACCTCGGTCCGGAACGCTTCCGCTACTTCTGAGGGCCGCGCCCGTCGGTCCCCGGCTCGCTTCTTCCCTTTGCGGCCGGTCGTGAGCGGATCGCGACCATGAGGACGATCACAAGGAACGGCAGAACCGCCATTCCGACCATCATGAACCCGCTGGCACTTTCGGGTCGGATCAAGACCTGCGTGAAGAACATGCCCGCCGTCACGGCCAACGTGACGCTCACCGCAACGGCGGCCCAGAAGACCGCGCTTCGTTTCATGGAAAAGGGGATTTTATCATCACCGTGCAGTACCGATGCAGCATCGCCCAAGCGGTCTGGATCGCGCCCAGCTCCATCTCACGGCGCAGCTGGGTGACCGAGACGCCGGTCTTGCTGTTGACCAGCAGCCACGCCGCTGTGAACCAAACCGTCAGCGGCGTGCGGGTCTTGTCGAAGATCGTGCCGGCGGTCGCGGAGACCTTCCGCTTGCAGGCGCGGCACAGCCACCTGGCGTCGGACAAACGCCACCCCCGCGCGGCTGCCGCAACCAGGGCAGACGAACCCGTCAGCCCAGCGAAGCCAGTCCAAGTAGTCCAGGCACTTCCCGTCCTGGCCGAACCAGGCACGCAACTCTGCGTAAGACCGCGGGTAGTCCCGTCCAGCGACCGGGCTCACCGTGAACGCTCCATGGATCATGGAGTACCTGAGTGGAAACCCCCTCTGGTGGAAACTCCTAGTGCGGGTTCACGGTGGCCAAACCGTGGTGCGAGCTTCACGCGAGGCTGACGGGCTGGCGGAGGATTGTTCGCAGCCTCTCCGGGGCGACTTTGCGGAAGTCGCTGAAGTAGACCTCGTGGTGCTTGCCGTTCATGCGAAGGCCGTTCTCGGGGATGAACTCGTGGTGCATCCGTTCCAGCACGGGCGCCTCGCCATCGAACGATCCGATGTGGAGGGTCTGGACACACCGTCCCTCGGAGAGCGGCCAGAGGTGAACGTCGTCGAGGCGTGTCGGTGCTTCCTTGGCGCCGGCTCGTGCGACGGCGGCCTTGAACATGCTGTGGTCGATCCAGTCGGGGACCATCAGCATCATCGTCCAATCCCATCGGGATTTGTCGCGCGAAGCGGTGAAGGCATCCATGTCCTCCGCCCACCACAGCCCTTCCAGGGGAGGGACCACGTAGTCGCGTGCGAATTCGCGTTTGCTGGCGAACTTGAGCTTGTAGGCGACGGGATACAGCGCGGCGAGCGCGTCGGCGTAGGCGGATGAGGTGTTGGGGTCGCCGTGACCGTCGACCATCAGGTACTGCATGTCGGGGATGTCCACGATCTCGAACCGCCCCCGTGGGGCACGGTAGCCGTCGAGGGTCTTCTTGAAGTCGAGCTTGTCAGTCATCGGATACCCGGGCTCGCGCGGCGAGCCACGACCTTTCCGCCTCCATGAGGCTGAGCGAATAGGAGAACACTTCGCGTGCCGCGAGCGGGAGCGGCGTCTGTGCCTGCTGAGCATCCCTGACTGTCGCGATACGTGTACCGATCTGCGCAAGCCTGGTGCTCAGCGCCCGGGCGTACTCGTGCTCTGTAAGTAGCGGCAGGTTGGCGATGCCGACCAAGAACGGCTGTGCAACCGCGGTCGCTTCCGCGATGTACGCATAGGTGGCGCGAGCTGCAACCTCCTCGCCCTTGGCCGTCGCGTGAAAGACACGGCGGGCCTTTGCCCCTGGTGCGGTTTCTGAACCTTGGACGAGGTCTTGCTTCTCCAGCTTGGCCAGCAGGTAGTAGATCGAGGAGAAGCCGACGTCTGTCCATTGGCGGATGCCTCGTTGCTCGATTACGCGCTCCAGGTCGTAGCCATGTGAGGGACGCTCGATGACCAATCCCAGGATGGTGAGTTCGGAGGGTGTGAGTTCCACACTGCTATTCTAGTACTAGAATATCCGTAGCGGTGCCCAGGCTCGTGTGGTGAATGCCGCGTAGCGATTGGTGTTGGACGGTCAACGAGACGCGACGATCAGAGAGATTCGGACTGCCAGTGTTGGCCGCCGAGAGTCGCACCACCCGCCGACCGGTTGACGCGAGCGCACATGATTGCGTTCGGTTCTTGTTCGTCCGCGACGGCTCGATGATTCTCTCGGGTGACTGCCCCCAAAGCCCCGTTGTGGTCGGTGACGTTGCCTTGATCGCCCCCAACGCCCTCGTCGGCTATGAGCCAGAAGGCTGGGTCGACGTCACCACGCTCCTCATCGACATGGACGACTACCTCATCGAGCACCTGTTCTGGCAGCACTTGGACCTGATCCCCGACCGCGACGCCGCCCGCGACCTCGCCGCCAAGCTCTACCCCGACCCGGTGCAGTGCTCCGCCTCGGACAACGGGAGATCGATCGGCTCGGGCCGATCCTCGATGAACTCGTGACCCGCGCCGAGACGAGGCAGGACACGGCACGGTACTTCCGTACTCATATGCTTCTGTTCGCTGTGCTCGACTCGATCGCGCCACACGTCCGGGAAGCCCCCGCGGACATGCCGTTGCTGATGCCGCGGCGACGGGTCGCGCATGTCGCACTCCCTCGGTGGCGGGCATTCCGGCCTATTCGACGGGAGGCGGCAGCGATCGCGGCGCTCCTGCGCGGGGATATCGCGAGGCGGTGGCGGGTCGCTGAGCTTGCCGCGCACGTCTGCCTCTCGACCGGGCAGAGTAATCGGGTCTTCGTGGCCGCGTTCGGGGTCAGCCCGATCGTGTACCTCACGATCCTGCGCGTCCAGCACATGGCTCACCTGATCCGCGACACCGACCTGCCCATCACCGAGATAACCCCGCTCGCGTCGGCTGGGGCCGACACAGCGGCCACGCGACAGACCTGTTCCGCCGCTACATGGGCGTCACACCCATCGGCTACCGCCGCCACGGGCCGCCCAGCGCGAGCCGTGAGGGGCCAGGCACCGGGGTAGCCCGAGCCGCCGCCAATCCACGCCGCCGCGGATTCTGATTCCACGCGAGCGGTGTCAGACGTGGTGCATAGGCTGAGAAAGCAGTAACCCCGGAGACATGCTCTCGCAGAGGCCTTCCGGGGTCTTCGCGCACAAGATTAGCACGGGGAGGTGACATGGTGGCCGACGAGCCAGATGCAACACCAATCGCTACCGCGCTCTCCCCAGAGCGTTTCGCACCCTATCTGCGTGCCACCGGCGGCGACCTCACCAAGGCTGTGCGCTTGTACGAGTGGAACCTCGCTGTCTCCGGCGCGCTGTACGAAGCACTCGGCATCCTCGAAGTCGTCCTCCGCAACGCCCTGAGCACACAGCTCGCCGCGCACCACGGGACCCTTACCGGGCACTGGTACGACGACCCGCTCGGCGTGCTCTCCGAGCTCGCACACCAAGACATCGCCGCCGCTCGACACAGGGTGCGGAAACTACGGCGTCCCGAGACGCCCGGCCGCGTGGTCGCGGAACTGAGCTTCGGATTCTGGAAGTTCCTGCTCGCCAAACGATACGAGGCCACCCTGTGGACCGGCTATCTGCGCCACGCCTTCCCGAACCTCCACCCGCAGAGCCGTGCGACCGTTTACCGAGCCTTGGACCAGCTGCACACGGTGCGCAACAGGATCGCCCACCACGAGCCGATCCACGGCCGCGACCTGACCGCCGACACCCTGGCCATCTACCGCCTACTCGACTGGATCGACCGCGAGGTCCGCGCGTGGGCCGTCACGGTCTCACGCCTCCAACCGATCATCGCGGCACGACCGAACTGACGAGGACCCGTCAGACCTCCCGCGTCTTCGCCCACACCGTTCCGCGGTGAATCCCGTAGTGCTTCGCGAGCACCGTCACACTAACGCCGCTCGCGCGGGCTGTTCGCACAGCGTCCACAGGAATGCGGGGGACTTTTGTTTTGCCGCTCACTGCGAAGCGCTCGGTATGTATGAATCGGCCTGACTCTCGTTCCTAACGGGAACCTTGTCCTGCAGATGCCGGTTGGGCTGATTCCAGGTCAGCGTAGTACGCGTCCTCGACCTCGAGCGGGGTGCGCATGTCGAGCTCGCCGTGGAGGCGCTGGTTGTTCCACCACCACACCCGCACTCGACTTGCTCGACGGTCCGCCAGGGCCTGCGCTGACGGATCAGACTGACAATCGAAGCGCTGGTCAAGAGATGGCTGATGGGCACCATGCAGGGCTCGGTCAGCCCCGAGCACGTCCAGGCCTACTTCGACGAGTGGGTGTTCCGGTTCAACCGGAGGAACTCTCGCAGCCGCGGCCTGCTGTTCCACACGCTGCTACGCCAGGCCGTCGACGGCGAGCCCGTGACCTACAAGTCGCTGCGCAAGGCCGGACGAACCCG
Organism: uncultured Actinomycetota bacterium; assembly: GCA_963701365.1. GTDB lineage: Bacteria > Actinomycetota > Actinomycetes > Actinomycetales > Microbacteriaceae > Microbacterium. The sequence goes on along the minus strand of CAVOZX010000051.1, from coordinate 30,374 downwards.
ACCGGCTCCGCAGCCAGCGCGTGGAGCGCGGCAATCCCCACCCAGCCTGGACGTGGGGCGCCCCGAACTGCCCTGGCGCGCGTGATCAAGGAGTACCTAAATGGAAACCCCCTTTTCCATGAAATCCCTCCCTACTGTCCCCAGCAGCTCACAGCCGGGGCCCCACCGAGGTTCAACCAGATCGCAGGTTTCGAACTGTACGCGTGGCAGGCGGTCAAAGCGGCTGCCCCAAGGGCGATGACAGCGGTCACGACCCCACCTGCAATCGCGCCGGCACCGGTTGCTACGAGGATGGCGGCGCGCGGCCGCGGGTCAGGGGTGGACGGTGACGGCGGATGCGTCGGCGGCGACCGGGATCACGGGGAACGCCGCGAGCGCCCCGTCGGCGGCGAACACGACCTCGGCGTGCACCGGGCCGTCCACCCGCAGCCAGTACGCCCCGGCCGGGGCGGGGAGGGTCACGGCGTGCCCGGGCGCCACCGTCGCCGTGGAGCCGGTCGCCCCGCCCGGGCCGACCGGATCGAGCCGCACCTCGACCGGTCCGGTCGCCGCCGACGCGACCGCGACCGCGGATCCGGCGCCCTCCGGGACGACGACCAGGGCGTCGGCGTCGAGCCGGGGGGCGGGCGCGTACCAGGCGAAGTCGGAGCCCGCTCCGAGGCCGGTGGCCTGCCAGACCGCGCTCACGACGGGCGCGGAACTGGTGACGGACACGGTGTGGCTGCCGGCGGGCAGGCCCGCCAGTTCCAGCTGGGTCGGAACGTCGGCGGTGAGCGGAACCTGGTGGGTGAGGACCTGGTCGCCCCCGGCGCCGACGACGGACACCGTGGCGGAGTCGTCCCGGCCCGGGGAGAGCAGCCGGACCACCGTGGTGGCCTCCGTCTCGGCGGCTGCCGACGGCGCCACCGTCACGCCCGGCACCACCGCGGCGGTGTCCGGCGTGACGGGAGTGACCTGGTCGACACCACCGGGGGCGAGGGTGCGGGTGAGAGCGGCCTGGAGGGTCGCGGTGACGGGGGCTCCGGTCGCGGTGACGAGCACCACGGGCGCTTCCTCCCCGACCGCCAGGCCCGCGAGCGGCACCACGCGCTGCACGCCGGGCGGGATGACGAGGTCCTGGCCGCCCGGCGGGCGCAGGGCCCCGGAGGCGCCGAACACGGTCAGGTCCGCCACGGCGGGAACCTCCCCGGGGTTGGCCAGCAGGATCAGGTCGGATGCGCCGGTCGTTCCCGCGCCGCCGACGAGCCAGGATTCCATCGCCGGAGCCCGGCATCCGGATGCGGCGAAACCGCGCAGGTCGTCCGCCGCGACCGCCGTGGAGCCGGAGGCGGCGAGCTCTCCCGCCCCGGAGGTGCCTGCGCGCGCGGTGACGCTGAGGACGTCGGCGCCGGGGACGTCCGGGATGGTGCGGAGGGGTGTGCGGGTGCCGTCGCCGGAGGAGGTGAGCGTCTGCGGCGCGGCGGTGCTCAGGCCCGCGGCGTTCGTCGCGTCGCGGCCGAGCGCCAGCAGCCCGCCCGGGCAGGAGAGCACCGTGTCGGCCGCGGTGGGCGTCGCCGTCACCGTCGCGGGTCGGTGGGGTCGCGAGGGCCAGTCCGCGGCGACGGCGAACGCGGCCACGAGCGCGATGCCCACGGCCGCGCCGATGCCGACGAGCACGCGGGTGCTCGTCATCGCCCACTGCAACCAGCGCCTGCCGTTCACGCGTCCTCCCGAGGGCGGGGTCCGACGATACGGGAGACCCGGCGCGCCTGATGTCTGCTGGCGGCGGTCGGCACCGCCAGCAGGAGTGCGGCGACCACGACCGCGGCCTGGACCAGGCCGATGAGCGCGGCCCACCCGGCGGTCGCCGGCGGGGCCGTCGGGCCGGATGCGACCTCGCCGGTGACCCGCCAGAGGGACCCCTTCGGCGTGTCTCCGACGGCCTCCAGGCCCGGCCGCTGGTCCAGCGAGGCCGCAGCGGCCGACCGCGGCGCGCGGGCGGTGTCGGCGAGGGAGTCGGGGACGGGGGCCAGCACGATGTATCCGATGCCGTGGTCGGCGGCGCGGGAGAGCGCGTCCGGGTCGGTGGAGGAGATCAGGTCGACGGCGACCTGCCCCAGCTCCCGGTCGCCCGCCGACGGCTCCAGCGCGGTGGAGCGGACGGTCGGACGGCCCAGCAGCGTGTCGCTGCCGCCCCACACGACGCGGGCGGCGACCTCGCGTTCGTCGAGCACGGTGACCACGAGGGTGCCGACCGGCTCGCCGGAGCGCGCCTGCGCCGCCACGTACGCCGGCAGCGTGGCGGGCGAACTCGCCGTCACCGCGGCGGCGCCGCGCACGGAGGCGGTCATCGCCGGTACCGCCAGTGCGACCGCGGTGGTCATCACGACGGCGGCGACGGCGGCCTGCGCGCGAAGCGCCCGCCCGCCGAGTCCCGCATCCAGGGCGATGACCGCCGCGGCGCACAGGCCGAGCCATGCCAGACTCAGCCCGGGCCCGGGCAGCAGGGCGACCGGAGTCCCGGCGGGGGTGGCGGCGACCTGGACGCCGACTGCCACGAAGGCGGTGCCCCAGCCGAGCAGGGCCGTCGCCCAGGGCACCGCCGCGACCATCCAGCGCGGGGTGGCCAGCGCCGCCAGCGCGACCACGACCAGGGGCAGCGCGAGCAGCGTCATCGCGAGCGCGGGCAGGCCCGTGCCGGCCAGCAGCAGATCCCACCCGCCCGCGCCGGGACCGGGGAACCCCGCCAGCAGCCCCACCCGACCCTCCGCGTCGGCCGCGGCCTGGGGCGCCGTCACGACGGGGCCGGGGTCCGCGAGGAGCCCCCAGGGGTTCCGGGCCCGCAGCTGCGCGGCGAGCAGCGGCAGCGCGAGCACCAGCGCGGGGATGGCGAGCCACACGACGTGGCCCACCCCGCGCCCGGACCGCACCACGACGGTGAGGATCACGGCGAGAGCCCAGAGGATCGCGAGGGCGGGAGCGAGCGACGGCGCGCACGCGACGACGGCGGCCAGCAGCACGGATGCCGTGCCTGCGGCCGACCAGGACCGGTGAGCGACGACGCCCGCATAGAACAGCCACGGCAGCAGCAGGTGCACGAGGACGGCGGCGGGCCGGCCGTCGCCGAGCGCGCTCCACAGCATCGGCGCGGCCGCCCAGAGCACGGCCGCGGTGTTGCGCAGGAGCGGCCGGTTCGTCAGGCGGGTGGCCGCGAACCACCCGCCGAGGGCGGCCAGGGGCGCGGCGGCCAGCCACAGCGCGACCAGCATCCGCGACGGGTCGGCGGGCCAGAGCGAGCCCAGCACGGCGATGACGGCGGCGAACGGGTCGGCGACGGTCACGGCATCCCACCCGTCGATGCGGGCTCCGTATGCGGCGTCCGCCCACAGCTGCGCGATGCTGCCGGGCAGCGGCGCGAGTGCGCCCCCGCCGAGCACGGGCCACGCAAGCAGCGAGGGCAGCAGCGCCGCCGACGCGACCAGCGCACCGAGCACGACCCACGCTCCCCCGCCGGTGAAGAAGCCGAGCTCTTCTCGCACCGACGGCAACGCGGCGTCCGCGTCCGCGTCCTCGTCGATGCGCTCGCGCAGCTCGCTCCCCCGGATCCGCAGCGGGGCGAGCGACGACCAGGTCGCCCGCCGCGCCGACCGGATGCGGCGGCGGGCCCGGCCGACCGCGCCCCAACGCACCAGCACCACCAGTGCCGCGCCCCATTCGGGCAGGACCCGGGCGGGCTGCTTGGCCACCAGCAGCGCGGCCGTGCGCCACAGCGCGAGCGGGAGCAGGGTGAGCCAGTGGGCGGGGACCGCCGCACCGGGCGCGTAGGCGAGCCGGCGGTGGAGCTGGGCGGCTCGGGTGGCGTAGGCGATGCGGCGGCGCCGGGCCCGCGTCCCCGGTGCGGGAAGGCCCGCGACTCCGTCTCCGGCGACCGCGATCCGGGCGTCCGGGACCACGACGACGCGGTGTCCGGCCAGGCGCGCCCGCACCCCGAGGTCGAGTCCTTCGTCCGCGCCCCCCAGGGCCGGGTCGAGGCCGTCCAGTTCGCGCCACGCGTCCGCACGCACGAGGAGCCCGCGCACGTCGGCGCCGAGCACGTCGTCGTCGCGGTCGTGCTGGCCCTGGTCCCGCTCCCCTTCGACCCGTTCGACGGCCCGGCCGAACCGGGTCATGGCGACGCCGAGGGAGCGGATGCGGCCGGTGTCGTCCCATTCGACGAGCTTCGGGGCCGCCACGGCCACGGACCCGGCCACCTCCAGTGCGCCGGCCAGCCGGTCCAGGGCGTCGGGGGCGGGCGCGGTGTCCTGCGCGAGCAGCCACACGGCGTCCCCGGTCAGGCGGGGCCCGGCGGCACGCAGCGCCGCCGCGTATCCGAGGGCGCCGGAGGCGCTGATGACGCCCTCCGCGCCGGAGGATGCGGCGAGTTCCCGCAGGGCCGCGTCCGGCTCGGCCAGGACGATGGTCAGCGCCTCCGCCGGGCGGGTCTGCGCGGCGAGCGCCTGCAGGGTGCGACGCAGGTGGTCCGCGGCGGCGGGCACGTCGGAACGGGCGACGAGGACGGCGTGGACGCGGGAGGGCATGGCGCGGCTCAGCCTAGGCGCGGCCCGGCGCGGTCGCGGGATGCACGCGCCGGGAACACGGCATCCTGACGCGTCAGCCGGCGCGGCGCTTCAGCTTGCGCCGCTCGCGCTCGCTCAGGCCTCCCCAGATGCCGAAGCGCTCATCGTTCTGGAGCGCGTAGTCGAGGCACTCCGCGCGCACGTCGCACCCGGAGCAGATGCGTTTCGCGTCCCGCGTGGACCCGCCCTTCTCGGGGAAGAACGCCTCCGGATCGGTCTGCGCGCACAGCGCGTCGGTCTGCCAGCCGAGAGCGGCTTCCTCCTCGGCCGGGACATCCGGCCGGCGCACCCCGGGCACGCCGAGGAGGACCGGATCGACGAACCAGTTGTCGGGAACACTGGATCGGTACGGCGCACTCGTCATGTCGTTCACCCCCACCTGCGTCCACCGCGAACGCGGATACATGAATTACACAGGTGTGATTCGCCCCGGTCAAGCGCCGGATCGTAAACCCTCGACACATCGTTGAAGCTTCACCACGTCCCTCGGCGTGTCGGACGGGCGTGTCGGGTCATCCGGCCGGCTGGGCCACCACGGCCGCGCCGGGTCCGCTCAGGCGCAGGCTGGCCTCCTCGTCGGTCGCGAAGGCCGCCGTCCCGGCGGCCATGGTCAGGATCTGGCAGGATGCCGTCGAGGCCGTGACCGGACCGAGCGCGACGACCACCGCCGGGCCGTGGAGCGGCACCGTCGACGCGCCGGTCCCGGCGGGGCGCTGCCACACCTCGAAGTCGGGCACCGGCGGCCGCAGCACCGACAGTCCGTCTCCCGCGGGCTGCGGCACCAGCAGCGGCGGGTCCCCCGGAGCGGTGTCCGCGATCCGCAGGAGCTCGGCCACGTCGACGTGCTTGCGCGTGAGGCCGCCCCGGACCACGTTGTCGCTGGGCCCCATCACCTCCACCCCGAGACCCGACAGGTAGGCGTGCAGCGCCCCGGCCGGGAGGAACAGCGCCTGGCCCCGCCGCAGCACCACCCGGTTCATGAGCAGCGCTACCACCACTCCCGGGTCGGCCGGATGCCGCCGCGCGATCCGCCGGATCGGGGCGAGGTCCGCGGCGAACTCGGGCGCCGGGGCGTCATCCAGCGCCGCCTCCACCGCGGCCACCTCGGCCGCGGCCTCGCCGGAGAGGAGCCAGCCGAGCGTGCGCCGGAGCGCCGCCGCCGCATCCGCTCCCGCCAGTCGCTCCGCCACCGCGGCTCCGCCCGGTCCGAGCGTGGCGAGCATCGCGCGGCTCCGGTCCGGATGCCGCAGGCCCGCGAGCGCCTCGAAGGTGTCGCTGACCGCCACGATCACCTCGGGCTTGTGGTGCGGGTCGCGGTAGGAGCGCTCGGCCGCATCCAGCGGGATGCCGCGCGCGTGCTCGCGCGCGTGACCGGCCCGCGCCTGCTCCGCCGACGGATGCACCTGGATGGACAGGGGCGCGTCCGCGGCCAGCAGCTTCACGAGGAACGGCAGCGGCGCGGGCGGGGTGGGCGAGCGACGCGCACGCCATTCCGGAAGGGTCAGGTCGTCGTCGGCCACCCGCGCGGGCGACGCGGGATGCTCGCCGAACCAGATCTCCGCCTCGGGGCGGTCGGCGGCCTCCCGGCCCTGCAACGCCGCCAGCAGGGTGGTCGAGCCCCACGCGTAGTCCCGGGGTTCGTTCCGGAGCGCCACCAGCACGACCCACAGCCTAGGTCCAGTCGCCTGTCAGCCCGGCCCTGGCTTGGGCGGCCGGCGCAGCCGGCCGACCCACCGCACGGGTGCTGTGATGCGCCAACTGGTGCTCGCATGGATCTGGTCGATGTGCGCCGCCCGGTCGGCCAGGGAGCGGTCGCGTTCCGCGATGTCACCGGTGAGCCCGGCGACGTCGTCACAGAGGCTCGCCACCTCGGCCGGGTTCGGCGATCTCCTCCCAGAGCCGCCAGACCCCGAAGCCGTTCTCGCGCTCGCCGATGTCGTGGAAGAGGATGATCCCCCGTCGCGGACGCTGCTGCGCCAGATCTCGTAGTCCGCGACGACATCCTCGTACGCGTGACGGCCATCGATGTGGAGGAGGTCGACCGACCCGTCCGGGAACTGCGCCCGGGCCTCCTCGAACGTCGCGCGCACGAGTCCGACCGATGCGGGGTAGTCCGTGCGCGCGACCTCCGCGACGTAGTCGAACACTTCCGCGCCGTAGAAGCCGGCGTGGTCATCGCCCTCCCACGTGTCAATCGCGCTGATGGCGCATCCGTGACCGAGGCGCTTCGCCGCTTCGGCGAATGCGAAGCACGAGCATCCGAAGTGGGTGCCGAGTTCGACGACGCGCGTCGGGCGGAGTGCGTCCATGAGCCACGCGGCGAACGACGTGTGTGTGTACCAGGCGGACACGGGCAGGTGGACCGGTGACCAGTACGACATCGGCGTCAGCCAGAACGCCGTGGGCGCGTCCCTCGGTTCGCTGACCGTCTCGTCGATCGGTGGATGCATTCTGCGGCGCTCCGTCGCTGGGTTGGCGACAGGGTACCCGGTCGCTCTGCACTGCCGAAACTGCGCGAAGCCAGGGAGGAGTGGGGACCCCGCCGACCATCCGCTGTCCGTGCCAGGTTGCACCGGTAGGCTCGCCCTGCCATGCCTGCCACGTCCCCATCCGCCGCGACCGAGGCGGATGCCTTCGACCCGGCTGCGACGGCGATCGTCGTCGTGACGTACAACCGGTCGGCGCTGCTGGAACGCCTGCTGCAGAGCATCGCGCGGATGGATCCGAAGCCCGGTCGCGTGGTGATCGTCGACAACGCGTCCGCGGATGGGACAGGCGACATGGTGACCGGCTACGCGGACACCCTCGGCCCGGAGATCGTGTACCGGCGCCTCGAGACCAACACGGGCGGGTCAGGCGGGTTCAGCGAGGGGATGCGCGTCGCATACGAGACCGGCGCGACCTGGATGTGGCTGATGGACGACGACGTCGAACTGATCCCCGACGGCCTGGCGAAGATGGGTCGCTGGGCCAGTCGGTTCCGCAGCATCCAGGGCCGGCGGTACGACTACGACGGCAGCGAGTTCTACTGGCAGTACCGCATCGCGGAGCGGATGGGCATCCCGATCCCGTTCGCACCGGCCGGCTTCGACGCGTCCGGGTACAAGGAGATGAACTCCGGCTGCTTCGAGGGGATGTTCATCCACCGGGACGTGGTCGCCCGCATCGGTCTGCCCGATCCGCGGTTCTTCATCTACTGGGACGACCAGGTCTACGGATGGCTCGCCTCACGAGTCACCCGGTCGGTGATCGTGGACGAGTTCGTGCTGCGGCGCACCCGCGAGATCCGGCAGTGGGACATGGGCGTGCGCCACATGAACGCCTCCAGTGACGCGTACCGCTACTACATCATGCGGAACCGCGCGCTGATCAAGCAGTACTACCGCGCCCACGATGTGTACCGCCCGGCGCTGTTCGGCCTGGGAACCGCTCTCACCTTCGGGAAGGAACTGATCCGCCTGGTCGCCGTCGAGCACCGGGTGCGCGGCACGAGCCACCTGTTCCGCGGGCTCCGCGACGGCCGTGCCATCGCCCGGGACCGCGCATGGCGGCCGATGCCGCCATTGACTGCCGGGTAAGGTGAGCGCATGGCCGACGGTGCGAGTACTGCGCCGAGAGTATCCGTCGTAGTTCGTACCCGGAATCGACCGGTGCTCCTCGCCGACGCGCTGCGCGACATCAGCAGGCAGGGATTCCGCCACTTCGAAGTCGTGGTGGTTGACGACGGCGATGATCCGGCCCTGACTCGATCGGTTATCGACAGTGTGTCCGATCTTGTGGGCCGAGCTCGCCTCGTTGACTGCACGGGGGCAGAGCACGGCCGCTCGAAAGCTGCGAATGCCGGCCTCGAATCGGCGCGGGGCGAGTACATCGTCCTGCATGACGACGATGATTCCTGGGACGAATCGTTCTTGGCGTCGACCGTCGGTTTCTTGGACGCGCACCCGAACAGCGTCGCGGTTGGCGCGCATACGGAAGTGGTTATCCACCGCACAGACCCGGAGACCGGTGATCAAGTCCAAGAGACCCGGCTGTTGAACCCCACGATGACGACAATAACCATTTCGGACATGCTCCGCGCCAATCGCATCACGACCAACTCACTGCTCTACAGAAGTCGACTGCATCAGGAATTGGGCTACTTCGATGAAACGCTTCCAGTGCTTGAGGATTGGGAATTCTACCTGCGCGTGATTTCTCGCTACGCCATCGATCTACTTCCTCTGCCCGCACTTGCTCGATGGCACCATCGACCCGAAGCTGACGGCCCTGACAGCAACAGTGTGTTTGCCCTAGACGCTGATCACCGCGACCTCGAGTCCCGAGTGCGCGACGACCAGTTCCGCAAGAACCTCTCCCCATCAAGTTGGGCGAACGCGATGCACCTCGCCTCGGAGATGCGTCGCCTCGATAGCCGCCTCGATCAGATTCAGTCGGCGATGGACGAGCTGCAACGGAGGCTTACAGGATTCGACGACGCGGTGCGTTACGCGGGCGGCGACATTCGCGCGAACCTAGACGGTATCCGCGACCTTCTGGTGGCACGAACCAGCGTCAGCGGGCTGTTCCGCCGTCTCGGCGCGTTTCTCACGGGTCGTCGATGACGTCTGCCGCGGTCGAACACCGTGCGCGAGTTCTGATCATCACCGGTGATCCGATTCGTGCGCAGATGGCCGGCCCAGCGATACGGGTCTGGAACATGGCCGATCAGTTGTCCGATTCGTGCGATGTGCGAGTGGTCTCGTGGAAGCGCATCGACCGCAGCAGCGACCGCTTCGAGACCCATTTCGTGCACGAGTCCGACGACGCGGCTGCCGCCGTTCACGAGGCGTGGGCGGACGTTATCATCGTGCAGGGCATGTCCTTGCGGATATTCCCGAGTGTGGCGCGCACCCGCAAGATCGTGGTGGCGGACCTGTACGACCCCTTTCAGCTGGAACAACTCGAACAGAACAAATACCAGGACCGGGCGACGTGGACGGACGAAGTTCGCAAGGCCGTGTCGCTGCTGAACGAGCAGTTGGGCCGCGGCGATTACTTCCTGTGCGCGTCGGAGCGTCAGCGTGATCTGTGGCTGGGCAACCTGTCCGCTCTGGGACGACTGAACCCGGCCACGTACTCGCAGGACCCGACCTTCCAATCCCTCATCGCGGTCGCCCCCTTCGGTCTGCCGGATGAGCCCCCGCGCCAGACCGGCCACCGCATCAAGGGAGTCGTTCCCGGGATCGGGGACGAGGATCGCGTTCTGATCTGGGGCGGCGGCATCTACAACTGGTTCGACCCCGTGACGCTGATCGAAGCCATGGCGCTGGTGGCCGAGACCAACCCCGCGATCAAGCTCTTCTTCCTGAGTACGAGTCACTTCAACCCCGAAGTGCCCGAGATGCAGGCGATCGCCGACGCCGTTTCCGCTGCCGATCGGCTCGGATTGACGGGCCGCACGGTCTTCTTCAACGACTCCTGGATCGACTACGACGAGCGGGCGAACTACCTGCTCGATTCCGATCTGGGCGTCAGTACGCATCCGGTCCATGCGGAGACTCGGTTCGCCTTCCGGACCCGGATACTCGACTACCTATGGGCAGGCTTGCCGGTCGTCGTCTCCGACGGGGACTCGTTCGCCGAGATCGTCGCGGACGGCGGCTGGGGCCGGGTCGTCCCGCCGGGCGATCCGCGGGCACTGGCCGATGCGATCCGCGAGCTGCTGACGGATTCAGCCGCGTATGACACCGCTCGTCAGGCCGCCGTGACGGCGCGGGAGGCCTTCTTCTGGCGGGAGACCCTGCGCCCCCTCGTGGAGTTCTGCAGCAACCCACGTCCCGCACCGGATCGGGATCTCATGACTGACGTCGGCGCTGTCGGGGGAAGCAGATTCGAGAGGATCCTCCTGATGCCCAAGGGTCGCCGCCGTGACCTGGCCCTGCTCGTCTACTACTTCCGTCGCGGAGGGGTCGAGTTGGTGCGCGAGAAGTTCGGAGATCGGCGAAATCGCTTGACGCGCGACCGCTGAGCCGATCAGTCGGGAATCGGCCCGATCACGTCGTATACCGTCAGCCATTCACCGGCCCATTCCACACGGGTCACCTCGCTCAGACACGAGTCGTCGAGAGACTTCGAACTGATGATGTGCCCGAGTTCGGGTAGTCGTTGCGCAACCGCGCACGGCGATCCGGTGATCACGACCGTATCGGCGGCTGGCTGCGCGAAGTCGAGTGAACGCGAGTCGCTCCATGCGAACTGGATGTGGAGCCCCCCGCGATTCCACATGTCCCGGTGGGCTCCGCCTGGATCGAGTCGCAGCCACGCGCCTTCGTCGGGGCCGACCTGTTGACGAGCGCTCAGCGAGGGCGTCCCCGTTGCAGTCAGAAGCGCATCGACATCACCCGAGTCACTGGCCCATACCGATCCATCCGCGCGCGATAGCTCCCCCCACGTGACGAAGTTCTGAGCGGTCGCGCTCGCGCGCACGTCGCCGAGGCCGAACAGGACGGGGTTGGCGGTCACCGTCAGGCTTACGGCAGCTGCACCAGCGACCACGAGAGGCCACACCCTGTGCGGCAACTGAACCAGCAGGAACACCACGGTGCCGGCGATGGCGGCGCTGAGCCAGATCATCCACGTCCGCAGACCCGACAGCTCCGCCTGCTGCAGTCCGCTGCCACCATACGCGGACACGAGCCCGGTCACGACAGCGGCGACGCCGGCGACAGTGACGCGCCGCGGCGGACGCCATTGCGAAAGGAACATGCAGAATGCGATCGTGGCGATGAAACCCACCCCCGCCGCCGCACGGGTCGGTGGGACGCGGTTCACCAGCGGAATTTCGGCTCCGAAACCACCCCAATTGACGATGGACCACGACAACCAGAACACGCCGCATGCGACGATCACAGTGAACGCGAGACCCCCCGGGCGACCGCCTCGCCACGCTTGGGCGCCAATGAGCACAGCGAGCACGATAAGCAGGACGGTGAACGAGGAGACGATCTCTGTCTGGTTCGGGATGGCAGTGGGGCCGAGTGGCTCGAGCCATCCGAGATTGGTCGCCCCGAACACGTGACCGGGAGACAGCGCCGTCCCGGTACTGGCGCGTGAGCCAGGGTAGATGGTCGCAAGCCCGACGGTGATGGCTTCGCGGTTCTCCCACACCAGCAGACCCGTCCACACGGCACCCGAAAGGACCACGAGGGCAAGATCGACGAAACGGCGACGCCAGGGGATCGGTCGTGCCAGCAAGAAGGCGGCGGTGGCGAGGACCAGCGGCAGAGCGAGGACGATTGCGAGGGGTTGATAGTAGGTCGGGGTGCGAGCCAGGAGCACACCGGACGCGATGACAGCGAGAGCGCCAACAACGCGGCCACGCCAACCTGCGCGCCAGACCTTCGTCACCCCGAATATGGCAAGCGCGCAGCCAGCAGCTGCGAATCCGAGACTGTTGACTGGTCTCCCGGACCACCATGCACTCGCGGGCGCAGCGATGATCAGGATGGTAGCGAGATACCCCCACCGCATCCGGCCCGTCATCTGACGGAACCAGAGAGGGAGCCCGATGACCAGAAGCAGCGTCGGCAACCACCACTTCGCCGCGAACAGCATGGGCTCAGGAACCCACGGGCTGAGTGCGAGCGCTGTGCCATCGAAGAAGACGATTGACGAGACAGGGCCGCTCGGGAGCTGAGCAAAGAAGTCGTCGGACACGCTCAAGGGCGTGAGGGCAGCAGAACCCGCTCGCGCAGACTGGCCGAGCCACAACGGTGACTCCGTTCCGTACTCGTCGCTGCGAATCGACTGAGACTGGCCGAACTGGACACCGATGGGCTCACCCGGGTCCTGACGCAGACCGTCCACTCCGATGTTCGAAGTCGTGACACCGAGGAGCACAAGCGCGACATATGCCAGGACAGGCACCGCGACAGCGAGCAGGACGGGTGCGTAGTGCGACGAGCGTGTTCCCTTGAAGGGCAGCCGGCGGCCCGAGGTCAATGCGACGCGCACCTACAGGAACCTCGGCGCCTCGAGGGAGAGGTAGTTGAGTCGGCTGACCTCACGCCGCGCTTTGAGAACGCCGTCCAGGATGAAACCCATCATCCATGCCATGAACGCGAGCAGGATCACACCCACGGCTAGGACTGCCGTGGGTAAGCGGGGTACCAGGCCGGTCTGGAGGTACTCAGCGAAAACCGGGATGCCCAGCCCGATACCGACGGCTGCGAGCACCGCCCCGAGAACGCCGTAGAACATCAGGGGACGCTCGTGGCGGATCAGCGCCACGATCAGCGCCAGGATCCGAAAGCCATCGTGATACGTGCGAAGCTTGCTGTCACTTCCCTCCGGACGATCTTTGAAACCGACAGGGATCTCCGCCTGTGGAACACGGAGACTCATCGCGTGGACAGTGAGTTCCGTTTCGATCTCGAATTCACGAGAGAGCGCCGGGAAGCTCTTTACGAATCGGCGCGAGAAGACCCGGTAACCGCTCAGCATGTCCGTGACATTCGATTGGAAAACGCTGCTCACCAGCCAGTTGAAGCCGCGATTGCCCAGTTCGTGCCCAGGACGATAGGCGGTAGCGCTCGTCTGCTGTCTCACGCCGAGAATATGATCGTAAGGGCCGGATTTCAGCATCCCGATCATCTCCGGAAGGTCGGAGACCGCGTACGTGTCGTCGCCGTCTATCAGCACGTAGATGTCTGCATCGACGTCAGCGAATGCGCGTCGCACGACGTTGCCTTTGCCCTTCGATTTCTCACAACGCACGACAGCGCCAGCGGCGCGTGCGACCTCGGCAGTGCCGTCAGAACTGTTGTTGTCATACACGTATACGTCCATGTGCGGAACGGTGGCCCGTAACTCAGCGACGACCCGGCCGATGGCGCGTTCCTCGTTGTAGCAGGGAACGATGGCAGCGATTCTCGGCTCATCGGACATCGACGGTGCTCCGGTCTTCGTAGGCTGCTCCCGGCTCATCCACCGGAACGACGCGGGGTCCAAGGTATCATGAGGGACTCATCTGACCCCGATCGGAGAACGGTGCCACGCGCATTAGATGCCGCCGGCTTACTACGCCGCGGAGGCGCCTTCCTCCTCGTCGGCGGCGTCGCTTTCGTCGTGGACGCAACCGTGTATAACCTCCTCGTCTTCTGGGTGACGGGCACCGGGCCTCTGTTTCACGCCCCGGTCATTGCGAAAGTGATCGCGATCGTGATTGCGACGATCGTGACCTACGTCGGAAACAGATTCTGGACATTCGGGCACCGAAACGTTCCGCGGCGATTTTCTCGGTACGTCCTCTTCGTCGGGATCAATGTTGTCGCGGCGCTGCTGCAATTGGGTTGCCTTGCTTTCTCCCGTTACGTCCTCGGCCTGGATAGCCCATTAGCTGATAACATTTCCGGAACTATCGTGGGCCAAGTGCTGGCAACCATGTTCCGATTCGTGACCTATGATCGTTGGGTTTTCCGCGACGAACCGCGTGAGGGAGGAGGAACCGCGCTGGAACGCGCATAGGCAATCAATCCGCGCGCAATGGCCCGCACTGGTCGATGCGGTAGAGCGTCGAGTCCCCGTCGGTCGCGACCGCGGTGAACAGGCCCTGCTGCACCGCGGCGTGCACGCCGAGGAAGTGATTGCCCGACGGGTCGCCGCCGCCGAACTCGTGCGGGTGGTAGAGCACGTAGCGCACGCGCAACGCGTCGAGGGCGGCGCATACGGCGGGGTCCTTGTCGATGTCCGGCAGGTGCCACGCGATGACTCCGCGCTGCGGATCCCACTGACCGTTGACGTGGGGGAAGACAGGTTCGCGCCCCGCGTACACCTGCGACAGGGCGGACCCGTCCCAGGGATCGCCCAGCAGTCGCTGATCCGGCGGAACGACCGCGGCGACCACGTCCCGCATGAAGTCGATCTGAGCACGAGAGATCACCTCGGAGGACGCGGCGCGGTCCGGAAGTCGGAAGACGTACCCGAATGTCGGCATGGAGGCCCATGCGAGCCCCGCGGCAGCGATCCCCGCCACGGCCACGGAGAGCGCCGCCGCCGCGGCGACGAATGCCCGACGCGACCGCGATGCCCAGCGCGCGGCCGTGAGGATGCCGAGGGTGGCGAGCGGGATGGCGATGATGGGGAGCGCCGAACTGATGCGGTAGCGATCCTTGTACCACAGTGCGGTGGCGAGCTTCGTCAGCACGTCGTCCGACCCCGCGGCCAGTGCGAACAGCACGGCGAGCGCAGCGTAGGACACGACGAGCCACCGCAGGCCACGGGTTCGCACGGCGACAGCGATCCCCCCGATCACGGCGAGCGCGAGCAGGATCGCGGGGAAGGTGACGACACCGTCCACACCGAGAGGCCAGGATTGCACCAGCACCTGACCGATTCCGACGAACACGGGCTGACTCGCCTGTGCCTGGGGCCCTCCGAGTCGCTGATCGAGTGGTCGCTCGAACAGCCCGAGGCGCAGCACCAGATAGGCGAACCCACCCGCGGCCACGACGAGGAGCGCACCGATCACACCGGTCAGGATGCGCCGCGCCACAACGCGATCCCGGCCACCGCGACGCACCGCCTGGCGGTAGGTGCGTGCCGCTTCGATGATCACGTAGGGCGCGAGGATCAGAGCCCAGGTCACGAGCACGCGTGGCTGCGCGAACGCGACAGCGACAACGGCTGCGGACGTCATGGCTGCCGCCATGGCGAGCGGGTACCGCACTCTGCTCTCACCGCGTCGCGAAAGCCCCGCAGCCACTACGGGCGCGAGCGCGGCGGGCAGGAGCGCGGTGCCCAGCAGGGTCGGGTACAGCGTCCCCCACGTCAGGAGGGCGTAGGGCATCGCGCCGAATGCGGCCCCCAGTGGAAGAGCGACGACCGCGACCAGGGTCGGGTCGAAGCCACGCACCACCACCTGAGAGAGCCACGCGATGCCCGGCAGCCAGATGGCCGCGCACACCGCGATGGTGCTGGCGTTCACGGCGACCGGCACGGAGGCGCCGGAAAGCTCGGCCGTGAGGGCGACAACCGAATGCCACCCCGAAGGGTAGAAGGACCATGTCTTGTCGGTCTCGATGAGAGTCCGCAGCGTGAGCGATGAGGCATCGCCCGTGTCGAGGATGTGAGCGATCGCTGACAGGTGGAAGACGTTGTCGTACGTCTGGCTGATTCGGTCAGGGGTCGGCACCGCGGCGAAGGCCACCGCCGTCATCACCAGGGCGGTCCCGGCCCACGCGAGCAGCAGCCACCACCATCGCGAGCGCGTCGGCGCGGGCGGCGCGGGGCGCATCCGTCGGATCACGATCCAGACCAGGAGTCCAGCGAGCACCGCAAGCACGAACGGCTGCCAGATGGAGAACCCCACTCCGGTCGCACCGGCGACGACGCCGGAGACGCCGACCAGCGCGATGCTCACCGCTCCGCCGAGTGCCGCCCGCGGCACGAGATCGATGCGAAGCGGGGCGGTCGCGATCAGCCCGGGTAGCAGCACGACGAACAGCGCCGCGACGATAGCGGGAAGCGCCCCCGCCCAGGCTGCGAGATTCACGAGCCCTCGAAGACCCGTGCCCACGCCTCAGGGGAGGCGAGGTATGGCGCGTGCGCGCGGAACCTCCGGGCTAGGCGTGGCCACCTCGCCCAGAGCCGCACGTGCAGCCGGACGCTGCGCCAGAAGGCCCGTGAACTCTCGCGGCGATCCCGCCGGTACCACGTCACGGATCGCCCATCTGAGCTATCCACGAGTGCCGAGTCGACGCGAGCGAAGGTGGACCAGTCCAGCGCATCCGCCGTGACGTGGATCCTCGGCCGTTCGACGGCGGAGCCACGGACGGGGGCGAGCATGTGACGAAGGAATTGCCCAGCGAGGGTCGCGGCGGTCCCGAATCGCCCCCGGGCGGGGTGCGGCGTCGCGTCCGGCGCCGTCATGCCGGTGACGCTCGTCACGTCGGGGTAGCTCTGCCACAGTGCGCGGATCTGGGCCGACCGATG
This sequence comes from uncultured Actinomycetota bacterium, assembly GCA_963701365.1. Lineage (GTDB taxonomy): Bacteria > Actinomycetota > Actinomycetes > Actinomycetales > Microbacteriaceae > Microbacterium. Next base: position 13,806 of record CAVOZX010000051.1, on the reverse strand, counting down.
AGTGAGCCACGCCGGCAGCCGGTCCGGTCCGGAAAGAACATCCGCGACCGCTTGGGCGCGCAGGCGCACCGCGGAGTACTGGAGCGTGAGCAACGGCTTCATGTCGCCGAGGAACGAGTGCAGGATCATCGGCGGTCGGCCGTGACTCCCGGGCGTGCAGGAGTTCGGTGATCAGGCGATTGCGGTGGAGGAAGTAGCTCTCCCACGTGCGTGTCGGAGCCTTGCCGCCCCAGCCCAGGTGCCAGAGCGCGATCCCGGTGGGGCTGACCGTGCGGACGCCTCGCGCGCCGGCGCGCAGCCCGAACTCGACGTCGTCGCCCTTGAGGAACAGCGGGAGCGCCAGCCCTCCCGCCCGCAGCACGGACACCGGGATGAGGCACATCCACCATCCATTGAAGTCCGACCGATGAGTGCGGTGGAAGAACGGCGCCTGCCGGAACGGCGTCGCGGCGAAGTCATGGTCGTACGCGCCGGGGCGATGGAGGCGGAACCATCCGATCCGTCTGTCCCATTGCTCGGACTGCGCGTAGAGCCGGCTGCGGTCGTCGAGGTGCAGCATGCCGCCGCCAACGATCAGGGGGGCGCGTGCGGCGCCGGCGAAACGCACTGCCCGGACGATCGCCTCGGGCTCGATGATCGCATCATCGTCCAAGAGCAGCACGCCGTCGCTCTGCGCAGCCTGCAACGACTCGAACATGCCGCGCGCGAATCCGCCCGAACCGCCCATGTTGGGCTGCCGTATCACCGACAGCCGGTCCCCGAGAACCTCGGCGACCTCGGGAAACTCCGCCTGGCTCTGCACGGTGTCCGAGCCCTGGTCGACGAGGACGATTCGGTCGATCACGTCGCGCACGCCCTGATCGAGAGCGAGGGCGCGCAGTTGGGCGAGACACTCGTGTGGTCGATTGAAGGTGGTGATCGCGACCGTCGCGGTCTCGCGGATGGGCCGGTCGATCGACCAGTCGGCGTCCAGAAGCCGGAGTTCGCCATCGTGCGCGACCAGGTCGAACCAGTAGGCGCCGCCCCGGTCGAATCCGTGCAGCGGAAGGTCGAGAGCGACCACCGAGTCCGAGTCGATCTCGCGCCGTGCGACCTCGGTGGCGCGCGCGTCAGCATCCGATCGTTGGATCACGAGGCTCCCACGACCTGCGGCGTGCACTCGGAGCCGCACCACGTCGGCATCGGTCTCCGCCTGCCATGTAGCCGCAGGAAACGCGTTGAAGTACGAACCGAGGGAGACCATGCCGTCCGTGACGGCGATGCTGTGCCGGCCATGAAGGGTGGCGGCGGCGGCATCGCCGTCGATGTAGAGCGGCAGTACCGCATCGATGTCGGTCGTGGGAAGGACGGCGCGGAGCACGACAGTCCACGTGGACGCGCTCATGCCAGGTGGTTGTTCCACAGCGCGAGGGCGGAGCCGATGGCCATGTGCATGTCGAGGTACTGGTATGTGCCGAGACGTCCCCCGAAATGCACGTCCTTCTCGGCCTTGGCCTGCTCCCGGTAGGCCAGCAGGCGCTCCCGGTCGTCCGGGGTGTTGACGGGGTAGTACGGCTCGTCGTCCCGGCCCGCGAACCGGGAATACTCCCGCATGATCACGGTGCGATCAGCCGGATACCGATCCGCTCTTTCGGGGTGGAAGTGGCGGAACTCGTGGATGCGGGTGTAGGGCACGTCGGCGTCGGCGTAGTTCATGACGCTGGTGCCCTGGAAGTCGCCGGTGTCCACCACCTCCCGCTCGAAGTCGAGGGTGCGCCACGACAGCGGTCCTTCGGAGTCGTCGAAGTACCGGTCGACCGGGCCCGTGTAGACGATCGGCAGCCGCCCGACCGTCCGGGATTTGCTGAGGGCTGCGTGTCGTCGAAGAAGTCCACTCCGAGCCGCACGTCGATGTTCGGGTGGTCGGCCATCCGCTCCAGCCACGCGGTGTAGCCCTCGACCGGCAATCCCTCCCAGGTGTCGTTGAAGTACCGGTTGTCGTAGGTGTATCGCACGGGGAGACGGCTGATGATCTCGGGCGGCAGTTCCCGTGGGTCGGTCTGCCACTGCTTGGCGGTGTAGTCGCGGATGAACGCCTCGTACAGGGGCCGCCCGATCAGGCCGATCGCCCGTTCTTCGAGGTTCCGCGCAGTCTTCGGCTCGTATTCACCGGCCTGCTCCTGCACGAGAGCGCGCGCCTGGTCGGGCGAGTAGGCGGCGCGGAAGAACTGGTTGATGGTGCCGAGGTTGATGGGGAGGGGGTACACGACGCCCCGATGGTTCGTGTAGACGCGGTGCACGTATCCCGTGAAGGCCGTGAAGCGGTTGACGTAGTCCCAGACGGCCGGGTTGGAGGTGTGGAAGAGGTGGGCGCCGTAGCGGTGCACCTCGATGCCCGTGGCCGGGTCGGGCTCGCTGTACGCGTTCCCGCCGATGTGGTCGCGGCGGTCGATCACCGTCACCCGGCGTCCAGCGGCGGCGGCCCGCTCCGCGATCGTGAGGCCGAAGAAGCCCGCGCCGACGACTAGCAGGTCCACGAGGATTCTCCTTCTTCGGATTGACTGCAGGAGATCGACCACTCCACCGCGTGTGATCGTTCCACGAGCGGCGCATCCATTCGATCACGACAGATCATTCGACACCGGCGCGAACGTTGAATGCGACGACGCCGGAGGACCTGGGATCACCGGTAACTTCGAACTCCGCAGCCTGCATGGCCCCATGCAGATCGTGACCGTCCCCATCGGCAAGCAGTGTGTTGACGAAGTACCTCCCGCCGCCGAAGGCCGTCCGTTCTACGACGAACACGACCTCGGCTTGGCCGTCCACGACAGGAATATCCGTGCCGATCCTGTCGGTGGCGGTCTCGAAGACCTTCTGCCCGTGCACGTCATCGATCTGCACGGCACACACCCACGATTCCAGGTGATCGGACACGATCTTGAGTCGGATCTCGAGGTCGTCGCCGAACGCCAGGGGCGCGCCGGCGTCGCGCCCGACGGGACCCGCCGTTGCCGAAACGACCGCACCCGCTTGGCGCTGCCCGCTCGAGACATCGAGCCCGGTACCCTGTTCGGCGCGGCGCCGTGTTTCCAAGAGATCACGGAAACAACTCACCGCTGCCGCGGGATGGCCGTCGTACACGACCTGACCGCGGTCGAGCAGGACGCCCCGAGTGCACAGATCCGTGATCTGCCCGAGGGCGTGGCTGACGATGATGATCGTGCGTCCCTCTCGCTGGAACTGGCGGATCCGATCCATGCACTTCTGCTGGAACGCCTCATCCCCCACCGCAAGAACCTCATCCACGAGGAGCACATCCGGATCTGTGTGGACGGCGACGGCGAACGCCAGACGGACGTACATACCAGATGAATAGAACTTCACCTGGGTGTCGATGAAGTCGTCGATTCCGGCGAATGCGACGATGTCGGCGAACCGGGCCTCCGTCTCCTCACGGCTCAAACCGAGCACGGATGCATTCAGAAAGACGTTCTCCCTGCCCGTCAGGTCCGGATGGAATCCGGCGCCGAGCTCCAGAAGCGCCGCGAGCCGGCCCCGACCGAGCACCGTTCCTGACGTCGGTTCCAGAATCCCGCCGATGACCTTCAGGAGAGTGCTCTTCCCCGAACCGTTATGGCCGATGAGGCCGATGGTCTCCCCGGCATAGATGTCGAGCGTCACCCCGCGCAATGCCCAGAAATCCTCGCGATGTCGGCGTCCCGCTCCGCCGAGCGTCACGATCCGCTCCTTGATCGAAGAGTCCTTTCTCACCGTGAACCGCTTCGACACGTCCTCGACGCGGACCACTTCGGGACGGGGTTGCTCCTCCTCAAGCGGAGATATCGATCCGATCACTCAGAGCTCCTGCGCGAAGTTCGCTTGCAGTCGCAAGAACACACGGTGGCTCACCAGGACGAACAGAACTCCGATGGCAATCGCGACCAGCAGTCGCGCGAGCAGCATGGATGGGTCGGTCATCTCCTCGCCGGCGACCCAGAACGCGCGCTGAAAGCCCAGCACCGCCAAGGTGAGCGGGTTGTTGGTGTATATCGAGAGCAGTAGGGGCGAAGTGATGAGAGAACTGACCATTTGCCAGGAGTAGACCACCGGGCTCGCCCAGAACAGCAACATCGTGCCCACCTCCACGAGATATTGGACGTCTCTCAGATAGACGTTGATCGCACTGAACAGAAGTGCGCACCCGGTGCCGTACAGCACGAGCACCAGTGTCGCGGGCACGACGTAGAACAGGTCCCAGTGGACCGGGGGCTTGAGCACCAAGAGAGTGGCGAGCAGCAACACCACGAGCTGGATGGCGAAGTTGAACAGCGCGGACCCCACACTGGCCAGTGGGAAAACCTCCCTAGGGACGTAGATCTTCTTGACGAGACCAGCATTCGCAAGGATCGAACTTGTGCCCCCGACGACGATCTCGGTGAAAAGACCCATGGCGGTCAGCCCGGCGAAGACATACACCGCGAAATCCGGGATCCCCTTCGCCGCCTGCAGAAACTGCCCCATGACCACGAAGTAGACGGCGAGTTGCACCAGCGGGCGCACCAGCGACCAGAGGAAGCCGAGCGCGGAATCCTTGTAGCGCGCCTTGAGGTCACGGCGTACCAGGAGGCCCAGCATCTCCCGATGCCGGAGCACGTTCACCGCTGCGGCCCACAGCGCCGATACGCCTCTACGACCCGTGACCGACCCCATCGGGCGTAGGGGGGTGGCGGACAGCCGAGCGATTCGAGCAGCCGCGTCCTCATTAGGGCTGGGCATCCTCGACAGTCTAGATTGCCGACGAACCCGCGCCGCGCGACACTACCGAGCGACAGGTGCTCGGCGGTCGCGGCGCATGGATCACTTGGACAGGCGCCATTGGTACCCTGTCGCGAGTCCTCAGAGGAGCGCCATTCGATGTCGTCGCACGCCCACGACCTGGTTTCAGTCGTCATTGTCAACTTCCGAGGCGCCGATGACACGATCGCGTGCGTCGAAGCGCTGGAGCAGATCGACTGGCCGAGGGAACACCTCGAGATTCTCGTGGTCGAGAACGGCTCCGGGGACGACAGCTACGCCCGGCTGTCGGAGTTGGGCGACCGAATACGGCTCATCCGCTCTCAGGAGAACCTCGGATTCACCGGGGGATCCAACCTCGGAGCCGCCAAGGCGAAGGGCGAGTTCGTCGCTTTCCTCAACAACGATTCCAGGCCGGACCGCGACTGGATTCGCGAGGCGGTCAAGACGTTCCACAGGGCCGGGCAGGTGGGAGCTGTTGCAAGCAAGGTCTTGTCGTGGGACGGATCAACGCTCGACTTCGTGGGCGGTCAGCTGACGTGGTATGGGATGGGCTACAAAGGTCACGACGACGAAGCCGCCTCCAGCGCATACGACATCCCGCGCGATCTGATATACGGAACGGGCGCCGCCCTGTTCGTTCGGGCTGAACTGTTCGAGCAGCTCGGTGGGTTCGACGAACGGCTGTTCATGTTCTTCGACGACGTCGACCTGGGCTGGCGATTGAATCTGCTGGGCCGCAGCGTGCGCTTCGTGCCCTCATCCATCGTGTATCACAAGCACCATGGCTCGATGCGCAGTTTCGGAGAGCATCGCGAGAAGTTCCTCCTCGAGAGGAATGCTCTCATCCTTCTCTACAAGAACCTCGGTGAGGAGCACCTCGGTCGGTTCCTCGCGGGCGCCATGGGTGTGGCCGCCCGACGAGCCCTTGCGGCGTCCGGGCTCGATTCCTCCTCCTACGACATCCGACGCTGGGAAGGATCCGACGACGAGTTCGACCCGGAGCAGCCCGTGCGCAAGAATGCTCTTGCGGGGTTGTTCGGCGTCAATGAATTCCTCGAACTTCTTCCGCAGTTGCGATCGGACCGCGAGAGAATCCAATCAACCCGAGTCGTCGACGATGAGAGACTCTTTCCCCTCTTCGGTGATCCGAACAATGCGCTGAGCCCCGACCCAAGGATTGCGGAGACGATCCGGGATCTCACCATGGCGCTCGGTATCACGACGCCAGCGGGTCGAGTGAGGGTCCTGGTGGTCACCGGTGATTTCATCGGAGCCCGCATGGCGGGCCCAGCAATCCGCGCATGGAACATGTGCGAACATCTCGCGATGCGGAACGAGGTTCGCCTCGTGACACCGAACCCCCCCAAGCGCGCCTCGGCTTCCTTCGAGGTGCACCACGCCCCGGACGACGCAACGATGCGCAAGCATGAAGCCTGGGCGGACGTCATCGTCATCCAAGGGTACGTCCTGCGTCAGTACTCGTGCCTAGCCAAGACCACCAAGATCCTGGTCGCAGACATCTACGATCCGATGCACCTGGAACAACTCGAGCAGGCGCGCGATAGCGACTTCTCAGCCTGGAACTCTCAGATCCTCGCAGCATCCGAAGTCCTCAACGAGCAGATCGCACGAGCCGACTTCTTCCTCTGCGCATCGGAGAAGCAACGTGACTTCTGGCTCGGCCAGATGGCCGCCGTCGGTCGAGTGAACGCAATGACCTACGAAGCAGACAATTCGCTGAAGGATCTTATCGCCGTTGTTCCGTTCGGGCTCGACGACGAGATTCCCGCTCAACAACGACACGCCATCAAGGGGTCGATTCCGGGGATCGGCCCGAGCGGATCGGGTTCTCATCTGGGGGGGCGGGATCTACAACTGGTTCGACACCGAGACGCTGCTGCGTGCCATGCGGAAGTTGCTGACACCCACCCCGATGCACGCCTGTTCTTCCTCGGCGTGGCGCATCCGAATCCGGATGTCCCGCAGATGACCGTCGTGAGCAAGACGTTCGAACTCGCTGATGAATTGGGGCTGACCGACACGGTCGTCTTCTTCAACCGCGACTGGGTGGAGTTCGACGACCGACACAACTATCTGCTCGATGCGGACGCCGCGGTGAGCACGCACTATGAGCACATCGAAACCGCATTCTCGTTCCGCACCCGGATCCTCGACTATCTGTGGGCTCGGCTGCCTATGGTCACCACCCGTGGAGACGGATTCGCCGATCTGATCGACGAAACGCCGCTGGGCATCGCGGTGCCCGAGCGTAGTGTTGACGCGCTCGCGGATGCGATCGTCACGGTGCTGTACGACGAGCAATTCCGAGCGTCGGTGTCCGCAAATATCGACTCCGTTCGCGGCAGATTCACCTGGTCGCAAGCACTCGAACCCTTGACCGCGTTCTGCGCCGCCCCCGTTCCCGCGCCCGACAGGGGAGGATTGCCCAGCACTCACCTGTTGCGGGCGTCCGACCCCGGCGCTGATGCCATTCGCGCTCGCTACCGTGGTCCGCGCAAGGCCATACGCCTCGCGCGCCACTACTTGGGCACGGAAGGACCACGAGGATTGATTCGCCGGGTGCGGCAGCGCATCAGCCGGTGAGTAGCGGCGCCTCCCTGAAACACACCGACTCCAACGGAGAGGACGCACGCGCGGATGGAACGCAAGGAAGTCCCCATGCCGAACGTCCTCTTCATCTCTCCTACCGGCGCGCTGCTGAATGGCGCTGAACGGGCGGGACTCTCTCTCATGACCCACCTCGTCGAGCTCGAATTCCGCGTCGTCAATGCTTTCCCGCAGCATTACGCGACGCATGAGCCAGAAGCCTTCCAGCCATACTATGAATCAATGCGGTCGGGCGGGATCGAACAACTTCCTCTCGATTACGGATGGTGGATACCGGGTGATGAAGAGTTCGCACCGCGGGAGTTCACGGCAGTCGCCGAGATCGTCTCCGCGGTCCATGAGCACAATATCAACACCATTATTTCCAACACGAGCAACGTCCCGTGGGGTGCGCTTGCGGCAGCGCTCACCGGGCGCCGACATCTCTGGCTGCTCCATGAGTTTCCGGTGGGTCCATTCGCGTGGCTGGAAGACAAGTACGACTTCATAGCAGAGTTCTCTTCAGCAGTACTCTGCGCGTCGCCTTCTCTCCGCGATACGGTGCAGGCGCGCATCGCGAGCTCCCGTTCACGCACACCGGTCCATGCCTTCCAGCCGTACTCTGATGTTTCCTCCACAAATTTGGCGGATGTGCAACAGCCCCGCATTGTCATCGTGGGGAGCGTCAATCGGCGAAAGAACCAAATCGAGGCCGTGACGATGCTTCCTTCGCTTCGGGCCGCGGGTTTTTCGCCCAGCGTGCTCTTCATTGGGGCCGTAGAAGACGAGGAGTATCGCGCGGAGATCGACCAGCTGGCGTTCGAGTTGGACGTAGCGCAACAACTCACCTTCCTCGGCCACGTTGAGATGCCGTGGTCGGCGGTGTCCCCGACGGATATCGTCCTGCAGTGCTCTGAAACCGAGACATTCAGCCTCGTCGCATGCGAAGCCGCAAAACTCGGTCTCCGCCTGATCCTCGCGCGCAACCCATCGGCCAACGACATCGCATCGCTACTCGACGGGATCACCGTGTATGACTCGGGGGACATTGACGGGCTTTCCTCGGCCGTGGAGCGAATGCTGCGCGATCCCCATTCAACACTCCAGGCGGCCGAGTCCATTCGGGATGCCGCGGTTGCCGTTCTGTCCAGGGAATCAGGCCATGCGCCCATCCTCGCAGAACTGCGTTCGGTCGACCTGCAACCTCCATCCAGCGCCATGGTGCTTTTCGGTCCGTACTTCTCCACCTTCGTCGAAGGGACGCGCCAGGAGATTGCGAGACTGAGCCGGTGGAATGCCGAAGCGGGTTCACGCATCCGAGAGCTGGAAACGAGTATGGAATCACTGACAACGGAAATCAGCGCGGTGTACGCCTCGCGCACATGGCGGCTCGGACGCGTCCTTTCTACGCCGATACGAGCGTTGTTGAAACGCCGTCCGTACCATTGCGAGCGCGGAACATGAGACCTGCTAAGGCAGCCGGCGCGTCAGTCCGCTCGTCTCCGCCCTTAGGGCGGCTGTGCGGGCACCAGAGCGACGACCGATTCCCTCTGTGACTGCCAATGCCGCAAGCGGCAGCACCATGAGACCGTAGCGAGCGGGCGTATCGAAGTCGAAATTCCCTTGGAAATGGAGCAGCACCGGCCAAGCGATGCTGAAAACCAGGATGATGATCACCCACGTCGTCGCGAAGAATCGAGACGATACCGTGGCCTGCGCGGGACGCCTCGCGAACGCTACACCGATCAGTACTAGCAGGACACCATTAAGCACTACGAACAACTGCGGACTCGTGATGAGACCGTTGGTGGCGCCGAGCCACTGATTGGAGAGATTCGCCACTGAACTGACAACGGTGTTCGGGTTCACCGCGTCAGACATGGAGAAACCCATGAGGGCAGATAGCACCACACCCGACGGCACGGTCCCCCTGACGGACTGAACGACCGTGAACCCCACCGCCAAGAGGAGTGCGGCACCCGACGCAGCGAGCAAGAACAGTGCGTCAGACCGGCGGAGGAGGCCCCGCAACGCCGCGACATTCCTATTCTTGATCACCACGTTGAGCACTACAAGTGCAGCGAGTGCACCCAGGGGTAGTAGCACGAGATAGGCCTTGGTCGCACCGAGGATCAGTCCGGCCGCTAGGCCGATGAGCAGAGCGACTCGTGGGGAGAACCTTCTTCCCAGCAAGAGCAGCGCTGCGAATACCAGTGCTGCGATCATTGTTGCTGGGTCGTTACTCACCGTCGAGAATGCGTGCACGGTGGTCGGCGCGAGTAGTACAACCGCCGACAACACGGCCGTGCGCCAGAAGCCGAGGCGGAGTTGAGATGCGAGGCCCAACAACAGAGCGCAGGCGAGGACCAACTGCACGGTTCCGCCGATGTCGCGTACGAGACCGAGCCGCGCCGCCGGTGCGGCTCCTTCGCTGAGCCATATACCGGGCAAGTACACGAGGTACCCGAGCGGCGGTTGCTGCGCCTCATAGTTGTACCCTTGCGGCGGCGACATGGACGGCGGTCGCTCCGTGATGCGACAGTCGGGAACAGACGGAACTAGTGGGCTCCCCAGGCATGAGGCGATGAGGAGCGTCTCCTGCTCATACACACTCCCCCAGGACGGGATGCTCCCGTCCGACAGCTTGAGCAGGTAGTCGAAGTGCGCTGCTTCGTCGAACACGTCAAACCAGGTGTTGCCCACCTGAGCTCTCTGGATACCGAGGAGTGCAGATGCCCCCACCAAAGCAATGGCGATCACGCGGAGAATGAGGGTGATAATCGGTCTGCGCAGTACTCCCATAGGTTGACCCTCGAGTCTGGCGCCTGTGGATGACCCCGCGTTCTCCATAGTCGAGCGCTCAACCGAACTCACTCTACAAACCTTCCTTTAACGCGCTCTGCCAACCCAACACTCATGGGCGCCGGATGATAGCCAGAACGCTCGATCTTGCCGATATCAAGCAGACTGCTGGCCGGCCGCGGAGCTATCGGCGCTGTAGCAGTCGACATGTACGCCCGTGTGGTCGTGGGTCTCACGCTATCGGGATCCCTCCCGAGCAATTCGAACACCGTCTTCGCGATCTGGTACCAGCTTCGAGGCTCACCCGAGTTCGTGACGTTGTAGATGCCATACGGCGCGGACGTGTCGATCAAGTGGCGGGCCGCCTCCGCGAGAGTGCTGGCGAACGTGAGGCGGCCGAGTTGGTCGTCGACGACGGACGGATTCACACCGCGTTCCGCGAGTTCGGCCATTGTCCCGACGAAGTTGTTGCCGTCGCCGATAACCCAGCTGGTGCGGATGATGTAGTGACGCGACACCGCGGACACGATGGCGTCGCCAGCCGCTTTCGTCTGCCCGTAGACGCCAAGCGGACACACCGGGTCTGACTCGGTGTAGGGCTCGACCTTCGTGCCGTCGAAGACGTAGTCGCTGGAGATGTGTACCAGTGTGATCCCGTTGTCCTCGGCGATGCGCGCCAGCGACGCGAGCGCAGTGACGTTGACAGCCCATGCATCCGAGCGGCCCTCGGTGGTTTCGGCCTTGTCGACCGCTGTATATGCAGCGGCGTTGATGATGGTCCCGTAATCACGCCACCGTCGACTGTTTTCCCATCCCCCCGAACCGAGGTCCAGCGTCCCGCGCGTGGCGTATTCGATCCACGGCTCGTCACCGAGGAGGGCGCGCAGCGCGCGTCCAACCTGGCCGTTCGCTCCCGTCACGAGGATCTTCCGGGGGGGCACCGGCGTGACGTCGCGCAGTCGGGGGTGCGCCTTGTCCTTCTCCGAGATGTGCGCGGTGTCGAAGGGTATCGGCCACGGGATCGCGACCGTCTCGTCCGCGAGATTGAGGAAGCTGTACTCGGCGTCGGGCGACCAGTGGTCGTTGACGAGGTACGTGTAGGCAGTATCGGGTTCGAGAGTCTGATAGGCGTTGCCCACGCCGCGCGGAACGAACACCGCCCGTGACGCGTCGATCTCGGCCGTGTAGACCGTCCCGAAAGATGGTCCATCGCGAAGGTCGACCCACGCTCCGAAGATCCGGCCCGTCGCTACCGAGACATACTTGTCCCACGGCTCCGCATGGATGCCGCGGGTGGTTCCGATGGCGTCATTGAACGAGACGTTGTTCTGAACGGGCCCGAGGTCCGGGACCCCGAGCAGCCGCAGCTTCTGACGGTGCCAGTTCTCCTTGAACCATCCGCGCGAGTCACCGTGAACAGGCAGATCAAGCACAAGCAAGCCCGGAATCGGCGTCGACTCGACCGCGAGATCTTTCCCGAACGCCGTCATCACTGCCCCTTGCTCGCGTATGCCGCCTCGGTGGCCGCCTTCGCCGGAGCCCACCACGACTCATTCGCGCGATACCACTCGATCGTGTCCGCAAGTCCCTGCTCGAAATCGCGGAACCGGGGCATCCAGCCCAGTTCGGTGCGGATCTTGGTCGAGTCGATGGCGTAGCGCAGATCGTGTCCGGCCCGGTCGCGAACGTGGTCGAAGGCATCCGCCGGCTCTCCCATCAGGGAGAGGATGCTCTGCACCACAGCGAGGTTGCTTCGCTCCCCGTCGGCACCGACGAGATATGTCTGACCGATCTCGCCCCGCTCCAGGATCGTGAGTATCGCGGCGGAATGGTCGTCGGCGTGGATCCAGTCCCGCACGTTCCTTCCCGATCCGTACAGCTTCGGGCGGATTCCGCGCAACACGTTGGTGATCTGCCGCGGGATGAACTTCTCGACGTGCTGGTACGGCCCGTAGTTGTTCGAACAGTTCGAGATCGTGGCCGGGACTCCGAACGAGCGCACCCAGGCCCGGACGAGGAGGTCGCTGCCCGCCTTCGTCGAGGAATACGGGGAGGAAGGATTGTAGGGCGTAGTCTCCGTGAATCGCTGCGGATCGTCCAACTCGAGATCCCCGTAGACCTCGTCGGTCGAGATGTGGTGAAGCCTCCTGTCGTGCTTGCGCGCCGCCTCCAGCAACGTGAAGGTGCCCAGGATATTGGTGTCGACGAAAGGGTGCGGGTCGGCGAGGCTGTTGTCGTTGTGGGACTCCGCCGCGAAGTGCACCACGGCGTCGGCCGCGGCGAACAGCTGATCCACGAGGGACGCGTCAGTGATGTCACCGCGCACGAACCGGACTCGTTCCTCGGGGAGGCCCGCTAGAGAGGCAAGGCTCCCTGCGTAGGTCAGCTTGTCGAGTACGGTCACATGATCATCGGTCTCTCGCACGACGTGGTGGACGAAGTTCGAGCCGATGAACCCGGCGCCACCCGTGACAAGGAGCTTCCGCATAGGACCAGCGTATTGGCGCGCAGGCTTCGGATTCGCCAGGTGTCGCGCCTTCGGTGAGACTGGAGAGCATGCGCGGCATCATCCTCGCCGGGGGCACGGGCTCCCGGCTGCACCCGATCACGCTCGGCGTCTCGAAGCAGCTGGTCCCGGTCTACGACAAGCCCATGATCTACTACCCGCTGTCCACACTGATCCTGGCAGGCATCCGCGACATCCTCGTCATCACGACGCCGCATGATTCCGAGCAGTTCCAGCGGCTGCTCGGCGACGGATCACGATTCGGCGTGTCCATCACCTACCGCTCCCAGCCCTCTCCCGATGGTCTGGCGCAGGCGTTCATCCTCGGCGAGGAACACATCGGAAGCGACTCGGTGGCACTGATCCTAGGTGACAACATCTTCTACGGACAGGGAATGGGCACCCGCCTTCGTCACTACAAGGACGTGGTGGGCGGCGTCGTGTTCGGGTACTGGGTCGACAACCCGACCGCGTACGGCGTGGTCGAGTTCGACGATGCCGGGCGCGTGGTCTCCCTGGAGGAGAAGCCGATCCAGCCCAAGAGCAGATACGCCGTGCCCGGGTTGTACTTCTACGACAACGACGTGATCGACATCGCGAAGAACCTCACCCCGTCACCCCGCGGGGAACTGGAAATCACGGATGTGAACCGCGCCTACCTCGACCGCGGGCAACTGCAGGTCGAGCTGCTCCCCCGCGGGACGGCCTGGCTGGACACCGGCACCTTCGACTCCTTGAACGAAGCGACCGACTTCATCCGGACCGTGGAGAAGCGACAGGGACTCTCCATCGGGTGCCCCGAGGAAGTCGCGTGGCGAATGGGGTTCCTGTCCGACGATGAGTTGCGCGAGCGCGCCGAACCGCTGGCCAAGAGCGGGTACGGCGCTTATCTCCTTAGGGCGCTGCAACAGGGACGGTAGCGGAACACCGACGGCGATCTCAGGACAGTCGCGGCGCGCGGCAGGACGGCAGTCACGGCAGATTGCCGTGCTCGAACCGCTGGCTGCACGAGTTTCCCGATACACACGTCGGGTCGGCGACGGGGTAACCGAGTGTCCCTTCCGGGCCGCCCACGGCAAACAAGACCAACCGAACCAAGTACAGGACAGAAC
>CAVOZX010000050.1:0-14666 GCA_963701365.1 uncultured Actinomycetota bacterium | reverse complement strand
TACCTTGAGCGACTACGTGCTTGCTGTGGATCCGCCCACGAGTACGACGTGGTCGATGTCGTCGACCTTGATGCCGGCCTCCCGGATCACGTCCTCGAACGGCTTGCGGGTGCGGTCGAGGAGGTCCTTGGTGAGATCCTCGAACTTCGCGCGCGTGATGGTCTCCGACAGCGACACCGGACCGGACTCCGTCAATGACAGGTACGGCAGGTTCACGCTGGTCGATGACGAACTCGACAACTCCTTCTTCGCCTGCTCGGCCGCCTCCTTGAGGCGCTGGAGCGCGATCTTGTCGCCCGAGACGTCGACGCCGGTGGTGTCCTTGAACTGCTTGATCAGGTAGTCGACGAGTCGCTGGTCCCAGTCATCGCCGCCGAGGCGGTTGTCGCCCGCGGTCGCCCGGACCTGGATGGTGGAGAAGTCCTCGTCCTTGCCCACCTCCAGCAGGGACACGTCGAAGGTGCCGCCGCCGAGGTCGAACACGAGGATCAACTCGTCCTCCTTGCCCTTGTCCAGCCCGTAGGCCAGGGCCGCGGCAGTCGGCTCGTTGATGATCCGGAGCACGTTCAGGCCGGCGATCTCGCCGGCCTCCTTGGTGGCCTGGCGCTCTGCATCGTTGAAGTAGGCCGGCACGGTGATCACGGCATCCGACACCGCGTCGCCCAGGTACTGCTCCGCGTCGCGCTTGAGCTTCTGCAGGATGCGGGCGGAGATCTCCTGAGGGGTGTAGCGCTTGCCGTCGATCGGCTGCGTCTTCCAGTCGGTGCCCATGTGGCGCTTGACCGACACGATCGTCCTGTCGACGTTGGTGACCACCTGTCGCTTGGCGGTCTCGCCGACCAGGACCTCCCCGTCCTTGGTGAAGGCCACCACGGACGGGGTGGTGCGGAAGCCTTCCGCGTTCGCGATGACGGTGGGCTCGCCGCCCTCTAGGACGGCGACCACCGAATTGGTGGTTCCGAGGTCGATACCGACTGCACGGGGCATGTGTACTCTCCTTGTCGCGGGGCCGTCGGACGACGGCGGAAGCCTGCCGCGGCTCCGCTCTCCTCACGAGCCGGGAGGGCTTGAGCCGCGATGGCTCAAGGATAACCCGCGGGCACCGCTCCGTCAATTCGACTTGATACGCGGCGGCTCAAGTTTCCGCGCGGGGCTCGGTCAGTAGCGGATCGCATGCTCGGCCGTTCACCACCACGTCCTACGATGCGCAGCATGAGCAGCGACGCGCCTTCCGACCCCGGTGGGGCGACCCTCCCGGCGACCGCGTCGACCGGAGCCCTCCCGGCGATGGGACGCCTCTTCCAGGACGCGCCCGTGGACCGGATCGTGCCCCGGCGCCAAGTCCTGGGGTGGGCGCTGTGGGACTGGGCCACCCAGCCGTTCAACTCGGTGCTGCTGACGTTCGTCTTCGCCTCCCTCTACCTCGTGTCCGACGCGTTCCTGCCGCCCGAGGTCGCGGCACTGCCGGCAGCGGATCCGCGGCGCGAGGCCGCGCTGGCGGACCTGGCCAGCGGCTACGGCCTCGCCACCACCGTCGCGGGCATCCTCATCCTGCTGCTCGCACCCGTGCTCGGGCAGACCGCGGATCGCGGCGGCCGGAAGAAGCGGTGGCTGCTCGTGTTCACCGCACTGCTGGCGCTGCTGCAGTTCGCGTTGTTCTTCGTCCACGCCGACCCCGCCTACTTCTGGTACGGCGCGATCGTGATGTCCGTGGGCGCGGTGGTATCAGAGATCGCCGGCGTGAACTACAACGCCATGCTCGTGGACGTGTCCACCCCCCGCACGGTAGGGCGCGTCAGCGGCCTGGGCTGGGGTCTGGGGTACATCGGCGGCATCGTGGCGCTGTCCATCGTCGTCGCCCTCACCGCCGCCGGATGGTTCGGCATGGACACCTCGGACGGACTGGCGTACCGGCTGATCGCGGTCGGGTGCGGTGTGTGGACCCTCGTGTTCTCGGTGCCGCTGTTCCTGACCGTCCCGGAGGCGCCTGCTCCCCCCGGCGCGGATCGCGTCGGGCTCCTCCGCGGCTACATCGTGCTGGCGCACGATGTCGCAGCGCTCTACCGCACGCAGCGGGCGACGTTCTGGTTCCTGCTGGCCAGCGCGGTCTACCGCGACGGGTTGGCGGGCGTGTTCGCGTTCGGCGGCATCCTGGCCGCGGTCGCGTTCGGATTCTCGCCCCCGGAGGTGATGCTGTTCGGCATCGCCGCCAACGTCGTCGCCGGCGCCTCGACGATCCTCGCCGGGCGCGCGGACGACCGGTTCGGTGCGAGATCCGTGATCCTCGCCGCGCTGACGGTGCTGATCGTGATCGCCCTCGCGCTGTTCGCCCTGCACGGCACGGGACCGCTCGCGTTCTGGATCGGGGGACTCATCCTCTCGGCGTGCGTCGGTCCCGCGCAGGCGTCCAGTCGGTCGCTGCTGGCGCGCGTGACCCCGCAGGGCATGCAGGGGGAGATCTTCGGCCTGTACGCCACGACCGGCCGGGTGGCGAGCTTCCTCTCGCCGGCGCTGTGGACCGTCTCGATCGCGGTGTTCGGCGCGACCATCTACGGCGTGCTCGGCATCGCCGCCGTCCTCGCTGCCGGGCTCGTGCTCCTGCTGTTCGTGCACCTGCCCCGCCCGGCGCCATGACCGGGGACGCCGAACCGGTCCTGCTGGCCGCATCGCACGGAACGGCATCGTCGTCCGGGCAGCAGGCGATCGCCGCTCTGGTCGCGGAGGTGGCGATGCGGATGCCGGAAGCCGAGATCGCGACCGCGTACGTCGACGTCCAGGCACCCGACGTCCCCTCCGCCCTGGCCCGGGTGGCTCCCGACCGGCCCGTGATCATCGTGCCGCTGCTGCTGTCGGCCGGGTACCACGTCCACGTCGACCTCGCGCGGGCGGCGGCGGGCCGAGCGGGCACCCGGGTCGCCGCGCCCCTCGGACCCGACCCGAGGCTGGCGGACCTCCTGGCGCACCGCGTCCGATCGGCGCAGGCCGTCCTCCCGCAGACGGTGATCCTGGCGGCCGCCGGGTCCAGCGATCCGCGCGCGATCGAGGATTGCCGGACGATGGCGGACGCCCTGTCGCAGCGGCTGCGACATCCGGTCACCACGGCGTTCCTGTCCTCCGGCACGCCGTCCCTCGAGGATGCACGGCAGTCCGCAGGACCGGGCGCGGTGATCGTGGCGTCCTACCTGCTGGCCCCCGGAGCCTTCCATGACGCCGCGATCGCCCGCGCCGCGCCTCACCCGGTCACCCCGGCGCTGCTGGACGGCGACCGCGTGCCGGCCGAACTGGTCGAGATCGTCGCGGACCGCTACCACGCGCTCTGCTGAGGGGACCGACCCCGTCGCACTGTGACGTCGTATTGCGCGCGGTGACGCCGCGTGACGACGCAGGGAGCGTGCCGCCGGCGCGCATTCCTACACTCGCGAAATGAACATCCGCCAGGGGACGAAACCGAACGGGCAGTGGCTCGTGGACGGCTCGGCGCCGCTGAACGAGAACGAGGCCTGGAAGCAGCAGGACGGCGGCCTGGCCGTGCGCGAGCGGATCGAGCGGATCTACGCCCGGGACGGCTTCGCCTCGATCGACCCGACCGACCTCCACGGCCGCTTCCGGTGGTGGGGTCTCTATACCCAGCGCAAGCCCGGCATCGACGGGGGAAGAACCGCCACCCTCGAACCCCACGAGCTCGAGGACGAGTACTTCATGATGCGGGTGCGCATCGACGGCGGACTCCTCACAACCGCCCAGCTGCGGGTCATCGCCGGCATCTCGACGGACTTCGCCCGCGACACCGCCGACCTGACGGACCGGCAGAACATCCAACTGCACTGGATCCGCGTCGAGGACGTGCCCGAGATCTGGCGGCGACTGGAAGAGGTGGGCCTGGGCACGACCGAGGCGTGCGGGGACGTGCCGCGCGTCATCCTCGGCTCCCCGGTCGCCGGGATCGCGGCCGACGAACTGATCGACCCGACGCCTCAGATCGACGAGATCGTGCACCGCTTCATCGGCGACGAATCACTGGCTAATCTGCCGCGGAAGTTCAAGACGGCGATCACCGGGCATCCGAGTCAGGACGTGGTGCACGAGCTCAACGACGTCGCCTTCGTCGCCGTCCGCCATCCGCGCCTCGGCGTCGGCTACGACCTGTGGGTGGGTGGGGGGCTGTCCACCACCCCGAGGCTGGCGGAGCGGCTGGGCGCCTTCGTGCCTCCCGACCGCGTCGCCGAGGTCTGGCACGGGGTCGCGCAGCTTTTCCGCGACTACGGGTACCGCCGGCTGCGGGCCAAGGCGCGTCTGAAGTTCCTGCTCGCCGAATGGGGCCCGGAGCGGTTCCGGCGCGTACTCGAGGGGGAGTACCTCGCCGCCGCTCTGCCCGACGGCCCGCCCGCACCGCCGCCGGTGGGCGCCGGCGACCACGTCGGGGTCCATCCCCAGAAGGACGGCCGGTTCTTCGTGGGGGTCGCCCCCGTGGTCGGCCGCGTGTCGGGGCGGATGCTGGCAGACCTCGCCGACCTGCTGGAACGGTACGGGTCGACGCGGCTGCGCACCACGCCGCACCAGAAAATGGTGCTGCTGGACCTGCCCGCCGACCGGGTCGACGGCGCCGTGGCCGAGCTCGACCGCCTGGGCCTGTCGGCCCGGCCGGGTCCGCTCCGGCGCGGCACGATCGCGTGCACCGGACTGGAATTCTGCAAGCTGGCCATCGTCGAGACGAAGGCGTACGCGACGGCCGCCGTCCACGAGCTGGACGCGCGCCTGGCCGATCTGGTCCTCCCCCGGCCCGTCTCCCTGCATGTCAACGGCTGCCCGAACTCGTGCGCCCGCATCCAGACCGCCGACATCGGGCTGAAGGGGCAGCTTCTCCCGGACGGCAACGGCGGGCAGACCCCCGGCTACCAGGTGCACCTCGGCGGGGGACTCGCCTCCGCCGACCGCGACGAGGCGGGCCTGGGCCGCACCGTGCGCGGCCTGAAGGTCACCGCCGACGGCATCGCCGACTACGTCGAGCGTCTCCTGCGCCGCTACGACCGGGACCGGATCGGCGACGAGACGTTCGCGCAATGGGCCCACCGGGCCGACGAGGAGGCGCTGCGATGAGACCCGGATCCGCACCCGCCGACGCCGACGGCACCCGCGACCGGCTGCGACAGGTCGCAGTCGACGGGGCCCGGCGCCTGCGCAGCGGCGGCCCGGACGAGGCCACCGCCCAGCAGGTGGTCGACTGGCTGGCCGAGACCTTCCCCCCGCGCGCGGTCGCCGTGGCCTGCTCCATGGCCGACGCCGCCCTGCCCCGACTGGTCGCGGACCGGATCCCCGGAGTCGACGTGCTGTTTCTGGACACCGGGTACCACTTCCCCGAGACCCTCGCCACCCGCGACGAGGTGGCCCGCGCGCTGGACGTGCGGGTCGTCGACGTGCGCGCCGAACAGAGCGTCGCCGATCAGGATGCGCAGTACGGCGCCGGCCTGCACGAACGGGATCCGGGGCTGTGCTGCGGACTGCGCAAGGTGATCCCGCTGCAGCGCGCGTTGTCGGGGTACGAAGCGTGGGTGACCGGCGTGCGGCGCGAGGAGTCCCCGACCCGGGCCGGCACCCCGCTGGTCGCGTGGGACGAGCGGAACGCTCTCGTGAAGGTCAATCCCCTGGCGGGATGGAGCTTCGACGAGCTGACCGGCTACGCGACCGACCGGCGCGTGCCCGTCAACCTGCTGCTCACCCACGGATACCCCTCGATTGGCTGTGCGCCGTGCACCAGCCCCGTCGCCGCTGGGGCGGATCCGCGCTCGGGACGCTGGGCCGGTCAGGCCAAGACCGAATGCGGGCTGCACACATGAACGCCGCGTCGGCCGCGGCGCCCGCCCGGCGATCGACCCGCGCACTGCCCGCACTCGACCTGTTGGAGGCCGAGGCGATCCACATCATCCGCGAGGTCGTGGCGGAGTTCGAACGTCCCATCGCGCTCTTCTCCGGCGGGAAGGACTCGATGCTCGTGCTCCACCTGGCCGCGAAGGCGTTCGCGCCCGGCCGCATCCCGTTTCCCGTCCTTCACGTGGACACCGGACACAACTTTCCGGAAGTGCTCCGGTTCCGCGACGAGACCGTCGAGCGACTGGGGCTGCGGCTGACGGTAGCCCGTGTGGAGGACTACCTCGACGACGGCAGGCTGCGGGAGCGGCCCGACGGCACGCGGAACACGCTCCAGACCCGGCCGCTGCTGGACGCGATCGCCGCCGGCCGTCACGACGCCGTCTTCGGCGGCGCCCGGCGCGACGAGGACAAGGCCCGAGCGAAGGAGCGGATCCTGTCACTGCGCGACGGATTCGGGCAGTGGGACCCGCGCCACCAGCGTCCCGAGATGTGGAACCTGTACAACGGGCGGCACGCCCCGGGATGGCACGTGCGCGCGTTCCCCATCTCGAACTGGACCGAGCTCGACGTGTGGCGCTACCTCGCGCGCGAGCGCGTTCCCCTGCCGTCCCTGTATTTCGCGCACGAACGCGATGTGTATGCGCGCGACGGCATGCTCCGGGCGGTGGGTCCGTTCTCGCCGCCCGAGCCGGACGAGACCGTGACGCGGCGGACGGTCCGATACCGCACCGTGGGGGACATGAGCTGCACGGGCGCCGTCGCCTCGGATGCGGCGGATGCCGAGGCGGTGGTCGCGGAGATCGCCCGCTCCACCGTCACCGAGCGCGGCGCCACCCGCGCGGACGACCGGATCAGCGAGGCAGCGATGGAGGACCGCAAGAAGGACGGGTACTTCTGATGGCGGCGCCCACCACCACGCCCGACGCACCGGTCCCGCCCGGTACCCTGTTCCGCTTCGCCACCGCCGGATCGGTCGACGACGGCAAGTCCACTCTCGTGGGCCGGATGCTGCACGACGCGAAGGCGATCCTGGCGGACCAGCTCGACCAGATCACGCGACTGTCGGCCCAACGCGGCTTCGCCGACGGTGAGATCGACTTCGCGCTGCTGACCGACGGGCTGCGGGCCGAACGGGAGCAGGGGATCACCATCGATGTCGCCTACCGGTACTTCGCGACGCCCGCCCGCTCCTTCATCCTCGCCGACTGCCCCGGGCATGTGCAGTACACACGAAACATGGTCACCGGCGCCGCCACGGCCGACGCCGTGGTGGTGCTGGTGGACGCGCGCCACGGCGTGGTGGAGCAGACCCTCCGGCACCTCGCGGTGGTCGCGCTGCTGCGCGTGGCGCACGTGGTGGTCGCAGTCAACAAGATCGACCTCCTCGAGGATCCGCAGCGCGTGGTCGCCTCGATCGCGGACGAGGTCCGCACCACCGCGGCGCGATTGGGCATCGAAGAGGTGCACGTCATCCCCGTCTCGGCCCTGCGCGGCGACAACGTGACCAGCGTCTCGCCGCTGACACCCTGGTACCCGGGACCGGCCCTGCTGCCGCTCCTGGAGAGCCTGCCACCCGCGCAAGGCGGCGACGGACCGTTCCGCCTGCCCGTGCAACTCGTGCTCCGCCCTCAGGGCGCGCTCGGTCCGGGAGCGGAGGCGGACCCGGATGCGGCGCAGCGCGTGCGGGACTACCGGGCGGCGGCCGGGCGCATCGCGAGCGGCTCGGTGCGGGTGGGCGACCCGGTGGAGGTCTTTCCGGGCGGCGCTCGCACGATCGTGACGGGAATCACGGTGGCGGGCGTCGCCTCCGAGGAGGCCGTCGCACCCCAGTCCGTGGCGGTGGAGTTGGCGGACCCGCTCGACGTCGCCCGCGGAGCCCTGCTCACCGAGCCGGGCGCGCTTCCGGCGGCATCCGAATCGATCGACGCGGACGTCTTCCACCTGGATCAGCGAGAGCTCCGCACCGGCGAGCGGGTGCTCCTCAAGCACGGCACCACGATCGTCAAGGCGATCGTGACGCGGGTGCGCTCCCGCTACGACCTGGGACTGCTCGAGGATGTTCCCGCCGACCGGCTCGCGGTCAACGACATCGGCCGGATCACGGTGCGCCTGGGGGCGGCGCTCCCGGTCCTGCCCTACGCGCAGGAGCGCGCCGCCGGATCGTTCCTCCTGATCGACCCGGACGACGGCGCGACGCTGTCGGGAGGGATCGTGCGCTCGCCCGGCGCCGGAAACGAGGATGCGTCGTGATCGCACGGGCGCTGCGCCGGGCCGCGGCGGTCGTCGCGATCGCGGTGGCCGCCGGCGGCGTCTCCGGGTGCGCCGGCGCCCCCGCAGACGCGCCCGTGACGGAGGTGCGGCTGGGGTACTTCGCGACGGTCACCCACGCGCCCGCGCTGATCGGAGTCTCCGAAGGCCTCTTCGAGGAGGCGCTCGGACCGGTGCGGCTGAGCGCCCAGGTGTTCGGCGCGGGCCCCGCGGCGATCGAGGCGTTGTCGGCGGGCGCGATCGACGCCGCCTACGTCGGGCCGAGCCCTGCGATCACCACGTTCGTTCACTCCGGGGGGCGCTCGGCCAGGATCGTGGCGGGGGCGGCCGTCGGCGGGGCGGCGCTGGTGGTGCGCGCGGGCATCGAGGACGCCGCCGACCTGCTCGGTGCGACGCTGGCGACGCCGCAGCTGGGCAACACGCAGGATGTGGCGCTGCGCACGTGGCTGCGCGACCAGGGCCTGAGCGCCGACCTGCGCGGAGGCGGCGACGTGGCGGTGACGCCGATGGACAATGCGCAGGCCCTGGCGCTCTTCCAGCAGGGACGCATCGACGGGGCCTGGCTCCCGGAGCCGTGGGTATCCCGGCTCGTGGTCGAAGGCGGCGCCCACGTGCTGGTCGACGAGGCATCGCTGTGGCCGGACGGGGTGTTCCCGACGACGGTGCTGCTCGTTCGCGCCGACCTGCTCGACCGGCATCCGGACGCCGCTTCCGCCCTCGTCGACGGACACGTCGCGGCGGTGCGCTGGATCGCCGACCATCCGGCGGAGGCGCCGGCCGCCACCGCGGACGCGATCGCGGCGATCACCGGCACCCGCCTGGACGACGCGGTGATGGCCCGGTCGTTCCAGCACGTGGGATTCGGCGCGGACCCCGTCGCCGGCGCGTTCGAGCGGCTGGTGGGGGACGGCGTGGCCGCCGGCACGCAGCGCCCCGGGGAGATCGCGGGGCTCTTCGACCTGCGGATCCTCAACGCTCGCCGGGCCGCCGACGGACTGCCCGCTGTCTCCGCGGCGGGGTTCGGAGAGGACGGGTCATGAGCGGCGCCGGGGCCCCCCTGCTGCGCGTCGACGGCGTGTCCCGCCGGTTCGCGCGGGGCCCGCTCGTCCTGGACGACGTGCACCTGGACGTGGAGGCGGGCGAGTTCGTGTGCCTGGTGGGCGGGTCCGGATGCGGCAAGTCCACCCTGCTGAACCTCATCGCCGGCCTCGACCGCCCCGACGCGGGCGCGGTCGAAGCGCCTCCCGCGGGCGCGGCTCTGATGTTCCAGGATGCTGCGCTGATGCCGTGGCTCACCGCGGGGGGCAACGTCGAGCTCGCGCTGCGGCTGCGGGGAGTGCCGCGGCGGGAGCGACGCGCCCAGGCGCTGACGCTGCTGCGCACGGTGAACCTGCCCCACGAGGCACACCGTCGACCGCATGAGCTCTCGGGCGGGATGCGGCACCGGGTGGCGCTCGCCCGGGCGCTCGCCCAGGACCGCCCGCTGCTGCTCATGGACGAACCGTTCGCGGCGCTGGACGCGATCACGCGGGACCGGATGCACGACGAACTCCTGGCCGTGTGGCGCGCGACCGGCCGCACGATCGTGTTCGTCACGCACGACGTCGCCGAGGCCGCTCGGCTCGGACAGCGCATCGTCCTGCTCTCCAGCCGTCCGGGCCGGGTCGTCGCGGAGTGGCGACCCCGCGAGCGCCCGGGGACGCCGGCGGAACTGGCCGCGGAGATCACCGCGCGACTGCGGGAGGAGGTGGGCGCGCGTGCCGCATGAGCCCGTTCTCGCGACCCCCGTGCGCGATCCGGCGGTCGCCCCGGGCACCGCGCCGGTCGCTCCAGACCGTGCGGGCGCCCGCCGGATCCTCGCCGTCGCAGGTCCGCCGCTGGTGTTCGTGGCGGTGGCGGTCGCGGTGTGGCAGGCGTACGTGATCCTCGCCCAGCCCCGGCCCGATATCGTTCCCGGACCGATGGATGTGGCCGGCGCGCTCGGCTCCGCGTGGCAGAGCGGACGGATGCAGGAAGCGGTCGTCACCAGCCTCGGGCGGGGCGCGACGGGTTTCGCGATCGCGGTCGCGGTCGGCACGCCGATCGGACTGTTGCTGGCCGAGGTGCGGCCGCTGCGCCGTGCGGTGGGACCGATCGTCTCGGGCCTGCAGGTGCTGCCCTCGGTTGCGTGGGTGCCGGCGGCGATCATCTGGTTCGGGCTGAGCGACGCCACCGTGTACTTCGTCATTCTGATGGGCGCGATCCCGTCCATCGTGAACGGGATGATCTCCGGGGTGGATCAGGTGCCCCCGCAACTGCGGCGCGTCGGCGCGGTGCTGGGAGCGTCCGGGCCGCGGCTGGCGACGTCGGTGGTGCTGCCTGCCGCCCTGCCCGGCTACGTCGCCGGACTCCGGCAGGGGTGGGCGTTCTCGTGGCGATCGCTGATGGCGGCCGAGATCATCGCCGTCGGCGGAACGATCGGGTTCGGTCTCGGGTCGATGCTGCAGCAGTCGCGGGAGCTCGCCGACCTCGCGGGCGTGCTCGCGACCATCCTGCTGATCCTCGGCGTCGGGGTGCTCATCGAACTGATGCTGTTCGGCCCGCTGGAGCGGCGGATGCTGCGGCGCCGGGGCCTGACCGGGGCGGAGGCGGCCTCGTGAGCGCCGCGCCCGGGACGGTGTGGCTGGTCGGGGCGGGGCCGGGCGACCCGGACCTGCTGACCGTCGCGGCGGTTCGCGCGCTCCGTTCGGCGGACGTGGTCGTCGCGGACCGGCTCGGGGCGGGCCCGGTGCTCGCGGCTCTCGCCGACCTCGGCGCGGCGCCGGCCTGCAAGGTGATCGACGTGGGGAAGCTCCCGGGCCGCCACCCCGTGCCGCAGCAGGAGATCAACGAGCTCCTGGTGCACCATGCCCGCTTCGGGTGCACCGTGGTCCGACTGAAGGGCGGCGACCCGTACCTGTTCGGCCGCGGCGGCGAGGAGCTCGAGCACTGCCGGAACGCGGGTCTCGACGTCCGCGTCATCCCCGGCATCACGAGCGCGATGGCGGTGCCCGCGCTCGCCGGCATTCCCGTGACCCATCGCGGCGTGGCGACCGGTGTCAGCGTCCTCACCGGGCACGAGCAGATCGCCGAGGTCCCCGGCAACCGGGATCACACCGTCGTGCTGCTCATGGGAGTGGGGACGCTCGCCCACTCCGCCGCCGTGTTGGCGGCGGGCCCCCGCGGTCCAGGATGCCCCGTCGCGATCATCGAGGACGGCTACGGGCCGCGCCAGCGGGTGACGATCGGCACTCTCGCCTCCATCGCGGGACAGGCCGCGCTCCGCCGGGTGCGCCCGCCCGCGGTGATCGTGGTGGGCGATGTCGTACGCCTCAGCCCCTACGCGCCCCCGGAGCCGGCGTGGGAGGCGCTGGGCTCGGGCTCGGCGGGTCCGGAGCCGTCGTCCGCAGACGGCTGAGGCCTCACGCCCCTGCGGCGCCCTCCCTGCTGGCGCCCACATCGACCACGTGGAAGTTCAGGTGGGAGCGTGAGGCCGTCGGTCCCCGCTGGCCCTGGTAACGGTTCCCGTAGTTCCCAGACCCGTACGGATGCTGGGCGGGTGAACTGAGGCGGAAGAAGCACAACTGCCCGATCTTCATGCCGGGCCACAGTTTGATGGGGAGTGTCGCGACGTTCGAGAGCTCCAGAGTCACATGCCCGGTGAATCCGGGGTCGATGAACCCCGCTGTCGAGTGCGTCAAGAGTCCCAGCCGGCCCAGCGACGACTTCCCCTCGAGCCGGGCGGCGATGTCGTCGGGCAGGCCGACCCGCTCGAACGTGGAGCCGAGCACGAACTCTCCCGGATGCAGGACGAACGGCCCCGCCGGATCCACCTCGATTAGCCGGGTGAGCTCGGGCTGATCGGCCGCCGGGTCGATGAACGGATACTTGTGGTTGTCGAACAACCGGAAATACCGGTCCAGCCGCACATCGACGCTGGAGGGCTGCACCATGTCGGGGTCGGCGGGGTCGAGCCGGACGCGCCCGGCAGCGAGTTCCCGCCGGATGTCGCCGTCCGAGAGCAGCATCCGTCCAGCCTACCGAGGCCCCTTGAACGCGATGTCGCGGATCGTGTTCCATCCGGACCTCGCCGAACGGATGGGTCAGCAGATCGATTGTTGATGGCGCCCGAACGATGCCCCGGTACGCATCGTGCGCTTACCCTGCCGCTCCCGTCCCCACAGCGGTACGGCTCGCGGTTTGGTGGAGCTCCTTCGCCGCCGAGTGCGGGACGGGGGCGAGGTCGAAAACAACCTTGCGAACCTCACCGGTGAACCGGTATGGCGCCTTGTCCTGATAGGAGCGGTCGACGACGAGGCCGTTGTCGCGCCCGATGTCCATGCCGGAGTAGCTCGAGAAGGCGATCGGCACGGTGCGGTCGATGCGACCCTCGCCGACTCTCGCGCCGTCGGCGTAGAGCGTTGCCGTCCCGCCGGCACCGGGCCGGTTCTCGTCGGCGTCGAACTGCATGCGCACCGAGATTGCCCCGGTTGGGATGGGGTCGCTGGATACCTGGTGGTACTGCTCGACCCCCAGCATGGAATACGTGTGATGCAGGCGGCCACTGCTGTCGACCCACAGCGCGAACCCGCCGATCTCGTCGGCGTTCGCGACGATGACCCCTTCCGCTCCGCTCGACGGCAGGACGAGGTCCGCCTCGATCGCGTAGGAACGACCGTAGATGCGCGGGATCATGCCGCGCTGCACGTTCTGCACGTCGCCGTAGAACGTGAAGCGTGTGGTCGTCGGCATCGGCGGCATGATCCCGAAGAATATTGCGAGCCCGCCGAGCAGCGGCAGCACCCGGTTGCGTTCCGCCTCCTGCCAGAACAACTCCTTCAACTCGGCGAGCTTGGCGGGCTGCTCGGCCGCGAGATCGTGCGCTTGCGTGAAGTCATCGGGCAGGAAGTAGAGTTCCCACACGTCCTGTTCCGGATCGTAGATGCCAGGAGCGAGCTTCGCGATCGTCGGCGGGGTGAAGTCCCATGGCACCCGGTCCAGGCGTGCGCACGCCCACCAGCCGTCCTTGTAGATCGCGCGGCTGCCGAACGACTCGAAGTACTGCACCGTGTGGCGCTCCTGCGCATCGGCATCGTCGAACGTATGGAAGAAGCTGGTGCCGTCCATGGGCTCCTGCTCGATGCCGTCGACGCGCTTCGCCTCGGGAATGCCCGCGGCCTCGAGGATCGTCGGCCCGATGTCGATGCAATGCGTGAACTGCGACCGCAACTCGCCGCCGCCGGGGATGCGGTCGGGCCACGCGACGACCATGGGATCGCGGGTGCCACCGAGGTGGCTACCGGTCTGCTTGCCCCACTTGAACGGCGTGTTGCCGGCCCACGCCCAGGCCGCGGCGTAGTGCGGTGCAGTCTCGCTCCCGCCGAGCGCGTCGATCCCACCGCGCTGGTCGATCAGCTGAAGCTGCTGCTCGGGGGTGAGAGGGATGCCGTTCAGGAACGTCATCTCGTTGAACGATCCCGTGATCGTCCCCTCCATGCTCGCGCCGTTATCGCCCCAGATGTAGAAGATCAGGGTGTTGTCGAGGTCGCCCATCTCTTCTATGCAGTCGAGCAGCCGTCCGACGTTCCAGTCAGCGTTCTCGGAGTAGCCCGCGAACACCTCCATCTGGCGCGCATACAGCAGCTTTTCCGCCTCAGAGAGGCTGTCCCAGGCCGGGAACAGGTCGGGCCGCTCGGTGAGTTCCGCGTCCTGCGGCACGACACCGAGCTGCGTCTGGCGGGCGAAGACCGCCTTCCGGTACTCATCCCACCCGTCGTCGAACTTCCCCTTGTACTTGTCCGCCCAGGACGAATCGACCTGGTGGGGTGCGTGGGAGCAGCCCGTGGAGTAGTACATGAACCACGGCTTGTCGGCGTCCTGGGCGCTCACGGCGTGCAGCCACTCGACCGCCTTGTCGGTGATGTCATCCGGGAGGTAGTACGGAGCCCCGTTGAGGCCTTCGGGGACCCCGAGTGTGGAGTTGTCCTGCGTGATGATCGGGTCGTACTGGCCGGCGGCGCCGCTCAGGAAGCCCCACCAGTGATCGAATCCCCATCCGCTGGGCCAGCGATTGAACGGGCCCGCGGCGCCCTGCAGATTGTCGGGCGTAAGGTGCCACTTTCCGAACCCGCCGGTGACGTACCCGTTCTCACTGAGCACACGTACGAACGGTGCGCAACTCCTCGGCACCGACGCGCTGTACCCGGGGAATGGGCCGGGGTACTCGGCGATCGACCCGAACCCGACGCGATGCTGGTTGCGTCCGGTGAGCAGCGCCGATCTCGTTGGCGAACACACGGCCGTGACGTGGAAGCGGTTGTAGGTCAAGCCCATCTGCTGCACGCGGGTCATGTTGGGAGTGGCGATCGGACCGCCGAACGTGCTCGGGTTGCCGAATCCGGCATCATCGATCAGGATCACGAGCACGTTGGGCGCCCCCGCCGGCGGCTTCGGCGTCGCAACGATGGTCCAGTCAGCGACAGATCGGTCGACCGTTCGCCCAATCGTGCCGC
>CAVOZX010000049.1:0-41215 GCA_963701365.1 uncultured Actinomycetota bacterium | reverse complement strand
GCCCGCTCTCGAGGCAGATCTTCGGCAGCTGCGTGGTCTTTCCCGACCCGGTGGCGCCGGCGACGACGACCACCTGATGGTCGGCGAGGGTCCGCGCGATCTGCTCTCGGATGCCGCTGATGGGCAACTCGGGCGGATACACGAGGACGGCTTCGGGTCCGGGCACGACCGGCCATCGTATCGCGACCCGGACGGCACCGGGTCGCCGGCGCTCAGCCGGCGGTCAGGACGATCAGCGCGGCGACCGCGCCCGACACGATCACGGCGGTCGCGGTCAGGATGCCGACCACGGCGACGGGGGCGGTGGGGCGCCGCGCCCGTCCGCGGCCGCGGGCGCGGCCGGGTGTCGGTGCGGGCGGCGGGACGGCGGGGACCTTCTCGGCTCGTTCCGGGACCGGACGGACCGGGTAGGTCGTCACCGCGTCCGCGTCCGGAACCCGGGCACGGCGGCCCGTGTCGACGGGGCGCGCGGATGCATCGGCGGCTCGCCGCACCGCGCGCGGTGCGGACCGGATGGTGTCGTCGTCGGGACGGCGGCGCGCGGACCGGATGGTGTCGTCGTCGGGACCGTCCGTGCTCACGACGGTTCTCCGCGCGTCGTCCGGTCTCCTCGGGCGACGCGGCGCAGCGAGCGCAGCGACAATCGTGCGCGGATCCGGTCCCAACGGCCCGTCCGCGCGTCCCAGGCCGACCGTTCGGCGTCGACCAGGGCCCAGAAGGCGTCCGCCTCCTCGGAAGTCGCGACGTGCGCACCGAACACCGCGCGATCCGCGAGCGCCGCGAGCGTCCCGGCGCCCGTGCGTCCGTCGGGATCGTGCGCGACGGCCAGTTCGGTGCGGGTCAGTGCGCGCGCGCCGGTCGCGCCGTGGTCGACGGCGGCATCCACGTATTCCTCCCATCCGCCGGCGATGCGGGAGGCCGCGGGACGGGCGCGCCGCCGGGCTCTCCTTCGCACCGCCTTGATCAGCATGAGGGCGATCGGCGGGGCCAGGACCACGATCAGGGCGAGCAGCACGATCCCGGTCAGGCGCAGTCCGAACCACAGGGCCGACAGATCCGCGTCCTCCGCCGGCGGCGCGTCCGGCGGCGCGCCGCCGACAGGATGAGCCTCCGGGGGGGAGACCACCGGTGCGCGCAGCGGATCCACCTCGGTGACGTTGCGCGGGTCGCGGCGCTCCACCAGGTCGGGCCGCGGAGGGACGGTGTTCTGCGGCGTCACATCCATCGGAACCCATGCGCCGGAGGCGTCCTGGACCTCCAGCCACGCCGACATGTTCCGTCCGCGGCACACCCCCGCCTCGCACGGCGGGACGGGGTCGGAGGGCGATCCCGTGAGCCGCGCTCCGACGACGATCCGGGAGATGAACCCGAGCTGGTCGGCGATCATCATCGCGGCGACGGCGAACTGCTCGTCGTCGCCGACGGCCGCGACGAGGGATGCGTCGTCGCGAGAAGCGACCTCCCCTTCCCGATCCAGCAGGGCCCGGAACAGGTCGGCGATGCGGTCGCTCGAATGCCCGGGCCGACTGGGAGCGAACGTGCGGGCGGGAGAGTCGGCCACCCACGGGTGCGCGAGCCCGGAGGTCTCCGCCATCGACGAGTGGCTGAGGAACCCGCGGGCGCGCAGTCGCTCCAGCATCACCCGCAGGCCCGCGGAGCCCGTGCCGGCCTGCTGGGCTGCGATCCACTCGCGGACCTCCGGGGGAACCGTCGCGGGATCCAGTCCCGGGCCCGGACGGGAGGGGACGAGTTCCGCCGCATCCGGCGCATCCGGCAGGGTCGCCGAGATCCGATAGGAGGCGCCGTCGGTCAGGCCCGTCCCGGCCACCTCGATGCCGGCCATCAACGGCGGACTGTAGTAGAACCCGTCGGTGAGTCCCGTGCGATCGGACCCCGTGAAGGCGATCGACCGCAGTGCGCCGACGGACGGGACCCACAATCCCCGATAGCCGTCGATCTCGACCTCGGCCACCACGTCCGTCCCAGACGCGGGGATCAGGGCGGCGGGAACCCGCTGGAAGAGCGGCGCGCCGCCGACCCCCGACGTCCGCGCGGTCACGCCGTCGTAGGCGTCCAGCGTCGCGACGCGCACCCGGTCCGCGCCGGCCGCGGTCGCCACCCGGAACTGCACGGTGTCGTACGGGGCGCCCTCGAAGTAGCTCCGGTATGTGGTGAGCGGGCTCAGCGCCCCGACGACGGCGACGGTCGGGTCGACGCCGGTGCGCAGCACGTGCCGGGGGCTGCCGGCGACCGCCGCGGGGGCGACGGTCGTCCCGACCACGGCTGCCACGAGGACCATCGCGACCGCCGCGCTCGCGCGCATCGCGCCGCCTCGCCCCCGCGCCGCGGTCGCGACGGCGGATGCCGGCGCGCGTCCGAGCCACCGCTGCCACGCCAGTGCGATCCCGACCGCACCGACCGCAATCAGGGCCTCCGCCCCGCCCGGCGGAGCAGGCGCGATCGTCATGCGCAGCGCGCTCGAGCCGAACAGGATCCCGAACACGGGCATCATGAGCGCCGCGGCCGGCGCCCACGACGCGTGCCGGGGCGATCGCCACGCCAGCCAGAGGGCGGCGGCGGGAACCAGGAGGAAGATCAGCAGAGCGGGCGCGAGCGTGGTCCGATACGTTCCCAGCGGCAGGTCCAGGGTGAGCAGGTCCTTCCACCCCGTGACCGGGGCCGCCGCCACTCCGAGCAGCGCCTGCGGCCACCGCCCCGGATCGAGAGCCGATCCGGGGGCCGCCAGCGGTATCCCCAGCAGCAGGTAGGCCCCCGCTACGACGGCGGTTGTACGAGGCCCGGACCATCGCCACCGGGTCGCGGCGGCCAGCACTCCGGTCGCCGCGACCACTGCGGCGCCGGCGGTGATCAGCAGCCACCCGTCCTGGTAGATCGGCCACGCGCACGCCGCTCCCACCGCGGCCATCAGCGCCACGGCCGCCGCGTTCCCGACGGCCTCGGCGCGCGCTCGTCGCCGGTCCGCGCTCACGATCGGGCTCCCCGCGCCAGCAGGTGAGCCAGATCGGCGAGAACGCCCACCGAGAGGACGGGCATCCCGGCCAGCGGCCGCATCCGGGGCGGTGCGACGGGGTCGCAGATCACGGCCGCCACACCCACCTCGGGCGGGAAGCGCAGAGCGGTGGTGCGCAGTGTCCGTGGCGGCACCGGGGAGCCGCACACCAGGAACGCGACCGAGACGTCGGGGTACGCGTCGGCGGCGAGGGCGGCGACCTCGCCGATGCCGTTGACCGCGTCGCTGCGCCGCAGGCCCGCCGCCTCGTCGAGCAGCGCACGCGGGGAGCGGGTGGGGAGCGGCCGAATGGTGCGGGTGGTGCGCCGGGCGAGGTCCGGCAGTTCGCCGCCGACGACGACGTCGATGTCGCGTCCGTCGCGGATGCCGCGCAGCCCGAGCGACGCGCCCACCGCGACCACCAGTTCGAACTCCTCCTCCGACGCGGTGTCGCCGGCCGCGGTCGCAGCGACGACCAGCATCCGGGACCGCCGCGTCTGCTCGTACTGGCGGACCATCAGCGCCCCCGTCTTCGCCGTGGACTTCCAGTGCACCT
This sequence comes from uncultured Actinomycetota bacterium, assembly GCA_963701365.1. Classification (GTDB taxonomy): domain Bacteria; phylum Actinomycetota; class Actinomycetes; order Actinomycetales; family Microbacteriaceae; genus Microbacterium. The sequence goes on along the minus strand of CAVOZX010000049.1, from coordinate 37,649 downwards.
GCCGGGGCGGGTCACCGGGCGCGTAGTCCCGGATGGCGTGGAACGACAGGTCCGCGTCGGCCAGGACACTCGAGGGCGTCCCCTCGAGGTCCTTCACGAACCCGGTGGAGGTGGCTGGCAGCGCCACGGTCGCGGGGTGGACGAACACCGTGCGCGGATGATGCCACCGCCGTTCCGCCCGCATCAGGCCCAGGGGGTCCGAACGCACCGCCGTCACGGGTCCGACGCGGAGGATGCCGCGCCGCAGCCCGGGAATCGTGAGGGACTGCGCCGACGCGGTCCGGCCCCGCAGGAGCGGCACCGGGACCGTGACCACCGCCTCGCCGACGGGGAGCTCGATCAGGCTCGGCAGGGCGACGGTGCGCCGCGGATTGCGGACGTCGACACGGCACACGAGCTCCCCGCCGGCGACCACGCGGTCCCGATCCACATCCAGGCTCGCCTCGTAGTCCCGCACCCCGAGCAGGAACGGCGCCGCCGCGGCCAGCAGGGCCAGCGCCACCGTCCCGGCGGCGGCGAACTCCACGAGACCCAGGGACAGGCCGGCCGACAGCCCCACGACCGCGACCGCCGCCGCCAGCCGTCCGGCGGGCGTGATCGTGCGCGCGAAGCGGGCGGTCGTCCTCCGCCACGCCGCCGTGGCGCTGCGCAGGGCGCGGTCCGTCCCGACGACCGCCGCGGCGACCCGCCGCGAACGGCCGTAGCGCGTGCGGGAGCCGGTGCTCGCGGTGACCGGATCACGTGCGGCTCCGCCCGTCCCGCCGGTCGTCGTCGCCATGCTCACTCGTCCCGCGATCGCGGTGGCGACGTCTCCAGCAGCACCTGCCCGATGACGGCCTGGGCCGTGACGCCGTCGAACTCGGCTTCGGGGTCCAGGATCAGACGGTGGGCGAGCACCGGCTCGGCGAGTCCCTTGACGTCGTCGGGCGTCACGTAGTCCCGTCCCCGCGACGCCGCCCAGGTCCCGGCCGCGCGCGCCAGCGCGAGCGCGCCGCGCACGCTCACCCCGAGACGCACCTGGGTCGCACGGCGCGTCGCGTCGACCAGACGCGCGACGTAGTCCTGGATCAGAGGGTCGACGTGCACGCCCTGCGCGATCCGGATCAGCGCGAGTACCGCGTCGGCCGACACGATCGCAGGAACCTCCCGTCGACGCGACGCCGCCCCGGACAGGATCCGCATCGTCGCCGCGTGATCCGGGTACCCGAGCGCGGTCTTCATCAGGAAGCGGTCGAGCTGAGCCTCCGGGAGCCGGTAGGTGCCGGCCTGTTCGACCGGGTTCTGGGTGGCCACCACGAGGAACGGGTCGCCGACGGGGCGGCTCACGCCGTCCACCGTGACCTGCCCCTCCTCCATGACCTCCAGCAGCGCCGCCTGCGTCTTGGGGCTCGCCCGGTTGATCTCGTCGGCCAGCACCACGTTGGCGAATACCGGTCCCGCGTGGAACTCGAACCGGCCGTGACGCTGATCGAAGACGGTCACGCCGGTGACGTCCCCGGGAAGCAGGTCCGGCGTGAACTGGATGCGGGTGCTCGTCCCGTCGATGGACTGTCCCAGTGCGCGCGCCAGAGTGGTCTTGCCGGTGCCCGGGACGTCCTCCAGCAGCAGGTGTCCTTCGGAGATCATGGCCGTGAACGCCAGCTCGATCACGTGGCGCTTGCCCAGGATGACGCCCTCCACGTTGTCCACCAGCGCCGCGAAGGTGTCCCGGAACCAGGCGATCTGCTCGGCGGTGTCGGTCATCGAGGTCCTCCCGGGGCGCATCGGATCATCCTCCCGCCGGTGCGGGCGGCGTGCAGACCACCACGGACGGTGCGGTCGGCGGGGTCAGCCCCGTCAGTCTCCCCGTGAACGCGATCGCGAATGCGTAGGACACGGTGCCTGCGGCATCCGTGCTGCGAGTGCGGTCGATGACGAGTTCGTCGTTGCGCGGCGCCGGGTCCGCCTCGGGGGCGGGGCCATCCGCGGTGCAGGATGCCGGGAAGCGGACCCGGGCGGTGTACGCCGCGGAGCCGTCGGCGGGTGTGACCGCTACCGGATCGGAGCATCCGAAGTCGGGATGACACGACCGCGCCTGGATCGCGCCGGGGTCGCTTCCCGTCGCGAACAGATCGGCGAACCGGGTCGTCTGCGCGGCGCCCGCGGAGTAGGTCACGGTGAAGGGCTCGGAACTGCGCAGGTTCGGTTCGGTGACGCCGGTCCAGGACAGGAGCAGGCCGCCGTCGGAGGATGCCGGTGCGGAGCCGATGCTGTAGGTGGCACTCCCCGTCGGGGGTGCGATCGGGCCGACGGGGATGGCTGAGGCCGAGGCGGTGGACGATCCGAAGACCTGCCCGTCGGCCGTGTACCGCGCACAGGCGGTCACCGTCACCGGCTCCCACAGGGGGAGCCGATCGAACGTCGCCGGGAAGGTTCCGTAGTCCATGGTCCCGGTCGGCCGGGGCCGGCACGTACCGGAGGTCACGATGTCGACTGCGAGGTCGGCGTGGTGACCGTTCGCGGTGACCACCAGTTCGGCGTGGACGCTTCCGGGCGATCCATCCGTGGAGCGCGTGAGTGTCAGATCGAGGATCGGCGCCCCGATCCCGTAGGCCTCGACGGTGGCGGTGGAACCGGCCGCCGAACCCGCGGCCACGGAGGCGGGCGGCACGTCGAAGCGCGTCTGCGGCGTGACGGTGAGCGTGGTCGGGACGTTCGCGCCGACGGGGAAGTCCGCTACGACCACGGGGTCGCGGCCGCCGGTCGCGACCCGCTCCGACCCGCCGTGGGGACTGGTCACCGTGAGGTAGCCGGTCGACGGGTCGATCCCGCCGATCCGGATGTCGGCGCGCCCGCCGTCCGCGCCGGCGGGGACCGGCGCTGCGGTCACGGAGGTCGGCGCCCGCGGGGCGCGATAGGCCCATGCCTCCACGGTCGCGCCGACCCGTGACGAGCCGACATCGTTGAGCGCCCAGGCCTGGTACCGCACGTGCTCGCCGTTCTCGGCGGGGACAGGGGGGCACAGGCCGGTGGCCGGGCAGATCACCTCCTGCCCTCCGCCGGCCACGCGGTACCCGGTGACGGCGGGGTAGGAGGATCCGTCCGAGACGACCTGGAGACTCACGGACTCCCCGGCGTACGCGATCCAATTGACGCGCGCGGGGTCGGCGGGCAGTCCGCGCAGGTCGAGGATCACCTGGCCGTCGCGATCGCCGGCCGATTCGCGCTGCTGCGCGTCCCGCACCGAGAAGGACCCGGTGCACGCGGCCGCGCCCGGCGCCTGTGCGCTCCACGTCGCGAGCACGGTGCTGTCATCGGCGCGGCTGAAGCTCACCCCGGGACAGTTCGCCGGCCCCGTCACCGATACGAGCTCGAGCGGCGTGCGGGGCAGCGGATTCACCTCGCCGGGAGTCCCCACGACGGGGATCGCACAGGACGTCACGCCATCGGCCTGGGAGCACTGACGGCTCGCGGTCCCGCCTTTGGGCAGCGCCGACGGAGCCGGGCCCACCGTGAGGGTGAGAGTCGCGGCGGCCGTGTCGGGGTGATCCGGCAGGGTGATGACGACTCCGTCGCGTCGTCCGGGTCTGCTCGCGTCCTTCGCCGTGATCGTCAGCAGGGTGCCGTTCTGCACCACCTCGAACTGGTCGCCGCCGTACGCCGCCGCCGGTCGCAGGGATCCGCGGTCGTCGTGGCGCTCCCAGGTGGTCATCTGCGCGAGATCGTAGGTGGTCGTCTGGCCGGGGCCGAGCGCGACCGCGGCTCCGTGCAGCTCGGGCCGCGGATCGATGGGGATCACCCGAACGGGCACCGCGAGCACCGTGTCGTGATCCTGCGTCGCCAGGCGCACCGCGACCACGCACGTGTCGTTCCACGGCGGTCCGTGCCCGGCCGAGTACGTCACGGTGGTTCCCGATGCGGCCTCGCACGTCGCGGCCGGCCGGGCTCCGCCCGTGCGCACCTGATCGGGGTCCACCAGCAGCCGCGACCCCGCCGGTGTCGCGATGATCGCCGACAGGTCGACATCGGTCGCGCCGTCCTCGTCGACCGTGATCGCGGGGAACGAGCTGCGCAGGGCCAGAACAGGATCGCCGGATCCTGGCACGCGGAGGAAGCCGTAGGTGATCACCGGAGCCCCGGAGAACGCCGTTCCGGTGACTTGGAAGGCGATCAGCGCGTCCGCGTCGGGGAGCGGCCCCCGGATCCGGCCGTCGACCATCTCGACGCCGGGGGGCGCGCTCCACAGCGACACCTGCAGGGATGCCGGATCCCCGCCGGTCCAGGTGACCGCGTCGCCGAGCACGTCGACCCCGTTCCGGAACCGTTCCCGCGTCTGGGCGGTCAGCACCGTGTCGCGCACCACCGGGTAGTCGGGCACGGGGTCCCTCACGGCGGCGACGACGATCAGTCCCTGCGCGGTGTCCCCGGCGCGTGTTCGGACCGTGTAGACGAACGACGCGGTGCCCGCCGTGGACCCTGCCGCGATCCGCACCACGCCCTCATCCGCATCCACCGCGGTGAGCCGTTCGTCAAGATCGACGTACTCGGCGGAGCCGGCCAGTGCGTTGGGGTGCGCTTCGACGAGTTCCAGATCGCCGCCGGCGGGGTCGCGGTCGTTCGCTGCGGGCCGGACCACGACTCCGGCCCCCCCGACCTGGACCTGCACGTAGTCGCTGAAGGTCACCGGCGCGGACGGCGCGCTCGCGTCGAGCACGCCCACCCGCACCGTCGCCGTCGACGAGGCGCCCGCGGCGTCCCGTACGCGGACGGTGAAGGAGTCCTGCCCGGACGTTCCCGGCGTGCTCGTGTACACGACGGCCGAGCGATCGGCTGCCAGAGCGGCCGATCCGAGCGAAGGTTGCGTCAGCACCCGGTCCAGCGTCACCGGGTCCCCGTCGGGGTCCGCCGCGTAGGAGTCCAGCGCCACGGCGACGCTGGACCCGGCCAGGACCCGGCCCACCATCTCGCCGGGCGCAGGCGCAGCGTTCGTGTCGCCGGAGGTGACGGTGACGAACACGCGGGCGCTCGCTGAGAGCGCCGGATTGCCCATGCGGTACACCGTGTACCCGATGGAGTACGTGCCCGGATCGGCGGGGGCGAGGTAGCGCAGCATCGCGGGAGTGGCGAACGCGAGACCCGCCTCGCTCTCGTTGACCACGCGGGACGGGTCGAGCGCGAGAAGCGTTCCCGCCGGTGACACGTCGTTATCGAGCACAGGGATGTCGACAGGGGCTCCGGCGCGCACCGTGACCGCGTCGTCCACCGCGATCGGAGCGGTCGCCGGCGCCGCGGGAAGCAGGATCGCCGTCATTTCCACCGCGGTGGTGCCTGCGGGCCTTCCCGTACCGTCGGAGACCCGGTAGCGGATCACTCCGAGCACTCCCGGTCGGCCGTCGCCGGTGCTGCCCGACAGACGGATCAGATCCTGACCGACCGCGTCGACGGTCAGCGCCGCCCCTGGCGCAGGCTCGTCGGTCACGTCCTGCGCGAGCAGCACGAGGCCCGCCGGATTGTCCAAGGCGTCCACGATGTCCACGGTCGTGTCTTGCCCGGGCCGGACGAACGCGGTCAGGGGCGCGGCGCTGACCGCGGCGCGTGCGGGATCCAGCACCGTGATCCGCGCCAGGCCGGTCGCCTCCCCTGCAGCGTCCCGCACCGTGTACTGCACCGGGTACGAACCCGGCCCCGGGGCGCTGAACAGGAATCCGAGCGCCGCCGGGTTGGGCGTGACGTCCCCGCCCGCGTCCTGAAGAACGGTGGCCGAGGCGAGGGTGACCGGCCCGTCAGCGCCGGAGACGTGCTCGACCAGCGCCACGCTCAACGGAGTGCCGGCGGCGCCGGTGACGGCGAACGATTCGGCGGTGAGGCGGGATGCGGCCCCCACGGAGATGGTCAGGTCGCGCTGGGCCGTCGCGCCGCGGGAGTCGGCCACGCTCACGCGGACGGTCACGTCCGCAGATGCGGCCGCGGCGGGATCGGGATGCTGATACACGACGTCCCCACGGGGGTCCGCGGCCACCGAGCCGGCCGCGTCCGTGGCCGCGTCCGCGACGTAGACCGGGTCGCCTTCGGGATCCACCCAGCCGCGCAGCACGGGCACGGTCACCACGCTGCCGGCGTGCACGGCGGGGTTCGGCCACACCGCCAGGCATCCCTCCACGCCGCACCACACCGGCGGGGAGTTGACCGTGTCGGGGACCGCGGTGATCGTCACCGTCGTCGGCGCCGACACCAGGCCGTCGGGCGCGCTGCCGTCGCTCACGCGGTATTCGACCGTGGCGGTGCCGGAGGCCCCCGGTGCGACGGTGATCACCATCCGCTGATCCTCGCCCGCTGCGACCACCGTCCCGAACGCCGGGTCCAGCCCGCTCACCGAGTCCGCCGCGATCCGCAGCACGTCCTCGTTCGGATCGTGGTCATTCAGCAGTACCGGCAGCACCGCCTGGCGCCCGGGTCGAACGCCGAACGCGTCGGCCTCGGCCACGGGGGGCTTCGGGTCGATCACCCGTTCGGCGGGCAGGTCGTCCCGCTGGTCCCGAGCGGTCGGCTCGTCCAGGCTCCACTTCTGCGAGGAGGCGACCAGCTGCCCGTCCGGCACGGTCCACACCCAGCCGGACGCCGTGTCGTTCAGGATCATGCGTTCGCCGTTGCCGGTGAGCCGTGGGGAGGGCGGCCCACGCAGCTCGGTCGTGCCGTAGTCCAGGGGTCGCGTGCCCCCGGTCGACGTCCAGAGCGTGCCCCCGGCCGATCCCGCGGGAAGCCAGGCGGCGTACAGGGTTCCGGCGAGCCACTCCGGGGCGGCCGGCGCGCCGGCGGCGGCGAGCACTCGCTGCGCGTCCGCGCCATCCTCGCCGACGGCGATCAGCCCTTCGCCGTCGGCGAGGTAGACGGTCTCGGCGGCAGGGCCGGCCGCCTGCCAGAGCGCTCCGGCGCCGGCTCCGGTCGCGACCGGAGCCGGCGCGCCGCGAAGCCATGCCGTTCCCGTGGCCGCGTCGAGCACCGCCCAGGTGCCGCCGACAGCGGTGACGGTGACCTCGGCGCCCTCGTCGAGGTCGATCGGCTCGGAGCCGAGGACCCGTCCGGTGTCCGCGTCGGCCCGGACGACCCGGCGGTCGGCGACCGAGACGGCGAACACGACGCCGTCGGGGGTGATGGTCGCCGCGTCGGCATGGAGCCGGGGCCGGGCGCCGTCGCCGCCCGCGGCCGGTTCCACCGCGACCACTCGTTCGGGATCGGAGCCCAGCGCGGTGAACACGTCACCCGATGCGGTGCGGTACAGCAGCCGCGGCCCGGATGCGACGACGTCCGCCGTCCCGGACGGCGTGCGCCCGAGCACGCCTGCCGCGGCGCCCGAGAAGTCCTGCGGGGAGGCGGCATCGATCGGGGCGACGCGCGTGCCGGCGTCCGTGAACAGCAGCGCCCGCCCGTCGGCCTCCAGCACCGCGCTCGGGTTCTGCACGGGCTTGACGGTCTCCAGTTCGCGCAGCTCGGTGTTCACTCGCGCGTATCGGCGGCCCTCGCCGGTCTGGAGAGCCCAGACGGAGGCGTCCTGCGGCGGTGTCCGGCGGGCATCGAATCCCGGCCACACCACCGCGACTCCGACGACGGCCGCGACGACCGCCGTGATCGCCGCGGCCGGCGCCCATCGCCGCCATCGATCGCGCGGGGAGGTCATCTCAGCCTCCGCCCACGAGGACGATCACGACGACGGCGGCGCCGAGCACGGCGGTGACCGTCACGATGATGGCCGCGCGTCGTGCGCTGCGGCGCCCGGACCGGGAGCCGACCTCGGGCACGTCGCCGAGATCCTCCCGGCGGACGGGAACGGCGACGGCGGGACGGGGGGCCCGCTCGGCCACGCGGGGAACCGTGGCGCGCGCGGGCCCCCGCAGGGAGTCGTCGCGGAGATCGACCGGCGCGCTCTCGGGCCACTCCGCCACCGCCACCTCCAGTGCGGTGGCGGGCAGGCCCAGTGCCCGCTGAACCTCCTGCAGGTCCCGGGCGAAGGATGCGGCATCCGGATGCCGGGCGGCCGGGTCGAGGGCCAGGGAGCGGCGCAGCACCGCTTCCAGTGCCTCGGGCGCATCCGGCCGGCCGGTGGGAGTGTAGCGGGCGCGCCGGATGCGGCGCTTCAGCTCCTCGCGGGAGTTCTGGCCGCGCTGCGGCCGCTCGAACGGGGTGCGCCCGGCCAGGAGCGAGTAGACGGTCGCGCCGAGCGACCAGACCTCACTGGGGATCGTTCCCGCGACGGCTTCGTCGATCACCTCCGGTGCACTCCACGGGATCGACATCGCGATCACGTCGTTCGCGCCGCCCGCCACCGCCGCGGCGATGCCGAAGTCGCTGAGCACGGGCGCGCCGAACGCCGTCACCAGGATGTTGGAAGGCTTGACGTCGCGGTGCAGCAGCCCGGCGCGGTGCGCGGTCTCCAAGGCCGACGCGATGCGCACCCCGGTGGCCAGGACCTCGGGGACGGGGATGAACTCCCGCCGGTACCGCTCGGCCATGGACGCCGGGCAGTACTCCATGACGAGGTAGGGGCGTCCGTCCGCCGAGACGCCCGCCTCGTGGATGGTGAGGATCGCGGGGTGGGCGCTCAGTCGCGCCATCACGTCGGCTTCCGCGTTGAACATCCGCAGCACGCCGTCGTCGACGACCGTCTGCAGCAGCACCTTCACCGCGACGCGGCGCCGGGGCATGTCCTGCTCGAACAGGAAGACGTCCGCGAATCCGCCCGTCCCCAGGGGGCGGACGTAGCCGAATCCGGGCAGGACCGGTGGGGCAGCAGGCAGACGACCGGCCATCTCGCCCCCCGTTCGTCGCGCCGTTCGCCCGCATCCCGGCCCGCGGGCGCATCTTTTCCTATCACACGGTCCCGCGAGCCCTCCTTCGGGCGACCGCGGGGCTCACACCCAGGTGGGCAGCCAGTTGTGAAGGCGCCAGAAGTCGTAGGGCACCGGCAGAGCGGTCCACACCGGGTACCAGAACGCGCTGAGCACCAGAGCGAGCGTCAGCAGCACGAGGACGGTGCGCTGTCCTGCGATCCGGCGATCCGGCGCCGCCGTCGGCGCGCCCGCCAGATCCCGCAGCGCCAGAGCGGCCGCCAGGGCCAGGAAGGGCAGCATCGCCACCGTGTAGAACTGGAACGTGGTCCGCTCCGGATACAGCAGCCACGGCAGGAAGGTGGCGGCCACGCCGGTGAGCACGAACGCGGAGTCCCGGTCGCGGCGGCGCACGAACCGGTAGACGAGGTAGCCGGTCGCGACGATCCCGCCCCACCAGATGAGCGGATTGGGGATGCTGGAGATCGCCTGCACCGTTCCGGTGTCCTCGTGCCAGTACATCGAGGTAGGCCGGATCAGCAGCGGCCACTGCCACGCGGGACTCTCGTACGCGTGCGGGGTGGACAGTCCCACATGGAATCGGTACATGGCGGCGTGGTACTCCCACAGCGCGCCGAGGGCACCCGCGAGACCGTCGCCCGCCGGATGCCGGCCGTACCCGCCGTCCGTGACCAGCCAGCCCGTCCACGAGAGCAGGTAGGTCAGGGCCGCCACCGGGACCAGCAGCACGAAGGCCGCCGTCCCCTGCCGCAGCGCGTCCCACGGCCACCGTCGGATGCCGCGCCGTCGTCGTTCCAGAGCATCCATCACCACGACGTAGATCCCGATCGCGGCCAGCGCGTACACGCCCGACCACTTCACCGCCGCGGCCGCCCCCGCCGCAGCGCCCGCGGCCACCAGCCACGGCCGGTTCCACCGCAACCGCCCCCAGTCCGCCGCGCCGCCGATCGCGGCTCCGTCCGGCGGCCGCGCCACGGCGGGCGGATGACCCCGCCGATCCAGCAGCACGAACCAGAACGCGAGCAGCACGAACGCGGCCAGGAACACGTCCAGCAGCGCGACGCGGCTCATCACGATCGCCAGGCCGTCCACCGCCAGCAGCAGCGAGGCCGCGGTCGCGACCGCTGTGGAACCCGTCATCGTCGTGGCCACGAGGTAGAGGATGAGCACGAGCGCCGTCCCCGCCACGGCCCCGGCCAGGCGCCACCCGGCCGGATCGTCGGGGCCCGCCAGCCACATTCCGGCGCCTATGAGCCACTTGCCCAGCGGCGGGTGCACCGCGAAGCTGCCGGTGCTGAGGAACCCGTCGACATCGCCGGCCAGGAACGCGGCATCCGACCCGTCCGGCCAGTTCGCCGGATACCCCAGGTTCACCTGCGACCAGGCGTCCTTCACGTAGTAGGTCTCGTCGAAGACGATCGCGCGGGGGCGCCCGAGATCCCAGAACCGCGTCATCGCCGCGAGCAGGGTGACCAGAGCGGGCGCGGCGATGTCGACGGCCCGGGACAGCGCGGGATCCGCGCCGATCCGAGCACGCCACCGGTCGTATCGCGATGGCCCGCGCCGCAGGGAGGGCGGGCCGGGCACGGACACGGCCTCAGCCTATGCTGGGCCCGTGATCATCCTGGCGGCGACGCCGATCGGCAATCTCGGCGACGTCTCCCGCCGCCTCGTGGACGCGCTGTCCACTGTCGAGGTGGTGGCCGCGGAGGACACCCGTTCGGTGATCCGCCTGATGTCCGCCCTCGGCATCGCGCATCGCCCTCAGCTCGTTCCCCTCCACGAGCACAACGAGAAGGACCGGGCCGCCGCACTCGTCGGCCGGGCGGCAGCGACGGACGTCCTCCTGGTCACCGACGCCGGCACCCCGACGGTGAGCGATCCGGGATACGTCGTCGTCATCGAAGCCGTCGCGCAGGGCGTTCCCGTGACCGTCCTGCCCGGTCCATCGGCCGTGATCGCGGCACTGGCCGTGTCGGGCCTGCCGACCGACCGATTCGCGTTCGAGGGATTCCTGCCCCGTCGGCCGGGACCCCGGCGGGCGGCGCTGGCCGCGCTGGTCCGGGAGCCGCGCACCATGGTGATGTTCGAGTCTCCGGCGCGCACCGCCGCGACGCTCGCCGACATGGCCGCGGCGTTCGGACCACGCCGGCGCGCGGTCGTCTGCCGCGAGCTCACCAAGGTTCACGAGGAGGTGCGCCGGGGCGACCTCGTCGAGCTGGTCGCGTGGGCGGACGAGGGGGTGCGCGGCGAGATCGTGATCGTCGTGGCCGGCGCGGAGCCCGCCGCCGTGGACCTCGCCGACGCCGTGCGCGCCGTGCTGGAGGAGGTCGAGGCCGGGGAGCGCTTGAAGAACGCCGCCGCCGCGGTCGCGGAGACGACCGGGCACTCGTCCCGAGACCTCTATCGCGCGGCACTGGCGCAGCGCAGCGACTCCCGGGGGGGCGAGGCGGAGCGCGGCGGCCCGCCTAGAATCGTCGGGTGACACCGGGCGGTTCCTTCTACATCACGACGCCGATCTACTATCCGAGCGACGTGCCCCACATCGGTCACGGATACACGACGGTCGCGGTGGACGCGCTGGCCCGGTGGCACCGTCAGGCGGGCGATGACACCTGGATGCTCACGGGGACGGACGAGCACGGCCAGAAGATGCTGCGCGCCGCCGCCGCGAACGGGGTCACACCGCAGGAGTGGGTGGACAAGCTCGTGGGTGAGGCGTGGTACCCGCTGCTGCGGGCACTGGACGTCGCCAATGACGATTTCATCCGCACCACCCAGCCGCGTCACGAGGACGGGGTACGCCGGTTCGTGCAGGCCATCTACGATCGCGGCTACATCTACCCCGGCGAGTACGAGGCCCTGTACTGCGTCGGCTGCGAGGAGTTCAAGCCCGAGGCCGAGATCGTGGACGGGACCGGGCCCTTCGAAGGCCTGAAGGTGTGCGCGATCCATTCCAAGCCGCTGGAACTGCTGCAGGAGAAGAACTACTTCTTCAAGCTCAGCGAGTTCGCCGATCGGCTGCTGGCCCTCTACAGGGAGAATCCCGACTTCATCAGGCCTGAATCCGCCCGCAACGAGGTGATCTCGTTCGTCCGATCGGGTCTGAAGGACCTGTCGATCTCGCGCAGCGCGTTCGACTGGGGCATCAAGGTGCCGTGGGACCCGACCCACGTCATCTACGTGTGGGTGGATGCGCTCCTGAACTACGCCACCGCGGTGGGCTATGGCCTCGACGACGAGATGTTCGCCCGACGGTGGCCCGCCTACCACGTCGTCGGGAAGGACATCCTCCGATTCCACGCCGTCATCTGGCCGGCCATGCTGATGGCGGCCGGCGTCCCCGTGCCCCGCGGGGTGTTCGCCCACGGCTGGCTGCTGGTCGGCGGAGAGAAGATGTCGAAGTCGAGGCTGACCGGCATCGCCCCGACGGAGATCATCGACGTTTTCGGCTCCGACGCCTACCGCTTCTACTTCCTGTCGGCGATCGCGTTCGGCCAGGACGGCACGTTCTCCTGGGAGGACATGGCGGCGCGCTATCACGCCGAACTGGCCAACGGCTTCGGCAATCTCGCCTCGCGCACGATCGCCATGATCGAGCGCTACTTCGACGGCGCGGTGCCGGCGGCGGCCGAGGACACGGATGCGGAACGCCGCGTCCACGGGATCGTGGCGGATGCCGCCCGCCGAGCGGATGAGGCGATGGAGCGATTCCGGATCGATGAGGCGATCGCCGCGACCTGGACGATCGTGGACGCGCTCAACGGCTACATCACGGACAATGAGCCGTGGGCGCTGGCCAAGGACGTATCCGAGCGCTCGAGGCTCGGGACCGTGCTCTACACGGCGGCGGAGGGTCTGAGGGCGCTGGCGGAGCTGCTCTCGCCGATCATGCCGCAGTCCACGCGCACGCTGTGGTCGGCGCTGGGCGCCGACCGGACCGTGGGCGAGATCGGCGCGCAGCCGCTGCGGGACGCGGGTCGGTGGGGCGTGCTGCCGGCGGAGAGCGCGGTGACCGCCCTGGCGCCGCTGTTCCCCCGCGTGGACGCGGCGTGAGCGGACTCGACGCGGCGGGCGGGGGGTATGTCCGGCGACGCGAACGCGGCAGGCGGGACCTGACGTATCCACCGGCTCCGGAGCCGCTGCCGGTTGCGGTGTACGACAACCACTGCCACCTGGAGATCCTGGACGGCGAGGACCCCGTGGGCCTGGATGAGCAACTCCGGCGGGCCCGCGACGTGGGGATCGCCGGGGTCGTCCAGGCCGGGGGCGACCTGGAATCCAGTCGATGGTCGGCGTGGGCCGCCGCCGCGCATCCGGCAGTGCTCGCCGCCGTCGCGATCCACCCGAACGAGGCGCCGGTCCTCGATGCCGCCGGAGGCCTCGACCTCGCCCTCGCCGAGATCGACGCGCTCGCCACAGAGCCGCGGGTCCGGGCGATCGGCGAGACGGGTCTGGATTTCTTCCGCAGCGGCCCGGACGGCGCCCCCGCGCAACGCGCGTCGTTCGAGGCGCACATCGCACTGGCGAAGAAGCACTCGCTGGCGCTCCAGATCCACGACCGCGACGCGCACGCGGAGGTGCTGGAGACGCTCGATCGCGTCGGGGCGCCCGAGAGGACCGTCTTCCACTGCTTCTCGGGCGACGCCGCGATGGCGCGCGTCGCCTCGGATCGCGGGTACTATCTCTCCTTCGCCGGGACGGTCACGTTCTCCAGCGCGCAGAACCTTCGTGACGCGCTCGCGGTGGTTCCCCGCGACCGGCTGCTCGTGGAGACCGACGCGCCGTTCCTGACCCCCGCGCCCTACCGGGGACGGCCCAATGCGCCGTACCTGGTGCCCGTGACGGTGCGGTTCCTCGCCGATCGTCTCGGCATGGACCTCGCGGAGCTGTGCGCACAGCTGGCGGCGAACACGGTCGCGGTGTACGGGCGGTTCGAGCCGTGATCGACGTGGTCGCGACGGTCGACGCGCTGCGCGCCCGCCTCGCCCCCGCTCGCGGCCGGGGGCGGCACATCGGCCTGGTCCCCACGATGGGCGCGCTGCACGACGGGCATCTCCGGCTGATCCGGGAGGCATCGGCGACCTGCGACGAGGTGGTCGTGTCGATCTTCGTCAACCCGACCCAGTTCGACGATCCGGCGGACCTCGCCGCCTATCCCGCCGCCCTCGACGCCGACGCCGACCTCGCGGCCGGGGCGGGCGCGTCGGTGGTGTTCGCTCCCGCGATCGCCGAGATGTACCCGGCCGGGTACGCCACGACCGTGCACGTGACCGGCGTCTCCGAGCGGTGGGAGGGCGCTGCGCGCGGTTCCCGGCACTTCGACGGCGTGGCGACGGTGGTCGCCAAGCTCCTCGGGATCGTCCAGCCGGACGCGGCGTGGTTCGGGCAGAAGGATGCGCAGCAGGTGGCGGTCGTCCGCCGGATCGTCGCGGACCTGAACCTGCCGGTCGCGCTGGGCGTGGCGGCCACGGTGCGCGAACCGGACGGGCTGGCGATGTCCAGCCGCAACGCGCGTCTGGCCCCCGCCGACCGCGCCCGCGCCGCGCTGCTGTGGCGCACCCTCGCGGACGCGCGCTCGGCGGCGGCGGCGGGGGAGCGGGACGCGGGAGTGCTGATGGCGGCTGCCGCCCGGACGCTGGCAGAGGGGGGCGTCACCGCCGACTACTGGGCGGTGGTCGATCCGGTCACCTTCGAGCCGCTGGAGCGGGTCGTGCCGGGGGCGCTCGCGATCGTGGCCGCGAGCGTGGGCGAGGTCCGGCTGATCGACAACGCCCCTGTCGTCGACGCGGCGCCGGTGAGCGGTCAGAACAGCGCCGACAGCCCTCCGTCCACCAGCAGCGTCTGACCGGTGACGAACGAGGCCGCCTCCGAGGCGAGGAAGACGACCGCGCCGGCCACCTCCTCGGGGCGGCCCCAGCGACCGAGCGCGGTCCGCGTGCGCACCACCTCGTTCATCCTCGCGTCGGTCAGCAGATCCTCGTTCGCCGCGGTGACGATCGTGCCCGGCGCGACCGCGTTCACCCGGCATCCGGCCGGGCCGAGTTCCGCCGCCAGCGAGCGCGTCATCCCCTCCAGACCCGCTTTCGCGGCGGCGTAGCCGACATCCCCTGCCCGGCCGCGCACGGCCGCGACCGAGGAGATCGTCACGATCGCAGTGGGCGCGATGCCCGCCGAGGCTGCCGTGGCGAGAAAGGCGCGCACCATGTCGTACGCGCTCACGAGGTCGGCGTGCACGAGCCGTCCGAACGCGTCGGTGTCGAGGTCGGCGACCCCGCGACGGTCGCGCACTCCGACGTTGTTCACCAGGATGCCGGGCGCCCAGCCGTCGCGGGCCGCGGCGGCGAACGCCGCACGCACCGCCGCCGGGTCCGTCACATCCGCCGCGAACGGAGCAGCATCCACGCCTCCGGCACGGAGGTCCGCGACCGCCGGGTCCAGCGTGCGCGGATCCCGGCCGCCGACGAGCACGCGGGTGCCCTCGCGTGCGAACGCCTCCGCGATCGCGCGCCCGATTCCCGTGCGCGCTCCCGTCACGAGCGCGACCCGGCCGACCGGAGCCTTCCGGGTCACGCGGACCCGTCCAGCGCCTGCGCGACGGCGGCGGCATCCCACGCGGGCGCGTTCTCCGGCCCCGGGAACGAGCCGTCCGCGACCTCGGCCGCGTACTCGTCGAGCGCGGCCACCGCCTCGGCCGCGAGACTCCGGAAGGGGCGGGCGTGGCGCGGCACGAATTCGTCGTACAGGCCGAGCAGGTCGTGCCACACCTGGACCTGGCCGCTGCAGCCGGCTCCCGCTCCGATCCCGACGGTCGGGATGCCGAGCCGTCCGGTGATCGCCTCCGCCAGCTCCGCCGGAACCAGTTCGAGCACGATCCCCCACGCGCCGGCGTCCTGCAGCGCGATCGCGTCGGCCAGCATCCGGCGCGCCCGTTCCGGGTCCCGTCCCTGAACCCGCAGTCCGATGGTGTGCACCGACTGGGGCGTGAAGCCGAGATGGCCCATCACCGGGATGCCGGCCTCCACCAGTCGCCGCACCGTGGGAGCGACTGCCGCGCCCCCCTCGATCTTCACGGACTGGCATCCCCCCTCGGCCATCAGCCGCACCGCCGCGTGCACGGTGTCCTCGGCGACGGCGGAGGCCGCGAACGGCAGGTCGGCGACGACGAGCGGTCGGCTGCAGCCGCGAAGCACCGCCCGCGTGTGGTACACGATGTCGTCCACGGTCACCGGCAGCGTCGAGTCGCGGCCCTGGACCACCATCCCGAGCGAATCGCCCACCAGGATGGCGTCCACGCCCGATCTGTCGACGATGCGGGCGCTGGTGTAGTCGTATGCGGTGATCATCGCGAAGCGCTGCCCGGAGGCCGCCTTCCGCTGGATCGCGTCGATCGTGGTTCTCACGGCGGACGCCCCTCTCAGGTGCCGGTCGCCCGGGCGGTCTGCTTGCGCACGAACAGGGTTTCGGTCTTCTCCAGCTCCATGCCCTTGGTCTCCGGCACCCGCCACAGCACGAACGCGAACGACAGTGCGGCGAACAGTGCGTACGCCGCGTACGTCCAGGGGAGGGACCACGCCGACATGGCCGGAAAGCTCACGGTGACGAGGAAGTTCGCCAGCCACTGCGCCGCGGCGGCCACGCCGAGCGCCTTGCCGCGGATGCGGCTGGGGAAGATCTCGCCTAGCAGCACCCACACCAGAGGTCCCCACGACGCCCCGAAGCCGACCACGAACAGGTTCGCGGCCACCAGCGCGACCGGAGCCCATGCCCCCGGCAGCGAGAGCGTGCCGTCGACGGTCACCGCGAACGCGAAGGCGATCGCCATCGTCGCCAGCGACACGGTCATGAGGACGGACCCGGTCAGCAGGATGGGCTTGCGTCCCACGCGATCCACCAGGAAGATCGCCACCAGCGTCACCAGCACGTTCGTCACGCTCGTGATCACGCTGATCAGCAGCGAATCGCTCTCGCCGAATCCGACGGCGTTCCACAGCGTCGTGGAGTAGTAGAAGATGACGTTGATCCCGACGAACTGCTGGAACACCGACAGGATGATGCCGATCCACACGATGGGCTGCAGTCCGAGCGCCGGCCCGCGCAGCGACACGCCGGCGTTGCGCCGGTCGGTCTCGATCGTCTCGGTCAGTTCGCGCAGCGTCTGATCCAGGTCCACGGCCGGGACCAGCTTCTCGAACACGGCCCGCGCCTGCTCCGTGCGGCCTTGCGCGATGAGGAACCGGGGGGACTCGGGCACGGTGTAGGACAGGATCCCGTACACGGCGGACGGGATCACCCCGACCAGGAACATCCAGCGCCATGCCTCCAGTCCCCACCAGAGCGTCTGCGCGGCGCCGCCGGCGGCGCCGGCCAGGAGCGCGTCCGACAGCAGTGCGCCGAAGATGCCCAGAGTGATCGCCAACTGCTGCAGCGAGGCGAGCCCGCCGCGGATCTGGCGCGGCGCGATCTCCGCGATGTAGGCGGGGGCCACCACGGAGGCGATTCCGATTCCGAGCCCGCTCAGCACCCGCCACAGCAGCAGGTCGGGGATCGAGAACGTCAGAGCGGATCCCACCGATGACACGAAGAACATCACGGCACCCAGCCGCATCACGCGCAGCCGGCCCCACCGGTCGGACAACGTGCCGGCCAGTGCCGCGCCGGCCGCGCATCCCAGCAGCGCGATCGCGACCACCACGCCGGTGAGCACGGCACCCGTCTCGAAGGTCGCCGCTATCGAGTCAACGGCGCCGTTGATGACCGAGGAGTCGAAGCCGAACAGGAAACCCCCGACGGCCCCGGCCGCCGACAGCCCGATCGCACGGCGGGTGAATCCGCTGGAGATCGAGAACGCCCCGGTGGGAAGGGCGTCGTTGCTGCTCATTCGGCCACCCTATCCGCCGCGTCGGCTGCCCAGCGTGCGGCCGATACAGTGATCGCGTGAGCGTGCAGCTGCTCGGGGCCGCCGACGTGCGAGCCCTCGCGGCCCGCCTGGATCTGCGACCCGCCAAGCGGCTCGGCCAGAACTTCGTCATCGATCCGGGCACGGTGCGCCGGGTGGTGCAGACGGCGCGCGTCACGGCGGGCGAGCGGGTGCTGGAGGTCGGCCCGGGGCTCGGGTCCCTCACGGTCGCGCTGGTCGAGGCCGGCGCGACCGTGGTGGCAGTGGAGATCGACGACCGGCTGGCGGGCCTGCTGCCGACGACACTGCAGGATCGGGGGGCCCCCTCGGGATCGGTGACGGTCGTGTGCGCCGACGCGCTGCGCCTGCAGTCGGTGCCGGGCGAGCCGGAGGTCCTGGTGGCCAACCTGCCCTACAACGTCGCGGTGCCCGTTCTGCTGCACCTGCTCGGCACCGTTCCGACCCTGCGGCGGGCGGTGGTGATGGTGCAGGCGGAGGTGGGCGAGCGGCTCGCCGCTCCGCCCGGTTCGCGCACGTACGGGGCGCCGAGTGCGAAGGCCGCCTGGTACGGTTCGTGGCGCTCGGCCGGGTCGGTCTCGCGTCATGTGTTCTGGCCCGTTCCGGGCGTGGACAGCATCCTCGTGTCCTTCCAGCGGGACCCGCACCCGCGCGGGGACGAGCCGGAGCGCGCCGCCACGTTTCGGGTCATCGACGCCGCCTTCGGGCAGCGCCGGAAGATGCTCCGCCAGTCGCTGAGCGGCCTCTGGGGCGACGCTCCGCCGTCCGAGGTGCTCGTCCGAGCCGGCGTCGACCCGACCGCCCGCGCCGAACAGCTCGGGGTGGACGACTACCTGCGCATCGCCCGCACCCGCGTTCCGCAGACTGGCGACCCTGAGCGGCGCGGATAGGCTGCAGGAATGAGCGACGGTTCCCGCTTCCGAGCCGACGTCCCGGACATCCACCGCCCCTACCAGGCCGCCGCCGACCGATACGGCGACCTGGAGTACCGGCGGGTGGGAGCCTCGGGCCTGTATCTGCCGGCACTGTCGGTGGGACTGTGGTGGAACTTCGGCGACAACGTGCCGTTCGACCGGCAGCGAGCCGTGCTGCGCCACGCGTTCGATCGCGGCATCACCCATTTCGACCTCGCGAACAACTACGGCCCGCCCTACGGCTCCGCAGAGACGAACTTCGGGCGCATGATGCGGGAGGACTTCGCGCCCTACCGCGACGAGCTCATCGTCTCCTCGAAAGCCGGGTGGGAGATGTGGCCGGGACCGTACGGCGACTACGGATCCCGTCAGTATCTCCTCGCCAGCGCCGATGCGTCGCTGCGCCGCCTCGGGCTGGACCACGTCGACATCTTCTACTCGCACCGCGTGGACCCGGTGACCCCGATCGAGGAGACCGTGTCCGCCCTGGATGAGCTCGTGCGACGGGGCAAGGCGCGTTACGTCGGGATCTCCTCGTACAGCGCCGAGCGGACGGTGACCGCAGCCGCGACCGCCCGGAGCCTCGGGACGCCGCTCGTCATCCACCAGCCCGCGTACTCGATCCTCAACCGTTGGATCGAGGACGGACTCACCTCGGCGCTGCGGCAGGAGGGGATGGGCGCGATCGCCTTCACTCCCCTCGCGCAGGGGCTCCTCACGGCGAAATACCTCGGCGACGGCCCCGCGCAACGCTCCCAGCGGCGGACGTCCCTGCCGGATGCGCCGCCGCCCGAGGCCACGGTCGCGGCCCTGCGGGGTCTGGACACGATCGCGCGGGACCGCGGCCAGTCCCTCGCCCAGATGGCCATCCAGTGGGTCCTGCGGGACCCGCTGGTCTCGTCCGCGCTGGTCGGGGTCTCCAGCGTCGAGCAGCTGGACGAGAACCTCGCGGCCCTGTCCGGACCGGCCTTCGACTCCGAGGAACTGGCGCGCATCGACACGCTCGCGGACGGCATCGACGTGGACCTCTGGGCGTCCTCGTCCCGCCTGTGACCGAACGCGGCGGCAGGCAGGAGGTCCATGCCCAGGCCCCCGGCAAGGTCAACCTGTACCTCGAGGTCGGGGCGGTGCGGGCCGACGGATACCACGACGTCGTCACCGCGTACCAGGCGGTGTCCGTGATGGAGGACGTGTGGGCCGGTCACGACGACCGGTTCCGCGTCAGCGTGTCCGGAGACGTGCCGACGACCTCCGTGCCGAGCGATGACCGGAACCTCGCGGTTCGTGCCGCGCGGCTGCTGGCCGACGAGATCGGCTGGCGCAGGGGAGTGCATCTGCACATCCGCAAGTCCGTCCCGGTGGCGGGCGGCATGGGGGGCGGATCGGCGGATGCGGCGGCCGCGCTCGTGGCGTGCGACGCGCTGTGGGGGGCGGGCCTGGCGCCGGCGGAGTTGCATGCCCTGGGGGCACGGCTGGGAGCCGACGTGCCGTTCGCGCTCATGGGCGGCACGGCCGTGGGCATCGGTCGCGGGGACGAACTCCGCCCGGCCCCGGCGCGCGGACGCTTCGACTGGGTGTTCGTCACCGCCGCGGCGGGACTGTCCACCCCTCGGGTCTACGCCGAACGGGACCGCATCCGCGGGGGGAGCGCGGCAGACCCGCGCGCGCCGCGGGTCGATCCCGTCGTCCTGTCCGCGCTGCGCGTCGGCGATCCGGAACTGCTCGGCACGGCGCTCCGCAACGACCTGCAGGCGGCGGCGGTTGCGCTGCGCCCGCGGCTCGCGGACGTCCTGGCCGCCGGCGCGGATGCCGGAGCCGTCGCGGGGATCGTGTCCGGATCCGGTCCGACCGTCGCTCTGCTCGCGTCCGACGCGGCCGCCGCGGAGCGGCTCGCCGCGGCGATGGCAACCGCCGGTCATCGCACGCTCGTCGCGCACGGCCCGGTCGCGGGGGCACGTGTGGTGCGCTGACGGCGAGTCGGCGAGTCGGCGAGTCGGCGAGTCGGCGGGTTCGGTCGCGCCGGGCCCCCTGTCCTCTCCGCCGGGTAGGGTGTGAGACACCAGCGGGCGACGGCCGCGGCATCCCGGAGGAGATCATGAAGGCACGAGTGGGCGACGTCGTGGTCGCCGAGGCCCCCGAGGAGGATCTCATCCGGATCGAGGGCAACTGGTATTTCCCGCCCGCCAGCGTCCGGACGGAGTTGCTGGAGACGAGCCCCACGCCGTACACGTGTCCGTGGAAGGGCGAATGCCAGTACTTCACGGTGGTGGTGGACGGGCGCACCCTGACGGACCGGGCCTGGGCGTATCCGCATCCGTATCCGACGGCTATCGAGAAGGTGGGCGCCGACTTCTCCGACTACGTCGCGTTCTGGAAGGACGTGGAGGTCACCGACTGACCGTCCTCGTGCCGAGCCCGTCATGATCGAGTTCCGACACGTCAGCAAGAGCTTCCCCGACGGCACCCGCGCCGTCGCGGACATCGACCTGGTGATCCCATCTCATCGAACCACCGTGTTCGTGGGATCCTCCGGCTGCGGCAAGACCACGCTGCTTCGGATGATCAACCGGATGGTCGAGCCGACCTCGGGCACGGTCGAGATCGACGGCGAGGACGTCGCGGGCCAGTCCGCGGTCGGCCTGCGCCGGCGCATCGGGTACGTGATGCAGAACGGCGGTCTGATGCCGCACTTCACGGTCGCCGAGAACATCGCCACCGTGCCCCTGCTCACCGGCAGCAGCCGCCGCCAGGCCCGCAGCCGAGCCCTCGAACTGATGGATGTGGTGGGCCTGGACCGCGCGATGGCCGACCGCTACCCGCATCAGCTCTCCGGCGGCCAGCAGCAGCGCGTGGGGGTCGCACGAGGGCTGGCCGCCGACCCGAACATCCTGCTCATGGACGAACCGTTCGGCGCGGTCGACCCCATCGTGCGTGCCGAACTGCAGCAGGAACTGCTGCGCCTGCAGCGCGACCTGGACAAGACCGTCGTGTTCGTCACCCACGACGTGGATGAGGCGTTCCTGCTGGGAGACCAGGTGGTGATCCTCGCCGCAGGCGCCCGCACGCTCCAGGTGGGCAGCCCCAGCGAGATCATCGAAGCCCCCGCCGACGACTTCGTGTCCGCGTTCATCGGCACCGACCGCGGCCGGCGGGCTCTGCGGATCAAGCACACCCCCGGCGGGGACGTCCTCGTCGACGGCGAGGGACGCACCCAGGGCACCCTCCTGAGGGAAGGCACGTGACGTGACCTGGGTGCTCGCGAACCTCGACCTCATCCTCGGCCTGCTCGGGGATCACCTGCGTCAGAGCGCGATCGCGATCGTCGCGGGCTTCCTGGTCTCCGTGCCGCTGGGGTGGATCGCCTGGCGGTACCGACTGCTGCGCGGATGGGTGATCACGATCACCGGTCTCCTCTACACGATCCCGTCGCTGGCGCTCCTGATGATCCTCCCGGTGGTCGCCGGGTACCCCGCCACGAGCGAGACGAACCTGATCGTCGCGTTGACCATCTACGCCGTGGCGATCATGGTGCGCGCCGTCACCGACGGCCTCGACTCGGTGGACCCCATGGTGCGTGACGCCGCCGTCGCCGTTGGATACTCCGCGCCGCGCCGGTTCTTCGCGATCGACCTCCCGCTGGCCGGCCCCGTGATCCTCGCAGGCCTTCGGGTCACCGCGGTCAGCACGATCTCGCTGGCGACCGTCGGCATCCTCGTCGGAGTCACCAACCTCGGGTACCTGTTCACCAACGGCCTGCAGCGGCGGATCCTCGCGGAGGTCGTCGCCGGGGTCGTCGCCGTCGCAGCCGTCGCCCTGCTCGTGGACCTGCTCCTCGCCTGGGCCGGCAGGATGCTCATGCCCTGGAGTCGTCCGGCGCCGGTGCGGACGGCGCGGCGGCGACGCACGCAGACGGCGGGGGTGGCCGCGTGAACCTCCTGCTGGCGGCTCTCGCCTGGATCGCGGACCCGGACCAGTGGGCCGGGCCCGGGTCGATCCCCGTCCTGCTCGGGCAGCAGCTGTTCTTCACAGCAGTCGCGGTCGCCATCGCCGCGGCCGTGGCGGTGCCCGCCGGGTGGGCGATCGGGCACACCGGTCGCGGTCGGGAGTTCGCGGTGGCCATCGCGGGCGTGGCGCGGGCGGTGCCCTCGTTCGGCCTGCTCATCCTGCTCGTGCTGCTGTTCGGCGTGCTCCATAAGCCCGAGGCCGCGATCGTCACGTTCGTGCTGCTCGCGATCCCCTCGCTCCTGGCCGGCGCCTACACGGGGTTCGAGGCCATCGACCGTCGCGTGGTCGACGCGGCGCGGGCGGTCGGGATGACGGAGTGGCAGGTGCTCTGGCGGGTCGAGGTGCCGCTGGGGATGCCGCTGCTGGTCGGCGGTCTGCGATCGGCCACCCTGCAGGTGGTGGCCACTGTCACGATCGCCGCCTACGTCAACCTGGGCGGGCTCGGACTGCCCATCATCACGGGACTGAGCCTGCGCCAGTACGACGTCGTGCTCGGCGGCGCTCTGCTGGTGGCCGCGCTGGCGCTCCTGCTGGACGGCGCCCTCGCGCTCGCCCAACGCGCGGCGATCCCCCGGGGCGTTCGGACTCCGCGGGTCGCACCCCGCGCGCCGACGATCCGATCCCGGGCGGCCCGCACCGCCTGACCCCGACCCCACCAGAGAGGAACACCATGTTCACAGCATCACGACGACGGACCGCACTCGCCGTCGCCGCGACCCTGGGCACCGCGATAGCGGTGTCCGGATGCGCGTCGGCGAACCCCCTCGACGAGCCCGCCTCCGACGCGGCGGCGGGCACCATCGTCGTGGGCTCGCAGGACTACTACTCGAACGAGATCATCGCGGAGATCTACGCTCAGGCGCTGGAGGGCGCCGGGTTCACGGTCGAGCGGCAGTTCACGATCGGGCAGCGCGACGCATACCTGCCGGAAGTGGAGAGCGGTGCGATCACCCTGTTCCCCGAGTACAGCGGCAACCTGCTGCAGTATTTCGACCCCGAGACGACCGCTCGGTCTGCGGACGACGTGTACGCGGCGCTGCAGGAGGTCCTGCCGGAGAACCTGACCGTCCTCGATCAGGCATCCGCGACCGATCAGGACTCGTATACGGTGACCGAGGCGTTCGCGCAGGAGTACGGGCTGGTCACGATCGCGGACTTGGCGACCGTGCCGGTGCCGCTGACCCTGGGCGGGCCGCCGGAGCTGGCGGAACGGCCGTACGGCCCGACCGGCCTGCAGGACGTGTACGGAGTGAACGTCGCCTTCTCGGCCACCGGCGCCACCACCGTCGAGGATCTCACGGCGGGCACGGTCAACCTCGCGAACGTGTTCACCGCGGACCCGCGGATCCAGACCGACGGACTGGTCGTCCTCGAGGACCCGCAGGCCCTGTTCCTGGCGTCCAACGTGGTGCCGCTGGTCAGCGCGGACGTGGCCGACCAGATCGCCGAGGTCATCAACGCGGTGAGTGCGAAGCTGACCCCGGAGGGCCTGGTCGCCCTGAACGTGGAGAGCACCGTCGACCAGATGTCCACGCCGGACATCGCCGCACAGTGGTTGGCGGACAATGGTCTGACCTGATCATGGGGCGCCCCGGCACCGAGCCGGGGCGCCCCTCCCCTCGGCATTGACAGGCGCCGCGGGCGGGGGGAGGCTGAACAATGGCGCAGTCGTCGGCGGCCGATCCGGCCCGGGCGTCGATCTCACGCAACGGAGCAACTCACGCAACGGAGCAAGGAGACACTCATGGGTGCATACACCACCATCAACCCCGCGACCGGCGAGGCCGTCGCGGAGTACCCGATCATCAGCGACCAGGAGGTCGACGGCATCATCGAGCGCGCACACACGGCGTACCTGTCGTGGAGGGAGACGCCGTTGTCCCAGCGCACCGCGGCGCTGGCGCGTGCGGCGCAGCTGGCCGGCGAGCGGATCGATGACCTGGCGAAGCTTCTCACACTCGAGATGGGCAAGCCCCTGATGCAGGCCCAGGGCGAGGTGATGATCGTCGCGTCGATCTTCCAGTACTACGCAGAGAACGCGGAGAAGTTCCTCGCCGACGAACTGCTGGAGGCCGTGGGCGGCGGTGAGGCCGTCGTCCGCACCGAGCCGATCGGCGTCATCCTCGGCGTGATGCCGTGGAACTTCCCCTACTACCAGGTCGCCCGGTTCGCGGCGCCGAACCTGGCGCTCGGCAACACGATCATCCTCAAGCACGCGCACAACTGCCCCCAGTCGGCGCTGGCGATGGAGCAGCTGCTCCACGATGCCGGCATTCCGAAGGATGCCTACATCAACGCGTTCATCGACAACCGCCAGGTGGCCGAGATCGTCGCCGACCCCCGGGTGCAGGGCGTGTCCCTGACCGGGTCGGAGAAGGCAGGCTCGGCGGTCGGTGAGGTGGCGGGCCGGCACATGAAGCGCTACGTGCTGGAACTGGGCGGCTCGGACCCGTTCATCGTGCTCGAGGACGCCGACAT
The DNA here is from genome assembly GCA_963701365.1 of uncultured Actinomycetota bacterium. Taxonomy (GTDB): domain Bacteria; phylum Actinomycetota; class Actinomycetes; order Actinomycetales; family Microbacteriaceae; genus Microbacterium. The sequence continues at coordinate 12,513 of CAVOZX010000049.1, read as the reverse complement.
CGATGCCGCAGTTCAGGCTGCGGTGATGGGACGCGTGTTGAACGCTGGCCAGGCGTGCACAGCATCCAAGCGGTTCATCGTGGTGGATTCGGTGTACGAGGAGTTCGCGCAGAAGTTCATCGGCGCGATGACCCAGATCCCCACGGGCGACCCCGCCGACCCCTCCACTCTGGTGGGCCCGCTGTCGTCCGCGGACGCCGCGAAGGATCTCGGCGCGATCGTGCAGGACGCCGTCGACAGGGGCGCGCAGCTGCACTCCGCACCGCAGCCGCAATCCGGCGGGGCCTTCTACGCGCCGGCCGTGCTGACGGGGGTGACGCCTGAGATGCGGGCGTTCTCGGAGGAGTTGTTCGGTCCGGTCGCCACCGTGTACCGGGTGCCGTCGCCGCAGGCGGCCGTCGAACTGGCGAATTCGTCGCCGTTCGGTCTGGGAGGAAGCATCTTCACCAAGAACCTCGACCTCGGGCGCGAACTGGCGGCGAGCCTGGAGACGGGGATGGTGTGGATCAACGCGGTGACCGGCAGCTCGGCGGAGTTGCCGTTCGGCGGGGTGAAGCGCTCGGGTGTCGGCCGGGAGCTGGGCAAGTACGGCATGAGCGAGTTCGCGAACAAGAAGCTCGTGCGGGTGCCGCAGCCCGCCTGATACGCCGACGTCGCCGCGTCCGTCCGCGAGGACACCGCAGGAGATCGGTCGATCCGTTCGACCGTCGCACCCGCTCCGATTCACATAGCCTTGACCGGATATGGCGCATCTCCTCGGGGCCCAGGCCCTGCACCTCGAGTATCCGACCCGGGTCGTCTTCGAAGCGGTCACGCTGGGCGTGAACGACGGCGATCGGATCGGCGTCGTCGGCCGCAACGGCGACGGCAAGTCGAGCCTGCTCGCCATGCTCGCCGGTGTGCGCGAGCCGGACGCCGGCCGAGTCACCGTGCGCAGCGGGGTCACGGTCGGCGTTCTTGATCAGGTCGACACGCTCGATGGCGAGGAGACGATCGGCCATGCCGTCGTCGGCGACATCCCGGAGCACGCGTGGGCGGGTGACGCCCGCATCCGAGACGTTGTCAGCGGCCTCCTCGCCGATCTGGACTGGAGCGCCCGGCTCGGCACACTGTCCGGCGGGCAACGCCGCCGTGTCGCGCTCGCGCATCTCCTCGCCGGAGAGTACGACATCCTGGCGCTGGACGAGCCTACGAATCATCTCGACGTCGAGGCGATCACGTGGCTCGCCGGGCATCTGAAGCGACGGTGGCCAGCGAATGCGGGCGGGCTGCTGATGGTGACCCACGACCGGTGGATCCTCGACGAGGTGTGCACCGCCACCTGGGAAGTGCACGATCGCGTCGTCGAACCCTTCGAGGGCGGCTACGCGGCGTACATCCTGCAGCGCGTGGAGCGTGATCGGATGGCCGCCGCGACCGAGCAGCGCCGACAGAATCTCGTCCGCAAGGAGCTCGCATGGCTGCGCCGGGGAGCCCCGGCGCGCACCTCGAAGCCGAGGTTCCGCATCGATGCGGCGAACGCGCTCATCGCTGATGCACCCCCGCCGCGCGATACCGTCTCTCTGCGATCCCTCGCCGTGACACGACTCGGCAAGGATGTCGTCGACCTGCTCGACGCGGGGGTGTCATACGACGGCCGCGATGTGCTCCGCAACGTGGAGTGGCGCATCGCCCCGGGCGAGCGCACCGGCATCCTCGGCATCAACGGTGCCGGCAAGTCGACTCTGCTCGGGCTCGTCGACGGGACGGTGCGGCCGACATCCGGCCGGGTCAGGCGCGGCACGTCCGTGAGGGTGGCGACGCTCTCGCAGCGTCTCGACGAGCTCGAGGACCTCGCCGAGGATCCGGTGCGGGTCGTGCTCGCCCGGCTTCGCACCTCCTATACCTTCGGCACCGGCGCGAAGGCGACCGAGCTCACCCCGGCGCAGCTGCTCGAGCGCCTCGGGTTCGCGAGCGCTCAGCTCTCGACACGGGTCAAGGACCTCTCCGGCGGGCAGAAGCGGCGCCTGCAGCTCGTGCTGATCCTTCTCGACCAGCCGAACCTGCTCGTCCTGGACGAGCCGACGAACGATCTCGACACCGACATGCTCGCGGCGATGGAGGACCTGCTGGACTCCTGGCCGGGCACGCTGCTCGTCGTGTCGCACGACCGGTACTTCCTGGAGCGGGTGACGGACCAGCAGTACGCGATACTGGACGGCCGACTGCGGCATCTGCCCGGCGGCGTCGACGAGTACCTTCGGCTGTCCCCTGCCGACCGACAGGCCACCCCGTCGCGCTCCGCTGTGTCGACGGGAGGTGCCGGTCGGGAGAGGAGTAGCACGCTGCCCGGCAAGGAGCGTCGTGAGGCGGAGAAGGAACTGGCGTCGCTGGAGCGTCGCATCGCCCGTCTGCAGCACCAGGTGTCCGACAGCAAGGCCGCGCTGGCCGATCTCGATCAATCCGACTACGCGCTGCTGGCTGCCCAGATGCAGAGGATTGCGGCCGTGGAGGACGAGATCGCGAGTCTCGAGAACCGGTGGTTCGAACTCTCCGTGCTGTCCGAGTAGATGGATAGCGGCGGTCGCGGCCGCCGGAAGGGTTCACCGGCCGCAGCGTGACGCGCGTTTCAGTGCAGCGCGTATTCGAGCAGGATCAGCAGGAAACCGAGCATCGCGGTGCCCGCACCGCCCAGGATCCGCGTCACGATCGACGCGCCCCGCCGTCGGTAGGCGCCGTACCCGAGCACACCCAGCACGATGACGGCTGCCCACAGCGATAGCGAGTACGCGGCCCCGCCCGACATGCGGCTGAATGCGCCCACGACGAGGATCAGCACCGACGGCGCCGCCGCGTACAGCATCCCGGACGAGTGGCGCAGGGCGAGGCGGAGCGATCGGCGGAAGCCGTGCTCTCCGTGACCGGTGAGGGTGTGGGCGAACACGTGGGCGGCGTAGAAGATGATCAGCGCCGGGATGGCCTCGATCAGGATCTCCCCGGCTTCGGGAACGGAGTCGGCGGCGATGGTCACGAAGGAGGTGAAGACGATCAGGCCGTAGATCGCGGTGGCCGATCCGAACCGCTCGGCGATCGCCCGGCGGAGCCGTGAGCCCCGGGATGCCCCTTCCAGGGGCGGGACCGGTTCGTTCACGCGTCGAATCCCAGCGACAGGGTGCGCAGCAGATCCGCGAGCCGCACCCGATCCCGCGCCGGGATCCGCGCCAGCAGTCTCGCCTCGGCGTCGACCAGCCGCGTGATGGCCGCATCCACCCGCATCCGGCCGTCGTCCGTCAGCACCACCAGGATGCTGCGCCCGTCGCCGGGGTCCGCCTCGCGGCGCACCAGCCTGCGGGCGGCGAGCCGGTCGATGCGGTTGGTCATCGTCCCGCTGGAGACCAGGGTCTGCTGCAGGAGCTGCTTCGGGGTCAGGCGATACGGATCGCCCGCCCGCCGGAGTGCGGAGAGCACGTCCCATTCCCACGGCTCCAGGTCGCTGCGGGTGAACGCCTCGCGGCGCGCCCGGTCCAGATGGCGCGACAGGCGGTCCACCCGCGAGAGGACCTCCAGCGGAGAGAAGTCCAGGTCGGGGCGCTGGCGTTCCCACGCCTCGACGATCCGGTCCACCTCGTCGGACTCGTGCGCCATGCAGCCATTATCGCCGCGTCCCGGGAGCCGTCCGGGGCGTGATGGCAGACTGGTGCGGCGGCGCCGCGAGCGCCGGTCCGCCGTGGTGTAGTGGCAGCACGACAGCCTTTGGAGCTGTGAGGTCCAGGTTCGAGTCCTGGCGGCGGAGCATGACCGAGAGAACGAGCGATCTGGCAGTCGTGATTCTCGCCGCCGGCGGCGGGACGAGGATGCGTTCGCGCCTGCCGAAGGTGCTGCACGAGATCGGCGGGCGCACCCTGATCGGTCATGTGCTCGTGACCGCCGCCCAGATCCGGCCCGCGCACCTGGTGGTGGTGGTGCGGTACGAGCGCGACCGGGTGGTCGCCGCGGTGACGGCGGCCGCGCCCCAGGCCGTGGTGGTGGAGCAGGACGAGATCCCGGGGACGGCCCGGGCGGCCGAGGCGGGGATGGGCGCGCTCGCGGGGTTCGACGGGGACGTGCTCGTCCTCAGCGGCGACGTGCCACTGCTGGACGCGCCGGTGCTGGCGCAGATGATCCGCACCCACCGCGAGCGCGAGGCCGCCGTCACGATTCTCGGGACGGAGCTGGCGGATCCCGCGGGGTACGGGCGGATCGTGCGCGACGGCGCGGGCGACGTCGCCCGGATCGTGGAGGATCGGGATGCGACGGGCGCCGAGGCCGCCATCACCGAGATCAACGCCGGGGCCTACGTGTTCCGGGCCGGCGACCTCCGCTCGCATCTGGCCCGCGTGGGCAGCGACAACGCGCAGCAGGAGCGATATCTCCCCGACGTGGTCGCGCTGGCGCGGGCGGCGGGCCAGCGCGTGGCGGTCGCGACTGCGACGGAGGCCGTGATCGCGCTGGGCGTGAACGACCGGGTGCAGCTCGCGGATGCCGCCCGGATCCTCAACGAGCGCGCCGTGCGGCGGTGGCAGCGGGAGGGCGTGACGGTGCAGGACCCCAGCACCACGTGGATCGACGTGACCGCGACCCTCGCGCCCGACGTGACCCTGCTCCCGGGCACCCAGATCCTGGGCGCCACCACCATCGCCGAGGGGGCCGTGATCGGCCCGGACACCAGCCTGACGGACTGCGAGGTGGGGCCGGACGCCATCGTCCGCCGCACCGACGCCACTCTCGCGGTGATCGGCGCGGGCGCGACGGTCGGACCGTTCTCCTACCTCCGACCGGGCACCGTGCTCGGCGAGCGGGGCAAGATCGGGACCTTCGTGGAGACGAAGAACGCGACGATCGGTGCCGGCAGCAAGGTGCCGCACCTGTCCTACATCGGGGACACGACGATCGGAGCGGGCGCGAACCTCGGCGCGGGAGCCATCACCGCCAACTACGACGATCTCGCCAAGCACCGCACCCTGATCGGGGACGAGGTCCACTCGGGGTCTCACACGGTGTTCGTCGCTCCCGTTAGGATCGGAGACGGCGCGAAGACCGGCGCCGGCGCGGTCGTCCGCAGGGACGTCCCGGCCGGAGCTCTCGCCTTGAGCGTCGCCCCTCAGCGCAACGTCGAGGGATGGGTCGAGAAGAACAGGCCGGGCTCCGCCGCCGCCGATGCGGCCGCGCGCGCCCGGGCTGCACAGGAAGCGGGCGATGTCGCGCAAGGAGAAGACCATTGATCTCGACCGGGAGCGCTCCGTCGCGCCGGGACTGGTAGCCCGCACCAAGAAGCGACTGGTCGTCGCCGGCGGACGATCCCATCTGGGGCTCGCGACCGAGGTGGCCGCGGCGCTGGGCACCCAACTGGTGCCCACCGAGTACCGCACTTTCGCCTCCGGCGAGATCCTCACCCGCTTCGAGGTGTCGATCCGGGGGTGCGACCTCTTCCTGATGCAATCCTTCGGGCCGCCGGTCAACGAGTGGATGATGGAGTTGCTCATCATGCTCGACGCGGCCAAACGGGCCTCGGCGAAGCGGATCACCGTCGTCGCGCCGTACTACCCGTACTCTCGGCAGGACAAGAAGGGGCGCGGGCGCGAGCCCATCAGCGCGACGGCTGGTCGCCGACCTGCTGCGCGCGGCGGGCGCTGACCGGGTCATGAGCGTGGATCTCCACGCCGCGCAGATCCAGGGCTTCTTCGACGGACCGGTCGATCACCTGTTCGCCAAACCCGTGCTGCAGCAGCACTTCGAGGCGACGCTGTCCTCCGCAGGATCGGCAGCGGCTCACGGTGGTCTCGCCGGACACCGGCCGGGTGCGCGTCGCGGACACCTGGTCCGACAGCCTGGGGGCGCCGCTGGCGATCATCCACAAGCGCCGAGACCCGCGCGTGGCCAACCAGATCACCGTGAACGAGATCGTCGGCCACGTCGACGGCCGGGTCTGCCTGCTCGTGGACGACATGATCGACACCGGCGGCACCATCGTCAAGGCGGCGCAGGCGCTGAAGGCCAGCGGTGCCGAACGGGTGATCGTCGCCGCGACGCACGCAGTCTTCAGCGACCCGGCGTACCGAGCGACTGCAGGACGCCGCGATCGACGAGGTGGTGGTCACCGACACGATCCCGCTGCCCGAACACAAGCGCTTCCCCGCGCTCACCGTGCTGCCGATCGCCCCGCTCCTGGCCCGCGCCATCCGGGAGGTGTTCGAGGACGGATCGGTGACGACCATGTTCGACGGAGCGGCATAGGGGAGGGCGGCGAATGCCGGATCGGGTCGGCGCAGCGGACCAGGAGCTCACGGCCGACAGTCACGCGGCGTCCGTTGCGGATGTGCTGGCGCGGCTGGGCGCCACCGAGGCGGGGCTGAGTTCGGCCGAGGTGGCGGCCCGCGCCGCGCGGTACGGACCCAATGCGCTGCCTCCGGCGGCCCGTCGCCCGGCGGTGCTCCGATTTCTCGGCGAGCTGAACAACACGCTGATCTACGTGCTGCTGGCGGCGGCGGCGGCATCCGCAGTGCTGGGGGACTGGATCGATGTCGGCGTGGTCGTCGCCGTGGTGCTGATCAACGTGATCGTGGGATTCGTTCAGGAGGGCCGGGCGGACCGGGCGATCCAGGCGGTGCGCGGGATGCTGTCGGCGCAGGCGGCCGTGCACCGCGACGGCGGCTGGCGCATCGTCCTCGCCGAGACGGTCGTCCCCGGTGACGTGGTGCGCCTCATGCCGGGGGACCGGGTTCCGGCCGACGTGCGGATCATCGAGTCCTTCAGTCTGGAGGTGGACGAGTCGGCGCTGACCGGAGAATCGGTGCCGGTGACGAAGACATCCGACCCGGTGCCGCCGGATGCGGGGATCGGCGACCGCACCTCGATGGCCTTCTCCGGAACGATCGTCACCGGAGGGCAGGCCCGGGCCGTGGTGACCGCTATCGGCGGCGCCACCCAGCTGGGCGCCATCCAATCGCTGGTGCGCACGGTCGGCACGACCCCGACGCCCCTGACCGTGCAGCTGGACCGCTTCGCGCGCATGCTCACCATCCTGATCCTCGGAGTCGGGATCGTGATGATGGCCGTGGGCCGCTACGTCCACGGCATGCCGTGGACAGATCTCGTCCCCGCGGCGATCGGGTTCGCGGTGGCCGCGATCGCCGAGGAGCTGCCCGCGCTCGTGACCATCAATCTCGCGCTCGGGGTTCAGCAGATGGCGCGCCGACGGGCGATCACCCGGCGCCTGAACGCCGTGGAGACTCTGGGCGCGGTGACCACCATCTGCACCGACAAGACCGGCACGCTCACGCGCAACGAGATGACCGTGCGGGAACTGATCACCCCGGTCGCCCGCTACGCGGTGTCCGGCGTCGGCTATGACCCGGCGGGCGCGATCACGGGCGAGGACGGGGCACGGCCCGGGGACGACGTCGCCGCCCTGTCGTCCGTGGCGGTGCTGTGCACCGACGCGCGCCTGATCCGGGAGGACGACGGCTGGCGGCTCGTCGGCGCGCCGACGGAGGGCGCGCTGCTCGTGTCGGCGATGAAGGCGGGAGTCGGTTCCGGGGACGCCCGGCGGGTGGACGTGCTTCCCTTCGACGCCACCCGCAAATTCATGGCCACGGTCGTCGCCTCCCCCGGTTCGTCCCGAACCATTCTCGTGAAGGGGGCGCCGGACCGGATCCTGGAGCGGGCTACCAGCCAACGCGGGATCGGAGGTCCGGAACCGCTGGACCGCGACCGCTGGGAGAAGGAGGTCGAGAACCTGACGGGGAAGGGGCTGCGGGTCCTCGCTGCCGCGCGACGCTCCGGGGTCGGCCACGAGGACGGACCGGTGCGGGAGTCGGATGTGCGGGACCTCGAGCTGCTCGGCCTGTGGGGCATCGTGGACCCGCCCCGCCCGGAGGCCATCGAAGCCATCGCGCAGTGCCGGCAGGCCGGCATCCGGGTCGTGATGATCACGGGAGACCACCTCGGCACGGCGGTGGCGATCGCACGGGAGATGGGCATCCTGAGGCCGGGCGACCGGGCGATGACGGGTCCGGACCTCGGCCGGGTACCCGGCGCCGACTTCGCCGAGACCGTCGCGGGCGTGGCGGTGTTCGCGCGGACCAGTCCCGAGGACAAGCTGCGGATCGTTCGGGCCCTCCAGTCCCGGGGCGAGGTGGTCGCCATGACCGGGAATGGCGTGAACGACGCACCCGCACTCACCCGCGCGGACATCGGACTGGCGATGGGGGTGAAGGGAACCGAGGCGGCGAAGGAGGCCGCCGACATCGTCCTCGCCGACGACAACTTCGCCACGATCCGCAGTGCGGTGCTCGAGGGCCGGCGCACCTTCGACAATCTGCGCAAGGCCCTCGTGTTCGTGCTGCCCACCAACGGCGCCGAATCGTTCGTGATCCTCGCGGCGGTGATGTTCGGGCTGGTGCTGCCGATCACCCCCGTCCAGGTGCTCTGGGTGATCCTGGTCACGGGCGTCAGCCTCTCCCTGGTCCTCGCCTACGAGCCCGCGGACGCCGGCACCATGAGCCGTCCGCCCCGCGCACCGGGGGAGCCGCTGCTGACGCGTCGTCCGCTGCTGTACGTCCTGGTCGTCTCGGTGCTGATGGGCTCGGTGACGCTCGCCGTCTTCTACCTGTCGGCCGGCTCCGGTGCCGACCTGGCGACGGCGCGAACGCAGGCCGTCGCCACGCTCGCGTTCGCGCAACTCGCCTACCTGCTGAACTGCCGGTTCCTGTTCGGATCCAGCCTCACCCCGCGGGTGCTGCGCGGCAATCGGATGCTGCCCTGGGCGGCTCTGCTCCTGATCGCGTTGCAGGCCGCGTTCACCTACCTCCCGTTCCTGAACGCGGTGTTCGGGTCGACCCCGCTCGTGCTCGGCGAATGGGCGGCGCCGGTCGTCGCCTCGATCATCGTGTTCCTCATCGCCGAGGTGCTGAAGCGCCCGCTCATCGGCCGCACTCCGGCTCGGGTTCAGGAGGGTGAGACGCTGGAGACGGGAACCTAGAGCCGGGTCGAGGGGAGCCGCCGTGACCGACCGCACCGCGATGGAGACGCCTCACGCCGCGTCCATCGACGTTCTGCTGGCCGAGTTGCGCGCAAGCCCAGCGGGCCTGACGTCGGTGGAAGCGAATGCCCGGCTAGCGCAGTACGGCCGCAACGAACTGCCCGCGGCGCGGCGACGCCCGCTTCCGGTCCGGATACTCGTCCAGTTCAACAACCCCCTCATCTACGTGCTCATCGCGGCCGCCACCGCGACGGCGGTGATCGGTGACTGGCTCGACTTCGGTGTCATCGCGGCCGTGATCATGGTGAACGCCGTGATCGGGTTCGTGCAAGAGGATCGCGCCGAACGCGCGATCGAGGCGGTCCGCGGCATGCTGTCCGCCGTCGCAGCCGCCCGCCGCGACGGCGGCTGGCAGTCCCTGGCGGCCGGGGAACTGGTTCCGGGCGATATCGTGCGGCTGCTGCCCGGGGACAGGGTTCCGGCCGATGCGCGCCTGATCGAGGCTTTCGGTCTGCAGGTGGACGAGTCGGCGCTCACGGGCGAGTCGGTGCCCGCGGAGAAGTCGCTCGCGCCGGTGGATGCCGCGGCGCCGGTCGGCGATCGGTCATCGATGGCGTTCTCCGGAACGATCGTCACCGCGGGTCAGGCGAGGGCGATCGTGACGTCCACGGGTCGTGAGACCCAGATCGGCGCGATCCAATCCCTGGTTCATGGGGCGCAGTCGCTGCGAACGCCTCTGACGCGGCAATTGGACCGCTTCGCGCTGGTTCTCGCGGTGGGGGTCGTGGCGGCCGCGTGCCTTCTGCTGGTCATCGGTCGGGTCGTCCACCTGATGGCGTGGGCCGAACTGATCCCCGCCGCGGTCGGATTCGCCGTCGCCGGGATCGCGGAGGAACTGCCGCCCCTCGTCACCATCATCCTCGCGCTGGGGGTGCAGCAGATGGCGCGTCGCCGCGCGATCGCGCGCACTCTCACGGCGGTCGAGACGCTCGGCGCGGTGACCACGATCTGCACGGACAAGACGGGAACGTTGACCAGGAACGAGATGACCGTCCGAACGGTGGTGACCTCGGTCGGCCGGTACGAGGTGGCGGGCGCGGGCTACGCCCCGGACGGCGACATCATCGGACCGGAGCGCGGCACAGGGGCCGACGTCGCGGCGATCGCCGCCCTCGGGGAGCTGTGCAGCGAAGCGCGGCTCCAGCCCACCCAGACCGGATGGCGGCTGGTCGGTGAGCCCACGGAGGGCGCACTGGTGGTGTTCGCGCGCAAGGCCGGCGTCGACGTGGCAGACGTCCGCCGCCTCGGAGTGCTGCCGTTCGACGCGACCCGCAAGTACATGGCCACCGCGGTCGAGTCGGGTTCCGGCGGGCGGGCACTGCTGGTGAAGGGTGCGCCGGATCGACTTCTGGAACGCGCGGACCGTCAGAGCGGAGCTCGCGGCCCGGAACCGATCGATACGGCGTTCTGGACCGCCGTCGTCGAAGAGCTGAGCGCCACCGGTTTGCGGGTGCTCGCCGCTGCTCGTCGCCCGGTCGAGGACCCGGCGCCACACCTGACGGACTCGGATGTGGACGGACTGGAGTTCCTGGGCGTCTGGGGCATCCTGGACCCCCCGCGACCCGAAGCGGTCCAGGCCATCGCCGAGTGCCACGCCGCCGGCATCGACGTGAAGATGATCACCGGCGACCACATCGGCACGGCCTTGGCGATCGCGCGCGACATGGGGATCGTCCGCGTCGGCGGCGTGCGGGCGCTGACCGGTGCGGATGTGGAGCGGATGACCCAGGACCAGCTGGCCGCCGCCGTCCCGGACATCGACGTGTTCGCCCGCACGAGCCCCGAGCACAAGCTGCGGATCGTGCGTGCCCTCCAATCCCGTGCCGAGGTGGTGGCGATGACGGGCGACGGCGTGAACGACGCGCCGGCGCTGCGGCAGGCGGACGTGGGCGTGGCGATGGGTATCAAGGGCACCGAGGCGACGAAGGAAGCAGCCGATCTCGTGCTGGCCGACGACAACTTCGCCACGATCCGCGACGCCGTGCACGAAGGGCGCCGCACGCACGACAATCTGCGGAAGGCCGTCGTCTTCCTGCTGCCCACGAACGCCGCCCAGGCGCTCGTGATCCTCACCGCGATCGCACTCGGCCTCTCCCTCATGCCGCTGACGGCGGCGCAGGTGCTCTGGGTGAATCTGATCACGAGCGTCTCGCTGTCGCTCACTCTCGCCTACGAGCCCGCCGAGCACGGGGTGATGACACGACCGCCCCGGCGCCGCAACGCGCCGCTGATCTCCCCGCGGGAGGTGATCTACATCCTGGCGGTTGCGGCGATGGTGGGAGCGCTCACCCTGGGGATGTTCTACCTGGGGTTGGCCGCCGGACGGGATATCGAGTACGCCCGCACCCAGGCCGTTGCGACTCTCACGCTCGCGCAGCTGGCCTATCTCCTCAACTGCCGATTCCTGTTCGGTTCGAGCCTGACGCTCGGAGTGCTGCGCGGCAACCGCATCCTGCCGTGGTCGGCGCTGCTGCTGATCATGATGCAGGCGGGCTTCACATACCTGCCGTTCATGAACAGCATCTTCGGCTCGCGCCCCCTGTCCGCCGTGGACTGGATCATGCCGGCCCTCGGTGAAGGGGCCGCCCTCGCCGCGGGCGCAGAAGCCGTAGTCCTCCAGGCCGGTGACGACCAGCGGGGTGAAGGCGTCGTAGATCTGGGCGCAGTCCATGTCCTTCGGCTTGAGCTCCGAGCGCGACCAGAGCAGCTCGGCGCAGGCCACCGACGTCGTCTGCATGTCGGGGCTGTTGCTGTAGTTCGCCAGGTGCACCGGGTTGGGCCCCGACGCCTGCGCCACCGAATGCACCAGCGCCAGCTTCTGCTTGAGATCGCGGGCGCGCTCGACGCTGGTGACGACGCAGGCCAACGCGCCGTCGCTCTCCAGGCAGCAGTCGTAGAGGTGCAGCGGGTAGCCGATGACGCGGCCGCGCATGTACGTCTCACGGTCGAGCGGACAATCCTTCATCAGCGCGTACGGGTTGCGCTGCGCGTGCTTGCGGGCGGCGATGGCGACGTTGGCGAAGTGCTCGCGCGTGGTGCCGTACTGCGTGCATGTGGCGGTGCGCCCACATGCCGATGACGTCGACCGGCCGGATCAGACCCCACGGCACGTGCAGGGCCTTGTCGTCGAGCATGCGGCCCTTCTCCTGCGACCACGGCCGCGACGTCTTGGCCCCGCGGTTGCGCGCCCGGTGGCAGACGACAACCTCGGCCAGCCCGCTGGCGATCGCCGCGCAGGCGTGCATGATCGTCGCCGCCGACGCGCCGCCGCCGTAGGAGATCTTGTCCCACCAGCGCAGATTCTTCACGCCGAGACGGCGGGCGATGGAGACCTCGTGGGTGTGCTCCATCTCGAACATGCTGATGCCGTCGACGTCCTCGGCCTGCAGGCCGGCGTCGTCGAGCGCCATCTGGATCGCCTCGACCGCCGTGTCGCCGATCGGCCGGCCGATGTC
>CAVOZX010000048.1:0-14360 GCA_963701365.1 uncultured Actinomycetota bacterium | reverse complement strand
CGGCCGGGACATGGGGCACGGACGCGACTACTCCGATGAGCTCGCCGAGCGGATCGACTCCCAGGTGCGGATGCTCATCGAGCAGGCCCACAACGAGGCCTACCAGGTGATCAACGACAATCGCGACATCCTCGATCGGCTCGCGCTCGCACTGCTGGAGAAGGAGACCCTCGACCATCTGGAACTGGAGGAGATCTTCCGCGAGGTGAAGAAGCTGCCGCCGCGGCCGCAGTGGCTCTCCAGCACCGACCGTCCGGTGTCCCCGCTGCCGCCCGTCGACGTGCCCCGCCGCGCACCCGAGCCGGCGGGCGTCGCCGCGCAGGCCGAGGCCGAGAAGGCCGCCGCCCCCGCCAAGCGACGCCGCCCGAGCGGTCAGGCGCGGCCCGCGACTGCATAGGACCCCGGTGCCCGTCGACCGCACTCGCATCGCGTCGCTGGTGGCCGATCTGCTCATCGCGATCGGCGAGGACCCGGCCCGGCCGGGACTCGTCCGCACGCCCGAACGGGTGGCCGACGCGTGCGCCGAGTTCTTCGCCGGTATCGAGCAGGATCCCGCCGAGCCCCTCCGGCATCCGATCTCGGTCTCCCGCGGACCTGCGCCGGACACCGCCGGCACCGGGCCCGTGCTGCTGCGCGGCATCCGATTCCGGTCCATGTGCGAGCACCATCTGCTGCCGTTCCGGGGCCGCGCGCACCTGGCCTACCTCCCCGGCGACGAGGTGGTGGGGCTCGGCGCGCTCCCGGCCGTCGTCGAGATCCTCTCCGCCCGTCCGCAGGTGCAGGAACGTCTCGGCGAGCAGATCGCCGACACCCTCGCCGCCACTCTGCGCTGCCGCGGCGTGCTCGTCGTGCTCGAAGCCGTCCACGACTGCGTCACCGCGCGCGGGGGCCGCCAGCCCGACGCGATCACCACCACGGTCGCCGCCCGCGGCGACCTGGCCGAACCGTCAGCGCGCGCCGAACTGATCGCGCTGATCGCGACGGGGGCGTCGTGACCGTCATCATGGGCATCGTGAACGTCACCCCCGACTCGTTCAGCGACGGCGGGCGCTACCTGGACCCGGATGCTGCGGTAGCGCACGGCCTGCGCCTGGCCGCCGACGGCGCCGACATCGTCGACGTGGGCGGCGAATCCACCCGCCCCGGCGCCGACCGCGTGGACCCCGCCGTCGAGCGCGCCCGGGTGCTGCCCGTGATCGCCGCGCTGTCCGCCGCGGGAGTCGTCGTCAGCGTCGACACCATGAACGCGCACACCGCCGCCGCCGCCGTCGGGGCCGGCGCCGCGATCGTCAACGACGTGTCCGGGGGTCTCGCCGACCCGGGGATGCTGGCCGCGGTCGCCGCATCCGACGCCGACGTGGTGCTCGGCCACTGGCGCGGACCGTCCGCCGACATGTACGCGCACGCGGAGTACGCGGACGTCGCCGCCGAGGTGGTCGGCGAACTGGGCGCGCGCCGCGCCGCGGCCCTGGCCGCCGGCATCCGACCCGAACGGATCATCCTCGACCCCGGCATCGGGTTCGGGAAGTCGGGACGGCAGAACTGGGATGCGCTGCGTGCACTGCCGCGGCTCGCGGGTCTGGGTGCGCGCGTGCTGGTCGGCACGAGCCGCAAACGCTTCCTCGCCGAGACGCTCGGCGAGGGTCCCGGGGGCGATGCCGACACGGCCCGGCGCGACCTGGCCACCGCGGTGACCACGGCGCTCGCCGCCGGGGACGGTGTGTGGGGCGTGCGCGTGCACGACGTGCGCGCCAGCCGCGACGCGCTGCGGATCGCCGACGCCTGGCGGGGGGCGGACGCGTGACCGACGACCGGATCGTCCTCACCGGACTGCGAGTGCGCGGGCGTCACGGCGTGTACCCGGACGAACGCCGCGACGGGCAGGAGTTCGTCGTCGACCTGACCCTCACGCTCGACACCGCACCCGCCGCCGCGAGCGACGACGTCGCCGACACCGTGCACTACGGGGAACTCGCCGAGGACGTCGCAGCGATCATCGCCGGCCCACCGGTGGCGTTGCTGGAGACCCTCGCCGACCGCATCGCCCGAGCCGCGCTCACCCGCCCCCGGGTGCGGAGCGCGACCGTCACCGTGCACAAGCCGCACGCGCCCATCCCGCTGGACTTCGCCGACGTCGCCGTCACCATCCAGCGGGAGGCCCGGCCGTGAATCGCCGCCTCGCGCAGGGCTACGAACCGGATGCCGGGGCCGGCCTTCCGGCCGTCGTCGCGCTCGGCGCGAACCTCGGCGACCGCGCCGCGACCCTCGCCGCCGCCGCCGCCGACCTCCGCGCCCTGCCGCTCGTGTCCCACGTGCGGATCGCCGAACCGATCGCGTCGGTCGCGATCACCCCGCACGGACCGGATCCCGATGCTCCCGGCTACCTCAACAGCGTCGCCGTGCTGCGCACCCGGCTCGCGCCGACCGTGCTGCTGGCGGAACTGCACCGGATCGAGGCCCGCCACGGCCGGGTCCGCCGCGAACGGTGGGGCGACCGCACCCTCGACCTCGACCTGATCAGCGTCGACGACCTCCGCTGCGACACGGCGGAGCTCACGCTGCCGCATCCGCGCGCCGCCGAGCGGGACTTCGTGCTCGCGCCGTGGCTCGCCCTCGATCCGGATGCGGTGCTGCCGGGCCGGGGCGCCGCCGCGGACCTCCTCGCCCGGCTGCGGGAGGCGGGAGCGTCGTGACCCGCACCCGACCCGTCGTCCTCGTCGTCGTCGCCCTGCTCGGCGTCGGCGCCGGATTCCTCATCGACCAGCTGCTGACCGTCTCCGGGCGATCCACGTTCGCGCCGCCGCTCGCTCTTCCGTTCCTGCTCGCCGGGCTGGGCGTGGCGGTTGTTGCGCTGGCCATCCCCGTCCGCCGCGCCACCCGGGCCGATGCCCGCGGACCCGTCAATCCGTTCCGCGCTCTGCGGATCGCGGTGCTCGCCAAGGCGTCCAGCATCCTCGGCGCCGCCGTCGGCGGTGTCGCCGCGGGGATGCTGCTGTTCCTGATCACCCGCCCGGTGGTGCCGTCGCTGGGGTCGATGGGTACGGTGATCGGGACCCTGGCTGTATCGGCGGCGCTGGTGGCCGCGGCGCTGGTGGCGGAGAACCTGTGCACGATCCGGAAGGACGATGACGATGACGATGGCCCCGGTGGACCCGCCCCCGCGCACTGACGCAGCGGGTGCGGAGCAGCCTGCGCCGGGGGATGCCGGCCGCACCACCCCGCCGGACGCGCTCGACGACGGCACGTTCCCCACGCTGTTCCGCCCGAGCCGGCCCGGACTGGAGATCGGGGACGGTTCGTGGCATCAGCTGGCACGTCCCTACCTGGCCGTGCAGCTGATCACCCTGGGCGGCTGGATGCTGCTGATCGCCGCTGGCGCGGTCGCCGTGTCGACCGTCACCGGGGTGGGATGGGTGTGGATCCCGGCCGGCGTCGCCCTCGTCGTCCTGGCGGTCACCGCGGCGATCACACCCCGGCAGATCCGCTCGTTCGGCTACCGGCTGCGCACCGACGACCTCGTGATGCGCCGCGGCATCCTGTTCCAGAGGATCGTCGCGGTGCCCTACGGGCGGATGCAGCTGATCGACATCACCCACGGCCCGCTCGACCGCGCCCTCGGCATCGCGAAACTGCGGCTGGTCACCGCCGCGGCCGCCACGGCGGTGGTGCTGCCCGGCCTCACCCAGGACGGTGCCGAACGTCTGCGCGACACCCTGATCGCCGTCGCCGAGACACGGCGGACCGGCCTGTGAGCCGGATCGCGGCGCAGTCCCCGCTCAGCGATGGTGCCTGGCACCGGCTGCACCCCCTCACCCCGCTGCTGCGCGGCGGCCTGTTCCTCATCGTCGTCATCGGCTTCGTGCTTGCCAACCTCCGCGACCGGCTGCTGCAGCTCGTCCTGCCGGACAGCGGACCGGGGGAGAACCCGCAGCCCGACCCCGTCCAGTTTGTCCTCAGCCACAACCTCGTGCTCGTCGCGATCCTCGCGGTGCTCGCCGTGGCAGCCGTGCTGGTCGCCGGTTTCTGGCTGTCCTGGCGCTTCCACGCCTTCCGCATCACCGGCGACGACGTCGAGGTGCGCAGCGGCGTCGTGTTCCGCACGCAGCGGCGGGCACCGCTCGACCGGGTGCAGGGCGTGAACCTCACCCGCCCCCTGTTCGCCCGTCTGCTCGGCCTGGCCAAGCTGGAGGTGGTCGGTGCGGGCGTCGACGCGAACGTCCGGCTCGAATACCTCGCCACCGCCCGCGCGGAGGCCGTGCGGGCCGACATCCTCCGGCTCGCGTCCGGCCGGGCGCTGCAGCCCGTCCCGCCCGACGGCTCCGCCCCCCTGCCCCCGGACGCGATCGGAGTGCTGGAGCGCGCGGTCGCCGGCATCCTGTCGGGCCCGGAGGAACCGGTGGAGGATCTGCGCTCGGTGGTGTCGATCCCTCCGGGGCGGGTGGTCGGCTCGTTCCTGCTGCGGGAATCGACCATCCTGACGGTGGTGATCGGCGCGGGGCTGCTGGCCTGGTCGCTGATGGTCGAGCCCTGGCTGCTCCTGGCCCTCATCCCCGGCATCATCGCGATGGGGGCCTACCTGGCGCGCACCATCGCCCGCACCCTCCGGTACGCGATCGCACCCACCCCGCACGGGGTGCGGATCGTCTTCGGCCTGACCACGACGGTCACCGAGGTGCTCCCTCCCGGGCGGGTGCACGCCGTGGAGGTCCGTCAGCCGCTCCTGTGGCGCGGGCCCGGCTGGTGGACCGTGAGCGTCAACCGGCTCTCCGGCAGGCAGGGACAGGATGCGGCGCGGGCCTTCACCGCGGTACTGCCGGTCGGCACCCGCACCGACGCGGAGCGCGTGGTCGCGCTGCTGCTGCCGGATCTGGACCCGGAGGAGCGGGAGCTGATCTTCGCACGGGGTCTGCTCGCCGTGGGGAACGACCCGTTCACCACCACGCCGGCGCGCGCGCGCGTCCAGCGGCCCGTGTCCTGGCGGCGAAACGGATACTCACTCGGCCGCACGGCGCTGTTCTTGCGGCGCGGGCGGATCTGGCGGTCCCTCGCCGTGGTGCCGCTGGCGCGGATGCAGAGCATCGCCGTGCACCAGGGGCCATGGGACCGGATGCTGGACGTCGCGGCGATCCGCGCGCACACTGTCGCCGGCACCGTGTTCACCGGTGTGGGAGCGATCGCCCGCGCCGACGCGCTGAGCGTGTTCGAGCAGGCGGAGGCGCGGGCGCTGCTCCTGGCGGCGGCGGACCGCAGTCACCGGTGGGCCCGGGAGCCGGTCGCCGGCGGAGCGGCGGAATGATCCGCGCCGGGCGCCTAGGCGTCGGTGTCGTCGGGGCCGGTCGCGTGGGCCCGATCCTCGGCGCCGCGCTGGCCGGCGCCGGCCACGTTGTGGTCGGCATCACCGCCGGCTCCGACCCCGACCGCGCGGAGGCGGTGCTGCCGGGCGTGCCCGTGCTCGACACCCTCGACGTGATCCGCCGCAGCGAGTTGGTCGTCGTGGCCGTGCCCCACGACGAACTCCCGGGCCTGGTCGCAGGGGTCGCGGCGCTGTCGGGCTGGCAGCCGGGCCAGCTGGTGGTGCATCCCGATCCCGCGTACGGGGTCGACGTGCTCGCCGAGGCCACGGCGGCCGGCGCGATCCCGCTCGCGGTGCATCCGGCGGTGACGTTCAGCGGCACGTCCCTGGACCTGCGGCAGCTCGCCGGCGGGTACGCGGCGGTCACGGCGCCCGCTCCCGTGCTGCCGATCGCCCAGGCGCTGGCGCTGGAGATGGGGCTGGAGCCGGTGATCATCGCCGAAGCCGACCGGGCCGCGTACGCCGAAGCCGTCGGCGTCGCCGCCGACTTCTCGCGGTCCGTGGTGCGGCAGGCGACCGCCGCACTGGCGGGCATGGGTGTTCCCAACCCCGGCGGTTACCTGTCGGCGCTGATCCGCTCCGCCGTGGACCAGGCCCTCACCGAGGCGGTGGACCCGGGCGGCCCGCCGGTAGACTGAACCGCCACTGCCGAGGAGCCGCCCCGTGACCGCATCGCCCGATCCCGCCGACGACGTCTCGGAGCAGAAGGCGGTCCGGCTGGGCAAGCGGGAGCGGCTGCTCGCGGAGCGGCAGGATGCCGGAGCGGGCCCCTATCCCGTGTCCGTGCCCATCACCGACACCATCGGCGAGCTGCGCGCCCGGTTCTCCGACCTGATCGCCGACACCGGCACCGGCCAGGAGGCCGCCGTCGCCGGCCGGGTGGTGTTCAGCCGCAACACCGGCAAGCTGTGCTTCGCGACTCTGCAGTCCGGCGACGGCAGCCGCATCCAGGCGATGGTGTCCCTGGCGGTCGCCGGGGAGGAATCGCTCGAGCGGTGGAAGGACCTCGTCGATCTCGGCGACCACGTGGCCGTGCGCGGCGAGGTGGTCTCCTCCCGCCGAGGCGAACTGTCGATCATGGTCGCCGACTGGCGGATCGCGTCGAAGGCGCTGCTGCCGCTGCCGAACATGTACTCCGAGCTCGGCGAGGAGACCCGCGTCCGCTCCCGCTACCTGGACCTGATCGTGCGGGACCAGGCCCGCGCCACCGTCCGCGCCCGCGCCGCGGTGAACGCGAGCCTGCGCCGCACGTTCGCCGCCCGCGGCTTCATCGAGGTCGAGACCCCGATGCTGCAGACCCAGCACGGCGGGGCGACGGCCCGCCCGTTCGTGACGCACTCCAACGCGTTCGACACCGACCTGTACCTGCGCATCGCGCCGGAACTGTTCCTGAAGCGTGCCGTGGTGGGCGGACTGGAGCGGGTGTTCGAGATCAACCGCAATTTCCGCAACGAGGGTGCCGACTCCACCCACAGTCCTGAGTTCGCGATGCTGGAGGCCTACCAGGCCTACACCGACTACCAGGGCATCGCGGACCTCACGCAGACCTTGGTGCAGGAGGCGGCCGTCGCGGTCGCCGGGTCCACCACCGTCGTGTGGGCGGACGGCACCGAGTACGACCTGGGGGGCGCGTGGGAACGGATCGGCCTGTACGAATCCCTCTCGGACGCGGTCGGCACGCGGATCACTCCGCAGACGCCGGTCCGGGAGCTGCAGGCGCTCGCGGCGCGCACCGGGGCGGCCGAACCCGCCCACCCCACCCACGGGAAGTGGGTGGAGGAGGTGTGGGAGCACCTGGTCAAACCGCACCTGGTGCGTCCCACGTTCGTGATGGACTTCCCCGTCGACACCAGCCCCCTGGTGCGCGACCACCGGTCGGTGCCGGGCGTGGTGGAGAAGTGGGACCTGTACGTGCGCGGCTTCGAACTGGCCACCGGCTACTCGGAACTCGTCGACCCCGTGATCCAGCGCGATCGGTTCCGCGCCCAGGCCGCGCTCGCCGCCCGGGGCGACGACGAGGCGATGCGGATCGATGAGGAGTTCCTGCGCGCGATGGAGCACGGGATGCCGCCCACCGGCGGGATGGGCATGGGCATCGATCGGCTGCTGATGGCGATCACCGGGCTCGGCATCCGCGAGACCATCCTGTTCCCCCTGGTCAAGTGACGCCGCCGTTGCGAGGCGGAGGACCGGGTGCTCAGGGGCGGGTGAACGCCCACTCCGGCAGGTGGCCGGCGGCGACGAACGACAGCACGATACCCGCCAGCCCGTGCTCGGGCTCGAGTTCGCGCGCCGTCCGCGCGTAGATCGCGGCGTGGGTGGAGCGGCCGAGCGCCCACGACAGCCACGCGCACGCCGCGAGCGGACCCGCCGCACATGCCCGGGGCGCCCTCGCGGCGGCGGCCCGGCACACCGCGAGGGCCGCGCTCAGCCGCCGGGGATCCGGTCGGGGCCCCTCGCCCCCCATCCGTTCGGCCAGGGTCGGCGGGTAGTCCTCGCCCTGCTCCCAGCGCAGCTGCGCCTGCAGGGCGTCGTCCCCGGCCGTGATGCCGCCCGCCCACGTCGCCAGTGCGATGTCCCGCAGCGCCGGCCGGGCCAGGCACCACACGAGCAGGGCGGTGCGGAACGGCGTCGTCGCGGCGGCCGCCGCGCCGGGGTCGGTGAGGGCGGCGTCGAAGAACTGCGGCAGATCATCCAGGTCGCCCGCCGCCGCCAGTGCCGGCGGATTCACCCGGCCCGCCGTTCGCGCGCCCGCCAGGAGAGCGCCGGCGGCGTCCAGCTGCGCGACCTGATCGGCCACGAGCGCGGTCTCGTCCGGATCGGCGGGGAGCAGGTCCGCGCCGGAGGACTGGTCGCCGACGGGCGGCCGGGGGACCCCGTCCGGGAGGCGCTCGCGGTCCGGCGCCGGGCCGCCGCGTCCGTCCGCCCGGTACGAGCCCCACCCCCCGGACCCGGTCCACAGCGCATCGACGGTGCGCAGTCCGCAGACGTCGGCGCACGCCGCGAGTGCCGCGACCAGGTCGGCGTGCGGGCGTGCTCCGTCGTCGTAGACCACCACCGCGTAGCCGTCGGCCTCGGTCACCCGGCACACCAGCCCGATCAGGGTCGCCGCGATCGGGGCGGCCTCCGCACCGTCCGCCGGCGCGTCGACCCGCAGTGCACCGCAGCTGCGCGATCCGGAGAACGGCACCAGCACAACGCTCCGCCGCGGCGTGAACCCCAGGAGAGCGGGTACCAGTGCAAGGAAGCGCTCCGGGCCGGCGGCCGGCACGATCGTCGTCATGCCCCCACCGTCCCCGAGCGGGGCACTCCGCGACGACCGTCCCCAGCGGACGGGAGCGGTGTGCGGACGCACTCGGCCGGGGGAGGAGAGGCCGGACGGCCGTACGATGGAGACGTGGACGGGTTCTGGATGGCCGTGGTGTGGGCCCTGCTTCCCACCGTGGTCGTGGTCGCGTTCTTCTTCTTCATCATCCGGGGGATCGTGCGGATGGACCGCACCGAACGCCGGGCGTACGACCGCATCGAAGCGGAGGAGCGCGCCAAGCGCGGCCTGCCGCCGGCCGGTCCGGCATCCACCGACGCCTGACCGGCCCACCGCCTCCCGGGTCCGGCGCCCTTCGGCCGCTACGCTGGACGCGACCCGGGAGAGCACGTGATCCAGATCGAGTTCCACGAGTCGTGGTGGCTCCTGCTCGTGCTCGTGTTCGACATCTCGATCCGGATCGCCGCGATCATCATCGTGCCGCGCAACCGGCGCCCGACCGCTGCGATGGCGTGGCTGCTGGCGATCTACTTCATCCCTGTCGTCGGCGTGACGCTCTTCCTGCTGATCGGGACGCCGCGTCTGCCGCGCACACGCCGCGTGCGCCAACGCGCGATCAACGAGTACATCGCCCGCACCACCGCGGGGCTGGACTTCGGCACGCCCGATCCGGACGCCCCCGGATGGTTCCGCTCGATCGTCACTCTGAACCGCAATCTCGGAGCGCTGCCCCTGTCCGGCGGCAACGACGCGCACCTGATCGCCGACTACGCCGCCAGCATCGCCGCGATGGCGCGCGAGATCCGCGCGGCCGAGCACTACGTGCACGTCGAGTTCTACATCCTGCAGGCCGACGGCGCCACGGAGGACTTCTTCCGCGCACTCGAAGAGGTCGCCGCCCGCGGCGTGACGGTGCGCGTGCTGCTGGATCACTGGGCGAACCGCGGGAAGCCGTTCTACCGGAGCACCCTCCGGCGGCTGGATGCCATGGGCGCGCAGTGGCATCTCATGTTGCCCGTCCAGCCGCTGAAGGGGAAGTATCAGCGTCCCGACCTGCGCAACCACCGCAAGCTCCTGGTCGTGGACGGCGACGTCGCGTTCACCGGATCGCAGAACGTCACGGATTCCAGCTACAACCTCCGCAAGAACGTCCGGCGCGGCCTGCACTGGGTCGACCTGATGGTGCGGTTGCGGGGCCCGGTCGTGGCGAGCGTGAATGCCGTGTTCCTGTCGGACTGGTACAGCGAGACCGACGAGATCCTCTCCCACGAGGTGGACGTGTTCGACATCTCCGAGCCGACCGGCCGGCTGGACTGCCAGATCGTCCCGTCCGGCCCCGGGTTCGAGTTCGAGAACAATCTGCGCATGTTCCTCGCACTCCTCTACGCGGCCCAGCGCCGCATCGTGCTCATCAGCCCGTACTTCGTCCCCGAGGAGGCGATGCTCGCGGCGATCACCACCGCGTGCCACCGGGGCGTGGCCGTGGACCTGTTCGTCTCGGAGGATGGCGACCAGGCGATGGTGTACCACGCGCAGCGCAGCTACTACGAGGTGCTGCTGCGCGCGGGCGTGCGGATCTGGATGTACCGCAAGCCGTTCATCCTGCACACCAAGGCGTTCACGATCGACGACGATGTCGCCGTGATCGGCTCCAGCAACATGGACATGCGCTCATTCGGCCTGAACATGGAGATCTCGTTGCTGGTGCGCGGCGAGGAGTTCGTCGGCGAGATGCTCGCGGTCGCCGAGGACTACCGGTCCCTCAGCCGCGAGCTCACCCTGGACGAGTGGCTGCGGCAGCCGCTGCGCTCCACGGTCCTTGACAATCTGGCGCGGCTGACCTCCGCACTGCAGTAGCCGAAGAAGGGACCCCAGGATGCGTCGGAGCCTCGCCCTCGTGCCCGCGACGGCGGTGCTCGCCGTCGCACTGACCGCGTGCGTCTCGGGCAGCGCCGCGCCCGCGACTCCCGAGCCGCTGGAGACGGCGGCGGCGTGGCTGGACTCCGGTCGCCTGATCGCGGTGACCACCGTCGGCAGTTCCTCCTGCGTCCCCATCGCCGAGGCGGCCGAGCTGCAGCCGGACGGCTCCGTGCGGGTCGAGCTGATCGACCCGGTCGGGCTTGGCGGGTCCGCGCGGGCGTGCACCGCGGACCTGGTGCCGCGGGTCAGCCTGGTGGGGGTGCCCGAGGGTGTGGACCCCGCGCAGGATCTGCGGATCGAGGTCGTGTACGGGACCGCCGCCGGTACGGCGGCGATCCCGGGAGCACCGGGCCTGGCGGGTCCGGGCAGCGGAACCGATCACGCGCCCAGCGCGTCGTGGGTGGGTTCGGACGCCGGGCTGGTGTTCCTGACCTGGGGGTCGTCGTCCTGCGCGCCGGTCATCGAGGACGTCGCCGCGACGGCGCCCGCCGAGGTGACGGTGACCTTCGCGACCCCGGCGGCGGACCGGGTGTGCACACTGGACATGGCGCCCCGGGCGGGACTGGCCGCCGACCCGGGGGTAGAGACCCGGGCGGGCGCGCAGCTGGTGCTGTCCGGTGACACGTTCGACGCGGTGCGGGTGCCGATCGTCGGGTCCTGACCGGCGCGTCGGTATGCCGACGGCGAACAGGGCCGCCGCCGGGCGGCGCGCTGGTTAGCCTCGAAGGCGAGGCGCCCCGAACGCGCCGGAGGAGTCGACATGTTCGAGAGATTCACCGACCGAGCCCGTCGCGTGGTTGTGCTCGCCCAGGAAGAGGCGAAGATGCTCAACCACAACTACATCGGCACCGAGCACATCCTCCTCGGCCTGATCCACGAGGGCGAGGGCGTGGCCGCCAAGGCCCTGGAGTCGCTCGGGATCTCCCTGGATGCGGTCCGCGAGCAGGTGCAGGACATCATCGGTCAGGGTCAGCAGCAGCCCAGCGGCCACATCCCCTTCACGCCGCGCGCCAAGAAGGTGCTGGAGCTGTCGCTGCGGGAGGCGCTGCAGCTGGGCCACAACTACATCGGCACCGAGCACATCCTCCTCGGCCTGATCCGTGAGGGTGAGGGGGTGGCCGCGCAGGTGCTGGTCAAGCTCGGCGCCGATCTGAACAAGGTGCGCCAGCAGGTCATCCAGCTGCTGTCCGGCTACCAGGGCAAGGAGCCGGCCGCGGTCTCCGGCGCGGCGAACGAGCCGAGCGGCCAGGCGCCGGGCGGGTCCGCGGTGCTCGACCAGTTCGGACGGAATCTCTCGCAGGCGGCCCGGGAGGGCAAGCTCGATCCGGTCATCGGTCGCGAGAAGGAGATCGAGCGCGTGATGCAGATCCTCTCCCGCCGCTCCAAGAACAACCCGGTGCTGATCGGGGAGCCCGGCGTCGGCAAGACCGCCGTCGTGGAGGGGCTGGCGCAGGCGATCGTGAAGGGCCAGGTGCCCGAGACCCTGAAGGACAAGCAGGTGTACTCGCTCGACCTCGGATCTCTCATCGCGGGCTCCCGGTACCGCGGCGACTTCGAGGAGCGTCTGAAGAAGGTCACCAAGGAGATCCGCACCCGGGGCGACATCATCGTCTTCATCGACGAGATCCACACCCTGGTGGGTGCGGGAGCCGCGGAGGGCGCGATCGACGCGGCGTCCATTCTGAAACCGCTGCTCGCTCGCGGCGAGCTGCAGACCATCGGCGCGACGACGCTGGACGAGTACCGCAAGCATTTCGAGAAGGATGCTGCGCTGGAGCGCCGGTTCCAGCCGATCCAGGTCGCCGAGCCGAGCCTGCCGCACGCCATCAACATCCTGAAGGGGCTGCGCGACCGGTACGAGGCCCACCACAAGGTGCAGATCACGGACGGCGCGATCGTGGCAGCCGCGAACCTGTCCGATCGGTACATCTCCGACCGGTTCCTGCCGGACAAGGCCATCGACCTGATCGACGAGGCAGGCGCCCGCCTGCGGCTGTCGATCCTGTCCAGCCCGCCCGAACTGCGCGAGTTCGACGAGAAGATCGCGAAGGTGCGCGAGCAGAAGGAGCACGCGAGCGAGGACCAGGACTTCGAGAAGGCCGCGGGACTGCGCGACGAGGAGAAGTCGCTGCTGGCCGAGCGGCTGCGTCTGGAGCGCCAGTGGAAGAACGGCGACGTCGCCTCCACCGCCGTGGTGGACGAGGGCCTGATCGCCGAGGTGCTGGCGCAGGCGACCGGCATCCCCGTGTTCAAGCTCACGGAGGAGGAGACCAGTCGGCTCGTGTTCATGGAGCAGGCGCTCCACCAGCGGGTGATCGGCCAGGAGGAGGCCATCGCGGCCCTGTCCAAGACGATCCGTCGTCAACGCGCGGGCCTGAAGGATCCCAAGCGGCCGTCCGGATCGTTCATCTTCGCCGGCCCCACCGGCGTCGGCAAGACCGAGCTGGCCAAGGCGCTCGCCGAGTTCCTGTTCGACGACGAGAGCGCACTCATCTCGCTCGACATGAGCGAGTTCAGCGAGAAGCACACCGTGTCCCGGCTTTTCGGCGCCCCTCCCGGGTTCGTCGGTTTCGAAGAGGGCGGTCAGTTGACCGAGAAGGTGCGGCGCAAGCCGTTCTCGGTGGTGCTGTTCGACGAGATCGAGAAAGCGCACCCGGACATCTTCAACTCGCTGCTGCAGATCCTGGAGGAGGGCCGGCTGACCGACGGTCAGGGCCGGGTGGTCGACTTCAAGAACACGGTCATCATCATGACCACGAACCTGGGCGCCCGCGAGATCGCCGGCGGACCCGTCGGGTTCCAGGTCGAAGGCGACACCGCCACGTCGTACGACCGGATGAAGGGCAAGGTGAACGAGGAGCTGAAGCGCAACTTCAAGCCCGAGTTCCTGAACCGCGTCGACGACATCATCGTGTTCCCCCAGCTGACCAAGGACGAGCTGCGCAAGATCGTGGACCTGTTCACGAAGCGGCTCGGGGAGCGTCTGCTCGACCGCGACACCACGATCGAGTTGACGCCGGCGGCCAAGGACAAGCTGATCGAGATCGGCTTCAGAGCTCGCGCTTGATCTCGATCGGGTCAGGAGCCTCTTGAAGCAGCCGATCATCGTCGATCTGCGCAACGTCTATCGCCCCGGCGACGTGCGCAAGCGCGGCTTCACCTATGTGAGCGTCGGACGGACGTGAGAGGAATCACGCGGAGCTTTGCGAAATGACGGACGACGAAAGAGCCATTCGCGAATTGGTCGAAGCCTGGATGGCCTGCAGCAAAGCGGGCGACCTTTCAGCGCTGCTCGATCTGATGACGGATGACGTGATTTTTTTGACGCCGGGGGGAAAGCCATTCGGAAAGGAGGCCTTCGCCGCCGCGTCGAAAAACATGAAGAACGTCGCGATCGAGGCACGCAGCGAAATCCAGGAGCTCTGCATTTTTGGCGACTGGGCCTATATGCGCAGTTACATCGAGATGACGGCGACGCCTAGAGACGGAGGCGCGCCTTTGCGTCGGACCGGAAATACGTTGACCATTCTACGCAAGGAAGCCGACGGGCGATGGCGGCTGGCCAGAGACGCAAATCTTTTGGCTGCGGAAAAATCCTGAGCCTAAAAGTCTTTCAACCGTCGTCTCGCGCAGCTACTGCGCCGCGACTTTGATCTCGGGATAGCTGCGCTTCCGGTCGCTCTTTTTCTCGATATGCGACGGCGGTTCGACACAGGGCCCCGCGTCGCAAGACGTTGAGGAGAGACACCCCGCCGATATCTCCATCGACTGCCGCGCCACCTCCAATCATTGTGCGGCGACGCACAGCGTGCGGCGCGCGCC
>CAVOZX010000047.1:0-7884 GCA_963701365.1 uncultured Actinomycetota bacterium | reverse complement strand
GCCCGTCGTCGATCAGCACGGTGTCGCCCGGCGCGACATCCTCAGGGAGACCGGCAAACGTGGTGGAGACCACGCCCCGGTCGCCGGGAACCTCCTCGGTCGTGATGGTGAACTCTTCACCGGCGACCAGGTCTTGCGGCCCGTCCGCGAACGTGCCGAGCCGGATCTTGGGTCCCTGCAGGTCCGCCAGGACGGCCACAGCGCGTCCGGCGTCATCCGCCGCCCGGCGCACATTCGCGAAATGCGACTCGTGCACTCCATGGTCGCCGTGGCTCAGGTTGAGCCGGGCCACGTCCACTCCTGCGTCGATGATGCGGCGGACCATGTCGTACCCGGCGGTGGCCGGGCCGAGCGTGGCGACGATCTTCGCTCGTCTCATCGACGGGTTCTCCGGTCCTCGGGGCGGGCACAGCCCGTCAGGCGGTCTGCAATCCGATGGCGACGTCGGTCGGGCGGATCGGCGCGGGCAGGGTCGTCTCACCCATCAGGTAGCGATCCACGGCTGCGGCGGCGGCGCGCCCCTCGGCGATGGCCCACACGATGAGCGACTGACCACGGCCGGCATCCCCCGCCACGAACACGCCGGGCGTGAGAGTCTCATATCCCTCATCACGGTCCACCGTGCCGCGCCCCGTGAATCGCACGTCGAGCTGCTCGCCCAACTCCGCGCGTTCGGGGCCGTTGAATCCCATCGCGATCAGCACCAGGTCCGCGGGCAGCTCGTGCTCCGTTCCGCTCTTGGGGACGCGGCGCCCGTCGACGAACTCGGTCTCCGCTACCCGCAGCGCCCGCACCTCTCCCGCGTCACCGCCCAGGAACTCCACCGTCGAGGCGAGGAACATCCGCTCTCCGCCTTCCTCATGCGCTGAGGAGATCTCGAACACGGTCGGGGTCATCGGCCATGGCTGGTGGTCCGGTCGGGACGGCGGCGGCTGACGTCCGATCGCGAGGCTGGTTACGCTCAGTGCGCCTTGCCGGTGGGCGGTGCCGATGCAGTCGGAGCCGGTGTCGCCGCCGCCGATGACGACGACGTGCTTGCCCTCGGCACTGATCTGGTGCGGGACGGGATCCCCCGCGACGGCACGATTGGATTCCACCAGGTACTCCATCGCGAAATGCACACCCGCCAGATCCCGTCCCGGGATGGGAAGGTCCCGGGGCACGGTCGCCCCGGTGGCGACAACGACCGCGTCGTATCGGCTGCGCAGCTGGTCCCAGGTGATGTCGCGGCCGATGGCGACGCCGGCCCGGAACCGGGTGCCCTCGTCATGCATCTGACGCAGGCGGGTCTCGAGATGACGTTTCTCCATCTTGAAATCCGGGATGCCGTAGCGCAGCAGGCCTCCGATGCGGTCGTCTCGTTCGAACACAGCGACCGTGTGACCGGCGCGCGTCAACTGCTGTGCCGCCGCCAGTCCCGCCGGCCCCGAGCCGACCACAGCCACCGTTCGCCCGGTGAGCCGGCCGGGCGGCTCCGGCTCCACCCACCCGCGGCCGAAGGCTTCGTCGATGATGGAGACCTCGACCTGCTTGATGGTCACGGCGGGTTGATTGATCCCGAGCACGCACGCGCTCTCGCACGGTGCCGGACACAGCCGTCCGGTGAACTCCGGGAAGTTGTTCGTCGCGTGCAGACGTTCGATCGCCGCTCGTCCCTGTCCCCGCCAGGTCAGGTCGTTCCATTCCGGGATCAGGTTGCCCAGCGGGCATCCCTGGTGGCAGAACGGGATGCCGCAGTCCATGCATCGGCCCGCCTGTCGCCGCAGCACCGCCGAGTCGCCGGGCTCGTAGACCTCTTTCCAATCGAGGATCCGTACCGGGACGGGCCTGCGCGCGGGAAGCTCCCGCTCGGTCACCTTCAGGAATCCCTTGGGGTCAGCCACCGGTCACCTCCAGGATGCGGTTCCACACCACATCACCGTCTGGGTCGAGTCCCTCGGCCACGGCGTCGTCGCGCGCCCGCAGCACGGCCGCGTAGTCGCGGGGAACCAGCCGCACGAACTCGCCGACCGTGGTCTCGAAATCGTCCAGCATCGACTGCGCGCGCGACGATCCCGTGTGCAGCACGTGTTCCCGCAGCAGGTCGCGGAGAATCTCAGCATCCCCGGACCCGAGTGCGCCCAGTTCGAGCTCTCCCGTGGCGAGGGCCTCTGCGTTGACGCGATCGGCGCGCAGCGCGTGCACGTAGGCCGTGCCGCCCGACATGCCCGCGCCGAGGTTGCGACCGGTGGGTCCCAGGATCACCGCCAGACCTCCGGTCATGTACTCGAGCGCGTGATCGCCGACCCCTTCCACCACGGCGGTGGCTCCCGAGTTTCGGACCAGGAAGCGCTCCCCGACCGTGCCGCGCAGGAACATCGACCCCGAGGTCGCGCCATATCCGATCACGTTCCCGGCCACCACGTTCGCTGCGGCGTCGAATCCGGCCCTCCGGGGCGGACGGATCACGATCTGTCCGCCGGATAGGCCCTTCCCCACGTAGTCGTTGGAGTCGCCCTCCAGGTCGAGGGTGATGCCCGCGGGCATGAACGCCCCCAGCGACTGCCCGGCGGAGCCCGTGAGGCGGATCACGATGGAGTCCTCTGGGAGTCCGTTCTCGCCGTGCGCGCGGGTGACGTAATGGCCCAGCAGTGTTCCGACCGCGCGTGCGGTGTTCCGCACCGGCCGGGCGATCTCGATCCGGCCACCGTGCGCGATCACGTCCTGGGCCCGCTCGATGAGGGGCACGTCGAAGTGCGCGTCGATCGCGTGGTCCTGCGGGCGGCGATTGCGCCGCGGTGCGTCGGCGGGGACCGGCGGCGCGGTCAGTATGGGGGTCAGGTCCAGGCCGCTGGCCTTCCAATGCTCGATGGCGCCGTTGACGTCGAGCAGATCGCTGCGTCCGATGATCTCGTCGAGACTGCGGAAGCCCAGCTCCGACAGGTATTCGCGGACTTCTTGAGCGATGTACTCCATGAACGTCTCCACGAATTCGGGCTTGCCGGTGAACCTCTCACGAAGCACCGGATTCTGCGTGGCCACGCCCACCGGGCAGGTGTCCAGGTGGCAGACGCGCATCATGACGCAGCCGGAGACCACCAGGGGCGCCGTTGCGAACCCGAACTCCTCGGCTCCCAGCAGTGCTGCGACGATCACGTCCCGGCCGGTCTTCATCTGGCCGTCCGCCTGGACCACCACACGGTCGCGCAGACCGTTGAGCATCAACGTCTGCTGCGTCTCGGCCAGCCCCAGCTCCCACGGCGTGCCGGCATGTTTCAGGGAGTTCAGCGGGCTCGCCCCCGTCCCGCCGTCGTGGCCGGAGACGAGGATCACGTCCGCAAGAGCCTTCGCGGTTCCCGCCGCAACGGCGCCGATGCCGGACTGGCTGACCAGCTTGACGTGGATCCGGGCGTCCGGGTTGGCGTGCTTGAGGTCGAAGATCAACTGCTTGAGGTCTTCGATCGAGTAGATGTCGTGGTGCGGGGGCGGGGAGATCAATCCCACACCGGCGGTCGCATGTCGCGTGCGGGCCACCCACGGGTACACCTTCGCCGGTGGCAACTGACCACCCTCCCCCGGCTTTGCGCCCTGCGCGAGCTTGATCTGGATGTCCGAGGCCTCCGTCAGGTACAGACTCGTCACCCCGAACCGGCCGGACGCGACCTGCTTGATGGCACTGCGACGCTCGGGATCCAGGAGCCGCTCCGTGTCCTCCCCGCCCTCGCCGGTGTTCGACTTGCCACCGATCCGGTTCATCGCGCGCGCGAGAGTCTCGTGCGCTTCGCCGGAGATCGAACCGTAGCTCATCGCCCCCGTCGAGAACCGGGTCACGATGGACTCGATCGGCTCGACCTCGTCGAGCGGCACGCGTGGCCTCTCCCCGGTGCGCAGGGCGAACATCCCGCGCAGGGTCTTCACCTGCGCTGCCTGGTCGTCGACCAGCGCCGTGTACTGGCGGAAGATGTCGTATCGGCGGGTGCGGGTCGAGTGCTGCAGCCGGAACACCGTGTCCGGGTTGAACAGGTGCGGGGAGCCGTCGCGGCGCCACTGGTATTCGCCGCCAGTCCACAGCCGCTCGTGCGCGCGAGCGGCCTGGTCGATCGGGTAGGCGAACGCGTGCCGTGCCGCATTCTCCGCCGCCAGCACCTCCAGGCCGACGCCGCCGAGCCGGGTCTCGGTGCCGGTGAAGTACGCATCGACGAGTTCCTGCGAGAGGCCGATCGCCTCGAAGACCTGCGCTCCCGCGTAGGACGACACGGTGGAGATGCCCATCTTCGACATGATCTTCAGCACGCCCTTGCCGAGGGCGCGCAGGAGGTTGCGCACCGCGAGCTCGGGGGCAATGCCCGTGATGAAACCGGCGCGCACCAGGTATTCGACGGTCTCCATCGCCAGATACGGGTTGACCGCCGACGCGCCGTAGCCGATCAGTGTTGCGACGTGGTGCACCTCGCGTACGTCTCCGGCCTCCACCACGAGGCCCACCTTCATCCGGTTCTCGTTGCGGATCAGGTGGTGATGGACGGCCGCGAGCATGAGCAGCGACGGGATCGGCGCCAGATCCTTGGTCGAGTCCCGGTCGCTCAGAACGATGAATTCGGCGCCCTGCGCGATGGCGTGATCGGCCTCGGCGCACATCTCGTCCAGGCGCTCCTGCATGCCGCGGTGACCTGATTCCACGTGGTACAGCCCTCGGATGGTGACGGACCGGCGACCGGGCAGGGCGGTGTCGATGTGCTGGATCTTGGCGAGCTCGTCGTTGTCGATGACGGGGAAATCGAGGATCACGCCGCGGGCGTGGTCGGGACCCCAGCTGAGGAGATTGAGCTCCGGCCCGAGGCTCAGTGACAACGAGGTCACCACGTCCTCCCGGATCGAGTCCAGGGGCGGGTTCGTGACCTGCGCGAATTGCTGCGTGAAGTAGTCGAACAGGAGTCGCGGTCGATCGCTGAGCACAGCGATCGGCGTGTCGCTGCCCATCGCGCCCAGCGGCTCGACGCCGTTCTGCCCCATCGGCATGAGCAGGATCCGGACCTCCTCCTCGGTGTACCCGAAGGTCCGCTGGCGCCGAGTGATCGACGAGATCGGGTGCACGATGTGCTCCCGTTCGGGCAGGTCCGTCAGACGGACCCGTCCCTCCCGCAACCATTCGCGCCACGGATGCAGCCCCGCCAACTCGGCCTTGATTTCATCGTCCTGGACGATCCGGCCCGACGCGGTGTCGACGATGAACATCCGGCCCGGTTGGAGGCGGCCGCGCTGCCGGATGCGCTCTGGCTCGATATCGAGGACACCGGTCTCGCTGCCGATGACCACCAGGCCGTCGGTGGTCACGGTCCACCGCCCGGGGCGGAGACCGTTGCGGTCCAAGGTCGCCGCGACCAGGGTCCCGTCGGTCACGATCAGCGCGGCGGGGCCGTCCCAGGGCTCCATCTGCATGGAGTGGTAGTCGTAGAACGCGCGCAGGTCCTCGTTCATGTCGGGCTGCTTCTCGTAGGCCTCGGGCACCATCATCATGAGCGCGTGCGGCAGCGTGCGGCCCGACAAGGTCAGCAGTTCCAACACCTCATCGAAGGACGCGGAGTCGCTGGAGCCGTCCGTGCAGATCGGCAGAAGCGGCTCGATGTCCCCGAGCAGGTCGCACGCGAGCTGGGACTGGCGGGCACGCATCCAGTTGCGGTTGCCCTTGACGGTGTTGATCTCGCCGTTGTGCGCCAGCATCCGCAGCGGTTGTGCGAGCGGCCAGGAGGGGAAGGTGTTCGTGGAGTAACGCGAATGCACCACGGCCAATTCGGACGCGAAACGTTCGTCCTGCAGGTCCAGGTAGAACGGTTCGAGCTGCAAGGTGGTGACCATGCCCTTGTAGCCGAGCGTGCGGCTGGACAGCGACACGAAGTAGACGCCCGCCTCGCGCTCGGCGCGTTTGCGAAGCCGATAGACCCGCCGGTCCAGGTCCAGGCCCGCGAGGGGCTCGGCGGTGGCCGGTCCGGCGACGAACAGCTGCTCGAAGACGGGGCTGGCTGCCCTTGCAAGCGCGCCCAGGTGAGACGGATCGGTGGGAACCTCGCGCCATCCGAGGACGGTGAGGTTCTCGCTCCGAGCGATGTCCGCGACCGCCTGCTTCTGGGTCGCGCGGTCGTCGGAGGTCACGGGCAGGAAGGCCATGCCAGCCGCGTACTGCCCCACCGGCGGCAATTCCATGTCACAGACGCCTCTGAGGAACGCGTCCGGCATCTGGGTCAGGATGCCAGCGCCGTCGCCGGTGCCGGCATCGGAGCCCACCGCTCCGCGGTGCTCGAGGTGGCGCAATGCGGTCAATGCGAGGTCCACGATGTCGTGGCCGGGGGTGCCGCGCAGCGTCGCGACCATGGCCAGACCGCACGCGTCCTTCTCGTATGCGGGGTCGTAGAGCCCGTGACGAGCGGGCAGACCCGAGCGCGTGATCCCGGCGGGGTGAGTGCGGTCGGCCATACCTACCGTCCTCCCAGTGAAGCGTGGTGGTGGGACGACATCGGCCCGGGTCTCATGTCGTGGTGCTGGCGGAGCTTGTGGCGTTGACGGCGGGTTCGCCGTCGGGGGGATCGCTCACATCGACGAAGTCGTGGCTGTCCTGCGATTGTACAGGCGCTGCACCAGGCCAGCCGCGTCCCGGACGATAGACCGAAGGTTCCTTGCCGGTGTGCCGACGTGCCTGCACGATCATGATGGCTGCGCCGACCACGACGCCGACGATCGCGGCCCAAACGTTGGTGCGCAGACCGAGATAGATCTCGCTCGGGTCGATGCGGATCGACTCCCACACGATGCGGCCCGCGCTGTACCACACCAGGTACAACCCGAACAGGCGTCCCCACTGCAATGCGAACCGCCGGCCCGCCCACAGCAGGACGACGGCGCCCGCCAGGTTCCAGATCACCTCATACAGGAATGTCGGATGGAACAGGGTGTCCGGGGGCAGCCCGGGTGGAAAGGCCGGGTTCGCCGGATCGATCTCCAGCCCCCACCACGCGTCGGTGGGCAGGCCGAACAGTTCCTGGTTGAACCAGTTGCCGAACCGCCCGAGGGCCTGGGCGATGAGCAAGCCCGGTGCGAGGGCGTCGGCGAAGCTCCAGAAGCGGATGCCGGTCCACCGGCATCCGAGCCAGGCGCCCACCGCCCCGCCGATCAGCGCGCCGTAGATGGCGATGCCGCCCTCCCAGATGGCGAACACGGCCCAGGGGTTCGTGCCGGGACCGAAGTAGAAACCGGGATGCGTCAGGACGTGGTAGATCCGCGCGCCGATGATTGCCAGAGGTACCGCCAGCAGGGCGATGTCGATGACCACCCACGGCTCCGCTCCGCGGCGAGTGAGACGGTGATTGGTCAGGAGGACCGCCACGATGATGCCGGCGATGATGCACAGCGCGTAGAAGTAGATGCGCACGGGACCGAGCTGGATGTAGTTGATCGCGGGGCTCGGGATCGACATCGCGATCGGTCCGGCGACCGCGCTCAAGGCGAACGTCATGGCACGAGTCTAGGGGCGCGTGCCTGCCGCCAGAGAGCGGGTCATCGCCGCCAGGCCCTCGATACCACCGTCACGCAAGGCGCGGACGAGGGCGGTGCCGACGATGGCGCCATCCGCATACTCCAGCACCTCCGCCACCTGCTCGGCCGTGGAGATCCCGATCCCGACACAGGCCCGCACACCGACCAGCGCCGGCCAGGGCGGGCAACTCCACCGCCTACCTGCGGGCGGTGACCGCTCGCAGAGGCCCTGTTCGAGGCCATAGAATCGCCCGAGGCCCCTGAGGCGCGGATGCGCAACCTGGCCCCCGACATGAGCCTCGCCCCGCTGCTGGCGCCCTGAATGGCAAAGCCATAGACACGAGCACTCGTTCTGTTCCTGGGAGTACCCGCCTCTTA
>CAVOZX010000046.1:0-15055 GCA_963701365.1 uncultured Actinomycetota bacterium | reverse complement strand
TTGTTGGCTCGTTCGTTACGTATTGCTGCCGGATCGACGGCGACGTTCGTCGCGTTGCTGTCGCATGTGGCGGGCGGTGGCGCGATGCCCGGCCCGCTCGGCATCGCCGTGCCCTGGGTCCTTGCACTCGCCGTGTCCGTCACGCTCGCCGGTCGGCGACTGTCCGCCATCCGACTCACCCTGTCGGTCGCACTCAGCCAGTTCCTCTTCCACGTCCTGTTCACCGTGGGCGCCTCCGCTGTTGCCGCGCCGGTCGGGCACCACGGCGGCGTTGTGGAGCCGGCCGTTCTTGCCGTCAGCGGCGGCGCGACCGAGCCGCCGAACATCGCCATGTGGATCGGACACGGGGTCGCTGCCGTGATCACCGTCGCCGTCCTGTATCGGGGCGAGCGCGCGGTGCGCCGCGTCATGGCGTTCGCCCTCGCAGTGGCGCGGCGGGTTTCCCGCGCGATCACGGCTCGGCTCGGCACTCCTCATACGGCCACGCGACGTGTTCCCGTCGCCTGCGCGTTCCGCGGCACCGCCCCATGGGACGCGGCACGACGTCTGGCTCCGGACCGCCGCGGTCCACCCCTGATCGCACTGCCCTGATCCGCGGACCGCGCTGAGCGGTCCGGTCCGTCCTGTCCAGGTCCCGTCGTCATGGCTGAGCCCGGAGAGGTTTTGGGAGCACTCGATCATGCGAACCGTCGCAGGAATGACGGTGAGTGCTGTCGCGACGATCGCGGTCGCTGCGACAGCGATTCTCGCCGCGGCGGGAGAAGCCCAGGCTCATGACGCGCTCGTGGCCAGTTCTCCCGCACCAGACAGTCATCTGGATGAAGCACCGTCCACCGTTTCGCTGACATTCTCAGCCGAGGTGTTGGAGATCGGCGCTGCGATCGTCGTCGACGACGAAGCCGGGCATGACTGGGTCGCGGACCCCGTTGTGGTGACTCGGGACATCGTCACCGCAACGCTGGCCCCGGATATGCCCGACGGCGCCTACCAGGTGCGCTGGCGGATCGTCTCCGCCGACGGGCACCCCATCAGCGACGCATTCGGGTTCTCGGTCGGCGAAGGGCGGGTCTCGTCCCCATCGGCTCCGGCGGATGGTGGACCGGAATCATCGTCACCGACCCCTACGGATCAGAGCACCTCGGACGCCGGCGCCTTCCTCGCGATTCTCATCGGCGTCACCGCCGTGGCCGGTACGGCCGCGGGCTACCTCATCATCCGTTTCATCCGCACCCGCCGCGAGCGGCGCGGTGCACCCGGCTCCACGGACACCTAGGCCCGTCGACCGGCATAACGAAAGGCATCACAATGACCATCACGCACCGATCGGGTCTGTCACTGGGCATCCTGCTCGCCGCGTCACTGGCGGCGCTCACAGGATGTGCGGGTACCGCATCCGACTCCACCGCCTCGGCGCCGGCTACAGCGGCCGACAGCGTCAGCATGTCCGACGCGTGGATCAAGGCCGCCGACACCGGCATGACCGGCGGATTCGGCACCCTGCACAACGACGCCGACCAGGCCATCACGGTCCTGTCGGCATCCAGCGATGTCTCGAGCATGATTGAACTGCACGAGACCGTGATGAGCGACGCCGGCAGCATGATCATGCGCCCCAAGGAAGGCGGGTTCGAGATCCCGCCCCACGGGGAGTTCGTCCTCCAGCCGGGCGGCAACCACATCATGTTCATGAACCTCGACGCCCCTCTCGTTCCCGGCGACGATGTCACCGTGACGCTGAGGCTCTCGGACGACTCGTCGTACACCTACACCGCCCCTGTCAAGGACTTCTCAGGCGCGAACGAGAACTACGTCGGCGGCGCCACCCCCACCCCGACCATGGGCGGGACGAGCCACTGATGACCGCGCCCGGCGAGGGCGCACCGCACTCCCGCTCCACGCGGCGGCAGTTCCTCCTCGGGGGGGCTGCCGCCGCAGGCGTGGGTGCCGCTGCCGCCATCGGCTTCGCCGCCGGCGCTCATGCCGGCGATGAACCCATGTCACCATCGGCCTCGATCCCGCAGAACGGGGGCCGCGTGGTCCCCTTCCACGGCATCCATCAGGCCGGTGTCGACACCGATCCGCAGGCCCACGCGGCGTTCGTCGCGCTGGACCTAGCGGAATCCTGCGACCGGGACGGACTGCGCAGAACCTTGCGGATCCTCACCGACGACGCCGCGCGCCTCACCGAGGGCGTGCCGGCGCTGGCCGACACCGAACCGGAGCTGGCGGCGGTCCCTGCCCGGCTGACCGTCACACTCGGCGTGGGCCCCCGCGCCGTGCTGCTGGCCGGGAGGACCCCGCCGCGGTGGCTGCGTCCGCTCCCGGGGTTCGGGATCGACCGGCTCCGTCCGGAGTTCTCCGACGGGGACCTGCTGCTGCAGGTGGCCGCGGACGACGCCGTCACGGTGGCGCACGCAGTGCGGATGCTGACCAAGGACGTCCGCCGCTTCGCGACCATCCGCTGGCTGCAATCCGGTTTCCGCCGTGCGTACGGCTCGGAGGCCTCGGGCACCACCATGCGCAACCTGTTCGGTCAGGTCGATGGCACGGCAAATCCCCGGCCTGGCACACCCGACTTCGACCACGTGGTGTGGATCCCGCGCGGCTGGCTGGCCGGCGGAACCTCCCTCGTGCTCCGGCGGATCGCGATGGACCTGGACGGGTGGGACCGGCTGGACCGGGACGGCCGGGATCAGGCGATCGGCCGGCGGGTGAGCGACGGAGCACCCCTGACCGGTGAGCACGAGAACGACGACCCCGATTTCGCGGCCACCACCCCGATCGGGTTCCCCGTCATCCCCGAGTACTCGCACATGCGCCGGGCCCGAGGCGAAGGAGCGACCGGTGAGAGGATCTTCCGCCGCGGATACAACTACGACGGCCCCCCCGATCCCACCGGTACCGGTTCGGGTCTCCTGTTCGCGTCCTTCCAGGCCGACCCGGACGCCCAGTTCGTGCCGATCCAGCGCCGACTCGCCGACCTGGACATCATGAACCGGTGGACCACACCGATCGGGTCGGCCGTCTTCGCGGTCCTGCCGGGCTGCGAGACCGGTGGAATGCTCGGCGCGGCCATGTTCGCGTAACCTGTGGGGCCTACGGTGCGCGGATGGACAGTCCCTCGACCGAGGCAGCCCGGATTCCCGCGACGAGGCGGCGACAGCGACTCGCGGCATTGCGCGAGGAGCTCCAGGACCTCCGGGATGCGGCGCTCCGCCGTCAGGAACGATCTGCAGCCGTGGTGGATCGCGTCCACGAGTCCCACCGCGCAGGCGCGACGAACATGCTGCACTATCTCGCGCTGCGATCCCGTGATCTCCGCCCGCTGCAGGAACGGCTGACCCAGGCGGGTCTGTCGTCCCTCGGGCGGATGGAATCGAATGTGCTGGGCAATCTGCACGCCGTGCTGGCCCTCCTCGACGATGCCATCGACGGCGGTGTCGGCGACCGGGTCCTCCTGCCGGGCGAGCGTCTGCGGGCCGAGCTGCCGCGGGGCGCAGCGGCACTGTTCGGCGGGGTGCCGGAGGACCGGAGCACCCGGATCATGGTGACCCTGCCCACCGAGGCGGCCGAGGACGCGGAGCTCGTCGCCGGCTACGCCGCCGCTGGGATGGATGTCGCCCGGATCAACAGCGCCCACGACGACCCCGATCGGTGGCGCCGGATGGCACGGCATGTGCGGATCGCCGGGACGGGGATCCCCGTCGCCGTCGACCTGGCGGGCCCCAAGATCCGCACCGGTCCGATCGCTCCGGCCGCAGATGCGCCGCGCGCCGGCTCCGGACGGGGACGGGAGCATTCGAAGCCCGGCAAGCGGCCGGCGCTGCGGATCCACGTCGGCGACACGGTGACGCTCACCGCGGACCTGACGCCGGCTCCACCGACCAGCGGGGAACGCCACCGCATCGGCTGCACCTTGCCCGAGGCGCTGGAGGCGCTCGAACCGGGCCACCGCGTGGTGTTCGACGACGGCAGCATCCAGGGCACCGTCGCCGCCGTCCGACCCGGCGAGGCGGACGTCCGCATCGGCGTCGCCGGGGACCGCGGGACCAAGCTCCGGGCGGAGAAGGGCGTGAACCTCCCCGACACTCCATTGCGGGTGCCGGCCCTCAGTTCCGTCGACCGGCGGACGCTGGCAGACGCCCGGGAATGGGCGGACATCGTGCAGTTGTCGTTCACTCGCTCCGCCGCGGACGTGCGCGACCTGCTCGACGCGTTGGCGCAGACGGATGCCGCAGCACTCGGCGTCATCGTGAAGATCGAGACGCCGTCGGGCTTCCAGGCGCTGCCGGAGATCCTGCTAGAACTCATGACCCACGAACGGGCCGGCGTGATGATCGCCCGGGGAGACCTCGGAGTGGAGGTCGGCTTCGCCCGGCTCGCCGAAGTGCAGGAAGAGATGCTGTGGCTGTGCGAATCGGCCCGGCTCCCCGTGGTGTGGGCGACGGAGGTCCTCGACACGCTGGCGACCACGGGCGTTCCGACGCGCGCGGAGGTCACCGACGCCGCCACCGCCAACCGGGCGGAGTGCGTGATGCTCAACAAGGGACCGCATATCGTCGAGGCGATCCGGGCCCTTGACGACATCCTGACCCGCATGCACGGGCACCTGCACAAGAAGCGGTTTCTGCTGCGGGCGCTGCGCTCGTGGGACCGGGATATTCCG
The DNA here is from genome assembly GCA_963701365.1 of uncultured Actinomycetota bacterium. Classification (GTDB taxonomy): domain Bacteria; phylum Actinomycetota; class Actinomycetes; order Actinomycetales; family Microbacteriaceae; genus Microbacterium. The sequence continues at coordinate 10,389 of CAVOZX010000046.1, read as the reverse complement.
GTGTCGCCGCATCCGGAATAGCGCTGACCGACCCGGACGTTACGGACCCCGGGGTACGCTGCGCCCGGAACAGGAGACGAGCCATGACGATCCTCATCACCGGAGCGGGAGGCCAGCTCGGCCACCTCGTGATCGATGCGCTGCTGGCGCGCGGGGCCGACACCGGGGATCTCGTCGCCGGGGCCCGGACGACCGCGAAGGCCGATGATCTGCGCCCGCTCGGCGTCCGCACGGTGCGCCTGGACTACGCCGAACCCGACACCGTGCGCGCGGCGCTGGCGGGCGTCGACGACGTGCTGCTCATCTCGGGCTCCGACCCGGGCACCCGCGTCGCCGGCCATCGCGCCGTCATCGCCGCCGCCGCGGATGCGGGGGTGCGCAAACTCGTGTACACGAGCGCTCCGAAGGCGTCGACGTTCGACTGGCCGCTGGGAGCGGAGCACCGGGAGACGGAGGAGATCCTCCGCGAGTCGGGGCTGCCGACCGTCATCGTCCGGAACAACTGGTACACGGAGAACTACCTGCCCGATCTTGCTCGCGCGCGCGAGACGGGCGTGATCGCGGCAGCGGTGGGCCAGGCGCAGGTCGCCAGCGCCAGTCGAGCCGACTACGCCGAAGGGGCCGCGGTGGTGCTCCTGGAGGACGGCCACCTGGGCCAGGTGTACGAGTTCGGCGGGGACGCCGCATGGGGGTACGAGGAGCTGGCCTCTGCGGCCGGGGAGGTGCTGGGGCGCGACGTGACCTTCGCCCCCATCACCTCGGACCAGCAGCGCGCCGCTCTGATGGCTGCGGGCCTCGACGAGGGGACGGCGGCGTTCGTCGCCAGTATGGATGCCGGCATCGCCGGCGGCGTGCTCGCCGACACCGACGGCACGCTGTCCCGCCTGATCGGGCGTCCCACGACACCCCTCGTCGACGGCCTCAGGTCGGCGTGGGAGCGCAGCACGGCGCGCGACTGAACCGGTGGGCGCGGCGCGCGCTGCCCGTAGAGTCGAAGCGGCGCTCGTCGTCCCGCGGTCGCCGGAGAGGATGCTCATGGGTGCCGCAAGCCGCTTCGATTCCCTGACCGCCGACCAGCTGCGGGCGCGCGGCAGCATGAAGTGGACCCGTTTCCCGGACGCGATCGGAGCATTCGTCGCCGAGATGGACTTCGGCGTCGCCGAACCGGTCGAGCGCGCATTGCACGACGCCGTCTCGGCCGCTGCGTTCGGCTACCTTCCGGATGCGACCGGCTCGGCATTGTCCGAGGCGGCCGCCGACTGGTTCGCGGACCACTATCACTGGACGGTCGACCCGGCCATGATCCGACCCGTCGCGGACGTCTTGAGCGCTCTGGACGTCGTGCTGGACCGGTTCGGCGACGTCAGTGCACCCGTGGTGCTGCCCACTCCGGCGTACATGCCGTTCCTGCGCATCCCTCCCCGACACGGCCGCGAACTCATCGAGGTCCCCATGATCGCCGGGGATGCCGGCTACGTGCTCGACCTGGAGGCGATCGAGCGGGCGCTCGCACCGCGCGGCGGGCTTCTCATCCTCTGCAATCCGTGCAATCCGGTGGGCCGCGTCTTCCGCACCGAGGAGCTGCAGGCGGTGGCGGAGGTGGTGGCGCGCACCGGAGCGCGCGTGTTCTCGGACGAGATCCACGCTCCGCTCGTCTACCCGGGGCACCGTCACATCCCGTACGCGTCCGTGAGCGACGCCACGGCGGCGCACACGATCACCGCGACGTCCGCGTCCAAGGCGTGGAACCTGCCGGGTCTGAAGTGCGCTCAACTCGTCTTCAGCAACGACGATGACCTGCACGTGTGGACCGACGGGGGGGCGGCGATGGCCGCGGCCGGCCCCAGCAACCTCGGCGTGGTGGCGAGCACAGCCGCCTACCGGGATGGCGGGTCGTGGCTCGCGGAAGTCATCGCGTACTTGGACAGCAACCGGATGGCTCTGCGTGACGCGCTGCGCGACCGCCTGCCCGCGGTTGGCTACCTTCCCCCGGAAGGCACGTACATCGCATGGCTGGACTGGCGCCGCTATGACCTGGGCGGCTCGGCGGCCGCCGTGCTCCTGCGGGAGGCCGGCGTCGCGCTGACCGATGGCGCGCTGTGCGGTGCGGCGGGCCGCGGTTTCACCCGGCTCGTGTTCGCCACCCCCCGCCCGATCCTGGTGGAGGCGGTGGAGCGGATGGCGACCGCGGTGCACGCCCGCGTCTGACCCGGCTCACATCCTGGGCGCGCGCCGGCTGGGAGCCTCGGAGACGTCCAGGCGGTCCAGACCCCGCCGCGACGACCAGATCAGTTCCTCGCCCAGCGCCCCGTGCGCCGCCGCGCGCACCGCCCGCTCGTCGGCCCACGAGTTCAGCACGTGGCCCGCATGGCCGCGCACGTGCACGAGGCGAACGTCGGGCAGACCTGCGTCGCGGCGGAGCTGTCGCGCCGCGATCAGCTGCTCGAGAAGATCGCGGTTGGCGGTGGGCTTCTTCGCCGCCGTCACCCAGCCGCGGCGCGCGTGGCCGTCCATCCACGACAGGTAGGTGTCGATCACGTACCGCGAGTCCGCGAGGATCGTGAGCCGGGGGACCTCCGAATTGTCTCGGATCGCGGCGAGCAGGGCCAGCAACTCACCGACGTTGTTGGTGCCCTGCGACAGCGATCCGGCCGCCCACTCCCCGTCCTCCCCTACCCATGCCCATCCCGTCGGCCCGGGGTTGCCCTTGCAGGCGCCGTCCGTCGCGACCTGATAGCTCTCGCCTGGTTCGTCGGGACCCGCCGGCGCGCTCTCGGCCGTGTTCACGCCAGTCGGGAGCGGTCGTCGAGCCGGTGCCACGTGCGGTTGTGGTACACCAGGGCATCGCCCGGGTCATCGTCGCCCACGGGACGATTCACACTCGCCTGGATGGCGTGCGCCGCGATCACCGTCGAGGCTCCGGCGTGCATCCGCTCGACCACGCTGCACCGCACCCAGGCGCGGACGCCGTGGTAGACGGGCTCCCCTGTCACCAGACGTGACCACGCCGACCGGTCCGAGAAGCGGTCGGCTCCGCTGGTCGCCGCCAGCCGTGCCAGCGGGAGGTCCTGGGCGTCCAGCAGATGCACCACGACGGTCGGCGCGGCGACGATCGCCGGCGCGGCGGACGAGTCCTCGGACAGCGAGAAGATCAGCAGCGGCGGATCGACGCTGACCGAGGCGACCGAGGTGGCGGTGAGCGCGACCGGGCCGTGGGGTGAGTCCGCCGTGATGACCGCGGCGCCGCCGGGGTGTCCGCGGAACACGGTCTTGAACTCCTCGACCGACAGGGAGCCGGGGACGCCGTGCTCGCGCGCCTGGGAGGAGGACGGGTCGGACGGTTGCGGAATGGTCGGGGTCATTGCGGTGTCAACACTCTCACATTCGTGCGGGCGGTTCGCGGGCGGTGCAGTTCTTCGGCCACGGTCGCCGCGATGAGGCGGCCCGCTCGGTTCGCGCCGACCGTGGACTGGGTGGGGCCGTACCCGACGAGGAACACACGCGGTTCGTCGACCGATCGGGAGTCCACCACGCGGATGCCGCCCGAGGGCGTCCGCAGCCGCAGCGGCGCGAGGTGGTCCAGTGCCGGGCGGAACCCGGTGGCCCACAAGATCACGTCAGCCGGTTCGAACGACCCGTCCGGCATCCTGAGTCCGTCCTCCTCGAGGCGACGGAACATGGGATGGCGCACGAGCACTCCGCGGTCCTGTGCGACCTGCGCTGCGGCGCTCCAACGCATCCCCGTGATGGACACGACGCTCCCGGCGGGCAGGCCATTCGCGACCCGATCGGCGACACCGGCGATCGCCGCGACCCGGGCGGGGATGTCGAAGTCGGAGCGCACCCACTCCGGTTCGCGCCGCGTCACCCAGAACGTCTCGGTGACGCGGGAGATCTCCTCCAGCAACTGCACCGCCGACACGCCGGCCCCGACGACGACGACGCGGCGGCCGGCGAACTCCTCGGCCCGCCGGTAGTCGTGCACGTGCAGCTGCCGACCGCGGAATCGGTCCATCCCAGGGTAGTAGGGCCAGTGGGGCCGCGTCCAGGTGCCGGTCGCGTTGACCACGTACGACGCGAGGTACGTCCCGGCGGTCGTCGCGACGGCAAGCCGGCCCTCGTCGTCCTGCGGGGACCGCGCGACGCTGCGCACGGCGACGGGACGACGCACATGCAACTCGAATCGCCGCTCGTACTCGGCGAAGTATGCAGGCAGCACCGTGTTGGCCCGCTCGTCCTCGCGTGCCGCCGGAACCGGCAGGCCCGGCAGTTCGTGAATGCCGTTGACCGTGCCCATCCGCAGCGAGTCCCACCGGTGGCGCCACGCGCCCCCGGGCGCCGCATCCTGATCGAGCACCACGAACGTTCCCGTGCCCGCATCCTCGGGGTTTGCTCCCAGGGAACGGAAGCCGCGGCGGCGGAGGTGATATGCGGCGGACAGGCCTCCCTGACCTGACCCGATGACCACCACGTCGACCGGCTCGGCGTCGACCGGCTCGGCGTCGAGGGGCTCGAAAGTCACTGACACCACAACGCCTCCGCGAGCGCGCCTATTCCGGCTCCCCCCGGGCGGCGTGAACGCGCGCGCCGTCCGACCGGATCCGGTGACGATCGGGCCCGTGACCCCCGCCCCGGGCGTTCAATGGGTGATACCCGAACCCGACACGCACCGCCGAGGCCTCGACCCGGCACTGGAGGAGCCGCATGAACGACCCCGTGTCCCCCTCGCCCTCGCCGCCCTCGCCGCACTCGCCCTCGGACGAGGGGATCATCACGGCCGAGGCGCGAATGGATGCCGTCACGTTGCGTGTCGGCGACCTCGACGGCATGTCCTCGTACTACGAGAACGCCCTCGCTCTCAGGCCTCTCGATGAGCGGGTTCGGGGCACAGAGGTCCACCGCGTCCTCGGCCGCAACGGCACGCCGATGGTGCGCCTGGTCCATGCGCCCGGCCTGCCCCCGTTCGATGCTCGCCAGGCGGGCCTCTACCACACGGCCTTCCTCTTCACGGACGCGGCGGCTCTCGCCGCAACGGTGTATCGGACCGCACGGGAGCCGCGCAGCCGCTTCCAGGGCTCCAGCGACCACCTCGTCAGTGAGGCCTTCTATTTTGCCGACCCGGAGGGCAACGGCATCGAGTTGTACGTCGACCGGGACCCTCGATCCTGGCGGGACGCCACCGGGCGCATCCGCATGGACACCCTTCACCTCGATCCGAACGCCTACCTGCAGCGCCACCTCACCCAGGAGGCGCTGGATGCCGCACCGACGACGGCGGGAACGGTGGGTCACGTGCACCTCCAGGTGGGTGACATCGAGGCCGCGCGTCCGTTCTACGTCGACGCCCTCGGCTTCGAGGTCACCATTGCCGAGTACCCGGGCGCCCTGTTCACCTCGGCGGGCGGGTACCACCACCATCTCGGAATCAACAGCTGGCAGAGTCGCGGCGCAGGCCCGCGCGCTGCGAGCCTGGGACTCGGCGAGGTGGCCATCACCGTGCCAAGCAGAGAGGATCTGGATGCGCTCATCGTCCGCCTGCGGTTCCGCGGCATCCCGTTCGAGGACACGGGACGGTCGGTGACGGCGACCGACCCGTGGGGGACGCGGGTCAGCGTCGGACTGCCGAATCCGACGGCACTCGATCTGCTGAGCTGAGGCGCTCGGCCGTCTCGTCCGCACCGAATAGGCTGGCGTGGTGTCGTCCCGGGAAGCCGCAGAGCTCCGCCTGCATGCCGGGCGCGGCCGCCTGATCGCGCTCGCCGCGGCCTGCCTGGTCGTGACCGCCATGGGTGCGGCGATCGTCGCGCTCAATCAGGACAACGTTCCGATCCTGCTCCTGGGGGTGGGAGTCATCGGGCTGTTCGGCGTCGGGGGCGGAATCTCGCTGGTCGCGCAGTTCCGGTCCGCGACGGTGCGCGCCGACCGCTCCGGAATCCGGGTCGCGAAGACCGGACTGATCCCGTGGAGCGACGTCGAGAGCATCGGAACCACCCGCGCCGGCGAGCTCGGCATCCGGGTACGCCATCCCGATCGCATCCATCGGGACCGTGCGGAGTCGCGCAGCGCCCGCGCCGCCAACGGCGGCTTCGATCTCGCGTTCTCCGCTCGCGACCTCGGCACGACCGCGGAGAACGCGTCGCAGGCACTGCGCGCGATCCAGCGGCGGGATGACTCTCGAGTCACGCCGGAGGGCTGAGCCTCACGAGCCCGGAGGGCTGAGCCTCACGAGCGCGGACTTACCGTCACGGCGAAGGTGACGGGTTGGATGCCGCCGTCCTCGTTGGTCAGCACCACGGTGGTCGTCCCCGCGCCGACCGCCTCCACTCCGGGGTTGAACTCGGCGCTGCCGTCCTCGCGGCCCGGCACGAAGATCGCGACGGACTCGTCCGCGACCTCGCCGGAATAGCTCTGCACGGCGAGGTCTCCGGTATTGATGTTCAGAACCTGGCCGACCACGAGTTCCACGTCGCCGCCCTGGAGGTCGCCGACGTTCTTCGTGACCGGCGCGATGATGTCGCCTCCGATGGGACTGGCGGTCGCGCCGCCCGAGGAGGACGTGCTGCACGCACTCAGCAATGCCGCCGCGGCGACGATTCCGACCAGGACGACGGCGCTGCGCATCTTCACCGCGCCAGTATGGCAGCCGATCGCGGGCTTGTGGAAAACCCTGCTCCCGCCGGCCCCGCCGCTACCGTGAGCCCATGGACCTGCGCCGACGCACCGCGATCCCGGCGCTCACGATCGGGCTCGCGCTGGCGGGCTGCGCATCTCCGGTTGAACAGCCGATGCCGACTCCGTCCTTCGCGGACGCCGAGACCGCCTATGCCGCCGCCGAGGCCACCTACCGAGCCTATGTCGACGCCCTCAACGCCGTCGATTTGAGCGACCCGACAACGTTCGAGGACGTGTTCCAGTGGACGACGGGTGAAGTGAATGCCGCGGACCGCGAGACCCTCTCCACCTATCACGCCGAAGGCCTCACCGTGTCAGGAGATTCGGTAGTGACTTGGTTCGAGGGAGACGACTTCCAACCGAGCCAACTCACCGTCGCGGCTTCGGCCTGCTCGGATGTGTCACGGGTCCAAGTCATGAGTCTCAGCGGCGAGTCCATAGTCCCGCCGGAGCGCCCCGACGTGTATACCCTCCGCCTCGAATTCGTTCAGGCCACGTCCAACGCCTTCGGCCTCGCCCTAACCCGCAGCACTGCCGTAGAAGGGAAGGGATGCGCCCCATAGTTTGGTCCATTCTCATTGGGGTTATAGCGCCGCTGGGTGTCACAACCGACAATGACTGCGGCAGCACGATGTGGACGTCCTGTTCTGTCGCGAACACAGGGTCACAGGTCGACATCGCGGGCAGCATGCACGGCGGGGGCGGCGACCGGGGAGAACGGAGCGGATCCGCTCAGGGGCCCGACTCACGGAACGCGGAGGAAGCGCCGTTGCCGCCCGGCTGTCTCAGCCCGCTGTGCCGCCCGCTGTACTCGGTGGGCACCCTGCCGCAGGTGTCGATGGACGACCTGGCCTCGTTCCGCCCGCCGGCGCCGAGTCTGACCACGGAGCCGCTGGGGGTGGCTCTGGTCGGCGCGCCCACCAACCTGATCGGAACGGCTGCGTCGGCGGTGATCCCCGGTTCGGTTCTCGGCTACGACGTGCTCGTGAGGTTCACCCCGGTCGCGTACCACTTCGATCACGGCGACGGCACGGGCCGGACGACGCCGACGGGAGGGTCGACGTGGTCGGCGCTCGACACCGCGCAGTTCACGCCGACAGCCACCAGCCACGTGTACCGCGGCCGCGGCACCGCCCGCGTCTCGCTGCGCGTCGACTACCGGGCGGAGATCGACTTCGGCGGGGGATGGCGCAGCGTGCCGGGTGTGCTGAGCGTCGCCGCCGGACCGGAGGATCTCAGGGTCGTCGAGGCTCGGACCGCGCTGGTCGCCGCGACCTGCACGGAGAACCCCGGAGGACCCGGGTGCTGACCAGCGCCTCCTAGGAATCGGCTATGAGGCTGCTGGGCGGGGGCGATTCTTGGTCCCGTCTTCGAGCGGCTCCACGACTCTCGCGTCATGGCGATCATCACGAGACCGACCGAGGGCGCCGGCGCTCGGCACGCGCCGGCGACCGCCGGTCCGCCCCCGCGTCGTCTGCGGCTCTGGAATGTTGCCGCTGTCGGAGCGATCTGGTTGACCAGCCTCGCCGTGGTCGCCATCTGGGTCCGGGGCGGCGGAGCACAGAGCATGCTGAGCGGCCCGGCCCCCGCGCTGATCGGCGCGGGCCGCGCGACGGGTCTGGTCGCCGCCAATCTCCTGCTTTATCAGGTGCTCCTGATGGCGCGAGTGCCCCTGTTCGAGAACGGCTTCGGACGCGACGGGATCACTCGGGCGCATCGAGTGGTGGGATTCTGGTCGTTCTGGTTGATGCTCGGCCACATCGTGCTGATCGTGGCGGGGTACGCGCTCCAGGCCGGGATCGAACCGCTCCGCCAGGCGTGGGAATTCGTGTGGACGTATCCCGGGATGCTGCCGGCAGCGGTCGGGACCGCGCTGATCCTCGCGGTCGTGGTCACCTCGACACGACGACGCCGGCGCCGCACCCGCTACGAATCCTGGCACCTGCTGCACCTGTACGCGTACCTCGGGGTGGGTCTCGCGGTTCCCCACATGCTCTTGACCGGTGGAGACTTCCTCGCGTCGCCGCTGGCCACAGCCTACTGGTGGGGTCTGTGGGTCGCCGCGGCCGGTTGCGTCGTCGTGTTCCGGATCGCCCGCCCGCTTCTGCGGTCGCGCCGGCATCGGCTGCGCGTCGGCTCCGTCGAGCCCGACGGTTCCCGGGCGGTCACCGTGACCATGAGCGGCAGACACCTGGACCGGCTGCACGCTCGCTCAGGTCAGTTCTTCGTGTGGCGGTTCGTTGACGGCGCCGGGTGGGCTGCGGGTCATCCCCTCTCGCTGTCCGCGGCGCCCACTCGCCGGAGTCTGACCATGACCGCGCGCATCGTGGGCGACGGGACCGCGCGCATCGCGTCCCTGCGTCCCGGAACCCCGGTGCTCGTCGAGGGACCGTACGGCGTGCTCACCGGAGAGCAGCGCACGGGCCGTACTCTGCTCCTGATCGGCGCGGGTGCCGGGGTCGCACCGCTCGTAGCTCTTGCCGAATCCGAGACCTATCCTTCGGGCGGCGCCGTCCTGATCACCCGTGATCACGCTGAGAAGGAGGCGATCCGTACGCAGCGGATCAGGGAACTGAGCCGCATCCGAGGACTGCGCCACGTGCGACTGGACGGTGCGCGGGCGCGATCCGGATCGACGTGGATGCCGGCGGCCTATTCGGCGTGGGCAGGGCCGGACCTGCTTCGGTACGCCTGTGCGGAGATCGCGGTCGCCGACGTGTACGTGTGCGGACCGCCGACCTGGATGGCGGCGGTCGTCACCGACCTGCACCGCGCGGGCGCACGGCGTTCCTCCATCCACACCGAATCGTTCACATCCTGAGCGGGCACCGGAGGCCTCAGCATGCGCACCATCGTGTACTCCCTTCTCACCGCGGTGAGCGGGATCGTCCTTCTGTTCAGCTACCGCGGGTCCGTCGGGGATCTCGCGGCGGTCGACTCCGCGCCCACGTCCCCGTCGCTGCCCGCGGGAGCCGGCGTGGACACGACGCAGTCCCCGGCGACGAGGCCTTCCGCTCCCGCGTCCTCGGCGCCATCCATCGGAGCGCCTCCGGCCGCCAGCGGCGTACGCGACGGCATCTACACAGGAGTCGCCTCCCCGACGCGATTCGGGCCCGTCCAGGTGCAGGTCACGGTGACGGGGGGTGCCATCACCGACGTGAACGTCCTGCAGTACCCGGACGGCAATGGACGAGATCAGCAGATCAACGCCCGCGCTCTCCCGATCCTCATCGATGAGACCACGTCGGCGCAGAGTGCATCGATCGACATGGTCTCCGGCGCGACGTACACCAGTCGCGGATACCTGGCGTCGCTGCAGAGCGCCCTGGATCAGGCGCGGGCATGATGTCAGGGGTCGCCGGCGAATCTCTGCACCGCCACGTGCGGGTGATGCACGTGATGGGGATGCCCGTGAGCCTCCACGTCATCGCGGCCGAGCCACCGGGCGTTCCGAGGATGGACGCGGTCGTGGACCGGGCTGCCTCGGACTGCTACGAGCGCCTGCGGGAGGTGGACCGCATCTTCTCCCCGTTCCGGCGCGACTCCGATGTCGCACAGGTGCGCTCCGGGCGACGTCCGCTCGCCCAGGCGGACCCGCGCGTGTCAGAGGTCATGGATGCGTGCCGCGCCGCCCGACTCGCGACTGACGGCCTGTTCGACGCCGGGGAAGGGTCCGGGTGGGACCCGGTCGGCTACGTGAAGGGGTGGGCGGTCGAA
>CAVOZX010000045.1:0-26860 GCA_963701365.1 uncultured Actinomycetota bacterium | reverse complement strand
GTTGTGTAGCCCCTTCGTACGAGTACGTATTGCTGGCGTGATGGCGCTGACGACCAAGGGCGGCATCGCCGTGGTCACCGGCGTGGGACCGGCGGCCGAGCTCGACGTGAACATGTCCCTGTTCGACCTGACCCTGTCGCAGAAGCGGCTGCAGGGGTCGCTGTTCGGCGCGGCGAACCCGCGTGCCGACATCCCCCGGCTGCTGAGCCTGTTCCAGAACGGTCAGCTCAAGCTCAACGAGCTCGTCACCCGCACCTACAGCCTCGAGGACATCAACCAGGGGTACCAGGACATGCGCGACGGCAAGAACATCCGCGGTGTGATCGTCTACAACTGACGTGACCCCCCACGACCGGTCCGGGCCCGCGACCGCCTCGCCCGGGCCGGTCAGCCGCGGAAGTCATCGGGGTCGACATCGTTCAGGAAGCGCTTGAACTCGTCGATGCTCTCTTCGGTGTCCTCTTCATTCGCGATCAGATCCGGCACCCCCGCCTCGTCCATCACATCGTCCGCCACCCACAGCGTCGCGCCCGTGCGGGTCGCCAGCGCCACCGCATCCGACGGCCGGGCGTCGATCACCCGAGAGCCGTGCTCAGTGTCCACCGTGATCTCCGCGAAGAACGTGCCCTCCTCGATCCGGGTGATCTCCACCCGGTCCACGCGCGCGTTCGTGCTCTCCAGCAGCGACCGCATCAGGTCATGCGCCAGCGGTCGCGGCGGCGTCGCCCCCTCCACCGCCATCAGGATCGACGTCGCCTCCAGCTCGCCGATCCAGATCGGCAGCATCTCCCCCGCCCCCGGTACGTCATTGAGCGGCTTGATCAGCAGCACGTGCTGGCCGCTCTGGTCCAGCGCGAGGCCCGCCACGCGCACCTGCACCATGCGCTGCTCCCTCCGCCGCCTCCGCCGATGCTCCGCTGCCATCGTAGACACCAGCCCCCTTCTGCGCCGCGATCCATCCGCCGTCCGCGATAGGGTGCGCACGTGTCGTCCGCCGCCCTAGCCCGGGTCGCGACCCTGAACCCATCGTGGGGAGCTGCGGTCATGAGCCTCAGCGGCGCCGCGTTCGTCAGCCTGCGCGATCCCCTCCCGGCGCTGCCCGCCGACACCGCCATCGGCCTGGTACTGCTGGCAGCCGCAGCGCTCGCCGCGCTCGCCCTGACCCTGGCGAGCATCGCGCGCCTGGTCCGCCACAGCGACGCGTTCCTCGCCGACCTCGGCAACCCAGCCGTCGGCGGCATGGTCGCATCCTGGCCCGCCGGTCTGCAGATCCTCGCCCTCGCCGTCCTCCAGGCGGGCAGCGTCGGCGCGCTCCCGGCCGAGGCGGCCCTCCTGACCGGCATGGTCGTGTTCGTCCCCGGCGTCATCGGCGTGCTCATCACCGGCTTCGCCTTCTACACCCGTGTCATCGGCATCGAGAACGTCCCCCACGCCGCCGTCTCCGGCACCTGGTTCGTGCCGGTCGTCCCCGTCGTGCTCGTCCCCAGCATCCTGAACCGCGCAGTCGCCCTCGGGCTCGGCGGCGACCCCGTCGTATGGGCCTTCCTCGCCGTCGTCGGTTGGGGGGTGGGGTTCACGCTGTTCCTGCTGCTGGCCTCCATCATCGGCAGCCGGCTGCTGGTCGCCCCGCCACCCGCGCCGCAGCAGGCCCCGGGCTGGTGGGGCTGGCTGGCACCGGTCGGCGCCGGCGGGCTGGGGCTGCTCGCCGCGACCGACCTCGCGGCGGATGCCGGTGTCCTCGGCGACCTGCGCAGCGCCGTGACGCTCGTGCTCACCGTGCTGTGGGGGTTCGCGGTGTGGTGGGCACTCCTCGCCGTGCGGGTCATCGCCCGCGAGCTCACCCGGCTCCGCTTCCACGTCGGCTGGTGGGCGTTCGGCTTCCCCACCGCCGCCTTCGCCTCTCTCACCGCCGAGGTCGCCCGGCTCTGGCGGCTCGACGGCCTCGTCGCCGCCGGCCCGGTGCTGTGGGGGGCGCTGGTCGTCCTCGTCCTCGCCCTCGGCGCCCTCACCGCACGCGGCATCCGCACCGGTGCGGTCTGGGCGCGCTGACGGCCCTGGACTCCACACAGCCGCATCCGAACCGGCACCGGCCGACCCGTTCGCCGGGATGTCCCGTGTTCCTGTTCGTCGCCGTCAACGACGTCGCCTCCGCGGCCATGGCCACCCTCGGCGGCGTCCTCACCCTGTACCGCCGCGGGCGCACCGGCGAGGGTCAGCGGGTGTGGACGTCGCTGGCCGGCCAGGCCGCTCTGATGCAGTCTTCCCCCGCCGCGCACGCCACGCCCGCCGACCTGCTCGGCGAGCTCCCGGACGACGACGCCATCGACCGGATGCTGGACGCCGGCGCCGCCGTCACCGGCGACCCCTACGCCGTGTAGCCGCCGGGCTGCACCGCCGCGATCGCCTGCACCTCGATCCGCACCCCGGGCACGGCGAACGCCGACACCAGGGTGGTCCGTGCCGGTCCCGGCTCCGGCCAGACGCTGAGGAACGCCTCGTTCCAGGCGGCGAAGTCGCCCGCGTCAGCCAGGAACGCCTCCAGCTTCATGACGCCCGCCGCCGACCCGCCCAGCGCCGAGATCGCCGTGAGCAGCGCCGCCAGCGCGTCGTCCGCCTCGGCCCGGAAGTCCAGGTCGGGCGCCGCTCCCGCCCCGAGCGCCTGCATCACGCGGGGGGCGACGATCCCAGATGTGACGATGAGGTCCCCGGTCCGGACCGCGCCGGGCAGCATCGGGCTCTGACCGGGCGCGCGCAGCAGCCCGGCCATCAGTCGCTCACCCGCATCACCGCGTCCCGCCCGATGTCCGCCAGGCTCCCCCGGCCGAGGAGGGCCAGGATGTTGCGGATCTCCGCCCCGAGCAGCTCCATCACGCGCCCGACGCCGCTCTGCCCGCCCGCGGCGAGGCCGTACACGGCGAGCCGTCCGATGACCACCGCGTCGGCACCCAGAGCGATCGCCTTCACCACATCGGAGCCCCGGCGGATGCCGCTGTCCAGTGCGATCTGCACATGCGGCCCGACCGCGTCCCGGATCTCCGGCAGCGCGTCCAGCGACGCGCGCTGACCGTCCAGCTGCCGGCCGCCATGGTTGGACACGAGCAGCGCGGACGCCCCCGCGTCGAGCGCCGCCCGCGCATCCTGCACCGTCATGATGCCCTTCGCGATCCACGGCAGCGGGCTCTGCCCCAGCAGCGACGCCAGCCGGTCCCACGTCCAGATCGGAGCGGACTGCTCGAACAGCTGCCCGAAGATCGGCCCGTACTCCTCGGGCCCGCCCGGATAGTTGCCCGCGATGATCGTCTCGTCCGGCGAGAACCGGTTCCGCAGGTTTCGCTCCCGCCACCCGCCGGTCGGGCAGTCGCACGTGATGCACAGCGCCCGATACCCGGCATCCTCGTACCGATGCATCATCGTCAGGAACGTATCGTCGGTGCCCAGCGGGTGGAACTGACCGATCGCGGCGGCCCGGGGCGCGGCGGTCGCGACCCGTTCGACCGAGAAGGTCCCCGCCTCCGGGACGATGCTCACCGTCCCCGCCGCCTCGTTCGCGCGGGCCACGCCGACGTGCCCCTCCGGGTCGAACAGGCCGTCCGTGCCGAACGGCGCCGTCATCACCGGAATGTCCAGGTCGATCCCCAGGAAGCTGCCCGAGATGTCAGGCGTGCCGGTGCCGCTCATGATGCGCGGCACGAACGCCCACCTGTCGAACGCGGCGCGGTTGCGCCGCAGCGTGACCTCCTGACCCGCCCCGCCCTCGAGGAAGTCCTGCACCCCGGGGTCCAGGCGCGCCAGCGCGGTCTCGTGGATCTCCTCCAGGGTGGCGAAATCCAGGTCGACGCCGTCGATGGTGGTCATCACGCCACCTCCGTCGCAAGCTCCGGCAGCAGCGACCGGTCCCCGAGGCTGTCGCCGGCGGTGCGGATCAGCTCCACCAGACCCCCGGTGGTCATCCGCTGCTTCGCGGCGCCATCGAGATCCGCCAGTACGCGGCCCCGCGACATCAGCAGCAGCCGCGTGCCCATCTCCAGCGCGTGCTCCATATTGTGCGTGATCATCACCGTTGTGCATCCCATCTCCGCGACCAGGTCGCGGGTCAGTGCCAGCACCCGGCCGGCCGTGGCCGGGTCGAGTGCGGCGAGGTGTTCGTCGAGCAGGAGGACGCGGGGTCGCACGAGCCCCGCCATCACCATCGTCAGACTCTGCCGCTGCCCGGCCGACAGCAGTCCCACCCGGTCGTGGAGCCGGTCCTCCAACCCCAGCCCCAGCCCGGCCAGGCGCTCGCGCATCAGGCGCCGACGGCGGGCCGTGAGCGACAGACCGAGGCCCCGCCGACGGCCCCGCTCCAGCGCGAGAGCGAGATTGTCCTCGATGCTCAACTCCGGCGCGGTGCCGACCCGGGGATCGTCGAACACCCGTGCGACCAGACCCGCCCGCCGGTAGTCCGGCCAGCGCGTCACGTCGACGCCGTCGATGCTCACCCGCCCGGCCGTGGGTCGCACGGCCCCGCTGACGACCTGCACCATGCTGCTCTTGCCGGCCCCGTTCGACCCGATGACGGTGACGAACTCTCCGGAGCTGATCGCGAGGTCGACACGGTCCAGCGCAACCACCTGATCCGACTTGCCGGCGTTGTAGACCAGGCGCACCGCGTCCAGTCGGAGCGTGGGTTCAGGCATGGCGAGCCTCCAATTCGGTCGCGGCAGGAGTCGGCAGAGACGGGGACGGCGGCGCCGCCCGGCCGGATGCGCCCCACCGCATCCGGTAGCGGGCCAGGGCCGGGGCGAGGTATCCCTGCGCGGCGACCGCCACGATCAGGGTGAGCGCCGTGATCCCCTTGAGGTCGCCGGCAGGCAGTCCCGCCCGCAGCGCCCCGACGAGGATCAGCCGGTAGATGAGGCCGCCGACGACCACCGCCAGCACGATGCGCACCACGTTCGATCCGCCCGGGTTCAGCAGGAGCACGCCCAGCAGCACCGCTCCCGCTCCGGCGACGAACGTCCCCACCCCCATGTTGACGTCGGCGAATCCCTGCACCTGGGCGAGAAGGCCACCGCTCAGGGCGGTCAGTCCGTTGGAGATCATCAGCGACAGCACAAGCAGCGCCCGGTCGTTGACGCCTTGACTGCGCACCATCCGGACGTTCACGCCGCTGGCCCGCAGCGACAGCCCCAGATCCGTCTTCAGGAACAGCGCGAACGCCGCGAACACGACCGCGACGATCACCGCCAGCAGAGCCGACATCGCCAGGTCCGCGCCGCGCCCCGGCGCGGGCGCGATCGGACTGAAGATCGTGTCCGTCCCGATGAGGCTCACCGTCGGCATGCCGAGCACCCGCAGAGTCACCGTGAACAGGCCCATGCTCATCACGAGCCCGCCCAGCAGCACCGGGATCTTCAGCAGCAGGTTCAGCAGGGCCGTCATGAGACCCGCGAGCGCCCCGGAGGCCACGCCCGCCAGCAGTGCCAGCCACGCCGGCACTGCGCCGGTGACGGCCACGGCGGTCACTGCGCCGCCGAGGGCGAAGCTCCCCTCGACGGTCAGGTCGAAGTCCTCCCGGATGCGCAGCACCAGATAGATGCCGAGGAAAGCGGGCAGCAGCGGCAGACCCGTCACCAGGGTGTCGACGAGGATGCTCTCGAACATGATCTCTACCGCACCGTCCCGGTCACTGCTGTACGACGCGATCGGCCAGCGAGTCCGGAACCGTGATCCCCAGCGCCGCGGCGTACTCGGCGTTCATCACGATCTCCACCTCGCCCGGCAGCGCGAACGGCACCGTGCCGGGATCGGCTCCCGCGAGCACCTGGGCCGCTCCTACGCCGGCCGAGGCGCCGAGGGTCGGGTAGTCGGGGCCGAGGCTGCCCACCACGCCGGGCACGGTGACGTCCCCGCCGACGACGTACAGCGGGATCGCGGCGCCGCTCATCGCGGCGCCGACCGCATCGATCCCCGCGATCACCGTGCCGTCGGGTCCGATCAGGGTCACGTCGGAGCGTCCCACCAGGCTGCGCGCGGCCTGCGCGACCTCCGCGCTCCCGGCGATCGTCGCCTCCGACACCTCCAGCCCGGCGCTCGCGGCGGCATCCTTCAGTGCCGCCACCCAGATCTGCATGTTCTGGTTGGACGGGTCGTACACCGTGCCGATGGTGGACAGGTCCGGATGGAGCAGCCGCAAGTCGGCCACCAGCAGGGCCGGGTCGACGTAGTCGATACTGCCGGTGACGTTGCCGCCGGGCTCCTCCAGGCTCTGCGCTACCCCCGCGCCGACCGGATCTCCCATCGCCAGGGCGAAGATCGGGCGGTCCGTCACCTGAGTGGCCAGGGCGACCACCGCGGGAGTACCGACCACGGCGAACGCGTCGTAGTCCGAGCCGGCGAAGCTGCGGGCGATGCTGGTGATCAGGGACTGGTCCCCGTTCGCGTTCTGAACGTCGAACGTGACCTGCACGTCCGGCCCCAGTTCGGACTGCACCGACTCCTCGAACGCGGCGATGACGTCGTCCAGCAATTGCACCTGGGCCATCGACAGCACCCCGACGGTGATCGTGTCCGAACCGGCGGTGCCGGAGTCGGCGGCGTCGCCGGCGCAGCCGGCCAGCACCATGGCGGATGCGGCCAGGGCCACTCCCGCGGTGAGAGTGCGTCGTGTCATGAGTCCTCCAGGCATGAGCGGTGCTCGCAGGTGATTCGGGAAGAAGTTCTTGCTTCCAGACGAGTGTGGCCGACCCACCCGGCCCAGAACCGGCCTGAAACGGGAACTTATTCCCCGATTAATGAGACTGTTACAGTCCGGGGGTGGATGCTGTGGGGGAGGATGGGGCGGTGGCGCACAAGCGCGAGCGATCCGACCGGGCACGCACCCGGGAACTGCTCCTGGACGTGATGGGCCGCCTGCTGGAGGAGAAGGGACTGGACTTCTCGCTGCCGGATCTGGCGCGGGAATCGGGAGTGGCGACCGCGACCGTGTACCGTCACTTCGACAACCTCGGAGACCTGCGGGAGGAGTTCTATCGCCGCCACGTCACGGGCCTGGTCGACGATCTGCGGGAGATCGCGATGCAGTACCGCGGACGCCGTCTCGCACACGAGCTGTGCCGGGCGTGGGGGGTGAGCTGCTTCCGGTGGGCGCGCGCCGCGACCTACATCCGCAGCGCCGAAGGATTCGCCGAACGGCTCGCGCGGGGCGACGCGTTCGTGAACGGCCTCTACGAGGAGGTGCTGCATCCGGCCGTCCAGGGTCTGATCGACGATGGCGTGATCCCGGACCAGGACCCGAAGTACGCCGCCCTGATGTGGATCACCCTGTTCGACGAACGCGTCATCATCGACCTGACCACCGTGCTGGGCATGTCGATCGAGCAGGCCACCGACGCGCTGGAGGGGTCACTGCTCGGCGCGCTCGGCGCATCCCGCTGATCCGGTGCCGCCGCCCGCACGCAGACGTACCCTGGACGCGTGAGCACCCCCCCACCGATCAGCACCCTCGGCGAACTGCGCGCCTCCGGACACGTCGCCAAGCCGCTGCGCGCGGAGCTGCGCGACAACCTGCTCGGCATGCTCGCGGCCGCGCAGGACCCCTGGCCGGGGATGCACGGCTACAGCCGCACCGTCATCCCGCAGCTGGAGCGGGCGATCCTCGCCGGCCACGACATCGTCCTGCTCGGTGAACGCGGCCAGGGCAAGACCCGGCTGCTGCGCACCGTCGCGGGCCTGCTCGACGAGTGGACGCCGGTGATCGCCGGCGCCGAGCTCGGCGAGCATCCCTACGAGCCGATCACCCACGAGTCCATCCGCCGCGCCGCCGAACTCGGCGACGACCTCCCCGTGGCGTGGCGCCACCGCAGCGAACGGTACGTGGAGAAGCTCGCCACCCCCGACACGTCGGTCGCGGACCTCATAGGCGACGTCGATCCCATGAAGGTCGCCGAGGGCCGATCGCTCGGCGACCCGGAGACCATCCACTTCGGCCTCATCCCCCGCAGTCACCGCGGCATCGTCGCGATCAACGAACTGCCCGACCTCGCCGAGCGCATCCAGGTGTCGATGCTCAACGTGATGGAGGAGCGCGACATCCAGATCCGCGGCTACGTGCTGCGGCTGCCTCTGGACGTACTGGTGCTGGCCACGGCGAACCCCGACGACTACACCAACCGGGGCCGGATCATCACACCCCTGAAGGACCGGTTCGGGGCCGAGATCCGCACCCACTACCCCACGGAGCTGGCCGACGAGGTGGCGGTGATCCGGCAGGAGGCCGAGCTGGTCGCCGATGTGCCCGACCACCTCGTGGAGATCCTGGCGCGGTTCACCCGGAACCTGCGCGCCTCCGCCGCCGTCGACCAGCGCAGCGGCGTCAGTGCCCGGTTCGCGATCGCCGGCGCCGAGACGATCGCGGCATCGGCGCTCCACCGCGCCGCCTCCCGGGGCGAAGCCGACGCGGTCGCACGCGTGGTCGACCTGGAGACGGCGGTGGACGTGCTCTCCGGAAAGGTCGAGTTCGAGACCGGCGAGGAGGGCCGCGAATCCGAGCTGCTGGGGCACATGCTGCGCACCGCCACCGCCGACACCGTCCGCGAGCTCCTGCGCGGCATCGACTTCGCCCTGCTCGTGGCAGCCATCGAACAGGGCGCCATGGTGTCCACCGGCGAGCAGGTGACGGCGGCCGAGTTCCTCGAAGCCCTGCCCGTCCTCGGCGAGTCGGACCTGTACGACCAGGTCGCCGCTCGTCTGGGCGCCGACGGGCTCGGGGGCCGCGCCGCCGCGATCGAGCTGGCGCTGGAGGGCCTGTACCTGGCCCGGAGGATCGGCAAGGACAGCGACGGCGCCGAGACGGTGTACGGGTGACGCGATGATCCGCGGACGATCCCGGTTCCACCGCTACGAGGGCGGCGACCCGCTCGCACCACCGGTCGACCTGGCGGCGGCGCTGGACGCGATCGGCGACGGCGTGATGGCTGGCTCCTCCCCGGAGCGGTCCATGCGGGAATACCTGCGCCGCGGCGGCGAGGGGCGCACGGGCCTCGACGAGTTGCGGCGACGTCTGCTCCAGCGTCGCCGCGACCTGCTGCGCAGTCGCAACCTCGACGGCACCCTGCAGCAGGTGAAGGAGCTCCTGGATCGGGCGGTGCTGGCCGAACGCAAGCGGCTCGCCACCGACGTCGACATGGACGACGCCGACCGGGCGTTCGCGCAGCTGCGCCTGGACGAACTGCCCTCCTCCCCCGCCGCGGCCGTGCAGGATCTCGCCGACTACGACTGGCGGTCTCCCGAGGCGCGGGCCGACTACCAGCGCATCCAGGACCTCCTCGGACGGGAACTGCTCGACCAGCGCTTCGGCGGCATGAAGGAGGCGCTCCAGAACGTCACCGACGAGGACCGGGCCGAGATCGGCCGGATGCTGGACGACCTGAACGACCTGCTCGACAAGCACCGCCGCGGCGAGGACACCCCCGAGGACTTCGAGCGGTTCATGGCCGAGCACGGCCGGTTCTTCCCCGAGAACCCGTCGAGCGTGGACGAGTTGATAGACACGCTCGCGGCCCGGTCGGCGGCGGCGCAGCGGATGCTGAACTCCATGACCCCCGAGCAGCGCGAGGAACTGATGCGCCTGTCCGATCAGGCGTTCGGGTCGCCCGGGCTCCAGGAGTCGCTGGCGCGGCTGGACGACTCGCTGCGGGCGATGCGGCCGGGGCAGGACTGGGCCGGGTCCGAGCGGTTCGAGGGCGAGGACCCGCTGGGCATGGGCGACGGGATGCGCGCGATGCAGGACCTGTCCGAGATCGACGAGCTCACCGAGCAGCTCGCCCAGCAGTACGACGGCGCGCGCTTGGACGACATCGACCTGGACGCGCTGTCCCGCCAGCTCGGCGAGGATGCGGTCGTCGCCGCCCGCACCCTGCGGGACCTGGAGCGGGCGCTGCGCCGTGACGACACGCTCCGGCACGACTCCACCGGTGTGCTGCAGCTGACCCCGAAGGCGATGCGCACGCTGGGCGCCTCCCTCCTGCACGACATCGCCGACCGGATGGCCGCGCGCCGCGGCGAGCACGACACCCGGCGCGAGGGGGGTGGCGCGGAGTTCTCCGGCGCCACCCGCCCGTGGGAGTTCGGCGACACCGCCCCGTGGGATATTCCCCGCACCATGCTCAACAGCGTCATCCGACGCGCCGGCGCCGCGGAGGGCCGGCGCATCATCGCCGACGACATCGAGGTGGCCGACACCGAGGCGCGGGTCCAGGCGGCGGTGGCGCTCCTGGTGGACACCTCGTTCTCCATGGAGGTCGCCGGACGCTGGGTTCCGATGAAGCGGACAGCCCTGGCCCTGCACACCCTGATCCGCTCCCGCTTCCGCGACGATCGGCTGAAACTCATCGCGTTCAGCCGGTTCGCGGAGGAGATCCCGATCGAGACGCTGACCGGCATGGAGGCGACCTGGAACAAGGGCACCAACCTGCACCACGGGCTGCTGCTGGCCAACCGTCACTTCCGCAAGAATCCGGATGCGCAGCCGGTGCTCCTGATCGTCACCGACGGTGAGCCCACCGCGCACCTGGAGCCCGACGGCGAACCGGTGTTCTTCTACCCGCCGCTGCCGAAGACGATCGCCGTCACCGTGCGCGAGTTGGAGACCTCCGCGCGACTGGGTGCGCAGATCACCATCTTCCGTCTCGGCGACGACCGCGGCTTGGCGCGCTTCGTCGACTCCATGGCCGCGAAGGTCGGCGGCCGGGTCGTCGCCCCCGAGCTCGGGGATCTCGGCGCCGCCGTCGTCGACTCCTACCTCGGCGCCCGCACCGGCGCGGCCACGTCCGACTGGACAACGGTCGACGACGACTGGGGCGACGGGCAGAACTGGGGCGGCGGCTGGAATCGAGGGTTCTGGACCGGGTTCTGAGACCCCCCTCAGTCGGTGTCGGCCTTGCGCGTCCCGGCCTCGAGCACGTCTCCGGTGGGAAGCTCCTGGTGACCGCCGAACTGCAGCCGCATGGCGGAGAGCACCTGGTTGGCGAAGTGGTCGTCGCCGCGGGAGGCGAACCGCTCGAACAGGGACGCGGCCAGCACCGGCGCGGGAACACCGGTGTCCACCGCCGCCTTTACCGTCCACCGGCCCTCGCCCGAGTCCGACACCCGGCCGGCCAGGCCCTGCAGCCGCGGGTTGTCCGCCAGCGCCGCCGCCGTCAGATCCAGCAGCCACGACGAGATCACCGACCCGCGGCGCCACAACTCCGCCACTTTCGCCGTGTCGATCGTGAACTGGTAGAACTCCGGCTCCTCCAGCGGCGCGATCTCCGCCGAGCGCGTGGTCGGGCGCGTTCCGGCATCCGCGTTCTCCAGGATGTTCAACCCCTCCGCGAGGGCCGCCATGATCCCGTATTCGATGCCGTTGTGCACCATCTTGACGAAATGTCCCGCGCCGCTCGGCCCGCAGTGCAGGTATCCGAGTTCCTCCGGCGCGGGATCCCCCGTGCGACCGGGGGTGCGCGCCACCGTTCCGGCACCGGGAGCGATCGCCCGCAGCACCGGCTCCAGGTGCGCGAACGCCTCGTCGGGGCCGCCCACCATCAGGCAGTATCCCCGCTCCAGTCCGAACACACCGCCGCTCGTGCCGGCGTCCACATAGTGGATGCCGCGCTCGCGCAGCGCCGCCGCCCGGCGGACGTCGTCGCGGTAGTTCGAGTTCCCGCCGTCCACGATGATGTCGCCCGGCTCCAGCACCGCGGCGACCTCGTCCGCCACCTGCCCGGTCAGGCCCGCCGGCACCATCAGCCACACGGCCCGTGGATGCGTCATCCGAGCGGCCAGATCCGCGATCCCCGAGGCTCCGGTGGCTCCGTCCGCCGCGAGGGCGGCCACCGCATCCGGATTCACGTCGAATACCACGCAGTCGTGACCGTCCCGCATCAAGCGCCGCACGATGTTCGCGCCCATCCGGCCGAGGCCGATCATTCCCAGCTGCATCGCATCCTCCGCCGTCGTTGCGCCCCAGCGCAGTCTACGGGCCCGGGGAGCCGGTTCCGTCGATGGAGACGGTCAGTAGACGAGCAGCGCGGCCGGGTCGACCCGGCATCGGAACGCCTGCACCGGGCCGGCTTCCTCGCCGTCGATCTCGAACGCACGCGGCTCCGGCAGCGTCACCGCGATGGAGCGCAGTTGCCGGTGCCCGACGGTGCCGGTGCTGGCGGCCTTCCGGTCGCGGTCGAACAGCCGCATGATGCCGTTGTCCCACATCACGGACCGCAGCGTGTCGAGCCACTGCAGCGGCCCCTGCGAACTGGCCACGAGCATGTCCAGCGCGCCGTCGTCGGGGGCGGCGTCCGGCAGCAGCTGCACGCCCGCCTGCAGCGCCCCGCAGTTGCCGACCATCACCGTGTGCGCCTCGACCTCCTGCGCCGCGCCGTCGTCGACCGCGACGGTGGCCGTCAGGAGCGCCGACGCGGACAGCGCCCGGCCGATGGCCTCCACGTACGCCAGCCATCCGGCGCGCGACTTCAGCTGCTCGTCGGTCTCGGCGAGCAGCTGAGCGTCCAGACCGAAACCGACCATCACGACGAACACCCGTTCGGGGGTGCCCGGCGGGTCGGTCACCGTGACCCGGCCCACGTCCATCGGACGCGGTTCGGCACCGGCGATGCGCGCCAGCGCAGCCTTCGCGTCGCCGAGCGGGATGCCGATGTTGCGGGCGTACAGGTTGCCGGTGCCGCGGGGCACGATCGCCATCGGCGTGGCCGACCCGGCGAGGGCCTCGGCGACAGCCCGCACCGTCCCGTCGCCGCCGGCGACGACCACCACATCGCATCCCGCGGCGACCGCGGCACGTGCGGCGCCGACACCGGGGTCGTCGGCCGTCGTCTCGTACCAGGACAAGGCGGCATCGGGGAGGGCGGCTCGTGCGGCGGCGGACAGCGCCCGCCGGGTGGTCTTGGTCGGGTTGAACACCACCGCCACCCGCGACCCCGCCATCCCTTCACTCTACGTTCGCGCGGGGCGCGCTCACGCCGGCTGCGCCACCAGCCCCCATTCCGCCGGCGCGACCAGGTGCGGATGATCCGGCACCACCCGCACGGTGTACCCGAACGTGCCGGTCGCCGTCAGTGGCACGGCACCCTCGAATGCGGTCGCCCCATCACTGCCGCCGGGCACCGCGCGCAGGCGGTGCACGGAGCGGGCCGGCCCGAGCGAACCGTCTCCATCGCTGCGGCCGTAGATCACCTCCACCGCGACGTCCCGCGGCGACAGGCCGTTCAGGCGCACCTCAGCGCGCACGTCCAGTGCGTCGCCGGCGCGGGCCTGCTGCGGTCCCCGCGCATCGACCCCCGCGACCGCCACGCCGGGCCAGGCGCGGCGCACCCGCCCGGCGAACGCCGCCAGCGCGGCAGCGCCCGCGAACCCGTCCGAGGCCAGTTCCGCCGCGTGCGCGGCGGCCGGGGCGTAGAGGTCGGTGACGTACTCCCGCACCATCCGGTCGCTGGTGACCTTCCGGCCCAGATCCGTCATGGTGTGCCGTACCATCGCCAGCCACCCCGCGGGGACCCCCTCCTGCCGCGTGTAGAACAGCGGCACCAGTTCGTGCTCGATCAGGTCGTACAGCGCACCCGCCTCCGCGTCGTCGCGCTCGGTCTCGTCGGCCGCCGTGTCGGCGGTGGGGATCGCCCAGCCGTTGCGACCGTCGAACCACTCGTTCCACCACCCGTCGAGGATCGACAGGTTCAGGGCCCCGTTCAGCGCGGCCTTCATCCCGCTCGTGCCGCACGCCTCCAGCGGCCGCAGCGGGTTGTTCAGCCACACATCGCATCCCGGGTAGAGCGTCTTCGCGACCGCCATGTCGTAATCCGGCAGGAACACGAGTCGACCGCGCACCTCCGGCTCGCGGCTGAAGCGCACGAGTTCCTGGATCTGCGCCTTGCCGGCGTCGTCGGCGGGGTGGGACTTGCCGGCCACGACGATCTGCACCGGACGGTCCGGGTCGCTCAGCAGCCGCCGCAGCCGGTCCTGGTCGCGCAGCATGAGGGTGAGCCGCTTGTAGGTGGGAACCCGACGGGCGAACCCGATGGTGAGCGCGTCGGGGTTCAGCACCGCGTCGGCGCGGCGGCGCGCCAGAGCCACCAGGTCTCCCTTCATCTGCCGCCGCATCGCCCAGAGGTCCGTATCCGGCACCGCGGAACGATCGGTCCAGTCATGGCGGTCGCTGTGCGCGTCTCCCCACACCCGTTCACTGGCAGCCTTCACCGCCGGGTGGAGCCAGGTGGGGCCGTGCACGCCGTTCGTGATCGACGTGATCGGCACCTCCTCCGGGTCCAGACCCGGCCAGAGCGATCCGAACATCTCGCGGCTGACGGCGCCGTGCAACTGCGAGACGCCGTTGGCGCGCTGGCTCAGGCGCATGCCCAGCACCGCCATGTTGAAGACGGCCGCATCCCCTCCCGGGTAGGACTCGGCCCCCAACTCGATAAGCGTCGCGGCCGGCACCCCGTCGATCAGCGGCGCCGTCAGCATCCGCGCGACCAGATCCCGCGGGAACCGGTCGATGCCCGCCGGCACCGGCGTGTGCGTGGTGAACACGGTCGAGGCGCGCACCTGCACGAGCGCCTCCTCCGTCTCCAGACCGTGATCGCGCACCAGTTCCCCGAGCCGCTCCAGGCCCTGGAATCCCGCGTGCCCCTCGTTCGTGTGGTACACGTCCGGCGCGGACCGCCCGGTGAGTCTGCACCAGGTGCGCAGAGCCCGTACCCCGCCCACGCCGAGCAGCAGCTCCTGCACCAGCCGATGCTCGGTGCCTCCGCCGTACAGGCGGTCGGTCACCAGGCGCAGCTCGTCCGGGTTGGACGGGGTGTCCGTGTCCAGCAGGAGCAACGTCACCCGACCGATCTCGGCCGCCCAGACGCGGGCGTGCAGCGTCCGCGACGGAAGCCGCAGGGCGACCTCCGCCGCCGCGCCGTCCCCCTCCCGCAGCAGCGTCAGACCCAGAGCTGCAGGATCCACGGTGGGGTAGCTCTCCCGCTGCCAGCCGTCCTCCCCGATCGCCTGGCGGAAGTAGCCGGCGCGGTAGAACAGGCCCACCCCGGTCACGGGAACGCCCAGATCCGAGGCGCTCTTGAGGTGATCCCCGGCGAGGATGCCCAGGCCCCCGGAGTACTGCGGCAGGGTGGCGTCCACCCCGAATTCGGGGGAGAAGTACGCCACGTGCGCCGGTCGGGCCGCCTCCAGGCGCTGGAACCACCGGTCCCCTCCCAGGTAGGCGGTCAGCCGCTCGTTCTCCGCGCGCACGCGTGCGGAGAAGTCCTCGTCGGCGGCCAGAGAGTCCAGCCGGTCCTGACCCAGGGCGCCGAGCATCCGGACCGGGTTCTCCCGCACACTCGCCCACAACGCCGGATCCATCGACGCGAACAGCGACCGGGTACCGCGACTCCAGGACCACCGCCAGTTCGACGCCAGCCTCTCCAGTGGCGCGAGCGATTCCGCGAGGACCGGGTGGACGGTGATGGTGCGCAACGCTTTCACGGGCGCCGATTGTAGGCGCGTCGGATGTCGCGCTCGCGTCGCTCGGGTGACCGGCCGGCGCTTCCCGCCGTCGCCGTCGCGCCGGATAATGGGGGCATGGCCCGCTCCGGCTACAGCGCCATCTCGAGCTTCTCCCGGGTGCGGCTGCTGCACCTGATCCAGCAGCGGCCGCGCCGCGCTGTCGCGGAGTTGTGCGCGGCCACCGGACTGCACCCGAACACGGTGCGCGAGCACCTGCAGCGTCTGATCGACGGCGGCTACGTCGTGGCCGAGCCCGAGCGGCGCAGCACCCGCGGACGCCCCCGCGTGCTGTACAGCGCCGCCTCGGCCCGGGAAGCGATCAGCCCCATCGCTCGGCGGAAGGCGGAGCAAGCGGCCGCGCGCGGCGACCTCATGCGCCGGGTGATGCCATGGGTCGGCGCGGACGGGTCGCTCCCCACTGCGGCGGTGCACCAGCTGGACGCTCTCGTGGACGACCTGGCGGATGCCGGATTCGACCCGGCCCTCAACGAGGATGCGCTCACCGTCGACCTCACGCCGTGCCCCCACGCCGAGGTCCCCGCCCCGGACCGCGCCACCCTCTGCGCGGTGCACCTGGACCTGATGGCGGGGGTGCTCGCGCAGGCGGGCGGCCCGCTGCGGGTGGCCGGGATGCTGCCGACCTGCGGCCCGGGGCAGTGCGTCGTCCAGCTCATCCCCCGATCGCGTTCATCCCGCGCACCGGCTGCGTGAACCCGGGTTCGCCGATGCCGTGACCGGCGCGTTTGGCGCCCACGGCCGCGCGCAGCATCCCGTCCACGCGAGCGTCCACCGCGGCCGGATCCTCCCCGGATCGCAGCACGCCCCGCAGGTCGAGCTCCTCCCGGGCGAACAGGCAGTTGCGCAGCGCCCCGTCCGCCGTCAGCCGCATCCGGTCGCAGGATGCGCAGAACGGCGCGGTCACCGCGGCGATCACCCCCACCGTGTCGGGGCCGCCGTCGATCAGCCATCGCTCCGCCGGGGCGTGATCCCGCCCGCCGGCCGGGGCGAGCCGGAAGCGGGCACCGAGCGCGTCGAGGATCTGGGCCCGGGTCATCATCCGGTCCCGTTCCCACGTGTGGCCGGCATCCAGTGGCATCTGCTCGATGAACCGCATCTGCGCCCCCACCGACCGCGCGAAGTCGACCAGATCCGTCAGCTCGTCGTCGTTGACGCCGCGCATCGCGACCGCGTTGAGCTTCAGGGGCCGCAGCGGCGACGCGGCCGCCGCCCGAATCCCGTCGAGCACCTCGTCGAGGCGGTCCCGGCGCGTGAGGTCTCGGAACCGTTCGGGCCGCAGCGTGTCCAGGGAGACGTTCAGCCTCCCGAGCCCCGCCTCCTGCAGGGCGGGGAGCAGCGCAGGCAGGCGGATGCCGTTCGTCGTCAGCGCCACCTCGACCGGACCGTCCGGGGTGCGCACGGCCGCCAGGCGCGCCACGATGTCGACGATGTCGACGCGCAGCAGCGGCTCGCCGCCGGTCAGCCGGAACCGCGTGATGCCCGCCCGGGCCGCCGCGGTCGCGACCCGTTCGATCTCGGATGCGGTCAGCACGCTCTCCCGCGCCAGCCACACGGTGCCCTGCTCCGGCATGCAGTAGGTGCAGCGCAGCGAGCAGCGGTCGGTGACGGAGATCCGCAGGTCCCGGTGCGTGCGACCGAACCGGTCCACGAGCGGCATCCTCCGAGGCTACGCGTGCCCGCCCCCCTCGAGGGCGGATAGTCACGGCCCGCGGCCCCTGTCGCGGGCCGTCCAGCGGTGCCAGACTGGCGCCACGCGGCGACGGGAACCCGACCGTCCCGGCGGGACCCGCGCGGGAAGGACGTGCGCCATGGACCTGCTGGACCCGCTCCTGCTCGCGCGGTGGCAGTTCGGCCTCACCACGCTCTACCACTTCCTGTTCGTGCCCCTCACCCTCGGCATGGGGCTGGTCGTCGCGATCTTCCAGACCCGCTGGGTGCGCACCGGCGACCCGAAATGGCTGCAGCTGACCCGGCTGTTCGGGACGATCTTCCTCATCAACTTCGCGATGGGGGTCGTCACCGGAATCGTGCAGGAGTTCCAGTTCGGCATGAACTGGTCGGCGTACTCCCGATTCGTCGGCGACGTGTTCGGCGCCCCGCTCGCGTTCGAAGGCCTGCTCGCGTTCTTCTTCGAGGCCACCTTCATCGGCCTGTGGATCTTCGGGTGGGACCGGCTGCCGAAACGCGTGCACCTGGCGACGATCTGGATCGCGTGGGCCGGCGCCGCCGTGTCGGCCTACTTCATCCTCGCCGCCAACGCGTTCATGCAGAACCCGGTCGGGTACACAATGTCCGACGGAGGCGGCCGTGCGGAGCTCGTCGACCTGTGGGCGGTCCTGACCAACCGCGTGGCGCTCGCGACCTTCCCGCACACGATGTTCGCGAGCTTCATGTTCGCCGCCGCCGTGCTGATCGCAGTGGCCGCCTGGCATCTGTCCCGTAATCAGCATCACGAGACCATGCGCCCCGCGCTGCGGTTCGGGTCGTGGCTCATGGTGGTCTCGTTCATCGGCGTGTTCCTGGCCGGCGACCAGCTGGGGCTGCAGATGGTCGCCACGCAGCCGATGAAGATGGCGGCGGCGGAGGCCGCGTACTGGAGTTCCTGCGGCGCCGACGCATCCTTCTCCCTGTTCTCCATCGGCACTCCCGATGGAACATCCGAGATCTGGTCGCTCCGCGTCCCGTACCTGCTCTCCTTCCTGTCGACGCACACGTTCGACGGCTGTGTGGAGGGCATCAACGATCTCACCGCGCAGTATGCGGCGAACTGGCCGGACTGGGCGGCGCAGGTCGGCGGCGACCTGCCGTTCGCGCCGACGATCTGGATCACGTACTGGTCGTTCCGCTGGATGATGGGCCTGGGCGCGATCTCGTTCGTCATCGCGATCGTCGGGCTGTGGCTGACCCGGAAGAACGCCCGCCGTCCGGTGCCGCGGTGGGCGTGGCGGGTCGCGATCTGGTCGGCGCCGCTGCCTCTGGTGGCGAGCCTGGTCGGGTGGATCTTCACCGAGATGGGGCGCCAGCCCTGGATCGTGTTCGGGCTGATGCTCACCGAGGACGGCGTGTCGCCGAGCGTGCCGGGCTGGAACGTCCTCGTCTCACTGATCGCGTTCACCGCAATCTACGCTGCGCTGGCCGTCGTGGAGTTCCGCCTCATCCTGAAGACCGCGCAGCAGGGACCGGACCCCGTGCCCGGCCCGGGCGGGCCGAGCGCCGACGAGCCGGCCGTCACGACGGTGTACTAGTCGGCAGTGGGAGGAGAACGCCATGGATCTCGCGTACGTCTGGTTCTTCCTGATCGGCATCCTGTTCGTCGGGTACTTCGTCCTCGACGGATTCGACTTCGGCGTCGGCATGTCGTTGCCGTTCCTCGGCAAGGATGACGTGTCCCGTCGCCAGATCATCACCACGATCGGCCCGGTGTGGGATCTCAACGAGACCTGGGTGATCGTGGCCGGAGCGTGCCTGTTCGCCGCCTTCCCCGAGTGGTACGCCACGCTGTTCAGCGGCTTCTACCTGGCGCTGCTGCTGATCCTGCTCGCCCTGATCGTGCGAGGGGTCTCCTTCGAGTACCGCCATCACCGGGACAGCGCCCGGTGGCGACGCGGGTTCGACACGATGATCGTCGTGGGCTCCGCGCTGCCCGCGCTGCTGTGGGGGGTGGCGGTCGCCAACATCGTGCAGGGCGTCCCGATCGATGAGAACCGGGAGTTCACCGGCAGCCTGCTGACCCTCCTGAACCCCTACGGCCTGCTCGGGGGCCTCACGCTGCTGATGCTGTTCTTCACCCAGGGCCTGCACTTCGTGGCTCTGAAGACCGATGGGGCGGTGCGCGCGGACGCCCGGCGTCTGGCGATCCGCGCCGGGATCGTCACCGTCGTCGTGGCAGCCGTCTTCCTGGTCTGGACGGTGCTCCACGCCGCCGGCGCGGCGGCTCCCGCCCTGGTGTTCGTGATCGCCTGCGCCGTGCTCGCGGCTCTGCTGCTCACCTCCGCGATCGTCGCCAACATCGCCGGGCGGGAGGGCTGGGCATTCGGGCTGGGCGCCGGCACCGTCGCGGTCGCGGTGCTGACGCTGTGGCTGGCGCTCTTCCCGAATGTGCTGCCCTCCACGACGGACCCGGCGTACAGCCTCACCATCGACAACGCGTCCAGCAGCACCTACACCCTGACGATCATGACGTGGGCCGCGGTGATCTTCCTCCCACTCGCACTGATCTATCAGGGGTGGACATACTGGGTGTTCCGCACGCGGGTGTCCCGGTCCACGATCGAGCGAGCCGCCGCGGAGGTCGCCGGCACGTGAGCGACGCGGGCTCCTCCGGTCGACGTCGCCCGATCGACCCGCGCCTGCTGCGGTACAGCGCCGCCGCCCGCACGCACCTGGTTTTCACCGCGGGTGTCGTGCTGGCCCATGCCGCCTCGATCGTCGCGTTCTCGTGGCTGCTGGCCCGCGCGGTGGTCGCCGCGATCGAGGGCGATGGCGCGACGACCGCGGAAGCGGCGACCGCCGCCGCGATCGTGGTGCTCGCGCGCGGTCTCCTCGTCGCCGCCTCCGACGCGGCCGGGACGGCCGGCGCCGCCCGCGCCTCGTTGCAGCTGCGCGAACGAGTCATCGCGGCGATGACCCGACTCGGACCGGCCTGGTCGGCCTCGCGCAACAGCGCCGCACTGGCGGTGACAGCCGGGCACGGACTGGAGGCGCTCGACACCTACTTCGGGAAGTTCCTGCCGCAGGTGATGGCGACCGCGATCGCGACCCCGGTGATCGTCGTCGCGGTCTGGGTCGCAGACCCGGTCTCCGGAATCATCCTGGTCGTCACCCTTCCCCTGATCCCCGTCTTCATGGCGCTCATCGGCTGGGCGACCGGCGCCCTCCAGAGTCGGCAGTTCCGGATGCTGCAGCAGCTGGCGACCCGGTTCGCCGACACCGTGTCGGGAATGGGCACACTGAAGATCTTCGGTCGCGACCGGCGGGCCGCCGAGTCCATCGGCGAGGTCACCCGCGACTACGCGACGCGGACCATGGTGGTGCTGCGGGTGTCGTTCCTGTCGGGATTCGCGCTCGAATTCCTCGCCGCCCTGTCGGTGGCGCTGGTCGCGGTCACCATCGGATTCCGCCTGCTCGGCGGAGAGATGCCGCTCGTGGTCGGGCTCTTCGTGCTGCTCCTGGCGCCGGAGGCATTCCTGCCGGTGCGGCAGGTAGGCGCCCAGTTCCACGCCGCCGCCGAAGGCGTCGCCGCCACCGAGGACATCTTCGCGGTGCTCGACGCAGCCACTGGCCGACCGGGGCCGGAGTCCCCGGTTGCCGGGATCGGCCCCCACTCCCGCGGAGACGTCACCGGTTCGCGGCTGGCCGCTCGCGATGTCGCCGTCGTACGCGGACGTCAGCGGATCGGACCGGTCGACCTCACTCTGCGCGCCGGGGAGATCCTGCTGCTGCACGGACCGAGCGGTTCCGGCAAGTCGACCGTGATCGCGGCCCTGCTGGGGTTCGTGCCCCACGACGGGGTCATCCTGGTCGACGGCGTCCCCGCGCCCCATGCGCGGGACACGATCTCGTGGGCGGGCCAGCATCCCGGGCTCCTGGCCGGCACCGTCGCGCAGAACGTCGCGCTGGGTCAGGAACGGATCGACACCCGGCTGGTGGCCGAGTGCCTGCAGGATGCGGCGCTGGACCCCGCAGCGGTCCACGCATCCGGCGTCGTGGGGCACGGCGGTGTCGGACTGTCCGGCGGGCAGGCGCAGCGGGTGGCGCTGGCGCGCGCTCTGTACCGGATGCGGTCGAGGACCACCGGCACGCCCGTCCTCGTGCTGGACGAGCCCTCCAGTGCGCTCGACCCGGACACGGAGGCCGTCGTCTGGCGAATGGTGCGCGCGCAGGCCGACGGTGGAGCGGCGGTCCTGCTGGTCTCTCACCGACCCAGCGCCCGCGGTATCGCCGACCGGGTGCTGGAGATGCCGGAGCCGCAGCCGTGCGAGCCGACCGTCGAGAGGGCCGGGTGAACGCGGCGACCCGCCGGGTGCTGCGGGAGGCGCAGCCCACCGCGGCCCGGTTCGCAGGACCGGTCGCCGCGGGAGTAGCCGCGGCGGGCAGCTCCATCGGGCTGCTCGGAGTCAGCGGATGGCTCATCACTCGCGCGGCGGAGCAGCCCGCCGTGATGTATCTGTCCGCAGCGATCGTGGCGGTGCGGGCACTCGCGCTCGCGCGCGGCGCATTCCGGTATCTCGAACGCGTCACCGGCCACGACGCCGCGCTCTCCCGTCTGGCCGAGGTCAGAGCGCGCCTCGTGCGACGCATCCGTCCGTTCGCCCCGGACGGCCTGGGCGATTCGCGGCACGGGAGACTTCTCTCGGGGCTCATCGACGACGTCGGTGAACTGCAGGACCTGCCGCTCCGGGTGGTTCTGCCGCTGATGGCCGCCGCGCTCACCTCGATCGGGACCATCGCGGTCGTCGCGATGCTGTCCCCGGCCGCGGCCGGGGTGCTCGCCGCATGCCTGGTCGTCGCGAGCGCGCTGGCGGGCGGCGCGGGCTGGGCTATCGGAGCTCGATCCGACGCGACCCGGGCGGCGCTTCGTGCTCGGCTCACGGAACGACTCGTGGAGCATCTGACTGCGCTGGACATGCTCATCGCCTACGACGCGTCCGACGCGGCCCGCAGCCGCATCCGGGACGCCGACCGCGCTCTGCGTCGAGCGACGGTGCGGATCGGGGCCGCCGAGGGCGCGATGGCCGGGGCGGTGACGGTCGTGGCGGGTTCCGCGTCGCTGCTGACCCTGGGTGCCACGGCGTCAGTGGTGGCCGCGGGGGATCTGACCGGCCCCGAACTAACGGTGGTGGTGCTGCTGCCCTTGGCCGTCTTCGAGGTCTTCGGCACCGTTCCACTCGCTCTGGCCGCCTGGCGCCGGGTGCGGGCGGCGGGCGAGCGCATCGCGACCGCCGTACCCGCGCGCGTCCCCGACGAGATCCCGGCCGACGACGACCCCGGGGTCGGCCGTGCCGTTCCGCTCGGCGACGGAGTCGACCTGGCGGGGCTGTGCGCGCGGTGGCCCGGTGTCGGGGGGGACGTGCTGCGGGGCGTCGACCTGCGGATCCGCCCCGGCGAGCGGGTGCTCCTGACCGGGGCGAGCGGATCGGGCAAGACCACGCTCGCGCACGTCCTGGTGCGCTTCCTCGACTACCGGGGCTCGTTCCGTATCGGCGGCGTGGAAGCCCGCGAGTGGCCCGCGGACGATCTGCGCCGCACGATCGGGTTGTGCGAGCAGCGCCCGTACTTGTTCGACGAGTCGCTGCGCCAGAACCTGCTCTTCGCTCGCGACACCGCCGGCGACGACGATCTGTGGGAGGTGCTCTCCCGGGTGGGGCTGGCGGACTGGGCAGCCGCGAGGGGAGGACTGGATGCCGCGCTCGGCGAACGCGGCGCGCTGGTCTCGGGCGGGCAGGCGCAGCGGATCGCCCTGGCGCGCGCATTGTTGGCGGACTTCCCCTTCCTGATCCTGGACGAACCGGCGGCGGGGGTCGATCCGGCCGCGGCCGATGCGCTGCTGTCCGACATGCTCGGCGCAGTCGGCTCCGGACGCTCGGCTCTCGTGATCTCGCACGTCCCGGTCCCCGTCGACCTCGTCGACCGGGAGGTCGCGCTCATCGAGGGCCGAGTGCGGCCAGCGCCGCCACGAACCGCGTCGACGGGTGAGCCAGCACCTCCGGCAGCGGTCCCTCCTGCGTGACCCGCCCCGCCTCCAGCACCAGCGCCCGGTCGGCCAGCGCACGCGCATCCGCCAGATCGTGGGTGACCAGCACGCAGGACACCCCCGTGGTGTGCGCGGTCACCGCGACTCGGATCCCGGCGGCCGTCACCGGGTCGAGGGAGCGCAGCGGCTCGTCCAGAAGCAGCAGCCGAGGGGATGCCGCCAGCGCGCGCGCGAGCGCGACCCGCTGCTGCTGCCCGCCCGACAGGTCCGCCGGCCGCGCGTCGCCCGCGCCTGCGAGCCCCATCCGCTCCAGCCAGTCCTCGGCCAACCGCCGGGCGGCCTCGCGCGCCATCCCGCCCGCGCGGGGCCCGAATGCCACGTTGTCGCGCGCGTCCAGGTGCGGGAACAGCCGCGCATCCTGCCCGAGCAGCACTGCGCCGCGACGGTGCGGCGCGACGGTGCGGCGGACGTCGGAGAGCACTCGTCCGTCCAGCACGATCGACCCGGCATCCAGTCGGACGAGACCGGCGAGCGCGGCGAGCAGGGTCGACTTGCCCGCCCCGCTCGGACCGAGAACTGCCACGGTCGAGCCCGGGGCGACGTCCAGCCGCGCCGAGAGCACGAATCCGCGGGCGCGGCGCACCGCGACGGTCGCGGCCAGGGCGGCGCCGGTGCTCACCGTGACGGCTCCGACCGCCAGGGCCGCAGCGCGACCAGCATCACGAGCGCGGCGACCAGGAGCAGCAGCGCGAGCGCGACCGCGGCTCCCTGATCCACACCGCTGCCGGTGAACGCGGTGTAGATGGCCAGCGGCATGGTGCGGGTCGTGCCCGGCGCGTTCCCGGCGAACAGCGCTGTGGCGCCGAACTCGCCCATAGCGCGAGCGAAGCAGAGCACGGCACCGGCGACGATCCCCGGTCGCGCCAGCGGCAGGGTCACCCGCGCCAGCACCCGGCCCGGGGAGGCTCCGAGGGATGCCGCGGCATCCTCGTACCCGGTGCCGCCGGCCCGGAGCACCCCCTCCACGGTGAGGACGAGGAACGGGAGGGCGACGAACGCCTGCGCCAGCACCACCGCCGTGGTGGTGAACGGTAGCTGCACCCCGGCGGCGGCGAGCGGGCCGCCGAGCCAGCCGGAGCGCCCCGCCAGCAGGAGCAGAGCGAGCCCGCCGACCATCGGGGGCAGGACCAGCGGGACGGTCACCAGTGCCCGGAGCACTCCCGCGACGGCCGGCCGGGTGCGCGCCAGGAGCACGGCGAGCGGCACTCCCACCAGCAGGCACAGCCCGGTCGCGGCCGTCGCGGTCGCCACCGAAAGCCCCAGTGCCGACAGCGCGGCGGGCGAGGTGATGTCGCCCCAGAGTGTCGTCCACCGCACCCGCCCCACGAGCGCGGCGAGCGGCAGGAGCAGGAATGCCAGCGCCAGCGCCGCCGGCACCGCCAGCCACCGGGGCGGGCGGGCGGTGCCCATCAGGGCGCCCCGAAACCGTACGCGGCGAGGATCCGCCGACCCTCGGATCCGGTGACGAACTCCACGAACGCCGATGCGGCCGGTCCGGAGTCCCGCAGCGCCGCGACCGGATAGCGGTGGACCGCCTGGTCGGCGGCGGGCGGCATGATCGCGGCGACGTCGTCGCGACCGACGACGTCGGTCGCGTAGACCAGTCCCGCATCCGCCTCACCGGCGACGATCCTGGTGAGCACCGCCGAGACGCTCTGCTCCTCGCTGGCCGGGGCGACGTCGACGCCCGCGCGGCCGAGGAGGGTCTGCGACGCGGCGCCGCACGGCACGGCCTCGGCGCACAGCACCACCGTGAGAGCGGGGTCGGCGAGGTCGGCGAGGGATCCGATGCCGGCGGGGTTGCCGGGGGGCATCGCGAGAACCAGCGTGTTCGTGGCGAACACGGCGGGATCGGCCGCGAGGCCCGCGTCGGTCACCACAGCCATGGTGCGCTCGTCGGCCGCGGCGAAGACGTCCGCGGGCGCGCCCTCCACCAGCTGGGCGGCGAGCACCGCCGACCCGTCGTAGGAGATCGGCGCGATCCGCGCCTCGGGGTGCGCGACGTCGAACGCCGCCGCGATCTCGTCGAACGCGGGCCGCAGCGATGCCGCGGCGAACACCGTCACGGTCTCCACGGGCGCGGCGGGATCGACGGGAGCGGACGGTGCGCAACCGGCGACGATCGCCGCGCCCGCCACGAGTACCGGGGCGACCCCTGCCCGGCGCACGTCAGGGCCTCGGCGTCTCGACGAGGACCGCCGTGGCCTTGACCACCGCGACGGCGAGGGATCCGGGTTCCAGTGCGAGGTCGCGGGCCGCCTCGGCCGACATCAGCGAGACGATGCGGTGCGCTCCGGCCTGGATGTCGATCTGCGCCATCACCCCGTCGGCCTGCACCCGGGTGACCAGTCCCACGAATCGGTTCCGGGCGCTGGAGAGCACGTCCGTGGGGTCAGGCGCCGCCGACTCGGCCAGCGCGACGGCCCGCTCCGCGAGCGCCGCGCCCGGGATCTCCGTCGGCGACGCACCGGTCACGGGCAGCACCCCCTGGTCGACCCAGCGTCGGACCGTGTCGTCGCTGACGCCGAGCAACTGGGCGGCGTGGGAGATGCGGTACGCCTGCATCAGGCAATCGTATCCGCCCGGGCGGGTTAAGCACCCCTCATTATCCGCGTATGCGGATTTCCGTCGCTTCGGGGCGGGGCCGCGCGGTGCGGCCTCCGGTCTACCCTGAATGCATGGCGCTGCCCCCGCTGGTCGACCCGCTGCCCGCGCTCACCGGTGCCGAAGCGGCGCGCACCGAACGGCACGCGGCCCTGGCCGGATTCGGGTCGCTGGCGCAGCGGCGGCTCGCGGCATCCCGGGTCGCCGTCGTGGGCGTGGGCGGTCTCGGGTCGGCCGTCATCCTCGCTCTGGCCGCCGCCGGCGTGGGAGAGCTCGTCGTCATCGACGACGACGCGGTGGCGGTGACGAACCTGCACCGCCAGGTGCTGCACGGGATCGGGGATGTCGGCCGCCCGAAGACGGACAGCGCCGTGCGCGCGGCGGCCCGGCTCTCCCCCACCACGATCGTGACCCCCCGGCCCGTGCGGCTGGACCCTGCCAATGCCGACGAGTTGCTGGCCGGCGCGCACGTGGTCGTGGACGGATCCGACACGTTCGCCAGCCGCGCCGCCGTGGCCGCCGCGTGCGAGCGTCGAGGCGTGCCGCTCGTGTGGGGGGCGGTGGAGGAATTCGCCGGGCAGGCGACCGTGTTCTGGTCGGCTCCGCCGCCCAGGGTGACCCCCGTCGTGCTGGCGGACCTGCACCCGCCCGACCGGGCCGCCGGCGCGCTCTCGTGCAGCGAGGCGGGTGTGTTCGGCCCGCTCTGCCTGCAGGTCGGGGCGATCCTCGCCGCCGAGGCCGTGAAGCTCCTCACCGGCGTCGGCCGGCCGCTCCTCGGCCGCGTCGCGGTGATCGACGCGGCCCGCGGCACCCACCAGGAGGTCCCGCTCGCGCCCTCTCGTGAGCGCACCGCGCACGCGGCGTCGGCAACCGCGCGGTGACGGCGGCGGGCACTCGCGGGATGCGCACGGTCGAGGAGCATCTGGCGGTCGTGCTCGCAGGCGTCGGCCGGACGCCCGACCGCAT
>CAVOZX010000044.1:0-43522 GCA_963701365.1 uncultured Actinomycetota bacterium | reverse complement strand
CGCGGCGGAGTCTGCTCATCGGCTGCGTGGTGCCGCGCAGCGGGGAGACCGGGGCCGGAGCGCCGGCCGCGGCCGGCTCCGGAGCCGCCTGGGGCGCGGGCTGCGCTGCGCGCAGCACGTCCTCCTTGCGGATGCGGCCGCCGATGCCCGTGCCGGTCACCGTCGCGAGGTCGACTCCGTGCTGCTGCGCGAGTCGGCGCACCAGCGGGGTCACGTAACGACCGTCGTCGTCTCCGGCGAGTGCGGACGGGGTCGGCGCCGGCTGTCGAGGCTCGGCGGGTGCGGGGGCGGCAGGCGCCGGGGCGGGTGCGGGGGCGGCAGGCGCCGGGGCGGGGGCGGGTGGCTGACGCACCTCGGCCTTCTCCACGGCGACGGGCTTGTCCGTGGACGGCGCCTCCGGCGCGGTCTGGGATGCAGGGGAGTCATCGCCGATCCGCGCGAGGGTGGCACCGATCTCGACGGTCTCATCTTCGGCGACGAGGATCTCGCGCAGCACGCCCGCGAATGGGGACGGGATCTCCGTGTCCACCTTGTCCGTCGAGATCTCGAGGAGCGGGTCGTCGACCGCGACGGCATCGCCGACGTTCTTCAGCCAGCGCGTGACCGTCCCCTCGGTGACACTCTCGCCCAGTTCAGGCAACCGCACGTCCCGCAGAGCGCCTGCGTCTCCCGACGCGGTCGCCGTGGACGGGGCGTCCGGGGTCGGTGCGGGCGTCGTCGCGAGCTCGGGAGCCGACGCCTGCGCGGTGGGGACGGGGGTCGCAGGAGCGGTTCGCCGGAGCGCCGCGGGCGCCGTTGCTCCGGAGTCGGAGGGCGCCGCCGCGCCCACCTCGCCGGAGGGTTCGGGCGACGGGGACCCGTCACCAATCCGTGCCAGCAGAGCACCGACCTCGACGGTCTCGTCCTCCGCGACGAGGATCTCCTCGAGTATCCCGGCGACCGGCGACGGGATCTCCGTGTCGACCTTGTCGGTCGAGATCTCCACGAGTCCCTCGTCGACCTCGACGCGGTCGCCGACGTTCTTCAGCCATCGGGTGACAGTGCCCTCCGTGACACTCTCCCCGAGCGCGGGAAGGACGACGGCTGTGCTCATGACGGGGCTCCTTCGGGGACTGCGGTCCTTCTACCTTAGTGACGCACCCGCATCACAGGACGTGGAGGGGCTTGCCGGCCAGAGCCAACAGCGCCTCGCCGAGCGCCTCGCTCTGCGTGGGGTGCGCCGCGATCATTCCGGCGGCGTCCTCGGGGTGGGCCTCCCAGCCGAGCATGATCTGCGCGGTCCCGATCAGCTCGCTGACTCGCGGACCCACCATGTGCACGCCCAGCAGCGGCCCTTCCCGCCGCCGGATGACCCGCACCGTTCCGCCCGTTCCGAGAATCTCGGTGCGCGCATTGCCGGCGAGGTTGTAGTCGATCACGGCGATCCCGTCCTCGCCGTGGTCGGCGATGGCCTGCCGCCGCGTGATTCCGACGGCAGCCGTCTCCGGGGCGCTGTAGACGATGCGCGGGATCACGGCGTCGGGCACCGCCCGCGGCGCGCGCCCCGCGATCTGCTCGGCCACGAAGATCCCCTGCTGAAAGCCGCGGTGAGCCAGTTGGGGGCCACGGACCACATCCCCGGCGGCCCAGAACCGAGGCCGGGAGGTCTGGAGGGCGTCGTCCACATCCACGGATCCGGATCGGGTTCGGATGCCGGCGGCGGCCAGTTCGCTCTCGTCGATGTCCGGGTCCCGTCCCACCGCGACCAGTGCGTACTCCGCTGAGAGCACCTCCCCGCCGGCGAGCTCCACGCGCACGCCGTCCTCCGATCCGGCGAGGGCCGAGATCGGAGTTCCCGTGCGCACGAGGATGCCCCGCGCACGCAGTCCGCGTGCGAGGCCCTTCTGAAGCAGTTCGTCCTCGGCGGGCAGAAGCTGCTCCTGCGCCTCCACGATCGTGACGTCCGCGCCGAGGGACCGCCACACCGACGCGAATTCGATACCGATCGCGCCACCTCCGACGACGATCACCGAGCGGGGAACGACGTCCAGATCCAGGGCGGTGTCACTGGTGAGTATCCGACCGCCTGCGCTCATGCCTGCCGGGACCCGGGTGCGCGCCCCGGTCGCGATCAGGACGTCATCGGCCGGAACGATGTCGCCGGCGGCGTGGACCGATCCGTCCGGCGCCAACCGCGCCTGCGCGGTGATGACTCGGATGCCGCGGGCGCGGACCAGCGCCTGGAGGCCCGCGAACTTCCGCGCCACCACGTCGGTGCGAAAACGCACCGCCGCCGCCATGTCCACACCGTCGGTCCGGGCCCGCACCCCGACCCGCGCGGCAGTCGCGACGGCATCCGCCGTCTCCGCGACGTGCAGCAGCGCCTTGGTGGGGATGCAGCCGCGGTGCAGGCAAGTGCCGCCGAGCCGGTCGCGTTCCACGATTGTGACGGTCGAACCGAGTTCGGCGGCCCGCAGCGCGGCCGCATACCCGGCGCTGCCCCCGCCGATGACGACCAGGGCAGGGGCACCCGGAACGGTCGTCACGACGTCCCGCAGAGCATCTCGATCAGCGCCCGCACGGTCGCCGCGGTGGGTCCCTTGTCGGTGAACCCGTACCCCGCGCTCTTGTTCATGGCGACTCCCGCGATGTCCAGATGGAGCCACGGGATCCGATCCGCATCAGGATCCTCCGACCGTCGACCGACGAACCGGCGCAGGAACAGGCCCGCGAACACCGTTCCGCCCGCCGGGTCGCCCACTTTCGCGTTCACCAGATCGGCGATCGGGGACTCGAGCTCCTCCTCCATGTGTGCCGGCAAGGGGAGTCGCCAGGCCGCCTCGCCGACGTCCGCAGCGGCGGCCAGGTAGTCGGCGACCGGTTCGTCGTCGCCCATCACACCGGCGTGGCGCGTTCCCAGGGCGACCGTGACGGCGCCCGTGAGCGTTGCGACGTCGATGATCAGGTCGGGTCGCTCCCGGCTGGCGGCGACGAGCCCGTCGGCGAGCACCAGCCGCCCCTCGGCATCCGTATTGGTCACCTCGACCGTGGTCCCATCCAGCATCCGGATCACATCCCCCGGCCTCAGCGCGCGACCGGAGGGCATGTTGTCGGCGATGCAGAGGTACGCGGTCAGGTGCACCGGAGCCTGCAGCGCGGCGGCCGCCCGGACCACGGCGAGCGCGGTGGCCGCTCCGCTCATGTCGTATTTCATGCCCACCATGCCGGCTGCCGGTTTGAGCGACAGACCGCCGCTGTCGAATGTGATCCCCTTGCCGACGATGGCCACGTGCCGTGCGGCGTCCGACGGCGCGTAGTCGAGCCGGACCATCCGCGGCGGCCGATCGGAGCCCTGACCGACGCCCACGATGCCGCCGTACCCGCCGTCCACCAGAGCGTCGCGATCCAGCACGGCGACCGTGATCGGCAGGCCGGCGACCTCCGCCGCCGCCCTGTCGGCCAACTCGACCGGTCCGAGCCATTCCGCGGGGGTTCCGGCGAGATCCTTGACCAGCGCGGCGGCGTCCCCGACGACCGCGGCGTGGTCGAGGTCCGCCTGACGCGCCCCCGCCAGGTGTAGTCGGATCTGGGAGGCGCGGCGCGCCGGGGGTCGGGACTGATACCCCTCGAAGCGGTATCCGCCCAGGACGGCGCCCTCCGCGGCCGCACGGCCGACCTCCGCCGAATGCCCCGGAACGATCACGGACACGATGTCGAAACCGGCGAGGGTGCGCGCGGCGGCGCCGACGGCGAGCCGCACCTGCTCCGCACCGGCCGTGGGTCCGATCCCGACCGCCAGAGTGGGGCCGGCGAAGATCTCGGGCACCCAGATTCTGCTCATTGTCCCGAGCGCACCGGTGAAGCCCACGCCCTCGAGCACCGGACGCAACGGACGCCAGGCATCCTCGTCGTAGACCTGCGACGCCGTCGGGGGCAGGACGAGTATCAGAGCGTCGACATCCGAGTCCGGGGCGGGGGAAGCAGAGATGCTGACGCGGGGGAAGGGCACCGCACCATCCTACGGAGACCGTCGACGGACCTGCGGGAGCGGGGGAACCGGTATCGGGCAGGGGCCCGTACCATGGAAGCATGCCCAAGGAGAACCCGCTGTACGACGAATTGTCGACGGACGCGGTCCCCGCCGGTCTGCCGATGGTGGTGCTGATGACCGGCTTCACCGATGCCGGCTCCACCGTCGGTCAGCTGGTCGAGTGGTTTCGAGAGCGCCAGCCCTTCACGATCCTGCGCCGCTACCGCAACGACGCCCTGCTGGACTATCGGGCGAGGCGTCCGATCGTCGAATTCGATCAGGATCATCTGACCGGCTACTCCCCGCCGCGCTTGGAGATCGTGCGCACCGAGGACTCGGAGGGCCGACCGTTCCTGCTGCTGACGGGCTACGAGCCGGACTTCGCGTGGGAGTCGTTCACCGAGTCGGTTCAGCAGTTCGTCGTCGCGACAGGCGCGTCGTCGGTCACGTGGGTGCATGCGATCGGGATCCCGGTACCGCACACGCGACCCATCGGCGCGACCGTGTCGGGTAACCGTCCGGAACTGAGTGCGGCGCATTCGGTGTGGCGGCCGCGCACTCAGGTGCCTGCGACCGCCGCGCACGTGCTGGAGTAT
The DNA here is from genome assembly GCA_963701365.1 of uncultured Actinomycetota bacterium. Taxonomy (GTDB): domain Bacteria; phylum Actinomycetota; class Actinomycetes; order Actinomycetales; family Microbacteriaceae; genus Microbacterium. The sequence continues at coordinate 38,917 of CAVOZX010000044.1, read as the reverse complement.
CGGCTGGCGCAGGCCGACCTGCCGGTGGCGGGCTTCGTCCTCCTGGTGCCTCACTACCTCGGAGATGCGGAATACCCGGCCGCGGCGATCGCGGGTCTGGACAGCGTCAGCGCGGGCACCGGTCTCGACTTCGATGTCGCCTCATTCCGAACCGAGAACGAGGGGTTCCTCCTCAAGGTCGGCGAGCAGATCGCCGGAAGTGATGAGCTATCGCGAATGCTGGCGGCGTTGGAGCAGCGGTACGACGCGTACATGGCGGGGGCTAACCCGGCCGGACCGCTCCTGCACGAGGGCGACCTCCCCAGCGCCGACGAACTCGCCGCCGAGCTCGAACGATACCTCGCCACCCGACCCCACACGGATGGAGACGGCTACGGTCCGGCCCGGCCGTAGCCGCGGGAATGCCCCTCCCGCCGGACGCGTTGCATCCGGGGAAGGCGCAATGCCCGGACGGGCATGTGCGACAATGGAGCAACGACCCTGTCGTCCCCCGATCCGCGGGTGACTTGACAAGGGTCTTACTGCTGTCCGAGAAACGACCCGCTCACGAGGCGGGGAAAGGCACACCGTGACATCAGCAACGGACACGAACACCCGATCGCGGCGCCCCAAGGACTCCGAACCGACCACGACGCCGCCCGAGGGCGACGACTCCGCTCCTGCCGAGAAGCCGGCTTCTCGGCGCCGCACCGGTGCCGCCCGGGCAGGCGCCGCCGAACCCACCCCCCGGGCCGACAATGGGTCCGGCACGTCGCGCACGAAGACGACCCGGACCACCGGCGCGAAGACGACCCGGACCACCGGTGCGAAGAAGGACGAGCCCGCACCCGACGCGGACGAGCCCGAGGAGCTTCCGGACGAGGCGGTGGACGTCGATGCGGCCCCCGGCCTCGACGAGGATGCCGAGGTCGCCGTGGCGGAGGACGACGCGGAGGCGGCGCAGACCGAGACCTCCGCCGGCGCGGACGATTCGGATGACGAAGACGCGCCCGCAGGCTTCAGCGAACCGCTTCCCACCGGCGCGATCGTCATCACGTCCAACGACGAGGACGACATTCCGGTCTACTCCACGCAGATCACCGGCGCGACCGCTGATCCCGTCAAGGACTACCTCAAGCAGATCGGCAAGGTCCCGCTGCTGAACGCGGCCGAGGAGGTCGAGTTGGCCATGCGCATCGAGGCCGGCCTGTTCGCGGAGGAGAAGCTGTCGCACATGACGGCGGCGGAGAAGTCGTCCCAGCTGGGGTTGGACCTGCAATGGGTCGCCCGCGACGGGCAGCGGGCGAAGAGCCACCTGCTGGGCGCGAACCTGCGGCTGGTCGTGTCGCTCGCCAAGCGCTACACCGGGCGTGGGATGCAGTTCCTCGACCTCATCCAGGAGGGGAACCTGGGCCTGATCCGCGCGGTCGAGAAGTTCGACTACACGAAAGGCTTCAAGTTCTCCACCTATGCCACGTGGTGGATCCGGCAGGCGATCACGCGCGCGATGGCCGACCAGGCGCGCACCATCCGCATCCCGGTGCACATGGTGGAGGTCATCAACAAGCTGGCGCGGGTGCAGCGGCAGATGCTGCAGGATCTGGGCCGCGAGCCGACTCCCGAGGAACTCAGCCGCGAGCTGGACATGACACCGGAGAAGGTGGTCGAGGTTCAGAAGTACGGCCGCGAGCCGATCTCGCTCCACACCCCGCTGGGCGAGGACGGCGACAGCGAGTTCGGCGACCTCATCGAGGATACGGATGCGGTCGTGCCAGCCGACGCGGTCGGGTTCACCATGCTGCAGCGTCAGCTGGAGGCCCTGCTCGACTCCCTGTCCGAACGGGAGGCGGGCGTCATCCGGATGCGCTTCGGTCTCGGCGACGGCCAGCCGAAGACGCTCGACCAGATCGGCGACACCTTCGGGGTGACGAGGGAGCGGATCCGCCAGATCGAGTCCAAGACGATGGCGAAGCTGCGCCACCCTTCGCGATCGCAGTCCCTGCGGGACTACCTTGAGTGATCGCCCCGGGGCGGCGACACGGCGCGGGCCGAGGGCCCGCCACGTTCCTGCGGTTCTCGTGGGCAAGGCGGCCCGCGCCGTCACACGGCTGCGCGGCGGCGGCTCGGCCTTCCCCGGGTACCTCGCCAACCGGCTCGCGCCCGGCCTGCTCGCCTCTCTGGCGGGCCAGTTCCGCGACGGGGTCGTGTTCGTCCTCGGTTCCAACGGCAAGACGACCACCACTCATATGCTCAGCGAGATCCTCCGCGCTCATGATCTGCGGGTGTTCACGAACCCCACCGGCGCGAACCTTCCGCAGGGGGTGACCAGCGCCCTCCTGGCCGACGCGACGATCAGCGGGCGGGTCCGGGCAGACGCGGCCGTCCTGGAGGTGGACGAGGGATATGCGACCGACCTCGCGGACGTGCTCTCGCCCCGTGTGCTCGTCGCGCTGAACGTCCAGGTCGACCAGCTGTACCGCTTCTACGAGACCGAGCGCGTCGCAGACATGATGATCGAGGCGGGGGCGCGAGCCAGCGGCCAGGTGGTGCTCGCTGCCGACGATCCCTACCTGAGCAAGGCGGACGCGTCCCGGTTTGGCGCGCCGGTCGCATTCTTCGGCGTATCGCCCGATGTGCTCGCCGCCTCCGCGCACGGCCTCGCGAACGCTCCCGACACCCGCAGCGGCGACCCTGGCGCACGGCAGCAGCGGCCGGAGGCCGAGGTGATCCGCGCGTCCGGGCGGGACGTGGTCGTCCGGGTCGGCGATCTCGAGATCGACGTCCGTCTCCCCGCACCCGGCCTGCACTACGCGGTGGACGCCGCTGCGGCGCTGTGCGCGGCTGTGCACGTGCTCGGCGACCGCTTCGACCCGAACCTCGCGGCCCGGGGCTTCCGCTCGATGGCGCCCGCTTACGGCCGAGGCGAACGCGTTCCCCTGCGCAAGGATCGGCGGGGCGAGCAGGTCGAGTTCGTGATGTTCAAGAACGGACCGAGCCTGCAACTGAATCTGGACGCGATCCAGGTCCCGCCCCCCCGAGTGCTCATGGCCATCGACGAGGGCACCCCCGACATCTCCTGGTTCTACGACGTGGACCTGTCCGCACTCGATCACGTGGACGTGGTCACGGGGGACAAGGCGCACCAGATCGCCACGAGGCTGGCGTACGCGGGCGTGCCTGTCGGCGTGGTCGAACCGGATCTGGAGCGCGCCGTGTCCATGATGCGCGCTCTGGAGGCCAGTCCCACGGGGAGCCAGACGTGGCTCGTGAACTACGAGATCATGATGGCGGGCAGGCGGCTGCTGGGGTTCGGCGATCAGGAGGTGGCGCGTCGATGACGACCGTGCGCATCCTGCAGCTGTACCCGGAACTGCTGAGCGTGACCGGGGACCGCGGATCGGTCACAGTCCTGCGGCGCCGCGCCGAGCAGGCCGGTCTCGGTGCGACATGCACCGTCGCCGAGCGGGGCGACCCGGTCGGCGACGACGCGGATCTGGTGGTCATAGGGAACGGACCGCTGTCGGCACTGCGGACGCTCCACTCGGATCTCCTGAGGCGGCGAGACTGGTTGGCCGATCACGTCGCCTCAGGCGGGGCGGTGTGGGCAGTCGGCGCCGGCGCAGAGATCCTCGGGCGCACCATCACGGATCGCGACGGCGCAACGCTCGCCGGACTGGATCTGATCCCCATGACCGTGACGCGCACGCGCGAGCGGCACGTGGGATACATCGTCGCCGACACCCCGGACGGTCGCCTGGTCGGATTCGAGGATCATGCGTCGAGCTGGGACCTGCACGAGCCGGACGCTCCGCTCCTCCGATACGGTCGCGTGATCGCCGGCGACGGCAGCATCCCCGCAGCGGCCGAACGCTACGAGACGGTGCGGCGTGGGGCCGTGTGGGCCACGAACGTCCAAGGACCCGCGCTGCCTCTTAACCCCTGGCTCGCCGACCTCGTGCTCGGCGCGGCCTTCGCGCGCACCGGAACCCCGTACGCGTCCGGGGCCGCGCACGAGGCGTTCGACGCTCCCGCCCGTGCTGCCCGCGCCGACATCGAACGACTCGCGATCGACCACCACGTCACCTCGATCCCGTTGTGACCGGACAGTTCGCCGCCGCCGGCGTCACCCCCCGGGTGCGCGTGGATCTGGGCCGCCTGCTGGCCAACGCCGAGCTCGCAGCCGCTGAGCGTCCGCTCTCGTCGATCGCGGTCGACCTGACGGCGGATGCGTGGGGCCACGGTGCGCGGGAGGTGGAGAAGCGGCTGCGCCGGGCGGGCGTGCGGCGATTCGTCACGGGCAGGAGCTCGAGTCCGACACCCTCGACCCCGCGGACGTGTACGGGCAGCGCTCGGACGGCGGCCGCGCCCGTCCGGTCCTCAGGATGGAAGCGATGGTGCTGCTGGTCAAGCAGCTCCGCGCCGGGGAGGGAGTCTCCTACGGGTACGCCCATCGGGCCGAGCACGACACGCGCATCGCTCTGGTGTCAGCCGGGTATGCGCATGGGGTGATGCGCTCTCTCGGAGGGCGCGCCGACGTGTCGATCGACGGCATCCGACACCCGATCATCGGCCGGATCGCGATGGACGCGTGCGTCATCGACGTGGGGACGGCGCCGGTCAAGCGCGGAGCGACGGCGGTGCTGCTGGGAGATCCGGAGCGCGCCGAGCCGACGCTCGCCGAGTGGTTCGAGCCGACCGGGGAGACAGCGGCTCCGCTCCTGGCCGCGGTGGGCAGCCGGACCCGCCGGGAGTACCAGGGATGAGTGCGCGCCTGCACGTGGACCTGGGCGCGTTCGAGCACAATCTCGCCCGCGTGCGGGAGCGGGTCGGGCCTGCGGACGTCATGGTCGTCGTCAAGGACGATGCCTATGGGCACGGTCTGGAACCCGTGGTTCGCCGGGCGACGCGCTCGGGGGCCCGCTGGTTCGGCGCGTTCGATGTGGCCACGGGCGCGGCCGTGCGCGCGGCCGCGGGTCCGTCGGCGCGGGTGTTCGTGTGGATGCTCGGAGGTTCCGACGACGTCGAACGCGCCTTGGATGCCGACCTGGAACTCGGAATCGGCGACGCGGACCTCATCAGGGAGGTCGGGAGGGCGGCTCGTCGGCGGGGCGCCCCGGCGCGGGTTCACCTCAAGGTGGACAGCGGTCTGCATCGCAACGGCATCCGTCCCGAGAACTGGCCAGACGCGGTCGACGCACTCGATCGCTATCGACGGGATGGGATCCTGCACCCGGCGGGCGTCTGGAGCCACTTGGCGGAGGCGTCGGACGCCGAGGACGACCTGTCCCGGGGTGTGTTCGAGGATGCGCTCACGCGGGTGACAGCGGCGGGATGGCGGCCTGTCCGGCACCTCGCGGCCAGCGCGGCCGCATGGATGCGGTCGGACTTCCGATACGACCTGGTGCGGGTGGGGGCGTTCTGCTACGGGATCCGGCCGACCGGAGGACCCGCCGAGGCGGACCTCGGCCTCGCGCCTGTCGCCACCTTGACGGCACAGATCGTGGAGATCACGGCATCCGGGGTCGGGATCGACATCGGGGGAGTGGACGGGCTGCCGGCGCGCGCGGCCGGGTGGCCGGTGCTGACGGACGCGGGTCCGCATCCGATCCTCCGGGTCGAGGCCCGCACCACCTGGATCGCGAACTGGCCGACGGCACGAGCCGGTGACGTCGTCACGGTGTTCGGGGATCCCCGTTCCGGAGCAGGCTCGATCACCGCGCTGGCCGAGACGGCGGGGACGATCGGCGAGGAGATCGCCGTCCGCCTTTCACCGCGAGTGGAACGCTCCTACCGCGACGCGTCAGACGGTCTGCAGGAGTCGTGAGGTCTCGTCGTGCCAGGAGGTCGCCACCGCGCGCAGCCGCTCCTCGTACTTGCGACCGTGGTGTCCGCAGAACAGCAGTTCGCTGCCGTTGACCTCGGCGGCGATATAGGCCTGCGCACCGCAGGAGTCGCAGCGGTCGGTCGCGGTGAGCCGGTACTCGCTCGACGCGACGCGCTCGTCGCTCGACGGGATGGTGGTCATCGCCGGTCCTCCTCGGCTCTGGTGGATTATCGGGTACAGCCATACAACCACGCCCTGCGCGGGAACCGCCCCCCGCGGGCGGCCGTTTCGCTCACCGCGAAGCGTCGCATCGCCGCCGCCGTGTCGGAGCCTCGGCCCGCACCCGTGCTGGGTAGCCTTGACCCTCATGGCCGACGACTACTCCGCACACCACCTCCAGGTGCTGGAGGGGTTGGAAGCGGTGCGCAAGCGCCCCGGAATGTATATCGGTTCCACCGATACGCGCGGCCTGATGCACTGCCTGTGGGAGATCGTCGACAACGCGGTGGATGAGGCGCTGGCCGGATTCGGGGACCGTATCCGCGTCACGCTGCACGAGGACGGAAGCGTGACCGTCGCGGACGGGGGGCGCGGCATCCCCGTCGACACCGAGCCGCGCACCGGCCTCACCGGTGTCGAGGTGGTGCTCACGAAGCTGCATGCCGGGGGGAAGTTCGGGGGTGGATCCTACGCCGCTTCGGGCGGGCTCCACGGAGTGGGAGCCTCCGTCGTGAATGCGCTGTCGGCTCGACTGGACGTCGAGGTCGACCGAGATGGCCGGACGTGGTCGCTGTCGTTCCGGCGCGGCGAACCGGGCCGATTCGCCGACGAGGGAGTTCCGAGCCCGGATGCGCCATTCACGCCCTTCGTCGGCGATGCGACGCTGCGGTCGGCCCCGAGTCGACCCCGCCGCGCCACCGGGACCCGCATCCGGTATTGGATCGACCGCCAGATCTTCACGGCGGACGCCGCACTGGACGGCGACGAGATCGAGCACCGCCTGCGGCAGACGGCGTTCCTGGTGCCGGGGCTGACGTTGGAACTGGTCGATGAGCGTCCCGCCGACCCCGTCACGATCGAGCACCGGTACGAGGGGGGGATCTCCGAGTTCGCGGATCACCTCGCCCCCGACCCGCCGATCACCGGAGTGTGGCGGCTGTCCGGGTCGGGCACGTTCACCGAGACCGTTCCTGTGCTGCAGAAGTCGGGCGCGATGGAGCCGACGAGCGTGGAACGGGAATGCGAGGTGGACATCGCGGTGCGGTGGGGCACCGGATACGACACCGTCGTGCGGTCCTTCGTGAACATCATCGCGACCCCGAAAGGCGGCACCCACCAGACCGGGTTCGAGCAGGCACTGCTGAAGACGATGCGCACCCAGGTCGAGCAGAACGCGCGACGGCTGAAAGCGGGCACCGACAAGCTCGACAAGGAGGACGTGCTAGCGGGAATGACTGCCGTGCTGACCGTCCGGGTCCCGGAGCCTCAATTCGAGGGACAGACGAAGGAGGTGCTGGGAACTCCCGCCGTGCGGCAGATCGTGGCGGCGGTCACCGCGCGCGCACTCGCCGCGCGCATGGCCTCCACAAGACGCGAGGACAAGGCGGAGGCCGCGGCTCTGCTCGAGAAGGTCGTCTCGGAGATGAAGGCGCGGGTCTCGGCTCGCGCGCACAAGGAGACCCAGCGACGCAAGAATGCGCTGGAGTCCTCGTCGCTGCCCGCCAAGCTCGTGGACTGCCGGTCCAACGACGTGGACAGTAGCGAACTGTTCATCGTCGAGGGCGACTCCGCGCTGGGCACCGCGAAGCTGGCGCGCGACAGCGAGTTCCAAGCGCTCCTGCCGATCCGCGGCAAGATCCTGAACGTCCAGAAGGCATCGATCAGCGACATGCTCGCCAACGCCGAGTGCGCCGCGATCATCCAAGTCCTGGGCGCGGGCTCGGGCAGATCATTCGACATCTCGGCGGCCCGCTACGGCAAGGTCATCCTGATGAGCGACGCCGACGTGGACGGCGCCCACATCCGCACCCTGCTGCTCACCCTCTTCTTCCAGTACATGCGGCCGCTGGTAGAGGCGGGGCGGGTGTACGCCGCCGTACCACCGCTGCATCGAGTCATCGTGCACGGGCGGCCCGACGAGTTCGTCTACACCTACTCGGAATCGGAGTTGCATGACCTCCTGGCCCGGTTGCGCGCATCCGGGCGGACCTGGCGTGAGCCGATACAGCGGTACAAGGGTCTGGGGGAGATGGATGCGGATCAGCTGGCGGCCACCACGATGGATCGTGCGGGCCGGACGCTGCGCCGTGTGCGGGTCGACGACGCGGAGGCGGCGTCCGCGGTATTCGAACTGTTGATGGGATCCGACGTGGCACCGCGACGCGACTTCATCGTCGCCTCCGGTACCGCGCTGGATCGCGAGCGCATCGACGCCTGACTCAGCTGATCCGGTCGCCGAGAGCCCCGATCAGCCCGGCCACGGGCACGCCCGATCCGTCCCGCCGGTCCGTGGGGGCGGGCAGGGCGACCGGAACGCCTTCGGTACCCACCGCCAGCGGCTGCCGCCCCACCCATGCCAGACCCAGCCGATCCTCGCCCCGGAGGAACCGGTGGGTCCGCACACCACCGGTCGCTCTGCCCTGAGCGGGGAACCGAGACAGGGGCGTGACCTTGACGGTGCCGTGCTCCGTTCCCGTCAGTGCCGCCGACGACGCTGCGACCGTGACGACCTGCGCGTCGCTGCCCGCGGGTACGGCACCGAAGAACATCACCTCGTCGTCGCCGGAGAGTCGGATGCCCGCCATTCCCGCCGCGCCGCGGCCCTGCGGTCGCACCGTCGCGGCGGGCATCCGCAGCAACTGGGCGCGGGCTGTGACGAACACGAGTTCCGCGGAGTCGTCGGCCCGCACCGCACCGACCACACGGTCACCGTCCCGGAGCGCGATCGCGCCGGCTCCGCCGCGGATCTCCTGATCGCCGAGCAGAATCCGCTTGACGACACCGCGAACCGTCCCCAGCGCCACCGGCATCCGCTCGTCCGGCCGCAGGATGGCCAGGACCGGATGATCCGTGCCCAGGTAGGCAGCGGCCGGTGTCCCGGCTTCGGGTTGGAAGGCGCGAGCCGGAACCGCAGGCAGGTCGACGGGGCTGAATGGATGGAGCCCACCATCCGCCGTCACGGCGAACAGGTCCCCTCGAACGGTCGACTCCGCGATCGCGCGGACCGCGTCGTGTGGCGCGCGACGTTCCTGTGGAGCGCTCTCCCGGTCGATGCGCAGCATCCGGCCGGTAGCCGTCAGGATCACCCGGCACGGCGCGTCGGGCACAAGCATCTCCGGTGCAGTCCGCGACAGTGTCCGGACGGCCGGGCCGTCCAGAAGCACCGTCCGGCGCGGAGAGCCGTACTCGCGTGCCGCATCCTCCAGCTCGGCGGCCACCCGGCCACGCAGCAACGCGTCGTCCCGAAGCAATTCCTCGAGCGCCGCGATCTCGGTAGTCAGGCTCCCCCGCTCGGCATCCAGCTCCCACTGAGACAGCCGGGTCAGGCGACGCAGCCGCAGTTCGAGAATGTACTCGGCCTGCTCGGCAGACAGGTCGAACACGTCCCGCAGTCGATGCCGCGCGTGATCGGCGTCCTCCGACGACCGGATGACCTGAATCACCTCGTCGATGTCGAGGATCGCGATCAACAGCCCCTCGACGAGGTGGAGTCGCTCGCGTCGGCGCATCAATCGGTACCGGCTGCGGCGCGTGACAACGTCCACGCGGTGATCCAGGTACACGCGTAACAGCTCACGCAGACCCAGCGTGCGTGGCCGGCCGTCCACCAGTGCGACGTTGTTGATGCCGAAGGACTCCTCCATCGGTGTGAGCCGGTACAACTGCTCCAGCACGCGATCCGGGTCGAACCCCGCCTTGACTCCGATCACCAGGCGCAGGCCGTGGCGGCGGTCGGTGAGGTCGGTGACGTCGGAGATACCGGCCAGCTTCCCGGCGGTGACCACGTCCTTGATCTTCTCGATCACCCGCTCCGGTCCGACCAGGTGCGGCAGGGCTGTCACGATCAACGCGGTCTTGCGGGCACTCACCTTCTCGACGGTGACGCGGGCCCGCATCCGGAACGTGCCGCGCCCGGTGCGGTACGCCTCCTCGATCCCCGTCAACCCCGTGATCACCCCCCCTCCGGGCAGGTCGGGCCCCGGCAGGCGGAGCATCAGTTCGTCCAGACCGGCGTCGGGATGCTCGAGCAGATGAACGGCCGCCGATACCACCTCCAGCAGGTTATGCGGCGGCATGTTGGTCGCCATGCCGACGGCGATCCCGGTCGCTCCGTTGACGAGCAGATTGGGGAAGGCGGCGGGCAGGACTGCCGGCTGACGGAATTGACCGTCGTAATTCGGCACGAAATCGACGACGTCCTCGTCGAGATCCTCGGTCATCGCCATTGCGGCCGGCGCCAGTCGCGCCTCCGTGTACCTGGGGGCGGCCGGTCCGTCGTCCAGCGACCCGAAGTTGCCGTGACCGTCGATCAGCGGAACTCGCAGCGAGAAGTCCTGGGCCAGCCGCACGAGCGCGTCGTAGATCGCCGTGTCGCCATGGGGGTGCAGCTTCCCCATCACCTCGCCGACGACCCGTGCGCTCTTGACGTGACCGCGGTCGGGCCGCAGCCCCATATCCGCCATCTGATAGAGGATCCGCCGCTGGACCGGCTTGAGTCCGTCCCGGGCGTCGGGCAGGGCTCGCGAGTAGATCACCGAGTAGGCGTACTCGAGGAATGACCCCTCCATCTCCGTAGACACGTCGATGTCGAGCACGCGCTCGGCGGGCTCGCCCGCGGGAACGGAAGGAGGGACGGACATGCGCAGAGCAACCTCGTGTCGGCTGGCGGGCAGCGCTGTGACAGACTGACCCCGATGCCGTTCAGCCTACCGGCCTACCCCGCACGCGCCCCGAGTCTGACCGGCGTGGTGGCCGGCGTCCTGGATGCCATAGACGGACGCGCAGCGCCGTTGCCGCGGGTGCGCAGCGCCATCATCGCAGTGGTGGATGGTCTGGGATCGGCGAACCTGACCGCCCGACGGGGCCATGCGCGGTTCCTGGCCCCGCGGGCCCGTCCTGTCGCCCTGTCGACCTTCCCCACGACCACGGCCACTGCCCTGACGTCGCTCCTGACGGGAACGGATGCCGGTGTCCACGGCATCGTGGGGTATCGGGCCGAGGTCGCCGGAATCGGTGTGGTGAATCAGTTGGACGGGTGGGACGCGGGACTGATCGACCCGCTGCGGTGGCAGCGCGCCGAACCGATCATGACGACGCAGGCGAGAGCGGGCCGAGCCTGCTTCGTCGTCTCGAAGCCCGAGTACATCACGTCCGGCTTCACGCATGCGACGCTGCGGGGCGCGGAGATCCGAGGCGCGGCGACGATCGAAGAGCGCGTCGACCTGGCACTGCAGCTCGCGCTGTCCGCTTCCGGATCCCTCACGTACCTGTACGCGCCGGAGCTGGATGCCGCGGGGCACCGGCACGGCAGCGATTCGGAGCCCTGGGCCGCCGTGCTGGAACGCATCGACGCGGCACTGGCACGGCTCGACGCCGGCCGATCGGACGGCGTGGGCGTGCTTGTCACCGCCGATCACGGGATGGTCGATGTCCCCGAACACGGCCACGTGCTCCTGGATTCAGGGGATGCGCGGCTGCGCGACGTCCGGTCGATCGCCGGAGAACCCCGGATGCTCCATCTGTACGCGCAGGAGGGTGCGGCCCACGCCGTGCGTCAGGCCTGGTCGGACGAAGAGGCCCGATGCTGGGTGCTCACCCGCGAAGCCGCGATCCGAGCAGGCCTGTTCGGGCCGGCGGTCGATCCGGAGGTCCGAGAGCGCATCGGCGATGTGCTCGTGGCGCCGCGCTCTCGCGTCGCCTTCTACGACGTCCGGGGGGGAACTCCGACGAGTCGGGACATGGTCGGCCAGCATGGTTCCCTCACCGCGGCGGAAAGAGTGGTGCCGCTCATCCGTGCGGGAGCCTTCGCCTGATCAGGCGTCGTCCCCGCGAGCCCCGAAGACGATCTCGTCCCAGGAGGGCATGGCGGGGCGCCCGCGCCGCCGATGGTTCTCGCCGCCGGTGTCGCGCTCGTCGTGGCGTCCGTCCTCGCGCGCTGGTTCCGGGTCGTCGAACAGCGGAACGGGCGCGAGCGACCATCCTGGCTCGCCGTCCGCCTCGGGCGGTGCCGTCCGTTCCCCTCGGCGTCGGCGTAGCGCTTCCAGCAGATCGGCGGTGTCGGGGGAGGTCACCGGCGCGTCCGGGGCGCGGTGGACAGCGGCATCCTCGACGGCCGTGCTGGAGACCAGATCCGCCCGTGCCGCCGCGAATGCGCCGCTGTCGAAGCGACTCTGATCCTTGAGTGCCGGCGCGTCCAGCGCGCGCAGGCGCGGTATCAGCCCCTCCGGCAGCGATCCTTGGCGCGACAGCTGTGTGGCGTCCGGGTTCAATGGCGCGAGCGTGCTGCGCCGCGGGTCGAAACTCCAGCGGGCGTCCCGATCCACCTCCCGCACCTGGAAGGACAGCTTGACGATCCAGCCGTCGGGTTCCTTCCAGCTGGTCCACCGCTCCGACGTCGCCTCCGCCTCGGCGAGTTTCGCCCGCACGGCCGTTCCGAAGGTCGAGGTCGCAGCCGCGTCGAGTTCACCGCTCAGAATCACCGGCACGGACAACGCCTGACTGACGATGTACTCGCGCTCGGCCAGAACCGGCGGTTCGAACCGCTCCACGTCCTCGATGCCGATTCCGAGCAGGTCCGCAACATCCGCCGCGCTCAGACCGGCTCGGATCTGGGCCTGGATCTCGCGCGGGCGGGGGCGCGCCGACGGCACGACCGCCGGGCGCTCCCGGGAACGCCGCAACTCCGACCGCAGCCGGTCGTCGATCTCCACGCGATATCGTTCGCCGGACCCGGCGGCCAGGAGCAGATGACCGTCCTGGGAGCCGACCAGCCTGAGCTGTTCCATGAGGCGCGCCCTCCGATTCGCTGCGTGCCGCCATGCTCGCACAGAGCTCGCGGAAGTCCGGGAATATCAGTCGCGTGGCGCCCGTTTCATGGGTCGCGACTGCGCGAGGATCGTCCGCGGACAGCATTTGCGAAATGCGATCCGGTCATGCAAACTATGGCCGCCCGCAGCGGCCGTCGACGGCACCATCGGAAGTAGAGACACGCGACACATGGCAACGGATTACGACGCTCCCCGCAAGACGGAGGATGACAGCGAGTCGATCGAAGCGCTGAAGGAGCGCGTTCCGGACAAGCTCTCCGGCTCGGTGGACACTGACGATGCGGACAATCCCGGCGGGTTCGAATTGCCCGGAGCCGATCTTTCGGACCTGGAACTCGATGTCGTCGTCCTGCCGCCGCAGGAGGACGAGTTCACCTGCGCGCACTGCTTCCTCGTCAAACATCGCTCGCAGCTGGATCACGAGGAGTCGTTCGGACCTATCTGTGTGGAGTGCTCGGCCTGACTCGCGCGCGCCGGATCGCTCCGGCCAGACGGTCCGGAGTACGGGAGGACAGCACCCACGCGCGCACCGGATCGTCCGGATCTCGCACCGGGACCACCACCAGACCGTCGATGCCGCCGCGCACGAGGTGCCACGAGTCCGCGCTGAGACCGGGACCCCGGGCGTGACGCGCCGGGGCGCCGGTGAGGACCACCGGTTCCCCCAGAAGGGTCGCGTCGATGTGAGCGCGGCCCGCCCGCAGGCATCCGTCTTCGACTGCCACCACCGGTGCGGACACGATCATCAGCGCGACGAGGGCGGCGGCGACGAGAGCGCCCCCCGCAAGCGCGATGGTCGAGTGCAGCGGCGCCAGTGCGAGCGCGACCATGGGAGCGCTGACCGCGGCGGCTGCCATCAGCCACAGGGATGGCGCGAGACGCTCCCGATAGGCAGCTGGCCGCGCAGCGTACGCGCCGGCGTTCTGCATTAGCCTCGTGGGGTGGTCGAAACGGTGGACGTCCCCATTATCGCCCCAGAGCCTCCCGCGTATGCGCATCCGGACGACGCGGGAGCTGATCTCGTCGCAGCGCACCCCGTGGTTCTGCGTCCCGGCCACCGTGCAGTGGTCGGAACCGGCGTGCGCCTCGCGCTGCCTCCTGGTCACGCGGCATTCGTCGTTCCCCGCAGCGGACTCGCGGCGCGTCACGGAATCACCGTGCTGAATGCCCCCGGGACGGTGGATGCCGGCTACCGCGGCGAGATCAGGGTGACCCTGCTGAACACGGACCTGGAGTCGGCGTACGAGGTACGGGCGGGCGACCGCATCGCTCAATTGATCGTGCTGCCCGTGCCGTCGGTCCGATTCCTGCCCGTCTCGGAGCTCCCGGGAGGCGAGCGGGGGTCGGCGGGCTTCGGATCGAGCGGTTACGGGACGTCGCGGGAGCCGCGATGAGCGACGAAACGGCGCGGAGCGGCGAATCCGGCACGATCCCCGACGAGGAGAAGTCAGCGCCGGAGGACAGGGCGAATCTGGGGCCGTTCGACGAGTCGGAGGTCAATCCGGTTCGGCCCTATATCGACCTCGGCTCGATCAGGGTGCTGCCCCGCGAGGGTCTGAATCTGAGACTCGAGATCGAAGAGCAGACGCAGCGGATCGTCGCGGTCGGCCTCGAGTACGCCGAGTCCACCCTCCAGGTCCAGCCGTTCGCCGCACCGCGCACCAGCGGACTGTGGCACCCCACCCGTCTGCAGATCCGTGAGCAGGTCCGTCAGCAGGGCGGACGAGTGCAGGAGCGGGTCGGGCCGCTCGGGCCGGAACTGCTGGCCGAGGTGCCTGTCACGGGCACCGACGGCGCGTCCGGGATGCGACTGGCCCGATTCATCGGCGTGGACGGACCGCGATGGTTCCTCCGAGGTGTCATCGGGGGAGCGGCCACGGCCGACGTCACGGCGGCCGAGAGGATCGAAGACCTCTTCCGATCCCTCGTCGTCGTCCGAGGAGGCGCGCCCATGCCGCCGCGCGACCTGATCCCGCTGACGATGCCGTCGGCGCCGGGCGTGGGATGAGCGCGCCGGCGAGCGACGACTCCCCACCACCATCCGCCGCACGCCGAACGGGGTTCGATCCGAGGGCGGACGCGTCGGCGCGGGCCGTCGCCTGGTCGGCGATGGGAGGGTGGCGGGGCATCGCCGAATCGGTGCTCCCGAGCCTGCTGTTCGTCGTGACCTTCACCGTCGGTCAGGCGGCCGGCGTGACAGCTCCGGCGATACTGTGGCTCTCGCTGGGGCCGTCGGTAGGACTCGCGGCGGTGTTCACCGTGGTCAGGCTCGCCGGCAGGACGCAGCCCGCGGCCGCCGTGGGAGGACTGGTCGCCGCCATCGCGGCAGCGGCCCTGGCGCTGCTGACCGGCCGGGGCGAGGACAACTTCGTGGTCGGGTTCATCAGCAACACGGTGTACGGCACCGCCTTCCTCGTCTCCACCCTCGTCCGGTATCCGCTGGTGGGAGTGGTGGTCGGACTGGTGACGGGGGAGGGTCTGCGGTGGCGGCGCGACGCCCGCAAGCGGCGCACCTTCACGTGGCTGTCGCTGGTCTGGGCCGCGTTGTTCGCGGGTCGGCTCGCGGTGCAGGTGCCGCTGTACCTGGCGGCCGAGGTCACGTGGCTCGGCACCGCCAAGCTCGCTATGGGCCTGCCGCTGTTCGCACCGCTGGTGGCGCTGTCCTGGCTCGCCGTGCGGCCCCTGTACTCCCGGCCCGACGCCGCACCGACACCCGACGCCGAACCGCAGCGGTGATACATTTATCTTGACATCAAGATAAATGTATCGGCCGGACTAAGGACAGCCTTCCTAGCCCGGGACGCCGATCAGCGGGGAAGATGGAGCGGCGGGCGCCGGTGATCCCGCTCTCCCCGACGAAGGAGACGAACGTGTCGACGATGGACAGCTTCGGTGCCAGGAGCACCCTGACGGTCGGCAGCACCGACTACGAGATCTTCCGGATCGACGCGGTGCCCGGTGCGGAGCGACTGCCGTTCAGCCTGAAGATCCTGCTCGAGAACCTGTTGCGGACCGAGGACGGCGCGAACGTCACCCGTGCGCAGATCGAAGCGTTGAGCCGGTGGGATGCGGCGGCGGAACCCGACACCGAGATCCAGTTCACCCCCGCGCGCGTGGTGATGCAGGACTTCACCGGCGTGCCGTGCATCGTGGACCTGGCGACGATGCGGGAGGCCGTCGCGGGCCTGGGCGGAGATCCGACGCGGATCAACCCGCTGTCGCCGGCCGAACTCGTGATCGACCACTCGGTGATCGCGGACCTGTTCGGCACCGCGGACGCGTTCGAGCGCAACGTCGAGATCGAATATCAGCGCAACGGCGAGCGGTACCAGTTCCTGCGGTGGGGGCAGACCGCGTTCCGCGACTTCAAGGTGGTCCCCCCGGGCACCGGGATCGTCCATCAGGTGAACATCGAGCATCTCGCGAAGGTCACATACACGCGCCGGATCGATGGTGTGCTGCGCGCATACCCGGATACCTGCGTCGGCACAGACTCCCACACCACGATGGTCAACGGCCTGGGGGTGCTCGGTTGGGGAGTGGGCGGCATCGAGGCGGAGGCGGCCATGCTCGGTCAGTCGGTGTCGATGCTGATCCCCCGGGTGGTGGGCTTCCGGCTGACCGGCCGCATCCCGACCGGCGTGACCGCCACCGACGTGGTGCTCACGATCACGGACATGCTCCGCAGGCACGGCGTGGTCGGGAAGTTCGTCGAGTTCTACGGGGCCGGCGTCGCATCGGTGCCCCTGGCCAACCGCGCCACCATCGGCAACATGAGCCCCGAATTCGGCTCGACGGCGGCGATCTTCCCCATCGACGACGTCACTCTGGACTACCTGCGCCTGACCGGCCGCAGCCCGGAGCAGGTCGCACTGGTCGAGGCGTACTCGCGCGCGCAGATGCTGTGGCACGACCCGGAGCGCGAGCCCGAGTACAGCGAATACCTCGAGCTGGATCTGAGCACGGTAGTCCCCTCGATCTCGGGGCCGAAGCGGCCGCAGGACCGGATCGAACTCAGCCGCGCGAAGGCGCAGTTCGAATCGGATCTGCGCAACTACACGGTGATCAGGAAGGACATCGTCGACCTCGAGATGGAGCAGTCGTTCCCGGCTTCCGACCCGCCGGCGAACACCCCCGAACCCTCACCCGTCATGGCGAACGAGTCCTCCACATCCCGTCCGACGCGGGCCGTGTCCCGTCCCACCGCGGTGACAACCGCGGACGGAGCGTCGTACGTTCTCGACCACGGGGCGGTCACGATCGCCGCCATCACCTCGTGCACCAACACGTCGAACCCCTCCGTGATGCTCGCCGCCGGACTGCTCGCCCGGAACGCCGCGGACAAGGGCCTGACCTCCAAGCCCTGGGTGAAGACGACCATGGCACCCGGTTCGCGCGTCGTGACCGAGTACTACGAGAAGGCGGGACTCACCGCCTCGCTCGAAGCACTGGGCTTCTACACGGTCGGATACGGCTGCACCACATGCATCGGCAACTCGGGGCCGTTGATCGACGAGGTCTCCGAGGCAGTGAACGCGAACGATCTGGCGGTCACCGCGGTCCTATCGGGAAACCGCAACTTCGAGGGCCGCATCAACCCGGACGTCAAGATGAACTATCTGGCGTCGCCGCCGCTCGTGATCGCGTACGCGCTGGCGGGAACCATGGATTTCGATTTCGAGTCGGAGCCTCTGGGGCGGGATCGATCCGGCGCCCCGGTGTACCTGCGGGACATCTGGCCGGACGCGCGGGAAGTGCAGGCGACCATCGACGCCTCCATCTCCACGGACATGTTCGATCGCGAATACGCGTCGGTCTTCGAAGGCGACGAGCGCTGGCGCTCACTGCCCACGCCGACCGGCGCCACGTTCGAGTGGGATGACGCATCGACCTACGTGCGCCGCCCGCCGTACTTCGAGGGGATGACGCTGGATCCGGAGCCGGTCACGGACATCCGCGGCGCGAGGGTGCTGGTATCGCTGGGGGACTCGGTGACCACGGACCACATCTCTCCGGCAGGCTCGATCAAGGCAGACAGCCCCGCCGGCGCGTACCTGTCCGCGCACGGCGTGGACCGCAAGGACTTCAACTCCTACGGATCCCGTCGCGGCAACCACGAGGTGATGATCCGAGGAACGTTCGCCAACATCCGGTTGCGCAACCAGCTTCTGGACGGTGTGGAGGGCGGGTACACCCGCGACTTCACCCGCGACGGAGGGCCGCAGTCCTTCATCTACGACGCCTCGGTCAACTACCAGGCGGCCGGGACGCCGCTCGTGGTACTGGCGGGCAAGGAGTACGGTTCAGGATCGTCCCGTGACTGGGCCGCCAAAGGCACGCGGCTTCTCGGGGTGCGGGCTGTCATCGCCGAGAGCTACGAGCGCATCCATCGATCGAACCTGATCGGGATGGGTGTCATCCCGCTGCAGTTCCCGGCGGGACAGTCTTCGGCCTCCCTCGGACTGGACGGGACCGAGGAGTACGAGATCACCGGCATCACCGCGCTGAACGAGGGAACCACCCCGAGAACCGTGCATGTGCGCGCCGTGCCGACGGCATCCTCGCCGGAAGGCGCCGCAGCGGTGGAGTTCGACGCCGTGGTGCGCATCGACACCCCGGGCGAAGCCGATTACTACCGCAACGGCGGCATCCTGCAGTACGTGCTCCGCTCGCTCGTCTGACCGGCCTCGACCGGGCTCGGGTACACCCCGTCCTAGACTGGTGCGAGGGGTCGCCGGTGTGATCGCGAAAGGAGCACGATGTCGCTGCTCGCGTCCGTGAACGATCCCCGGGATCTCGATCGCCTCTCGCTGGACGAGCTGACCCGGCTGGCGGACGAGATCAGGTCTTTCCTGGTGCAGAACGTCGCGCGGACCGGAGGCCATCTCGGTCCGAACCTGGGTGTCGTCGAATTGACGATCGCGGTGCACCGCGTCTTCGAATCGCCGCGGGATCCGATCGTGTTCGACACCGGCCACCAGTCCTACGTGCACAAGCTGCTGACCGGACGGCAGGACTTCACCGGGCTCCGATCCCGTGCGGGTCTGGCCGGGTATCCCCAGCGGTCCGAGAGCCCCCACGATGTCGTTGAATCCTCCCATGCCTCCAGTTCTCTCAGTTGGGCCGACGGCATCTCCCGGGCCTTCGCCCTCACCGGCCGCCGCGACCGGCATGTGGTCGCCGTCGTCGGCGACGGCGCTCTCACCGGCGGCATGACGTGGGAGGCGCTCAACAACATCTCGGACGACAATCAGCGCAATCTGGTCATCGTCGTCAACGACAACGGGCGGTCCTATGCGCCCACTATCGGCGGCATGGCGCGCTACCTGAACCGCATCCGGACGATGCAGGCGTACCGATCTCTTCACGACGGCTCGCATTCCGTGGTCACCCGGCTCGGGCCGGCGGCACGCGCGATGTACCGGGGCATCCGCGGTGGCATGCACGGCTTCCTCTCACGCTTCACCAACAACGAATCGCTGTACTCGAATCTCGACATCAAGTACCTTGGTCCCGTCGACGGCCATGACATCGCCTCCCTGATCGAGGTGCTGAGGATGGCGAAGGACTATCCGGGACCGGTCATCGTCCACGCCATCACGGAGAAGGGCCGCGGCTACCAGCCCGCCGTCGACGACGAAGCCGACCAGTTCCACACTGTCGGCAGGATCGATCCCGACACCGGACGAGAACTCGCCACCGCCAAGGGGCGCGCCTGGACGGACGTGTTCGCGGCCGAACTGGTGCGGATCGGTGAGCGCCGCTCCGACGTCATCGCCGTGACCGCCGCGATGCTGCGGCCGACGGGTCTTCTCCCCTTCTCGGAACGATTCCCGCAACGGGTCTACGACGTCGGGATCGCGGAGCAGCATGCGGTCACCGCCGCGGCGGGGCTCGCGTACGGGGGCCTTCACCCCGTCGTCGCGATCTACGCCACCTTCATGAACCGGGCCTTCGACCAGGTGATGATGGATGTCGCACTCCATCGCGCCGGCGTGACGTTCGTCCTCGACCGCGCGGGCGTGACCGGGCCGGACGGACCCAGCCATCACGGGATCTGGGACCTCGCGATGATGCAGTTGGTGCCGGGGATCCGGATCGCGGCGCCACGGGATGGCGAACGCCTGGAGGAGGTCCTCGCGGAGGCGGTCGAGGTCAGCGATGCGCCGACGGTGGTGCGATTCCCCAAGGGAAACGTCCCAGAGTCCATCCAGGCTCTCGAACGCACGTCGGACGGAGTGGACGTCCTGCATCGAGCGGACGAGCAGGACGTGCTGATCGTCGGAATCGGCCCGATGGCGCAGCTGGCGATGGATGTGGCGGCCAGGCTCGGGGATCAAGGCATCGGTGCGACCGTCATCGATCCCCGATGGGTCATTCCCGTGCCACTGGCGCTGGTGCGGTTGGCGGTCGAGCATCGCCTCGTGATCACGATCGAGGACGGCATCCGTGTCGGCGGCATCGGTACCCGCATCCGGCAGGTGCTGCGGGAGGCGGGGGTCGACACTGCGGTCGACGAGCTGGGCGTCCCGGACGCGTTCATCGGGCACGCTACCCGCGACCAGATCCTCGCCGATGCGGGGTTGACCGCCGCGAAGATCGCCCAGGATGTCGTCGGCCAGGTGCTCGGCGTGCGTGTCCCCACGGCGCGGCGTGCTGCCGGAGGCGCTGAGAGGGATCGCGAGGACGGAACGGCTGAGCGGTCCCACGTGTAGTTACCCCGTGCCACGGGTGGATTGGCCGGTCTTGCGTGTGGAAGGTCGCATACCGTAGCCTCGCGGTACTCGCCGTGTCGAAGATGACGCGGCGGCACACCCTGGGCCAGTCCTCGCTTCTGAGATGCCCGGTGCCTTGGACGATGGAGTGGAGGCGCAAGTGCGGTTGTTTGAGGGCGTGACGGTGCTTGACGTGAGTCAGTGGATTCCGGGCGAGTATTGCACGAAGATGTTCGCGGATTATGGTGCCGAGGTGATCAAGATCGAGGCGCCTGGGATGGGTTCGTTGACGCGGCATTACGGACCTTTCCCGGGGAATGTTCCTCATCTTGAGAAGAGTGCGACGTTTCTGCATCTGAACACGAACAAGCGGTCGGTGACGTTGGACCTGGAGTCTGATTCGGGTCGGGCGTTGTTTTTGAAGCTGGTGGAACGCGCGGATGTGGTGGTCGAGTCGTTCGGTGCCGGCGTGCTGGAGGAGTGGGGGATCGGCTGGGAGCGTATTCGCGAAGCGAATCCGAAAGCAGTGTTCACTCGTATCTCGGCGTTCGGCCAGACGGGCCCGTACCGTGAATACGACGCGAGCAACCTTGTCCTGCAGGCCATGGGCGGCCCCATGAGCTCGTCGGGCATGGCAGGCAACCCACCGTTGCGCAAGCCGGGGAACACCAGCCTCTATTCCATCGGCATCATGGCCGCCGAAGCGACGAGTCGCCGGCCTCTGTCGTCCAGAGAGCGACGGCATCGGTCAGGAGAGTCGACATCGCGGGCGCCGAGGTGCTGATGTCGTCCGTGGACCGTCGGGCGACCTTCCTGCTCGCAGAGCAGTACACGGGTGTCAACGCATTCCGCACGTCAGGAGCGCTCGGGGCGCTTCCTGTCGGTGCGTTTCCGTGTGTGGATGGCTATGTGACGTTGGCGGTCGTGTTCCAGGCGTTTCCTGCGTTGGTGCGGTTGCTGGATGATCCGGAGTTGAACGAGTATTTCGCGGATCCGATGGCGATCATGAAGAATCCGGCGGAGGCTCGGGACATGTTGGATGCGGTGTTGTATCCGTGGCTGATGACGCACACGAAAGAGGAGATCCAGCACCTCGCTCAATCCAGTCGCACGCCGATCACGGCGATGTACAGTGTGGCGGATTTGCTGGAGAGTGAGCATTTTCGGGGGCGTGGGTTCTTCGTGCAGGGGGATCATCCGGCTGTGGGGACATTGGAATATCTGGGAGCGCCGTTCCGGGTGGAGGAGGGGTGGGAGTTGCGGTCGACCGCGCCCCTGCTGGGTGCCGATACCGCGGATGTGCTCGGGAGTGTCGGAGTCACGCGCGACGAACTGACCGCGCTGGCCGCGGCACGCACCATCTGATTGCCGGTATTCGTTTCTTTTTGCACTGCAGCTGCCGCGCGGGGTAGCCGTCGCGGCGGCGGGAAGGTATTCATAATGGCTGGATTGCCGCTCGACGGTGTTCGAGTGATCGATTTGACGGTGGTGTGGGCCGGTCCGGGGGTCACGGCCTTGCTCGGCGACCTGGGCGCAGAGATCATCCGGGTGGAAGACATACACCACTTCCCCAACTCCACGCGGGGCGTGGCTCCTCAAATGTCGCGCGAGCAGGCTGCTGGAGCGGGCTATGTTGGCGCGGCCTTCCCTCACCGCGATCCGGGCGAGGATCCTTACAATCGTCACGCCATGTTCAATTCGCATGGTCGGAATAAGAAGAGCGTGACGATGAATCTGGCGGACCCGGATGGTCGTGCGGCATTCTTGGAGTTGGTTCGCAAGAGCGATGTGTTCGTGGAGAACAACTCATTGCGGGTGATCCGGAACCTCAACATCGATTTCGATGTGCTGCATGAGGTGAACCCTCGCCTGATCATGTTACGGATGCCGCCGCTGGGACTGACGGGACCGTTCAGCGAGTTCCTCGGATACGGCCCGAATTTCAACGCGTTGACCGGCATCGTCGCGATGAGTGGATATCGCAACACCGACCCCAGCACCGCTGGCGACAACTATCACATGGACGAAGTCGCCGGACCCGGCGGTGCCTTCGCGGTGATCTCTTCTCTACGACGCCGAGCGCGCACGGGTGTCGGCGAGTTGATCGAGTTCGCTCAGTCCGAGAATGTGGCGCAGGACATCGGCGAGTATGTCCTGGACACGCAACTGAACGGCGGCATACCGAGCGTCATCGGGAATGGTGACCCGGCGTTCTTCCAGAACGTGTTCCCCACCGCCGGGGAGGACCGGTGGATCGCGATCACCATCCGCGACGATCGCGAGTGGCGTGAACTCGCCGACGTTCTAGGCCATGCCGAATGGTCCTACGACGACCGATACGCCACCGTGACCGCCCGCCACACCAATAGGGAAGAACTCGAGAACCTCGTCGCCGAAGCCACCCGCGGGCTGGACGCCTACGAACTATTCCACCTCCTCCAAGCCCGGAACGTGCCCGCCGGACCAGTCAGCACCGAACACATGGTGAACACCGACCCGCACTGGAACGCTCGAGGCTACTTCCGGCCCCTCTCCCGCGACGACATCGGCGAATACCTCCACCCCGGCCACCCCTGGCGCGCATCCGACCTCAACCTGGCCTGGACCCGCCACGCCCCCCGCCTCGGCGAAGACAACGAATACGTCTACAAAACCATCCTCGGCATGAGCGACGACAAGTACCAAGCCCTCATCGACCGCGGCGACGTCGGCACCGCATACCACCTCTAACCCACCCGCCCCCGCCCAGCATCAGGTTACGAATCAGGAATCGCTCGCCCCACTGGCTTCCACAAACGCGTCGGAGATGGCTGACGCTGTCGCCGCGACCTGCCACGGGCGCGCGCCCGCCGCCGTGAGGGCGGCCGCGATCGCCTCCGGAAGGGCCGGATCCGGAGGTGACCAGGCGAGCCGGCGGAGCGCGTCGGGGCTCAGCAGATTCTCGGTCGGCATGCGGGCGGCACGGGCGAGTTCTCCGATCCGCTCCCGTGCCGCCTTGAGCCGGAGGTCGGCCGGGAGATTGCGCCCAGCCCACGCCCGTGGCGGAGGTAGCGTATCGCTCGCGGACCGTTCGTCCGGGAGGTCCACCGCCGTGCGTCCCCGCTCCAGCGCGAGCCACCATCGGTCCAGCTCGGTGCGGCTGGCCCTGCCGGTGAAGCCCGGGACCTGCGCCAGTGCGGCCTTCGTCGTTGGCCCTGCGGCGACCGCGGCGACGATCGCGCGGTCGGGGATGAGCCGTCCGGGTGCCACGTCGAGTTCTTCAGCGAGCGTCTCTCGCACCTGCCACAGTTCTCTGGCCTGCGCCAGTGCCCGCCGCCCTCGGAGGCTGTGGATTCCGCTCAACCGCCGCCACGGCTCCGGGCGCGGAGCTTTCGGCGGGCGTTCCAGGATCGCGCGGAACTCCTGCGCCGCCGCCTCCACCTTCCCCTGTTCGTGCAGCTGCCGCTCCAGCGCGTCTCGGACATCGACGAGGTACAGCACATCCAGCGCAGCGTATTCCAGCCACTGTGGAGGAAGCGGACGGGTCGACCAGTTCGCCGCGGAGTACTCCTTGGCGAGTTCCACTCCCAGAGTGGACGCGACCACGGCTCCCAGGCCCACGCGGTCGTGACCCAGCAGTCGCGCCGCCAATTCGGTGTCGAAGATGCGCTCCGGCTCCAGGCCCAACTCCCGCAACGACGGCAGATCCTGGCTGGCCGCGTGCAACACCCATTCCTCCGAGGCCAGCGCCGACCGCAGAACGGCGAAGTCCGTGAGCGCGGGCGGGTCCAGCAGGAACACGCCGGCGTCCCGGCGGAAGATCTGGACCAGATAGGCCCGCGCCGAATAGCGGTACCCGGCGGCCCTCTCCACATCGACCGCGAAGGGCCCTGTTCCTCCGGCGAGAGCGGCAGCCGCGCCGCGCAGCGCCGCATCCGAGTCGACGACCGGGTACTCGCTCACGATGCGGGTCCCCTGGGACGCAAGCGGGCCACCTCCTCGCTTCCCGGCGGCAGACCCGCGAGCAAGCACGTTGCCTCGGCCCAGGAGTCGATCTGCGCGACCCAGTCACCATTGGGCGTCCAGGAGGCGCGCACCTCGATCATGGCCGTGTCTCGGGATCCGGCGAGTTCGCCGAACCCTTGCGAGATCGTCGTCGTCGCGGTGCCCGCCAGTGCATGATGACCGGCGCCGTGACTGTGCAACGCATCGATGAGCCACGACCAGGCGACGTCGGCCAGGAGCGGGTCCCGCGCCAGATCCGGTTCGATCGGCGCCTGCGCGAAGCTCACCAGACGCCACTCGCCCCCCCACGAAGAAGGCTCCGCGGGATCCCGCAGCAGCACCAGTCGCCCCGAGCCGTATCCGGAGACGGAATCCGGATACTCCGGACGCACTTCCGCGGCCAGTGCGAATGCATGGGGTGCCAGACCGCGAGGGGGATCGAGTTCGGTGACGGCAAGATCGGACCGGAACCGGACCTCGCGGATCTGCTGCACCACGTCGTCGAAGGTCGCGTCCACGCGCAGTCCCTGGTCTGCCACGCGACGAGGCTAGAGTGGCACCCTGATGATCCGACCCAGGCGCGCCGCCCACTCCGGCGCCGGCCCTGCGGTGTGGATGCTGCGCGCCGGAATGCTCGTGCTCGCGATGCTGGGCGCCGTGGCGGCCAGCGGATTCGGCACCGCCGTGCGCATGGCACGCTCGGTCGTGACGCCCGCGGTACGACGTGCCGACACCCGCATCCTGTCGGTGGATCGTGAGCAGGGGTCCATTGCACTCGGAACGACGGCGGATACCGCGCTGCCCGGACGATACGGTGTGTTCACCGCCGGGACCCCGGAGTACCTCAGGCTTGGCCCGGTTCTCTCACGGGATGAGCAGCGGACGGTGCGAGAGCTCCGGACCCCGCTCGGCGACCACGACACCGTGGGGGAGGCGGCCGCGTTCAGCGGTTGGTACTACCACCGCCCCGAGGAGCTGGGCATTCCATTCCAGTCCGACCTGGTCCCTTCCGCAGTCGGGCCGTGCCCGGCGTGGGTGTTCCCTGCCGATGGCTCCGACATCTGGTGCATCCTCATCCACGGCCGCGGCACCACCCGGGCGGAGTGCCTGCGCGCGGTGCCGCTGCTGCACGAACGCGGCATCACATGCCTGGTGATCAGCTACCGCAACGACGGGGAAGCGCCGCGCAGCAGAACGGGACGGTACGGCCTCGGTGACACGGAATGGCGAGACGCGGATGCGGCAGTGGGATTGGCGCGCCGATCCGGGGCGCGGCGCATCGTGGTGATGGGGTGGTCGATGGGAGGCGCGATCGCGCTGCAGGTGGCGTTGCGCTCCGCCCACCGGGACCGGATCGCGGGCATCGTGCTGGACTCGCCGGTCGTCGACTGGACGGACGTGCTGCGCTTCCACGGCACCAGAATGCGCCTACCCGCCCCGGTCGTCTCGATGACCCTCCGGGTCCTTTCGGCAGAATGGGGAGCCGCGATGCTGCGGATGGGTGCTCCCATCGGCTTCGACCGGCTGGACGTGGTGGCCCACGCCGACCGGCTCCGGACACCGGTCTTGATCCTGCACAGCGAGGACGACGGCTTCGTGCCTATCGCCGGCTCATGCGCGCTGGCGACAGCACGGCCGGACCTCGTCCGACTGGAGCGATTCGACACGGCGCGCCACACCAAGCTGTGGAACTACGACGAGGAGCGTTGGCGGACGGCGATCGGGGCGTGGCTGGACGAGCACGACCTCGCAGGCGAGCCCGGCTGACCTCTCATCCCAGCGCGTCCCGCGCCTGCCGCTTCATCCGACGGATCATGCCGGTCATTCCCTCGAGGCGGAGCGGCGATATCCATCGCTCCAGCCCGAGGGTCCGCGGGAGATCATCCGGGATCGCCTGCACGCCCGGCGCGTCTGAACCGTCGACGGCCGCGATGAGCATCGCCGCGAAAGCCCGGGTCGTGGGAGCAGTGGACGGTGCGGCGATCCGCAGCGACACCGCATCCGTGTTCCCGCCGACGATCAGGTACACCGGCGTCCGACACTCGGACACCCGCTCCCACGCATCCGAATCCGGCGCCGAGAGCAACGCATCGGCGCCCGCCCTTTCCCCGAACTCCAGCAGGAGAGCCAGCCGGTCGGAGTCCTCGACCTCGGCGAACGCCATGCGGATCGCCGCGAGGCGCTCGGCGGCCGTCTCGTACCGCCTCGGTGGTGCCATCACGCCCCTCACGATCCGGCCGATTCACGGCATTAAGGTGGTTCCGACCCGATACGACGATACGACCACGACATCATGGTCCGCGTCGCGACCCCTCACCACGATGGAGCCGTCCATGACCACGACCGGCGTGCGCGCGGGCCTCGTGCGCCTGATCGACCGTGTTCCCGTCGTCTCGGGCGCCGACATGCTGGCGCAACTGGTTCCACCGCGGCAGTTTGCCGCCGCGACATTCGCGTCCTATCGGGCCGACCCCGACTATCCCTCGCAGCAGCATGCGAAGGACGTGCTGGCGGCCTTCGTCGGCGCCGCCGCGCCGTCGTCACGCCGACGAGGTCGACTACATCGGACTCCGTCCACCCGGCCGATGCGACCCGGCGTGTACCTTGACGGCGGGTTCGGAGTCGGCAAGACCCACTTGCTCGCCGCGGCGTTCCACGCGTCGACCGCACCTCGCAAGTACTTCGGTTCCTTTATCGAGTACACCGCGCTGGTCGGCGCTCTCGGCTACCGCGGCGCGGTGGACCTGCTGCGCGGGGCGGGCCTGGTGTGCATCGACGAGTTCGAACTGGACGACCCGGGCGACACGATGGTGATGACCCGGCTGCTGCGCGAATTGGTGGCCTCGGGATCCCGGATAGCCGCGACGTCGAACACGCCCCCGCATGCACTGGGGGAGGGGCGGTTCGCCGCTCGCGACTTCCTGCGGGAGATCACCGCGATGGCCGCCGACTTTCAGGTTCTACGCCTGGATGGCGTGGACTTCCGCCAGCGCACCCTCGATGGGCACGCGAGGGCCCTGGACGACGGTGCCTACGCGCACGCAATCGCTTCCGCTGCCGCGCTGTCGATCGTGTCCGACGACGCATTCTCCGACCTCGTGGCGCACCTGGCACGGGTGCACCCATCCCGATACGCCCGCATGCTCGAGGACATCGCCCTGATCGGGCTGCGTCACGCCATGCCGCTCTCGGATCAGTCCGGGGCGCTGCGCTGGGTCGCCTTCGTCGATCGCGTCTACGACGCGCAGATCCCGCTCCGGTCCACCGGGACCCCGCTGGACGAGGTGTTCGGACCCGAGATGCTCGCCGGCGGCTATCGAAAGAAGTACCTGCGGGCGGCGTCCCGCCTCATCGCTCTGACACAACTCGAAACCCCCGGATTGACGTCGACTTGACGGCCTCCCGAAACGGGATGTTTACAGGAGACCTCACTGCGTAACACGCGCGAAACGCAGGGTCGGCGCTTGCGGAAACGGCACATCGCAAGAATGGCCGCACCCGACGCCGCCACGGCGTCCCTCGCACGGAGGTTCTTCTCACAATGGATCAAGGCAACACAGCATTCCTCCTGTTGTCGGCCGCGTTGGTGCTCCTCATGACACCCGGGTTGGCGTTCTTCTACGGAGGCCTGGTCAAGGCCAAGAGCGTGGTGAGCATGATGATGCTCAGCTTCGGCGCGATGGGGCTGATCGGCGTGCTCTGGGTGCTGTTCGGCTTCGCGATCGCCTTCCCGGCGACCGAAGTCGGCACCATACAGTTCCCGTGGACGATCGATCTGGGCGAGGTGGGCCTTGCCAGCCTGCTCGAGACGCCCGAGGGCGCAGCCTACCCGCCGCTGGCCTTCGTCGCCTTCCAGGCGATGTTCGCGATCATCACGGTCGCGCTGGTCTCGGGCGCGATAGCCGATCGAGCGAAGTTCGGCGCCTGGATGGTGTTCGCCACCGTCTGGGCGATCGTGGTGTACTTCCCGGTCGCGAGTTGGGTATTCAACTTCGGACTCGCCGAAGACGGCAGCTTCGCGTACGGCGGATGGATCACGTACGGCATGCAGGAATGGTTCGGCGTGGGCGCCATCGACTTCGCGGGCGGCACCGCGGTGCACATCAACGCCGGGGCGGCCGCGCTCGCACTAGCACTGGTCCTCGGTCGTCGGCTCGGATTCCAGAAGGGCATGAACGCGCCCCACAACCCTCCCTTCGTTCTGCTCGGCGCCGGACTGCTGTGGTTCGGATGGTTCGGCTTCAACGCAGGATCGGAGCTGGCAGCCGACGGGGTGGCCGCGGTCGCGTTCATCAACACGCTGGCGGCACCTGCTGCGGCCCTGCTGGCCTGGCTGGTGGTGGAGAAGATCCGCGACGGCAAGCCCACATCCGTCGGCGCAGCCTCGGGCGCCGTTGCGGGTCTGGTCGCCATCACACCCGCCTGCGCCGCGCTGACCCCCGGCTGGGCGATCGTGCTGGGCATCGTCGCCGGCGTCCTGTGTGCCCTCGCCGTCGACCTGAAGTACATCCTCCGCTTCGACGACTCACTCGACGTGGTCGGCATCCACCTGGTCGGCGGCCTCATCGGCACGCTCTACCTGGGCTTCTTCGCCAACGGCACGGGCCTGATCTACAGCGGGGACGGGACGCAGCTGCTGGTGCAGGCCATCGCCGCGTTCTCGGTGATGATCTACTCCTTCGTGCTCGCGTTCGTGATCGGCTGGATCATCGAGAAGACGATGGGATTCCGGGTCAAGAACGAGGACGAGGTGGCAGGCATCGACCTCGCCATCCACGGCGAGGCGGGTTACGTGCTCGCCGACGAGAGGGCCTGATTCCCGCAACGAAGCGAGGAGGGGCCGGCGCGTGCGCGCCGGCCCCTCCTCGTGCGGTGGGCGATGCCGGACTCGAACCGACGACCTCTTCCGTGTGAAGGAAGCGCGCTACCAACTGCGCCAATCGCCCGGGAGGGCTCAGCCGATCTCCGAGCATACCGGATCCGGCGGCCCGCACCGGAGTTTGGCCGCCGCCAGGAGTTCGGCTAGAGTCGGTCGCGCATCCCGGCAGACCGGGACGCGTGCGGATGTAGCGCAGTTGGTAGCGCATCACCTTGCCAAGGTGAGGGTCGCGAGTTCGAGTCTCGTCATCCGCTCGAGTGCGGGGTTCCCTCCGGGGATCACGACACGTGGGTCGAACCCCACACGGTGGCGTGGCCGAGCGGCTAGGCACCGGCCTGCAAAGCCGTTTACACGGGTTCGAATCCCGTCGCCACCTCGACTCCCGGCGCGAGCCGGCGCACTTGGGCGATTGGCGCAGCGGTAGCGCGCTTCCCTGACACGGAAGAGGTCACTGGTTCGATCCCAGTATCGCCCACCACAACGGGGCCGCTCACAGGGCCGGGAAGGCGCGGATGAGCGCCATGACCTCGTCGTCTCCCACCTGCTCGAACCGCCGGTAGTGGTCACCCACGGCGCGGTAGGCGGGAGGCCGGAGCACGCCGATCATGCGGTCGGCGCTCGGGACCCAGGACTCCGCGTCCGCGCCGCAGACGGGGCTCGCCACGATCACCCGATCCGCCCCGCGTCGGCGCGCCACCCGGCATGCAGCTTCGGCGGTGGCCCCCGTGGCGACGCCGTCGTCGACGATGAGCACGATGCGCCCCGACAGGTCCCGAGGCCCGCCGGCAGCGTTCCGATAGCGGCTCGCCCGTGAGGCGAGCACGTCCCGCTCCGCATGCTCCACCTCAGCCAGTTCGGCATCCGTCACGCCCATCCTGCGCACGAGGTCCTCGTCGAGGACACGCACCCCGTCCTCCCCGATCGCACCCATCGCGACTTCAGGGAACGAGGGAAATCCCAGCTTTCGCACCACCGCGACCTCCAATGGCAGACCGAGCTCGGCCGCCACCGCGGCGCCCACCGGAACGCCGCCGCGTGCCAGAGCCAGGACTACCGCGCCGGTCAGGTCCTCTCCGGAACGGAGCAGTTCCTCCGCCAGCAGCCGGCCCGCCGCCGAACGGTCCGAGAACTCTCCGGCCATGACGGGAGTGTAGGCACGGCTCGGTAGGATGGCGAAGTGGATTCCGAGCCGGCGACCGTAGAGGATGCCGGACCCGTCGACGGGTTCGCCCTCCATCCCGATCGGTCGGTGGTAGCGCTACGCGTCAACGGCGTGCTGCGGGACAAGGCCACTATCGTCTCCGCCTCCGACCGGGTGGAACCCGTGACGCTGGACTCCCAGGACGGCATGACGATCCTGCGCCATTCGGCCGCGCACGTGCTCGCTCAGGCGGTCCAACGGCTGCGTCCGCAGACCCACCTCGGCATCGGCCCGCCCATCGCGGACGGCTTCTACTACGATTTCCAGACCGCGGAGCCGTTCACACCGGAGGATCTGGCGTCCATCTCGAAAGAGATGGAGCGCATCATCCGCGAGAACCAGCGCTTCGTGCGCCGGGTCGTCACCGAGTCGCAGGCGCGGGCAGAGATGGCGGAAGAACCCTTCAAGCTGGAGTTGGTGACCCTGAAGGGGACGACCGCGGCGTCCACCGACGATGCCGCGGTGGAGGTCGGTGAAGGCGAACTGACGATCTACGACAACGTCGCACGGGACGGCTCGGTGACCTGGCGCGACCTCTGCCGGGGCCCGCATCTGCCCGACACCCGTACCATCGGCAACGGCTGGAGCCTGCAGCGCGTGGCGGGAGCCTACTGGCGCGGGAGCGATAAGAATCCGCAACTGCAGCGCATCTACGGCACTGCGTGGGCCACCAAGGATGAACTGAGGTCCTATCTGGACCGCATGGCGGAGGCCGCGCGCCGCGATCACCGACGCCTCGGCAAGGAGTTGGACCTGTTCTCCTTCCCGGATGAGATCGGTTCCGGTCTATCGGTCTGGCACCCCAAGGGAGGTGTCGTCCGGCAGGAGATGGAGCAGCACGCGCTGCGGCGTCACCGGGACGCCGGGTACACCTACGTGTATACCCCGCACATCGCCAAACAGGACCTGTTCCTGCAGTCGAACCACCTCGTCACGTACCGGGAGGGGATGTTCCCGCCCATCCGTCTCGATGAGGAGCGCGACGCGGCCGATCGCGTCACGAAGGCGGGCACCGACTACTACCTCAAGCCGATGAACTGCCCCATGCACATCCTCATCTACAAGGAGCGGGCGCGCAGCTATCGCGACCTCCCGATGCGGCTGTACGAGAACGGCACGGTGTACCGGTATGAGCTCTCCGGAGCGCTGCACGGCCTGACCCGGGTGCGCGGATTCACGCAGGACGATTCCCACCTGTTCGTGACCCCCGATCAGTTGGAGGAGGAGGCCGCGCGCGTTCTGGACTTCGTGCTGTCCATCCTTCGCGACTTCGGACTGAGCGAGTTCGAACTGGAGTTGTCGCTACGGGACGACGAGAAATCCAAGTGGATCGGCGACGAGGGTCACTGGGACATGGCGACCAGCGCCCTACGGCGCGTCGCCTCGGCCAGCGGGCTCAGACTCACCGAGGTTCCCGGGGAAGCCGCCTTCTACGGCCCGAAGATCGATCTCAAGACACAGGACGCCCTCGGCCGGACGTGGCAGCTTTCCACGGTGCAGATCGACTTCAACCTGCCGGAACGGTTCGATCTCGAATACACCGGACCGGACGGCGAGAAGCATCGACCCGTGATGATCCACCGGGCCCTGTTCGGGTCGATCGAACGCTTCTTCGCGATCCTGCTCGAACACTATGCGGGAGCGTTCCCCGTCTGGCTGTCGCCGGTTCAGGTCGTCGGCATTCCCGTTGCCGACGAATACGCGCCGTACCTGGACGCCGTCGCCCACCGCCTCCGCGAGCGCGGGATCCGCGTCGAGGTGGACGCGTCGGCGGATCGGATGCAGAAGAAGATCAGAACGCACAGCACGCAGAAGGTCCCACTGATGCTGATCGCAGGAGAGACCGACCGCGCAGGGGGAACGGTGTCCTTCCGGTTCCGCGACGGCAGTCAGATCAACGGCATCCCGGTCGATGACGCCATCGAGCGGGTCGCGCGAGTCATCGAGGGACGGATGCTCGTGAACAGTTCCGCGGATCTGCCGTGACTTCGGATGACGCCGCATCCGTTCCCGCGGCCGAGCTGCCTGGGGTCCCCGACGGATTCCAGCGTCTCTGGACACCGCACCGGATGGCGTACATCCAGGCGGGACCGCAGCCCCTGGTGGACGAGTGCCCGTTCTGCGCCGCCCCCGCCAAGTCGGACGCGGACGGCCTGATCGTCCACCGTGGGCGCTCGGCGTACGTGCTGCTGAACCTCTTCCCCTACAACTCCGGCCACCTCCTGGTCTGCCCCTATCGCCACTACGGCCTCTACGATCAGGCCGAGGACGACGAGGTGGCGGAGATCGGCGCGCTGACGCAGACCGCCATGGGGGTACTCCGAGCCGTCTCCCGGTGCGACGGGTTCAACATCGGAATGAACCAGGGTCGCGTGGCCGGAGCGGGCGTGGCCGGGCATCTGCACCAGCACATCGTTCCCCGGTGGGCGACGGACGCGAATTTCTTCCCGATCATCGCCCGGACCAAGGCCCTCCCGCAGCTCCTCGGCGAGGTTCGCGAAGCCGTCGCATCCGCCTGGCCGACCGCGACTGATTGACGTTTCGGTCTGCGTCGACCGCGGAGCCGCCGAGAAGGAATGACGGCGCGGGCCGCAATAGAATCGACAACCATGACCGACAGCACACAGGTGGGTTCTTCCCGGGTCAAGCGCGGCCTGGCCGAAATGCTCAAGGGCGGCGTCATCATGGACGTCGTCACCGCCGAGCAGGCCAGGATCGCAGAGGATGCCGGCGCCGTGGCCGTGATGGCGCTGGAGCGGGTTCCCGCGGACATCCGCGCCCAGGGAGGCGTCGCACGCATGAGCGACCCGGACCTCATCGACCAGATCATCGCGGCGGTCTCGATCCCGGTGATGGCCAAAGCGCGGATCGGTCATTTCGTGGAGGCGCAGGTGCTGCAGGAACTCGGAGTGGACTACGTCGACGAGTCCGAGGTGCTCTCGCCGGCGGACTATGCCAACCACATCGACAAATGGGCCTTCACCGTACCGTTCGTGTGCGGCGCCACCGACCTGGGGGAGGCGCTGCGGCGCATCACCGAGGGCGCCGCGATGATCCGCTCCAAAGGCGAGGCCGGCACCGGCGACGTGTCGGAAGCGACAAAGCACATCCGTCGGATCACGGGGCAGATCCGCGCCCTGGCCGCACTGTCCGACGACGAACTGTACGTCGCAGCCAAGGAAGTGCAGGCCCCGTACGAGCTGGTCGCGGAGGTGGCGCGCACCGGCGCGCTGCCCGTCGTGCTGTTCACCGCCGGCGGTGTGGCCACCCCCGCGGATGCGGCGATGATGATGCAGCTCGGCGCGGACGGCGTCTTCGTGGGCTCCGGCATCTTCAAGTCCGGCAATCCGGCCGAACGAGCCGCGGCGATCGTGAAGGCGACGACGTTCTTCAACGATCCCCGCGTGGTCGCCGAGGTGTCGCGCGGGCTGGGCGAAGCCATGGTCGGCATCTCCGTCGCGGATCTGCCGGCCCCGCACCGGCTGGCCGAGCGTGGCTGGTAGCCGAGTTCGGATCGGCATCCTCGCCCTGCAAGGCGATGTCCGCGAGCACGCGCGCGTGCTGACGGCACTGGATGCCGACGTCGAGCAGGTGCGGCGTCCCGAACAACTCGAGAGGATCGATGGCCTGATCCTGCCCGGCGGTGAATCCAGCGTGATCGACAAGCTCGCCCGCGCGTTCGGACTGCACGCACCTCTCAGCAGAGCCATCGCCGCGGGACTGCCGGCCTTGGGCACCTGCGCCGGGATGATCCTGCTCGCCGACCGCATCGTCGACGGCATCGCCGGTCAGCAGACCTTCGGGGGCCTCGACATGACGGTGCAGCGCAACGCCTTCGGCAGCCAGGTCGACTCGTTCGAGACCGATCTGCAGTTCCCGGCGGTCGGCGCCCCGCCCGTGCACGCCGCGTTCATCAGGGCTCCCGTGGTGGTGGATCACGGTCCCGACGTCGAGGTCCTCAGCCGCCTCCTCGATGGGCGGATCGTCGCCGTTCGTCGGGGGAGGCTGATCGCGACGGCCTTCCACCCCGAGATGACGGGCGAGTCGCGCATCCATCGACTGTTCCTCGACTCGGTCGAGCATCGGCGACTCGCCGCCTGACTGCACCGCGCCGCCGGGATCTGCGCGCCGCAGGCGCCCGCATACACTGGTGTCATGTCCGGGCACTCCAAGTGGGCTACCACCAAGCACAAGAAAGCGGTCGTCGATGCCCGCCGCGCCAAGTCCTTCGCGAAGCTGATCAAGAACATCGAGGTCGCCGCGAAACTCGGGGGCGCCGACATCGCCGGGAACCCGACGCTCTACGACGCCGTGCAGAAGGCGAAGAAGACATCGGTGCCGAACGACAACATCGACCGGGCCATCAAGCGGGGCGCCGGCATCTCCGGCGACGCGGTGGAATACCAGACGATCACATACGAGGGCTACGGACCCGGCGGAGTGGCGTTGCTCATCGAGTGCCTGACGGACAACCGGAACCGCGCCGCCGCCGAGGTCCGGACCGCGCTGAGCCGCAACGGCGGCACACTGGCCGATCCGGGATCGGTGGCGTACAACTTCACCCGCAAGGGAGTCATCGTCGTCTCCGACGAGCACACCACCGAGGACGATCTCATGGCGGCCGTGCTCGACGCCGGGGCCGAGGAGATCGCCCCGCATCCCGACGGTTTCGAGGTGATCACCGACCCTTCCGAGCTCGTCGACGTGCGCAGTGCGATCCAGCAGGCCGGGCTTGACTACGAATCCGCCGACGTCGAGTTCGTTCCGAGCGTGAAGGTGGACGTCGACGCCGACGGGGCCCGGAAGGTGCTCCGCCTCATCGACGCCCTTGAGGACAGCGACGACGTCCAGAACGTGTACACCAATGTGGAACTCACGGCCGACGTGCAGGCCGAACTCGAGGAGGACTGAGCGTCCACACAGGCCGGAGTCCGCGCGCCTGACCGACCGTTCCCGGCGGCAACCCTACGGTGATGCCGTGGGTTCAACGGTGCGCGTGGTCGGCGTGGATCCCGGACTCACACGTTGCGGAGTAGGCGTGGTCGATGTGACCGCCGACCGGCGCGCGAGCATGGTCCACGTCGAGGTGATCCGCACCCCCTCGCAGGATCCACCCGAACGCCGGCTCAGCGACCTCGCACGCGGTCTGGAGCTTGTGCTCGCCGCCCACCGGCCGGATGTCATGGCGGTGGAGGCGGTGTTCGCCCAGCAGAACCGGCGCACCGTGATGGGAACGGCGCAGGCGAGCGGCGTGGCATTGCTGGTCGCGGGACAGAACGGCATACGCGCGTTCACGCACACACCCACCGAGGTCAAGGCCGCGATCACAGGATACGGCGCCGCCGACAAGCGCCAGGTGCAGACCATGGTGGCGCGCATTCTCCACCTGTCCGTCATCCCGACGCCGGCGGACGCGGCCGATGCGCTCGCCCTGGCCATCTGCCACGCGTGGCGCCGATCGCCCGACGCGCCGTCGTCGGCCGCGCCGCGCACGCCCGCGCAGCAGGCGTGGCACGACGCGGCGCGGGCGCGTGGCGGCACCCGATGAGCGTGTCGCTATCGAACAAATGTCCGACCGCCCTAGGCTGAGGCCATGATCGCATCCGTGCGGGGCACCGTGGCGGCCGCCGCTGGAGACTCCGTCGTGGTCGAGGCATCGGGGGTCGGATACCTCGTTGCCGTGACACCGGATGTCGCCGCGGCCGCGACCGTCGGCCGTGAGATGCACCTGCACACCGCGCTGCTGGTGCGCGAGGACGGCATGTCGCTCGTCGGATTCCCCGATCGCGAGCAGCTGCGAGTATTCACCGCGCTGACCGGGGTGTCGGGGGTGGGCCCGAAGTCTGCACTCGGCGTCCTCGCCGTACTGACCATCGATGAGATCGCCAGTGCCGTCGCCGAGGAGGACGACGCGCCGTTCCGGCGCGTTCCCGGCATCGGTCCGAAGACGGCGAAGCTCATCGTCGTCCAGCTGGCCGGCCGGCTCGACGTGTCCCCGCGCCCCGGCGCGACGCCCGCCGCAGGGGCGGCGACGGACGCCGCCGCACAGGTCGTCGCGGCGCTCGTCGGACTGGGCTGGCCCGAGCGGACCGCAGCGGAGACCGTCACCGCGGTGCGCTCGAATGCGCCCGATGCGGACGACGCCGTCCCCGCACTGCTGCGACGCGCGCTCTCGGTCCTCGGCCCCTCCCGCACGGGGTCGGGCGCATGACGCCGCCGGACGAGGAGGTGCGGTCGCCATCCGTCATGGACGACATCGAACTCGCCGCCGAGGGGGCCCTGCGCCCGGATTCGCTCGGTGAGTTCATCGGCCAGCAGAAGGTGCGCGCGCAGCTCCGACTGCTGCTGGACGCCGCTCGGCTCCAGCAGCGGCCGGCCGATCACATCCTTCTGGCCGGTCCGCCCGGGCTGGGGAAGACCACGCTCGCCATGATCGTCGCGCACGACAGCGGCCGCGGGCTACGGATGTCCAGCGGGCCCGCCATCCAGCATGCGGGAGACCTCGCCGCGCTGCTGTCGAGCCTGATTCCCGGCGACGTCCTGTTCGTCGATGAGATCCACCGCATGGCGCGATCGGCGGAGGAGATGCTCTACCTGGCGATGGAGGACTTCCGCATCGACGTAATGGTGGGTAAGGGCGCCGGGGCCACCAGCATTCCGCTGGAACTGGCACCGTTCACACTGGTCGGCGCGACGACACGGTCCGGACTCCTGCCCAACCCGCTGCGGGACCGGTTCGGTTTCACGGCGCACCTCGAGTACTACGAGCCGGAGGATCTCCAACAGGTGGTGAAGCGGTCGGCTCACATGCTCGGAGTCGCACTGCCCGCGGCCGCCCAGCATGAGATCGCGCGCCGCTCGCGCGGAACGCCGCGCATCGCGAATCGACTGCTGCGCCGCGTGCGCGACTATCTCATCGTCCACGGCGACGGGTCGCCCGTCGCGGACGCTGTCGATGCGGCCCTCGATCTGTACGACGTCGATCCGATCGGACTGGATCGGATCGACCGCGCGATCCTCGACGCACTCGTCCGACGGTTCCGGGGGGGCCCGGTCGGGCTGACCACGCTGGCGACCGCGGTCGGCGAGGAGGCCGACACCATCGAGTCGGTTGTCGAACCGTACCTCGTCCGGATCGGATTCATCGCCCGCACTCCGCGGGGACGCGTCGCGACCGCGGCATCATATGCGCACCTGGGCGTGCCCCACCCCGATTCGGGACGTCCACTCGATGGCCTATGATCATCGAAGCCTCCTACCGCACGCACCTCGATCCACCGGGCTCGCGTCATCGCCGCCGTCCGTGAAAGGCTCTCCGCCGTGAACTTCGCCGATTTCTTCGCCAACTACGGACTGATCATCCTGCTGGTCGTCCTGCTGGTCTTCATGTTCTGGAGTTCGCGCCGACGCACGCAGCGCGCCAAGGCGGAACAGGAGACGAAGGCGCGCCAGACGGTCCCCGGCGCGGAGGTGCTGCTGCAAGGCGGGATCTACGGCACGATCGTCAGCTTCGACTCGGACGACCTGGACCGACCCGCGCGCGTGGAGATCGCTCCTGGCGTGGAGATCAGGGTGCACAGCCAGGCGATCCTGCGGGTCGTGGACCCCGCGACCGGCGTCGTGACGGAGGATGACTACATCGAGTCGGAGACCGCAACGGAAGAGTACGTCGACGGGGTCGCTGATGGAGACATCACGTCAATCAGCGACGATCGACGCTACTCTCGAGGCGACGACTCGGACGGCTCGCCGAAGCCCCCGCAGTCCTGATTCGGCCGAAATCCGTCGAGACACCGAGCCGTGGCGCGTCCCACTCCCGTGCGCAACGCGTGGCGGGCACTGACCGGCCTCCTCGCGATCGTCGCGGTCCTGTTCGGCGTGAACACACTGGGTGTGTACGTCTTCCAGCAGAGTTCCTGGGTGCCCCAACTGGCGCTGGACCTGCAGGGCGGTACCCAGATCATCCTCGCCGCGCAGACCGCCGACGGCTCCGACCCGAGTCCGGAGCAACTCGATCAGGCTGTGACCATCATCCGGCAGCGCATCGACGCCTCCGGGGTGGCGGAGGCCGCGGTGTCCACCGAGGGTGGTCGCAACATCGTGGTCCAGATCCCCGGCGATGCCGACGAGCAGACGCGCGCCCGGATCGAGGCATCCGCGCAACTGCAGCTGCGTGCTGTGCTGTACGCCTCCGGGGAGGTCGGCGGATCCTTCATCGGCGACGACGGTCAGGCGACTCCGTACCCGACCCCAGACCCGGCACTGCCCGCCACGCCCACCACCACTCCC
>CAVOZX010000043.1:0-93655 GCA_963701365.1 uncultured Actinomycetota bacterium | reverse complement strand
GCGGAGCTTCTGTACACGGCTCGTGTCCCGGGTGTGCAGCGCGACTCAGTCGACGACGTCGACCACGAGCCGATCGCCGACCGACCGTGACACGCACGGGTACATGACGCCCGCGGCATCCTTATCGGCATCGGCGTGCACCGAGTCCAGATGCAGCGGGGTGCCGTCGAGCACCCGCAGCTGGCACGCGCCGCACACGCCCTCGCGGCACGACCCGGCGATGGGCGCGCCCGCCTCTTCGAGGACGTCGAGGATGCTGCGATCCGCCGGCACCCGGAACGTGCCCACCCCGGCGAGGTCGACCTGCACCGGCTGCGGGTCCAGGCCGGACGCGCGGTCGAGGGCGACGAAGCGCTCGATGTGCAGGCGGTCGGCCGGCACCGCCTCGACCAGCTCGTCGAGCAGAGCGTTGGCGCCGCAAGCGTAGACCTGCGCGGTGCTGAGCGCCGCGATGTGGGCTGCCGGCATCCGGTCGGGGTGCTCGTCTCGGGCGTGGATGGTGACCCGGCCCGGGTAGCGCTCTTCGAGCATCGCGGCGAACGCCATGGTGCGGCGCGCGCGGCCGAGATAGAGCAGCTCCCAGTTGCGCGAGGGCGGCAGCGAGCCGATCATCGTCAGGATCGGAGTGATGCCGATGCCGCCCGCGATGAACAGGTAGTCGGGCGCGGGCTCGAGCGGCAGGTTGTTGCGCGGCGGATCCACCGGCAGCACCTGCCCGATGCGCAGCGTCTCGTGGATGTACCGGCTGCCTCCTGCGGAGTCGGGCTCGAGCTGCACCGCGATCTCGTACCCATGCCGATCAGCGGGGTCGCCGCACAGCGAATAGCGGCGTTCGAGGTCGTTCGGCAGGTGCACGGTGATGTGCGAGCCGGGCGTCCACGGCGGCAGCGGGCCCGGTTCCAGCGACACCAGACGGATGCCGCGCACGCCGTCGGCGAGGGCGCGGAACTCCGCGACCCGCATCGGCGTGGGCGTGCGCAGGGTGACGCTGCGCGCCTTGGCGGCGGCGCGTCGCCGCTGCAGGGCCACCGAGCCGACGATGCGTCGCACGATCGCGGCGATCGCGGTGGCGACGATCAGCGCTGTCGACAACGAGATGTACCACGTGCTGCCGCGGTCGGTGCCGGCCATGCCGGCGTGCAGGGCGACGAGTGCCACGACGAGGTAGCTCGCATAGTGCAGCCCCTTCCAGAGCCTCCGCGGCAGGAAACGCATCACGCTCGCCGAGAGGGCGACGGCGAGCATCAGGTAAAGCGCGACGATGCCGAGGGTCAGCGCGAGCGGTTTGAACGTCGACGCGTAAGGAACGAGGGCGGCCGGGATGCCGAATCCCTGCGACCTCATGTACGGGTCGAGCAGCAGCGACCCGACGTGGATGAGCGTCATCACCAGCGCGATCGTGCTGAGGTGGGCGTGCACGATCCGCAGCCACGTGGGGTTGTCGGCGGCCCGCAGGACGCGGGTGGCGAGCAGGATGCCCCAGAGGGTCGTCAGAGTCAGCAGCGACCAGGCGACGATGGCACTCGCCCGGGACGCGTACCACCACAGGTGTGGGTCGGTCATCGGAAATCGCTCCAGTTCGCAGTCGTGTGCATCGTGCCGTCGGCGGTGATCACGAGGGCTGCCGCATCCTGTGTCGGCAGCCACGCGAGGTACTTGCCGACAGGGCGCAGGAATCCGGGCTTGGTGAGCGATTCGGCGCGCGCGCCTGTGCCCGCGATAACGGTGACGGTCTGCACGTCGGTGCGGATGCTGCCGCCCGTCCGCGGGTCCAGCAGGTGGTGCACCTCACCGCCGTCGGGGCCGTCCCACCGCAGCCTGCGGGTGCTCGAGGTTGCCACGGCCCCGTGCAGCACCCGCACGACGTCGCAGTGCTCGCCCGGCTGGAACGGATCCTCCACCCCGATGCGCCACGCGTCGCCGTCGGGGGGCGCGCCGGTGGCGAGGATGTCGCCGCCGAACTGCGCCAGCGCGCCGGTCGCACCGTGCGCGAGCGCGTACGCCACCGCGAGATCGGCGGCGAGGCCCTTGCCGATGCCGCCCGGGTCGAGGGTCGTACCGCGGGGGAGGGTGACGACATCCTCGTCGATGCGGATGCCGTCGAGGTCGCCGCCAGCCTGCGCGGTGAGGGGCAGCCAGGTGGTCAGTCCCGGTTCGACGCGGGATGCCGCATACCCCTCTGCGACGAGGGTGGGGAGCAGCGTGGGGTCGAAGTCGCCGTCGGTGCGCCGGTGCGCTTCGCGCATCTCGCCGATCAGCAGGCAGGTGAGCGGGTCGACGCGCCGCGGCTCACCCTCGGCGAGGTTGAGGGCGGTGATGTCGCTGTCGTGGCGGAACCGACTCCACAGTGCATCGAGGCGACGGGTGAGGGCGAGGGCGCCCTCGGCGACCGCGATCTCGGCGTCGACGACGGTGAGCACGCAGCGGTTGCCCATGACCGGTGCCTCGGCCACGGCCGAGGCCGGCACTGTCGCGACCGGCGGGGTCGCGGCATCCGTCGCAGTCATGTCAGCCACCCGAACCGGAGGTGGTTCCGTTGACACGTGCCGGGGCGGGCGCCGGAGCCGTCGGTACCGGCTCTGGTGCGGGGCCCTCGGGCTCGGATGTCGGCGCGGGCGCCGAGGGAGCTGGAGGTGCCGGCTGCGGTGCAGATGGGGTTGTGACCGCAGCCGGCGCAGGGGTGGTGGTCGATGCCGGCGAGGGCGTCGCCACCTGCGACCCCGACGCCGGTGGTGTCTCCGTGCGGCATCGTCACGAATCCCGTGAGGATGCCGCCGAAGGCCGCCACTGACGCCAGGTCAACGAGCACGCGGGTGGCGCGTGCCGTGTGGGCGGGATCAGTCGTCGGCTTCGCCATCGTCGTCGGCTTCGCCATCGTCGTGGCTTTCGAGCTCGACGTGCGTCGAGTCGTCGGCGTACTCCGTGGCCTCGTGGCTATCGTCGGTCTGGCCCGACGTGCTCGTGGATCCGGACCCGCCCGTCGTGGCGTGCACCGGCTGCTGGGCCGGCTGCGGTGCGGGGGCGGCGGCCGCCTGGCTGTGCTCCGCCTCGGGCGTGCTGACGACGTGGGAAGTCCGATCGACCGTGTCGAAGACTCCGAGTGTGTTGGCGTTCGCGGCCATGGCGACGGTTGCGGCGCCCACGACGCCGAGGACCGACAGGGTGGTGATCGCTGCGTTCTTCATGACCCTCACGGTACGGAAAGGCTGGTCAAGGGTGGTCCCGCGAATATCCAAGATTCGGCAAACTCGCTGAGAGGTCAGCCGGGGCGGCGGCGGATGCCGGGCGATGCCGACAGAATGGCGATGTGCGAGTGCTCCTGGTCGAGGATGACGACGCGATCGCCGGCGGCATCCTGGATGCACTGAGGCACGCGGGGTTCGAGGGCGTTCGGGCCAATACGGGTGCCGCCGGGCTTGCGGTGGTGGCCGAAGGCGGTGCGGATCTCGTGCTGCTCGACTCTGGGGCTGCCCGACCTCGACGGCGTAGAGGTGTGCCGCCGCATCCGTGCCGACTCGTTGGTGCCGGTGATCGTGGTGAGCGCCCGCAGCGAGGAGTTCCACCGGGTGCTGGCGCTCGAGGTGGGTGCCGACGACTTCCTCGTGAAGCCGTTCGGCTTCCGCGAGCTCACGGCGCGGGTGCGAGCGGTTGCGCGGCGCTCGTCTCAGCCGGATGCCGCGTCCGCCGCGTCCGCTGTCCGCACGTTCGGTCCGCTCACGGTGGATGTGCGGGCGCGGCGGGTGGTGCTTGCCGACGTCGAGGTGCACCTGACCGCGAAGGAGTTCGATCTGCTCGACTACCTCACGGCGGACCCCGGGGCGGTGCTGCGGCGGGCCGACATCTTGCGTGACGTGTGGGGCATGGCCTGGTACGGCACCATGAAGACTCTCGACGCCCACGTTGCCGCGATCCGCAAGAAGCTCGGCGACCCGTCGTGGATCGGTGCCGTGCGCGGGGTGGGCTTTCGATTCGAGGTGCCCGAGGCGCCGCGCGGCGATGCAGTGGCCCCGCGCAGCGGGGAGGGGCCGGGGTGAGAGCGCGGCTGATGCTCGCGATCATGGGCTTCACCCTGCTCGTGCTCCTGGTGCAGAACGTGCCGTTCGCGTTCTATCTCACCGGCGTTGAGCGCGAGCGCATGGTCACGACGCTCGAGCGCGACGCGTTCGTGCTGGCCGGGCGGCTCGAGGAATCGCTCGAGTCCGGCACCGTGGCGACCAACAAGGTCGTCACCCAGGCCGTGGACGCCTACAGCGCCGCGACCGGTGCGCGGGTCGTGGTGGTCGACGCCGGCGGGACGGCTGTGGCCACGAGCGACACCGACCCGTCGCGCGTCGGCGCCGCATACGGGTCGCGGCCTGAGATCGCGAGCGCCCTGGCAGGCCAGATCGCGACGGGGGAACGCTACTCGCAGACGCTCGGCATGAGTCTGCTTTATGTTGCGGTGCCGGTACTAGCCGGCGACACGATCCGCGGGGCGGTGCGGTTCAGCTACCCGGCACAGCAGTTCTCGGATGCCGCCGCCCGTCAGGTGTGGGGCCTGGTGGGGGTCGCGGGGGTGACGGTGCTGCTCGCGGGGCTGGTGGCGGCCGTGTTCGCCACAGGCATCACTCGACGGATGCGGCGGCTGCAGGCCACGACCGAGCAGCTCGCCACCGGAGACCTCAGCGCCCGCGCCGATGACCGCGCTGGTGTGCCCGAGGTGCGCGCGCTGGCGCGGTCATTCAACACCATGGCGGGGCGACTGTCCGGGTTGATCGACGTGCAGCGCTCGTTCGCGTCGGACGCGTCGCATCAGCTGCGCACGCCGCTCACGGCGCTGCGTCTGCGATTGGATGCCGCGCGCAGCCTCGTCGACACCGACCCCGATGCCGCCGCGGAGCGCCTCGCCGCAGCCGACGTCGAACTCGACCGTCTGGGTGCAGTGATCGACGGGCTGCTCACCCTCAGCCATGCGGAGGCCGATTCGGTGACGGTCGGCGTGCACGACGCGGCAGCGATCGCCCGCGAGCGGGTGGCGCATTGGCTGCCGCTCGCGCAGGAGGCGGGTGTAGACATCCGTTACGAGGGGCCGGATGCCGCCCCTGCCCTCGCCGTCGACACCGCCATGGAGCAGGTGCTCGACAACCTCATCGACAATGCGATGAGTGTGAGTCCCGACGGTACGACGATCACCGTGCGGGTGGCTGCCGCCGACCCGGTCGTGATGCACGTGCTCGATGAGGGACCAGGCCTCACCGAAGAAGAGTGCGTGCACGCGTTCGAACGTTTCTGGCGCGGGTCGTCTGACACCGGAGGCAGCGGACTGGGACTGGCGATCGTCGCGCGTCTGGCCCGCGCGAGCGGCGGCAGCGCCCGGCTGAAACCCCGGGCAGGCGGCGGGCTCGACGCATCCGTCTCGCTCCCTGCGCCGTTGAGGTGAAACGGATCTGTCGTAGTGTGAAGAAGCCCTGTGCGTGGAAGCCGCACGAGGGTCCCAGTAGAGTGGCGCGCCCAAGTGACCGCGCCTGGTCGCGGATCGCGCGAGCCGCGCTCCTGGAGCACACGCGCCTTGGCTGTCAGTGGGCGCGCGATTCCGGCATCCGCGTGCCCCGTTCACTCTGCGGGAATAGCGTGGCGCCATGGCCGATATCGCGATTCCCGACATCGTCGTGTTCGCCCCCTCGCCGTCGCTGACGATCACGATCGAAGAGCGCGATGAAGAGCCCGACATCCATATCCACGCTGGCGGGCAGGGAGTGTGGCAGGCGCGGATGCTGAGCCGCCTGGGTACGGCCGTGACGATGTGCTGCACGTTCGCGGGCGAGACCGGCGGGGTGCTGCGTCATCTGTTGGACGGTGAGGGCTTGGACGTCGTCGCCGTCGAGCGTGACGGTCAGAATGCCGCGTACATCCACGACCGTCGGGGT
Organism: uncultured Actinomycetota bacterium; assembly: GCA_963701365.1. Taxonomy (GTDB): domain Bacteria; phylum Actinomycetota; class Actinomycetes; order Actinomycetales; family Microbacteriaceae; genus Microbacterium. The sequence continues at coordinate 87,749 of CAVOZX010000043.1, read as the reverse complement.
GGTCAGCGCCGCTCGATCGTGGAGACCGCCGGCAGTGACCTCTCCCGTCATGTGCTCGACGAGCTCTACGGGCAGACGCTCCGGGCCGGGATGGATGCGCAGCTCGTGCTGTTGAGCGGGCCCGCCGGCGACGTCCTGCCGGCAGAGGTGTACCGCCGGCTGGCCGCCGACCTGCGTTCGTGCGATTGCTGCGTTATGGTCGACCTGGCCGGACCCCGTCTGGACGCGGCGCTGGCCGGCCACGTCGACATCGTCAAGATCAGCCACGAGGAGTTGCTCGCGGACGGGCGGATCACCTCGATCGATGAGGCGGAGATCATTGCGGCGATGCGCACCATCCGCGATGCGGGCGCCGATACCGTCATCGTCACCCGGGCGGAGAAGCCCCTGCTCATGCTCACCGAGAACGACACCATCCTGACCGTGACGAACCCGATCATGGAGGTCGTCGACACGAGCGGTGCGGGGGACTCGTTCACCGCTGCGACGGCCGCGGAAGTCGCGCGCGGCGCCGAGATCACCGAGGCCGTCGTGCTCGGCGCGGCGGCGGGTGCCCTGAACGTCACGCGGCACGGGCGCGGTACGGGAGATCGTGCGGCGATCCACCGCCTCAGCAGGCTCGTGCGCGTCGTGCCCTACGGCGAGGACCACGAAGACAGTCACCCGCCCCGGATCGGCCTGCGCGAGTTGGCCGAGATGTTCGAGTCAGAGTAACGGGCCATGCGGGCACTGATCACCAACGACGACGGGATCGACTCCGCGGGCCTCTACGCGCTCGCGCTCGCGGCGTGCCGACAAGGGTTCGAGGTCGTCGTCGCCGCGCCTGCGCAGGAGGCCAGCGGCAGCAGCGCATCGATCATCGCGACCGATTCGCACGCCGTGACCGCCGCCGGCGGCCGCGGGCACATCCGCATCGAGGACCGCACGTTTCGTGGTCTCGACGTGCCGGCTCACGCGGTGCACGCCGCTCCCGCGTTGATCGCGCTCGTCGCCGCGCACGGTGCGTTCGGCCCGCCCCCCGACCTCGTCCTGTCGGGCATCAATCGCGGCGCCAACGTGGGGCGCGCGATCCTGCACTCCGGTACGGTGGGCGCTGCGCTGACCGGTGGCAGCTCGGGCGCCCGCGCGCTCGCGGTGTCGCTCGCCACGGGGCTGTACCCCGACCCGCCTCGGTGGTCGATGGCGGCAGCCGTCACCGAACGGGTCCTCGCGCTGCTGGCCGAGAACGCGCCCGGCACGATTCTGAACCTCAACGTGCCCAACGTCCACGAGGAGCCCGAGCTCGTCGAGGCGTCGCTGGCACCGTTCGGCATCGTGCACACGACGGTGAGCAAGCGGGTCGGCGAGTTCGTGTCGATGACGATCGCCGAACCTCCCGGTGCGGGAGAGGAAGACACGGATGCGGCGCTGCTCGCCGCCGGCAAGGCGACGTTGACCCGGCTGCTCGGCATCGGCGCGTCGCCGGAGCCGGTGCTGCTAACACCGGCGGTCGAGCTCGGCGGGTCACCGCGCAGCTGATCCCGGGCAGGCGCGGCCGCTCTCCACCAGCGGAACAGAAGAACCCCCTCGGTGTAGAAGCCACCTCGGGGTTGAGTGGCTCCGACGGGCGTCGATCCCGTGACCTCACGATTTTCAGTCGTATGCGCCGGGTCCTTGGGTGCTCACGAGTGCTCGTTTGCCGCGTGATTCCGCGGAAGTTGTGCTCGTTGGTAGTGGCTGGTTCTGGGTGGTTTCAACGGGGTTCCCGGCCCAGGACAGGCCCGTACTACGCAAGCCCGCGGCTTTGCCATTCGCCGAAGTTCATCCCGGTGGAGGTGTCGATCCATGAGGTCCTGCCGTTCGCGGAGCGACCTGCCACGACGGCGGCTGCGGCGGAGGGGGAGGAGAATACGACGTCCTGTGCGAAGCGAGCGAGCCCTCCTTCTTCGCGCTGGAGGGTCCCCTCGCTGAGGAGGGCGGTGTGTTGTTGCTGGTATCCAGGATGGCGATGACTGCCGACCCATTCCGCGCGACCGATCGAACCTTCCAGGACTGTGAACTCTCCATCGATTTCCTGCGCCAGCGCGGCGATACCGTGACGCGGCACTTCGAAACGAAAGGTGGGCGACGCGCGCTCGCTAGGCAAACTCGGCACTGCCGGTGCATCGTCTGACGCGATCAAGACGCGCGTCGGGCGGAACTCGGTGATACCGAGCACCGGGAGCACGATCTGCACCTGGCTGAGGTAGTACTCCATGTCCGAGACATCGGCCTCGGGGAGATGGATCGGAACCGGTGCCGTCCCGTTCACGACCGTCGCGCGCTTTGCCGCCATCGCGGCATTGATGAGTCGGGCCTCGAGATAGCGCGCATGCGCTTTGGTCACGTTGGCGTCCTTGGAGGTGAGGACGACTACGCGATCCCAGAAGTCCTTGCCGCCAGCCTCCTCGGCGCGGGAGTGCTGCCGTAGTCGTACAGCGATGTCATCTCCCTCCCCTACGTAGACCGCTTTTCCGGATGGCGACTGTGACTCGGGGTCATCGCCCAGCAGGAGGTAGACACTGTTCGACGCACTTCCTCGCGCGCCAGCAGGTCCGCGATGTCAGACCGCGGTGCGGCGACCACATGGCCTGTCCAGTTCATGATCTCCGCGGTCAGGAGCCCCCCGGGCGTGCCGTCCACGAGATACACGCGGATCTGTTTGCCGCTGACCATCATGCCTCCCCGACGCCATCGTGCAGGGTCGCTGCGCAGGCCGCCTCTACCTTCCCACGACGGCGAGGCTCTCGCCGTCGTGGTGTCTCGTCGCGCCCTGTCGCCCGGTTGATATAGGGTTGAGCGTAACGAGCCCTTGCCGTTGACCGCCCAACCGATTATGGGCAGGCCGATGACGAGGGCCTTTCTCATACAAGGGAGTAGCCTGAGCTGACCCCAGTTATTCGGTCCAGTCGTTCTGAGAGTCGTCCTGTCGCCCGCGGTCGCGGCGGGGAGACTGGTCAGATCATGACGAACAGCAGGAAGCGTCATACCCCGGAGCAGGTCGTTCGGAAGCTTGGGCAGGCCGACAGGATGATGCTCGCCCGACGGTGCCGATGTCGCGGGTGTGTGTCGGGAGCTTGGGGTGTCCGAGCAGACGTATTACCGGTGGCGGAACCAGTACGGCGGCCTCAAAGCCGACGACGCGAAACGACTCAGGGAGCTCGGAGAAGCAGAACGCCACGTTGAAGCGGCTGCTCGCGGAGGCGGAGCTGGAGAAGGCGGCGCTGAAGGAGTTGGCTGAGGGAAACTTCTAGGCCCGGGCAGGCGCCGCACCGCCGTCTCGCATCTGATGAGGACGCCGCAGGTGAGTGAGCGGATGGCGTGCCGTCTGACCGGGCTGACCAGGTCCGCGTGCCGACGTCCGCTCCAGGGCGACACTGTTGCGGACTCGGACGGGGCGTTGCGGGCGTGGCTCCGCGCGTACGCGAGGAAGCATCCGACGTGGGGATACCGGCGGGCGTACCACCATGCCCGCGGCGAGGGCTGGGCCGTCAATCACAAGAAGATCCAGTGGCTCTGGCGCGAAGAAGAGCCGCGGGTCCCGCAGCGGCGGCGCCGAACATGGTCTGGGCTGTCGATTTCCCGTTCGATGCCGACGAGCAAGGCCGGGCGATCAAGATCTGCTCCATCGTCGACGAACACACCCGTGAGTGGCATCGGCGGGCTCGTGGACCGCTCGACCACCGCAGACCGGCTTCACCCCCACCTTGAAGACCTCGTCGCGCAGCGCGGTGACCCCGCGAGCAATGTCATCGCTCGACGGCTCGATGACGAGGGGGAGCGGAACCGCTGATCGCATCGCGCCACCGCCTCTGAGTGCAGAACCCGATCAGTGGTCCGGCCCGATGGCGGGGCGCTAGCCTGGCAGGTTATGAAAAATCAGGAGCAATACCGCGTGGTGGTGCTCGGCGGGATCGAGTACGACACATGTTCGCGTCCGAAATCAACGACGACGAGCGAATCGAGTTGGATCTACCCGCGCGCGGCACGCGTTGTTCGTGGTCCGACTGCGTCTGCGACAACGATGCAGATGCCGGCTCTGTCGGGCGCCTCATGTGCGGCTGCTGCCTCGCCGACTGCACCGACGTCCATCCGGAGCGCGGTTCCCGCTACGGTCGGGCCGTGAACTATCTGAGTGTCGACGAGTTGATGACGATTCGCCGTCGCCTCGCGACTGGAGACATCGCAGCACTCGACTTCGGAGCCACAGATCCGCTCAGACCGAACGCCCTCGCGAGTGCTGTCGCGCGACAATCAGCGGGGATGGGGTCGTACAAGAAGTACACCACCGTTCCGCAAGTCGCGGCGACGCTCTTCTACGGTCTCGCGCTCAATCATCCCTTCGAGAACGGCAACAAGAGAACCGCTTTGGTCGCGATGCTTGTCTTCCTGCAACAGAATCGAACGCTTCTGGTGGAAACATCTGAGGACGACTTGTATGACATGGCAACTCGAGTGGCGGCCCATGACTTCCTACTTCCCGAAGGCGAGGCTCGGTCGTCGGACGCGGAGGTTGCTGGAACCGCCAACTGGCTGGCGGCTCGGACCCGGCCGCTAGTTCGTGGGGATCGTTCGATGATGTTCCAGGAGCTCCGCGTTCAGCTTGAGGCACAAGGGTGCGAGTTTGGTGCGCCGGGCCGTAACTTCATCAAGGTCTACAGACAGACGCCCGAAGGTCGGTTTTCGGCCAAGCTTGGCTATCCGCGATCGAACTTCAACGTCGGCGTGCAAGACGTCAAGCGTATTCGGAGACAGCTGCGGTTCGACGAGGTCCACGGGATGGATTCCGGGGCGTTCTATGAGGATGACGTTGAAGCAGTTGTTGATCACTTCGTGAACACTTATCGCCAGGTATTGGATCGTCTCGCTCTGACGTGAGGCGGCTTCGGTTGTGCCTGCTTTTGCTGCGCCGACCGGCCCCAGACCGGCCCCAGGCCGGCCCAAGCGTCCCTTACCGCGCTGCCGAAGCAGCCTCCACTGGCGCCGCATTGATCGCTTTGCGCGTTGAAGGATCGACCATTGGAACAGCGCCTGACCGGGAAAAGAAGAAACCCCCGTGCGTAGAAGCCACCCGGGGTCCCAGTGGCTCCGACGGGCGTCGATCCCGTGACCTCACGATTTTCAGTCGTGCGCTCTACCAACTGAGCTACAGAGCCGCGCGGGCGAGGCCCGCGTCCGACACGAAGGGCCCTCCGCGAAGGGCCCGTCGCTCGAAGCGACCCTGACGGGACTTGAACCCGCGACCTCCGCCGTGACAGGGCGGCACGCTAACCAACTGCGCTACAGGGCCATGCATATTCAGTTGTCCGCCGGAGTCGTGACCCCAACGGGATTCGAACCCGTGCTACCGCCGTGAAAGGGCGGCGTCCTAGGCCGCTAAACGATGGGGCCGGATGAGAACCCCAGCGCCCGGGGCGCCGTAGCTCACGCGAGCCGACGCTCAAGCATACGTGCGCCGGTCGCGGATCGGCAATTCGGCGGCCGTCCGATCGGGCATCCCGGGCGCGTCGCGCCCCGCGGGCTGCGGCGGGGCGCGAGGATGAGGCGGCGACCGGCATCCGCTTCCTACCCGTTGCGGATGTGACTGCTGTTGCTAATGTGGTGCGTGTTTATGCAGTGACAGCGGCAATGACGGAGGCGTCGTGACACCGGGAGCGACAACCGCGCGCGCGGGACGGCGCCCCCGACGTGGACTCCGGATGCTGCGCTCCCCGCGTCTGCGCGTGATCATGGCCGCTGCGATGACCGGCATCCTCGGCGCCGGGACCCTCCTCACCGGCGCGGTGCTGCCGGCGGCGGCGATCGAGGGGTACCCGTCGTGGGACGACGTGCAGCGTGCCAAGTCGAACGAGTCCGCCAAGGCCGCGGAGGTCAGCACGATCGAGAGCCTCATCGCGCAGCTGCAGGCCGATGTGGCGAACAAGCAGGCCATTGCCCAGCAGAAGTCCGACGAGTTCTTCCGCGCCCAGCAGGCGTTCTTCGACGCGTCCACGCGCGCCGACCAGTTGCAGGCCCAGGCGGACGAGGAGGCCACCCGCGCCCGCGAGACCGCCGAGAAGGCGGGCCGCGTTGCCGGGCAGCTCTACCGCAGCGGCGGCGACGACACCTCGCTGCAGTTGTTCCTCAGCGGCTCGGCCGCCGGCGCCGACGACCTGCTGTCGCAACTGGGCACCATGGACAAGCTCCTCGAACGCAACCAGTCGTCCTACGCCGAGGCTGTCACGGCTCGCGACTCCGCGCAGAGCCTCAGCGACCAGGCCGCCGTCGCCCGCACCGAACGCGACCGACTCCAGCAGGAGGCGGATGTCGCCATGCAGGAGGCGCAGGCGGCCGCCGCTGCCGCGGAGGCCGCGCTGCAGGAGCAGGACGCGAACCTCGGCACCCTGCAGGCTCAGCTCGCCGCGCTGAAGGACACGACATCCAAGACGGTGGCGGACTACCAGGCCGGCGTCGCCGAGCAGCAGCGCCGCGACGAGGAGGCCCGCCGCGCCGAGGAGGCCCGGCGCGCGGAGCAGGCCCGGCAAGCGCAGGCGAGCGCGCCGTCCACCGGCGGTGGCGGTGGCGGTGGCGGTGGCGGCGGGGGCGGGGGATCCTCCTGGTCGGGATGGGTGCGTCCCTCCGGCGGCGGCGTCAGCTCGGGGTATGGGCAGCGCTACTCCCAGTGCGGCCCCTCCTACTGCGCCAGCGGCTTCCACTACGGCATCGATCTGGCGCCCGGATGCTGGGCGAACATCTACGCCGCCAGCGCCGGCCGCGTCACCTACGCCGGATCGAACGGGGGCTACGGCAACTACGTCCGCATCGATCACGGCGGTGGCATCGGCACCGGGTACGCCCACATCCAATGGGGCGGGATCTACGTCTCACCGGGCCAATGGGTCGACGCCGGTCAGGTGATCGCCAGCGTCGGCAACACCGGAAACTCCTTCGGATGCCACCTGCACTTCGAGGTCTACCGCGGCGGCGCGATCGACCCCGGCCCGTTCATGGCCGACCGCGGCGTCTACTTCTGAGCACCACGCGCTGACCGGCAGGGTCAGCGCGTGGTGGGCGCAGCACCCTCGCCCTGCGTGCGGGTCAGACCCTCGTGCTCGTCGAACCGTTCGAACGCCTCCGACACGATCCGCTCCGCCGCCGCCGCATCCGCCCACTCGTCGACCTTGACCCACTTGCCCGGCTCGAGGTCCTTGTAGTGCTCGAAGAAGTGCGCGATCTCGTTGCGGGTCCACTCGTCGATGTCGTCGACATCCTGAATGTGCGCCCACCGCGGATCCTTCGCCAGCACCGCGACCACCTTGTCGTCACCGCCGGCCTCGTCGCTCATGCGCAGGACGCCCACGGGCCGCACCTTCGCCATGATCCCCGGGTACAGGTCGCGGTCCAGCAGCACCAGCACGTCCAGCGGGTCGCCATCCTCGCCGAGAGTGTTCTCGAAGAAGCCATAGTTGGCGGGGTACCCGAACACGGTGTACAGGATGCGGTCCAGATACACCCGCCCGGTGCCGTGATCGACCTCGTACTTCACCCGGCTGCCGCGGGGGATCTCGATGACGGCGTCGTACGCGCCCATGCCAGTGCTCCTTCACGAAAGGGTGGATGCCGCCGACCAGCCTAGCGGCGGACGATACCGTGACACGCATGGCCGTGGACCCCGCCGTCGCCCGCACCCGGCTCGCCGTGCGCGACGCCCTCGCGGGGCTCGACCCGCCGGTGGCGGTGGTTGCCCTCTCCGGCGGCGCGGACTCCCTCGCCCTGGCCGCGGCCGTCGCCTTCGAGGCCCCGCGCCGCGGCATCCAGGCCGTCGCGGTCACCGTCGATCACGGCCTGCAGCCCCGCTCGGGCGAGGTCGCGCGTCGCGCCGCGGATGCCGCCGCATCCCTCGGCCTGGACGCTCGCGTCGTCCGCGTGCAGGTGGGCGGCCCGGGTGGACCGGAGGCGGCCGCCCGCGCAGCCCGGTATGCAGCGCTCCGGGCGGAGGCGATCCGCGCCGGCGCCCGCACCGTGCTCCTTGCGCACACGCTCGACGACCAGGCCGAGACCGTGCTTCTGGGACTGGCACGCGGATCGGGCGCGGCGAGCCTGGCCGGCATGTCCCCCGACCGCGAGGACGGCGGCATCCGGTGGCTGCGCCCCCTGCTGCAGATCCCGCGCGCGACCACCCGCGCCGCATGCGCCGCCGCCGGGCTCGAGCCGTGGGACGACCCGCACAACCACGACCCGGCCTTCGCCCGGGTGCGCGTGCGCGACCGGGTGCTGCCGGTACTCGAGGCCGAACTGGGCCCCGGCGTCGCCGAAGCATTGGCCCGGACCGCCGCGCAGCTCGCGGAGGACGCTGCCGCGTTCGACGCGATCGTCGCCGAACTCCTCCCCGATCTGGTCACCCCGGTCTCCGGCGGCATCGCCCTCCCCGCCGCGGCGCTCGCCGCGAACCCCCCGGCCCTTCGCCACCGGATCATCCGCGCCGCCGCCGCGGCACAGTTCCACGTCGCGCTCAGCCGCAGCCAGACCCTGGAGGTCGCGCGGCTGGTCACCCACTGGCACGGCCAGGGCCCGATCGACCTGCCCGGATGCCGCGCCCGCCGGATCCGCGGACGCATCGAGCTGACCACGGCGTCCTCGTAGACTCGACGCCGTGCGCGCCGCCGACATCCCCGATGACCTGACCCGGGTGCTGGCGACGGAGGAGCAGATCCTCGACAAGCTCGACGAGATCGCGGCGCAGGTCGCCGTCGACTACGCCGGCAAGGACCTCGTGCTCGTCGGGGTTCTGAAGGGGGCTGTCATGGTGATGGCCGACTTCGCCCGATCGCTGCCGTTCCTTGCCCCGATGGACTGGATGGCGGTGTCCTCATACGGCGCGGGCACTCGCTCCAGCGGGGTGGTGCAGATCCGCAAGGACCTGGACACCGACATCCACGACAAGCACGTACTGATCGTGGAGGACATCATCGACTCCGGCCTGACCCTCAGCTGGCTGCTGGAGAACTTCGCCTCCCGCGGCGCGGCCTCCGTCGAGGTGTTCGCCCTGTTCCGCAAGCCCGAGGCCGCGCGGGTGGAGATCCCCTGCCGGTACGTCGGGTTCGACATTCCGAACGAGTTCGTCGTCGGCTACGGACTCGACTACGCAGAGCGGTACCGGAACCTCCGGGACGTGGCGATCCTCGCCCCGCACGTGTACTCCTGACGCGCCCGCCCACTGGCGGTACGCCGTGGGCGAATGCTCAGGCCTCACAAAGTCGCGGCAGGGTACCCTGAAACGACCCGCCACTCGGGGTTCGTCGACGAAAGGGCCGGGGCCCGAACCCGCACCATGGACTTCAAGAAGATCGCCCGCAACCCGCTCATCTACGTCTTGCTGATCGGGCTGCTGCTCATCGTGGGCTTCTCCCTGGTGTCGAGCCTGGGTGCCACCAAGCAAGTCACCACGCAGCAGGGTCTGCAGCTGCTGGCCGGCGACACGGTCACCGAGGCGACCAACACCGACGGCGACCAGCGGGTGGACATGAAGCTGTCCACGCCGTACGAGGGCGCTACCGACGTGCAGTTCTACTACGTCTCCGCCCGTGCCGACGAGGTCGTGCAGGCCATCGACAACGCCAACCCGGCGGATGGGTACAACGACGTGGTGCCGCGGGCGACCTGGTTCGACGGACTGCTGTCGCTCATGCTCCCCATCCTGCTGCTGGGTGTGCTGTTCTGGTTCCTGCTCTCCAGCGCCCAGGGCGGCGGCAACCGCATCATGCAGTTCGGCAAGTCCCGCGCGAAGCTCGTCACCAAGGAGACCCCCACCGTCACGTTCGCCGACGTCGCCGGCGCCGACGAGGCGATCGAGGAACTGCAGGAGATCAAGGACTTCCTGAAAGACCCCGCCCGGTTCCAGGCGGTCGGTGCACGAATCCCCAAGGGCGTGCTGCTCTACGGCCCGCCCGGCACCGGCAAGACCCTCCTCGCGCGCGCGGTCGCCGGGGAGGCTGGGGTCCCGTTCTACGCGATCTCCGGATCGGACTTCGTCGAGATGTTCGTCGGCGTCGGAGCCAGCCGCGTGCGCGACCTGTTCACCCAGGCGAAGGAGAACGCGCCCGCGATCATCTTCATCGACGAGATCGACGCCGTCGGCCGTCACCGCGGCGCGGGCCTGGGCGGCGGGCACGACGAGCGCGAGCAGACCCTGAACCAGATGCTGGTCGAGATGGACGGATTCGACCCGAAGGCGAACGTCATCGTCATCGCCGCGACGAACCGTCCCGACATCCTCGACCCGGCCCTGCTTCGCCCCGGGCGGTTCGACCGTCAGATCGGGGTGGACGCGCCCGACCTGAAGGGTCGCCAGAAGATCCTCGAGGTGCATGGGCGCGGCAAGCCCTTGGCCGATTCCGTCGACCTCGAGGTCGTCGCCCGCAAGACCCCCGGGTTCACCGGCGCGGACCTGGCCAACGTCCTCAACGAGGCGGCGCTTCTCACGGCGCGCTCGAACGCGCAGCTGATCGACAACCGGGCGCTGGACGAGGCGATCGACCGGGTCATCGCCGGGCCGCAGCGGCGCAGTCGAGTGATGAAGGACAAGGAGAAGCTCATCACCGCCTACCACGAGGGTGGGCACGCGCTTGCCGCGGCGGCGATGAACCACACCGACCCGGTCACCAAGATCACGATCCTGCCCCGGGGTAAGGCACTCGGGTACACCATGGTGCTGCCGCTGGAGGACAAGTACTCCGTCACCCGCAACGAGCTGCAGGACCAGTTGACCTACGCGATGGGCGGCCGGGTCGCGGAGGAGATCGTGTTCCACGACCCCACCACGGGCGCGTCCAACGACATCGAGAAGGCCACCGACATCGCCCGGAAGATGGTCACCGAATACGGCATGACCACCGAGATCGGACCGGTCAAGCTCAGTGCATCATCCGGGGAGATGTTCCTCGGCCGCGACATGGGGCACAGCCGGGACTACTCCGACGAGCTCGCCGAGCGCGTGGACTCCCAGGTGCGGATGCTGATCGAGCAGGCCCACAACGAGGCGTACCAGGTGATCAACGACAACCGCGACATTCTCGACCGGCTTGCCCTCGCCCTGCTCGAGAAGGAGACTCTCGACCACCTGGAGCTGGAGGAGATCTTCCGCGACGTGAAGAAGCTGCCACCGCGGCCGCAGTGGCTCTCCAGCTCCGACCGTCCGGTGTCGCCGCGCCCGCCGGTCGACGTGCCCCGCCGCGCGCCCGAGCCGGTGGGGGTGGCCGCGCAAACCGAAGCGGAGAAGGCCGCCGCACACGCCAAGCGACGCCGCCCGAGCGGTCAGGCCCGGCCCGCGACCGCATAGGAGGGCCAGTGCCCGTCGACCGCTCCCGCGTCGCATCGCTGGTGGCCGACCTGCTGCTGGCGATCGGCGAAGACCCGGCCCGGCCGGGGCTCGTGCGCACCCCCGAGCGGGTGGCCGTCGCGTGCGCGGAGTTCTTCGCCGGGATCGACCAGGACCCCGCCGAACCCCTCCGGCATCCGATCTCGGTCTCGCGCGGACCCGCGCCGGAGACCGCCGCCACCGGGCCGGTGCTGCTGCGCGGCATCCGGTTCCGGTCCGTCTGCGAGCATCATCTGCTGCCGTTCCGCGGACGAGCCCACCTGGCATACCTCCCCGGCGACGAGGTCGTCGGCCTGGGAGCGCTCCCCGCAGTGGTGGACATCCTCGCCTCCCGTCCCCAGGTGCAGGAACGGCTCGGCGAGCAGATAGCCGACACCCTCGCCGCGACCATCCGCTGCCGGGGCGTGCTCGTGGTGCTCGAGGCCGTCCACGACTGCGTCACCACGCGCGGAGGCCGCCAGCCCGACGCGATCACCACCACGGTCGCCGCCCGGGGGGAACTGGCCGAACCCGCTGCCCGCGCCGAACTGATCGCGTTGATCGCGACGGAGCCGTCATGACCATCATCATGGGCATCGTCAACGTCACCCCTGACTCGTTCAGCGACGGCGGGCGCTACCTGGATCCGGATGCCGCGATCACCCACGGACTGCGGCTGGTGTCCGATGGCGCCGACATCGTCGACGTGGGCGGCGAGTCCACGCGGCCCGGCGCCGAGCGCGTGGACCCCGCCGTGGAGCGGGCCCGCGTGCTGCCCGTGATCGCAGCGCTGTCCGCAGCCGGGGTCGACGTCAGCGTCGACACCATGAACGCGGCCACGGCGGCCGCGGCCATCGAGGCGGGCGCCACGATCGTCAACGACGTCTCCGGGGGTCTCGCGGACCCGGGGATGCTGGACACCATCGCTGCCTCCGGCGCGGATCTCATCCTCGGCCACTGGCGCGGACCGTCCGCCGACATGTACGCGCACGCCCGCTACGACGACGTCGCCGCCGACGTCGTCGGCGAACTGGGGCTGCGCCGGGCCGCGGCCGTCACCGCCGGTCTCCCCCCCGAACGGATCATCCTCGACCCCGGAATCGGTTTCGGCAAGGCGGGAGGCCAGAACTGGGATGCGCTGCGGGCGCTGCCGCGTCTGGTCGGCATGGGTGCGCGCGTGCTCGTCGGCACGAGCCGCAAGCGCTTCCTCGCGGAGACCCTCGGAGGCGAGGTGGGCACCGCCCGTCGCGACCTCGCCACCGCGGTGACCACGGTGCTGGCCGCCACGGACGGGGTGTGGGGCGTGCGCGTGCACGACGTGCTCGGCAGCCGCGACGCACTGCGCATCGCCGCCGCCTGGCAGGGAGCCGGCGCATGACCGACGACCGCATCGTCCTCACCGGGCTGCGGGTGCATGGCCGGCACGGCGTGTATCCGGCCGAACGCCGCGACGGGCAGGAGTTCGTCGTCGACCTGACGCTCACGCTGGACACGGCCGACGCCGCGGCCAGCGACGATGTCGCCGACACCGTGCACTACGGGGAGGTCGCCGAAGAGGTCGCCGCGATCGTCGCCGGCCCGCCGGTCGCCCTGCTGGAGACCCTCGCCGAGCGCATCGCCCAGGCAGTGCTCCGCCGCCCCCGGGTGCGGAGCGCGACCGTCACCGTGCACAAGCCGCACGCGCCGATCTCCGTGGCGTTCGCCGACGTCGCGGTCACGATCCGGCGGGAGGCGCACCCATGAACCGCCGCCTGGCGCAGGGATACCAACCGGATGCCGCGGCGGGCCTGCCCGCCGTCGTCGCCTTGGGCGCGAACCTCGGCGACCGCGCCGCCACGCTCGCCGCCGCGATCGCCGAACTCCGCGCCCTGCCGCTGGTGACGCACGTGCGGGTCGCCGAGCCGATCGCATCGGTCGCCCTCACCCCGCACGGCCCGGACCCGGACGCGCCCCCCTACCTCAACACCGTCGCCGTGCTGCGCACCCGGCTGGCGCCATCGGTGCTGCTGGACCAGCTGCACAGGATCGAAGCGCGCCACGGCAGGGTTCGCCGCGAGCGATGGGGGGACCGGACTCTGGACCTCGACCTGATCAGCTTCGACGACCTTCGCTGCGACGATCCAGCGCTCACCCTGCCGCATCCGCGTGCCGCGGAGCGGGACTTCGTGCTCGCACCCTGGCTCGCCGTGGACCCGGCCGCGGTGCTGCCCGGGCGCGGTGCCGTCGCGGACCTCCTGGAACGGGTCCGGCGGAAGGATGCATCGTGACCCGCACCCGGCCGGTGGTCCTCGTCGTCGTCGCCCTGCTCGGTGTGGGCGCCGGGTTCCTCATCGACCAGCTCATGACCGTGTCCGGCCGATCCACGTTCGCTCCGCCGCTCGCGCTGCCGTTCCTGCTGGCGGGGCTGGGTGCGGCGGTGGTGGCTCTGGCGATCCCCGTGCGTCGCGCCACGCGGGCCGAAACCCGCCGACCCGTGAACCCGTTCCGGGCCCTGCGGATCGCGGTGCTCGCCAAGGCGTCCAGCATCGTCGGAGCCGCTGTCGGCGGGGTCGCCGCGGGGATGGTGCTCTTCCTGCTCACCCGCCCCGTGGTGCCGTCGCTGGAGTCCATGGGTACGGTGATCGGGACTGTCGTGGTGTCGGCGGCCCTGGTGGCGGCGGCGCTGGTGGCCGAGAACCTGTGCACGATCCGGAAGGACGACGACGATGACGATGGCCCCCCCGGACCCGCCCCCGCGCACTGACGGGGCGGGCGTGGAGCGTCCGGCGTCGGGGGATGCCGCGCCTTCCCAGCCGCCCGACGCCGAGCAGCCCCGGGTGCCCGTCGCCGCCCCGCAGGTGCTCGACGAGGGCACGTTCCGTACGTTGCCCCGCCCGCGCCGGCTCGGGCTGGAGATCGGGGACGGAGCGTGGCATCAGCTGGCCCGCCCGTACCTGGCCGTGCAACTGATCACTCTCGGCGGCTGGATGCTGGTCGTCGCGGTCGGGGCGACCGTCGTCTCGGCGATCACCGGAGTCGGGTGGGTGTGGCTTCCGGCCGGCGTCGCCCTCGTGGTCCTGGCCGTCACCGCCGCGATCACGCCGCGACAGGTCCGCTCCTTCGGCTACCGGCTGCGGACGGACGACCTGGTCATGCGCCGCGGCATCCTGTTCCAGCGGATCGTCGCGGTGCCCTACGGGCGGATGCAGCTGGTGGACATCACCCACGGTCCGCTCGACCGGGCCCTCGGCATCGCGAAGCTGCGGCTGGTCACCGCTGCCGCCGCCACCGCGGTGGTGCTGCCGGGCCTGACCCAGGACGGCGCGGAGCGTCTGCGCGACACCCTGATCGCCGTCGCCGAGACCCGGCGGACCGGTCTGTGAGCGAGATCGCGGCGCGGTCCCCGCTCAGCGACGGCACGTGGCACCGGCTGCATCCTCTCACCCCGCTGCTGCGTGGCGGACTGTTCCTCATCGTCGTCATCGGATTCGTGCTCGCCAATCTCCGCGACCGGCTGCTGCAACTCCTCCTGCCGGAACGGGAACCGGGGGAGAACGCGCAACCGGACCCCGTCCAGTTCGTCCTCAGCCACAACCTCGTGCTCGTCGCGGTCCTCGCCGTGCTCGCCGTGGCGGCCGTGCTCGTCGCCGGATTCTGGCTGTCCTGGCGCTTCCACGCCTTCCGCATCACCGGGGACGACGTCGAGGTGCGCAGCGGCATCGTCTTCCGCACCCAGCGGCGCGCGCCCCTGGACCGGGTTCAGGGCGTGAACCTCACCCGTCCGCTCATCGCCCGGCTGCTGGGCTTGGCCAAGCTGGAGGTGGTCGGGGCCGGCGTCGACGCGAACGTACGGCTCGAGTATCTCGCCACCACCAGTGCGGAGGCCGTTCGGGCCGACATCCTCCGGCTCGCATCGGGCCGGGCGCTGCAACCCGCCGCACCCGACGGATCCTCTGCTCCTCCCGGCGCCGTCGGCACCCTGGAACGAGCGGTCGCAGGCATCCTGTCCGGCCCGGAACAGCCCGTGGACGACCCCCCCTCGGTGGTGTCGATCCCTACCGGACGGGTGGTCGGCTCGTTCCTGCTGCGCGAATCCACGATCCTGACGGTGCTGATGGGCGCAGGGCTGTTGGCGTGGTCTCTGATGGTCGAGCCCTGGATGCTCCTGGCTCTCATCCCCGGCCTGATCGCGATGGGCGCGTACCTGGTGCGCACCATCGCGCGCACCCTCCGCTACGCGATCGCACCTACCCCGCACGGAGTGCGGATCGTGTTCGGGCTGACCACGACGGTCACGGAGGTGCTTCCTCCGGGACGGGTGCACGCCGTGCAGGTCCGCCAGCCGCTGCTGTGGCGCGGCCCGGGCTGGTGGACCGTGACGGTCAACCGGCTCTCCGGAGCCCACGGGGAGGATGCCGCGAGGGCGTTCACCGCGGTCCTGCCGGTGGGCACTCGCGCCGATGCGGAGCGCGTGGTCGCGCTGCTGCTGCCGGACCTGGACGCCGGGGAGCGCGAGCTGATCTTCGCGCGGGGGCTGCTCGGCGGCGACAGTGACCCGTTCACCACCACGCCCGCGCGGGCGCGCATCCAACGGCCGGTGTCGTGGCGACGCAACGGATACGCTCTCGGCCCGACCGCGCTGTTCCTGCGTCGCGGCCGGATCTGGCGGTCTCTGGCCGTCGTCCCGCTCGCCCGCATGCAGAGCATCGCCGTGCACCAGGGTCCCTGGGATCGGATGCTGGACGTGGCCGCGATCCGCGCGCACACCGTCGCCGGCGCCGTGTTCACCGGCGTGGGAGCCCTTGCCCGCACCGACGCACTGGCCGTGTTCGAGGAGGCGGAGGCCCGGGCTCTCGTGCTGGCCGCGGCCGATCGCAGCCACCGGTGGGCGCTGGAGCCGGCCTCCGGGAGGGCCGCGGGATGACCCGTGCGGGGCGTCTGGGGGTCGGTGTCGTGGGGGCCGGCCGCGTGGGTCCGGTGCTCGGCGCCGCCCTGGCCGGGGCCGGCCATGCCGTCGTCGGCATCACCGCGGGGTCCGATCCCGAGCGCGCGGAGGCGGTGCTGCCGGGCGTGCCCGTGCTCGACACGCTCGAGGTGATCCGCCGCAGCGAACTCGTCGTCCTGGCCGTGCCTCACGACCAGCTCCCGGGGCTCGTCGCCGGGGTCGCGGCGCTGTCCGGCTGGCAGCCCGGACAGCTGGTGCTGCATACCGACCCCGCCTACGGCGTCGACGTGCTCGCCGACGCCACGGCGGCCGGAGCGATCCCGCTCGCGGTGCACCCGGCGGTGGCCTTCAGCGGCACCTCCCTGGACCTGCGGCAGCTCGCCGGTGGCTATGCCGCGGTCACAGCACCGGCGCCGGTGCTGCCCATCGCCCAGGCCCTGGCCGTGGAGATGGGGTTGGAGCCGGTGATCATCGCCGAAGCGGACCGGGCCGCGTACGCCGAAGCCGTCCACGCCGCAACCGACTTCTCCCGCTCCGTGGTGCGCCAGGCGACCGGCGCACTGGCCAGCGTCGGCGTGGACAACCCCGGCCGGTACCTGTCTGCGCTGATCCGCTCCGCCGTCGACCAGGCCCTCACCGAGGCGGTGAAGCCCGGCGACCCGCCGATAGACTGAACCGCCACTGCCGAGGAGCCGCATCGTGACCGCATCACCCGATCCTGCCGCCGACGTCTCGGAGCAGAAGGCGGTCCGGCTGGGTAAGCGGGAACGGTTGCTCGCAGAGCGGCAGGATGCCGGTGGCGGCCCCTACCCCGTCGCGGTTCCGATCACCGACACGATCGCCGATCTCCGCGACCGGTTCGCCGGCCTCGCCGCCGACACCGGGACCGGGCAGGATGCGGCGGTCGCCGGCCGCGTCGTGTTCAGCCGCAACACGGGCAAGCTGTGCTTCGCGACCCTGCAGTCCGGCGACGGAAGCCGCATCCAGGCGATGGTCTCGCTGGCGGTGGCGGGGGAGCACTCCCTGGAGCGCTGGAAGGACCTCGTCGACCTCGGCGATCACGTGGCCGTGCGCGGCGAGGTGGTCGCCTCCCGCCGCGGCGAGCTGTCGATCATGGTCGCCGACTGGCGGATCGCGTCGAAGGCACTGCTGCCGCTGCCGAACATGTACTCGGAGCTCAGCGAGGAGACCCGTGTCCGCTCCCGCTACCTCGACCTGATCGTGCGCGATCAGGCGCGCGCCACCGTCCGCGCCCGCGCGGCCGTCAACGCGAGCCTGCGCGGCACGTTCGCGGCCCGCGGCTTCATCGAAGTCGAGACGCCGATGCTGCAGACCCAGCACGGTGGCGCGACCGCCCGCCCATTCGTGACGCACTCGAACGCGTTCGACACCGACCTGTACCTGCGCATCGCGCCGGAGCTGTTCCTCAAGCGCGCCGTGGTGGGCGGACTGGAGCGGGTGTTCGAGATCAACCGCAACTTCCGCAACGAGGGCGCCGACTCCACCCACAGTCCTGAGTTCGCGATGCTGGAGGCGTACCAGGCATACACCGACTATCACGGGATCGCGGATCTGACCCAGACCCTGGTGCAGGAAGCCGCCGTCGCGGTCGCCGGATCCACCACGGTCGTCTGGGCGGACGGCACGGAATACGACCTCGGCGGCGCGTGGGAGCGGATCGGCCTGTACGAGTCCCTGTCGGATGCCGCCGGTACGCGGATCACCCCGCAGACCCCGATCGCGGAACTGCAGGCACTCGCAGCCCGGACGGGCGCCGGCGAACCGGCCCATCCCACCCACGGCAAATGGGTGGAGGAACTCTGGGAGCATCTGGTCAAGCCCGGCCTGGTGCGCCCCACCTTCGTGATGGACTTCCCGGTCGACACCAGCCCCCTGGTGCGGGACCACCGGTCGCTGCCGGGCGTGGTGGAGAAGTGGGATCTGTACGTGCGCGGGTTCGAGCTGGCCACCGGATACTCCGAACTCGTCGACCCCGTGATCCAGCGCGACCGGTTCCGCGCGCAGGCGGCGCTGGCGGCCCGCGGCGACGACGAGGCCATGCGCATCGACGAGGATTTCCTGCGCGCGATGGAGCACGGGATGCCGCCCACCGGCGGCATGGGTATGGGCATCGACCGGCTGCTGATGGCGATCACCGGACTCGGCATCCGCGAGACCATCCTGTTCCCCCTCGTCAAGTGAGGCGGCGGACCAGGCGGTGAGGATTCGATCTCAGCGGTCGATGAACGCCCACCCTGGCAGGTGACCGGCGGCGATGAACGACAGCACGATGCTCGCCAGCCCGTGCTCCGGTTCGACCGCGCACGCCGCTCGCGCGTAGATCGCGGCGTGCGTGGACCTGCCGAGCGCCCACGACAGCCACGCGCACGCCGCGAGCGCACCCGCGCGCAGGCCCGCGGGTGCGCTCGTCGCAGCCGCCCGGCACGCCGATAGGGCCGCGCTCAGCCGCCGCAGGTCGGGCCTGGGACCCTCGCCCCACATCCGTTCGGCCAGCGCCGGCGGGTACTCCTCGCCCTGCTCCCAGCGCAGCTGCGCCTGCAACGCGCTGTCTCCCGCCGCGACGCCGCCCGCCCAGGTCGCCAGCGCCACGTCCCGCAGCGCCGGTCGCGCCAGGCACCACACGAGCAAAGCAGCGTGGAACGGCGCGGTCGTGGCGGGCGCTTCGCCGGGGGCGGCGAGAGCGGCGTCGAAGAAATGCGGCAGATCGTCCAGGTCGCTCGCCGCCGCCAGCGCAGCGGGGTTCACCCGACCTCCGGCTCGGGCGCCGGCCAGGAGCGCCGCCGCGGCATCCAGCTGAGCCACCTGATCGGCGACGAGCGCGACCTCGCGCGGGTCCGCCGCGGGCAGGTCCGCGCCGGAGTACTGGTCGCCGGCCGAGGGCGGGGGGATCTCCTCGGGGAGCGGCCCGGCGCCGGGTGGCGGGCCGCCGCGGCCGTCCTCGTCGTAGGAGCCCCACCCGTCGGGACCTGCCCACAATGCGTCGACGGTGCGCAGCCCGCAGGCGTCGGCGCAGCTCGCGAGCGCCGCGACCAGGTCGGCGTGCGGGCGGGATCCATCGTCGTAGACCACCACCGCATAGCCATCGGCCTCTGCCACCCGGCACACCAGCCCCACCAGGGTGGCCGCGACCGCGCTGACCTCCGCGCCGACCGCCGGGGCGTCCACCCGCAGCGCACCGCAGCTGCGCGATGCGGCGAACGGCACCAGCACGACACTGCGGCGCGGCGTGAAGCCCAGGAGCGCGGGCACCAGCGCAAGGAAACGGTCCGGTCCGGCCGCCGGCACGATCGTCGTCATGTCTCCACAGTCCTGGACCCAGGAGCGCCGCAACGGCTGTCCCCCCATCACCGGATCGGCCGGCGACCCTACCCCGCCGGGGGAGGAGAGGCCGCATGGGCGCACCCGAACGGACGTACGATGGGCCCGTGGACGGATTCTGGACGGCAGTGGTGTGGGCGCTGCTTCCCACGGTCGTCGTGGTCGCGTTCTTCTTCTTCATCATCCGCGGGATCGTGAGGATGGACCGCACAGAACGGCGCGTGTACGCCAGAATCGAAGCCGAGGAGCGCGCCAAGCGCGGCCTGCCGCCGGCGGGCGCGGCATCCACCGACGCCTGACCGCGTCTCCGCCTCCCGGGTCCGACACCGTCCGGCCGCTACGCTGGACGCGACCCGGGAGAGCACGTGATCCAGATCGAGTTCCACGAGTCGTGGTGGCTCTTGCTCGTGCTCGTGTTCGACGTCTCCGTGCGGATCGCCGCGATCATCATCGTGCCGCGCAACCGGCGCCCGACCGCTGCGATGGCGTGGCTGCTGGCGATCTACTTCATCCCGGTCGTCGGGGTCGCGCTGTTCCTGCTGATCGGGACGCCGCGGCTGCCTCGCAAGCGCCGCGTGCGTCAGCGGGCGATCAACGAGTACATCGCCCGAACCACCGCGGGACTGGATTTCGGCACGCCCCATCCGGACGCGCCCGGTTGGTTCCGTTCGATCGTGACGCTGAACCGGAATCTCGGGGCGTTGCCGCTGTCGGGCGGCAACGACGCGCACCTGTTCGCCGGCTACGCCGACAGTCTGGCCGCCATGGCGCGGGAGATCCGCGCGGCGAAGCGCTACGTGCACGTCGAGTTCTACATTCTGCAGTCCGACAGCGCCACCGAGGACTTCTTCCGCGCGCTCGAGGAGGTCGCCGCCCGAGGCGTGACGGTGCGAGTGCTGCTGGACCATTGGGCGAACCGGGGCAAGCCGTTCTACCGGAGCACGCTGCGGCGGCTGGACGCCATGGGCGCCCAATGGCACCTGATGCTGCCGGTCCAGCCGCTGAAGGGGAAGTACCAGCGTCCGGATCTGCGCAACCACCGGAAGCTCTTGGTGGTGGACGGCGGCGTCGCATTCACCGGCTCGCAGAACGTCACGGACTCCAGTTACAACCTGCGCAAGAACATCCGCCGCGGCCTGCACTGGGTCGACCTGATGGTGCGGCTGCGGGGCCCGGTCGTCGCGAGCGTGAACGCCGTGTTCCTCTCCGACTGGTACAGCGAGACCGACGAGATCCTCTCGCACGAGGTGGACGTGTTCGACATCTCCGAGCCCACCGGGCGCCTGGACTGTCAGATCGTCCCGTCCGGTCCCGGGTTCGAGTTCGAGAACAACCTGCGCATGTTCCTGGCACTTCTCTACGCAGCGCAGCGGCGCATCGTGCTCATCAGCCCGTATTTCGTGCCCGAAGAGGCGATGCTCGCGGCCATCACCACCGCCTGTCACCGGGGGGTGGCTGTGGATCTGTTCGTCTCGGAGGAGGGCGACCAGGCGATGGTGTACCACGCGCAGCGCAGCTACTACGAGGTGTTGCTGCGCGCGGGGGTGCGGATCTGGATGTACCGGAAGCCGTTCATCCTGCACACGAAGGCGTTCACCATCGACGATGACGTCGCCGTCATCGGGTCCAGCAACATGGACATGCGCTCGTTCGGCTTGAACATGGAGATCTCGATGCTGGTGCGCGGCGAGGAGTTCGTTGGCGAGATGCTCGCGGTCGCGGAGGACTACCGGGCGCTCAGCCGCGAACTGACGCTGGACGAATGGATGCGTCAGCCGTTGCGCTCGCAGGTGCTGGACAACCTGGCGCGGCTGACCTCCGCGCTGCAGTGAGCCTCAGACTCGGCAGAACCGGAAAGGACATCGGATGCTTCGGACCCCCGCGCTCCTGCCCGCGACGGCGGTGCTCGCGGTCGCGCTGACCGCGTGCGCGCCCGGCAGTGTCGGTCCGGCCACCCCCGAGCCGCTCGAGACGACCGCGGCGTGGCTCGACTCGGGCCGGCTCATCGCGGTGACCACGGTCGGCAGCTCATCGTGCGTCCCGGTCGCGGAGGCCGCCGAACTGCAGCCGGACGGGGCCGTGCGGGTGGAGCTGGTCGATCCGGCCGGGAAAGGCGCCTCCGCGCGCGCGTGCACGGCGGACGCGGTGCCGCGGGTGAGCCTGGTCGGCGTGCCTGAGGGTGTGGACCCCGCCCAGGACCTCCGGATCGACGTGGCGTACGGCAACGCCGCCGGGACCGCTGTGCTCGCCGGAGTGCCCGGCTTGGCGGGTCCGGGCAGTGCGACCGACGACGCGCCCAGCGCGTCCTGGGTGGGCGCCGACGGCGACCTGGTGTTCCTGACCTGGGGGTCGTCGTCCTGCGCGCCCGTGGTTGCCGATGTGGCGGCCACCGCTCCGGCCGAGGTCACGCTGACCTTCGCCACCCCGCCGGCCGACCGGGTGTGCACCCTCGACATGGCACCCCGAGTGGGCCTGGTCACCGACCCGGGTGTGGAGACCCGGGCAGGGGCGCAGCTCGTCTTGTCCGGTGACACGTTCGACATGGTGCGGGTGCCGATCGTCGGGTCATGACCGACGCGTCGGTATGCCGACGGCGAACAGGGCAGCCGCCGGGGCGTAGCGCTGGTTAGCCTCGAAGGCAGGCGCCCAGAGTGCGCCGGAGGAGCCGACATGTTCGAGAGATTCACTGACCGAGCCCGTCGCGTGGTTGTGCTCGCCCAGGAAGAGGCGAAGATGCTCAACCACAACTACATCGGCACTGAGCACATCCTCCTCGGCCTCATCCACGAGGGCGAGGGCGTGGCCGCGAAGGCCCTGGAGTCGCTCGGCATCTCGTTGGACGCGGTCCGCGAGCAAGTGCAGGACATCATCGGCCAGGGCCAGCAGCAGCCCAGCGGCCACATCCCCTTCACGCCGCGCGCGAAGAAGGTGCTGGAGTTGTCGCTGCGCGAGGCGCTGCAGCTGGGGCACAACTACATCGGCACGGAGCACATCCTGCTCGGCCTGATCCGTGAGGGCGAGGGCGTGGCTGCGCAGGTGCTGGTCAAGCTCGGCGCGGACCTGAACAAGGTGCGTCAGCAGGTCATCCAGTTGCTGTCCGGCTACCAGGGCAAGGAGCCCGCGGCCGTCTCCGGCGCGGCGAACGAAGCGAGCGGTCAGGCGCCGGGGGGGTCCGCCGTGCTCGACCAGTTCGGGCGCAACCTCTCCCAGGCGGCGCGTGAGGGCAAGCTGGATCCGGTCATCGGGCGCGAGAAGGAGATCGAGCGCGTGATGCAGATCCTCTCCCGCCGCTCGAAGAACAACCCGGTGCTGATCGGGGAGCCGGGCGTCGGCAAGACCGCGGTGGTCGAGGGACTGGCGCAGGCGATCGTGAAGGGCCAGGTGCCCGAGACCCTGAAGGACAAGCAGGTCTACTCGCTGGATCTGGGGTCGCTGATCGCGGGTTCCCGATACCGGGGTGACTTCGAGGAGCGCTTGAAGAAGGTCACCAAGGAGATCCGCACCCGGGGCGACATCATCGTCTTCATCGACGAGATCCACACCCTGGTCGGCGCGGGCGCGGCCGAAGGCGCGATCGACGCGGCATCCATCCTGAAGCCGCTGCTGGCGCGGGGCGAGTTGCAGACCATCGGCGCGACCACGCTGGACGAGTACCGCAAGCACTTCGAGAAGGATGCGGCGCTGGAGCGGCGGTTCCAGCCGATCCAGGTGGCCGAGCCGAGCCTGCCGCACGCGATCAACATCCTGAAGGGGCTGCGCGACCGGTACGAGGCGCACCACAAGGTGCAGATCACGGATGGCGCGATCGTGGCGGCGGCGAACCTGTCCGACCGGTATGTTTCGGACCGGTTCCTGCCGGACAAGGCCATCGACCTGATCGACGAGGCGGGCGCGCGGCTGCGGTTGTCCATCCTGTCCAGCCCGCCGGAGCTGCGCGAGTTCGACGAGAAGATCGCGAAGGTGCGGGAGCAGAAGGAGCGCGCGAGCGAGGATCAGGACTTCGAGAAGGCCGCGGGGCTGCGCGACGAGGAGAAGTCGCTGCTGGCCGAGCGGCTCCGCCTGGAGCGGCAGTGGAAGAACGGCGACGTCGCCTCCACCGCGGTGGTGGACGAGGGTCTGATCGCGGAGGTGCTGGCGCAGGCGACCGGCATCCCCGTCTTCAAGCTCACGGAGGAGGAGACCAGCCGGCTCGTGTTCATGGAGCAGGCCCTTCACCAGCGGGTGATCGGCCAGGAGGAGGCCATCGCGGCCTTGTCCAAGACGATCCGCCGTCAGCGCGCCGGCCTGAAGGACCCCAAGCGGCCGTCGGGGTCGTTCATCTTCGCCGGGCCCACCGGCGTCGGCAAGACCGAGCTGGCCAAGGCGCTCGCCGAGTTCCTGTTCGACGACGAGAGCGCGCTCATCTCCCTGGACATGAGCGAGTTCAGCGAGAAGCACACCGTCTCGCGGCTGTTCGGTGCGCCTCCCGGATTCGTGGGCTTCGAAGAGGGCGGTCAGCTCACGGAGAAGGTGCGGCGCAAGCCGTTCTCGGTGGTGCTGTTCGACGAGATCGAGAAGGCGCACCCGGACATCTTCAACTCGCTGCTGCAGATCCTCGAGGAGGGTCGGCTCACCGACGGTCAGGGCCGCGTGGTCGACTTCAAGAACACGGTCATCATCATGACCACCAACCTGGGCGCCCGTGAGATCGCCGGCGGTCCGGTCGGGTTCCAGGTGGAGGGCGACACCGCCACGTCGTACGACCGGATGAAGGGGAAGGTGAACGAGGAGCTCAAGCGCAACTTCAAGCCCGAGTTCCTCAACCGGGTCGACGAGATCATCGTGTTCCCGCAGCTGACCAAGGACGAACTGCGCAAGATCGTGGACCTGTTCACGAAGCGGCTGGGGGAGCGCCTGCTGGACCGCGACACCACCCTCGAACTGACCGAGGCGGCGAAGGACAAGCTGATCGAAATCGGCTTCGACCCGGCGCTGGGGGCCCGGCCACTGCGGCGCGCGATGCAGCACGAGATCGAGGACCGCTTGAGCGAGCTGATCCTGCAGGGACAACTCGAGGGTGGCGAGCACGTGCTCGTGGACGTGAAGGACGGCGAGTTCCAGTTCGAGCACCACCCGCGCGGTGAGCGCGTCGCGGTCGGTGTCGGGACCGGCGTGGAGATCCCCGGCACGCCGGACCTGGCCATCACCTCCGACTGAGCGTCCGCTGCCGTCGGTCGCGGTGCCGCAGGCCCGTGATCGACGGCAGCAATGGCCGCGCGGAGCGGGCCCGAACCGCCGACCACCACACCCCCGCGCCGTAGGCGGCGTCGTCAAGCCGGCGGGCGAGGGCGAACTGCACCGGATTCAGTTGCGGCCGCACCCGGACCCACTCCCACACGGTGTCGGCTACGGCGGCGAGCACGGCCGCACGCCGCACGCGGGCGGACGCGGCAGCGGCGATGACGGTCAGGGGCCACCAGTGCCGCAGCATCAGCGCCATTCCCTGGCCTGCGGTGGCCGCAAGACCGTCGGCCGTCAGTCGGGCCGCCACCGCGCGGGGCCGACGCACATGACCGAGGCGGCGTGCGATCCGGTCGGTGACGACCAGGGCTGTCACCGCGACTGTCGGCAGCGACCACCAGCGCTGCGCGAGCGCCGCCACCAGTACCAGAACCCCCCAGGGCGGGAGGATGGCGGGGGCGATGTCGTCGGGATGCCGGCGGGCGAGCGGGGCGGCGCCCGTGCCGTAGAAGAACTTCCGCGCGAGCCAGGGGGCGAGCCGGGTGCGATGCTCGTGCCGGACGACGGCGGCGGGCTCGTATCGCACCCGGCGCCCGGACTCGACCAGTCGCCATACCAGGTCGACGTCTTCGCCCACCCGCATGCCGGGGTCGAAGCCGTCGCCGAGCGCTGCGGTGCGGCCTACGAGGCAGGTGCTGGAGACCCAGCCGATGCTGGTGCGGGGGCGCACCAGCGCCGGCTCGGCGCCCAGGTCCAGGGACGACCGGGCGTTCTCGTACCGGGTGATCGCGTTCGGACGCGCGCTCTGAAGGCCAAGCACCCGGGGGGCGGCGAGCGCGAGATCCGGGTCGGCGAAATGCCGTAGCAGTGTCGGGAAGCAGTCCGGGTCCACCACCGCATCCGAGTCCACGAACGCGACGAACTCGGTTGCGGTCCGGACCAGTCCCGCGTTGCGTGCCGCGGCGGCCCCGACGTTGCGTTCCAAGGCGACCAGCGTGGCACCTGCGGCATGCGCCGCCGCTGCCACCGCGCCCGGGTCGCGGGAGGCGTCGTCCACGACGATCACCTCCGCCACCCCTGCAGGAATGGTGGCCAGCAGACGGCGGAGCTGCCCGGGACGGTCCCGCACCGGGATCACCACCGTCAGTCGGTCCAGCCCGACCGGCGGCAGCTCGGCGGCCACCGGGTTCGCCAGACCCGTGGCAAGCAGGTGGGCCCCGAGAGCGGCCGATGCGGCGGAGTCGACCACGAGCTCCGACCCCGTCAGGAGCCCTCTCGCGGCCGGCGTCAGACGCGCCACCCGTGTGGGCGAGCCGCCGATCAGCACCCGGCCGTCGTCCGCGACCCGGGTATGGCGGCTCAGCCGCATCCGGAACCCGGCCGGGAGCGGGTTCCCGCTCACACCGGGTCCCCCGCAGGCATGCGACTCCACGCGCGATCGCACATCGCGGTCAGGAGCCTTGCGCCCTCGTCGGCCGACGCCCCGGCCGGGTCGCCCAGCACGCCGTTCGCCGACACCCCGGCGACGCCCGCGCGTTGCAGGTCGGGGAGGATCTCCCGCAGCGGACGGGTCTGGCCGGCCGCGACCCGGCTGGTCCGCACCAGACCGGAGGCCAGATGCAGCATCAGCGAGGTCTCGGTGCGCCCGGCATGCGCGTCGGGCGCGACGTCGTCCAGCGGCGGCGCGGCGCACGCGAGCCAGGCGACGTCGCGACTCTCATCGCGCAGGATGCGCACCGCCGCGCGCACGGCGTCGACATTGCCGCCGTGACCGTTGACGAACACGAGCCTCGGTGCCCAGCGGCCCGCCGAGCGCCCGATCTCCACCAGCACCGTCGTCAGCACCGCGGTTCCGATCGAGATCGTGCCGGCGAACGCCTCGTGCTCCCCGCTGGCCCCGTAGCCGAGCACGGGGGCGGCGGCGGCATCCGACCCGGCCCGGATGCTGCGCGCCGTCAGGTCCCGGGCCACCGCCTGCGCGACGGTCGCGTCGGTGCCGAGCGGGAGGTGCGGGCCGTGCTGCTCGGTGGATCCGAGCGGCACGAACAGCACCTGGCAGCGGGAGGTCTGCCAGGTGCGTTCGGCCAGCGTCGCGGACGAGTCCGCTGACACGGAGTCAGCCGCGGGCAGCGGACGCCTCCGCGGACTCGGGAACGCCCAGGGTGCGGGTGAAATGCGGCGGGATCCACAGGTCGGCGGGACTCAGTTCGCTGGCGGACGAGTGGCCGAGGCCGAGGACGGCGGAATCCAAGCCCATGCGCATCAGATCCAGCACGTTCTCCACCCCGGTCTGGCCGTTGGCGGCGAGCCCCCACAGGTATGCGCGGCCGATCATCACGGCCCGCGCGCCCAGGGCGAGCGCCTTGGCGACGTCGCCGCCGCGGCGCACCCCGCCGTCCAGGAGCACCTCCACCTGGTCGCCGACCGCCTCGGCGACCGCCGGCAGGCAGCGGATCGTGGCGGGGGTGGTGTCCAGGTTGTTGCCGCCGTGGTTGGACACGGAGATCGCGTTGACCCCGGCATCCACCGCCCGCTTCGCGTCGTCGACGCGGGTGATGCCCTTCAGCAGGAACGGACCGCCCCATTCGGTGCGCAGCCACTCCACGTCCTCCCAGGTGGGGGGCGGGGTCTGCTGCCACTCGTAGTAGGCGGCGAAGAACGTGGGCGCCTCCCCGCCCGGGGGCTGTAGGTTCGGGGCGGTCAGGTCGGGAAGGCCCGCCATTCCCCACTGCAGCAGCCAGCGGGGTCGTCGGATGCCCTCCGGGGCGAACTGCACCATCGCCTTCAGGTCCATCTTCTCGGGGATCGCGGGGCTGCCCCAATCCCGGCCGACCGAGAACGACCAGTCCAGGGTGGCGATCAGGGCTTTCGCTCCCGCGGCGCGGGCGCGGTCCATCCGCTGCACCATCGCCTCGCGGCTGCCCGTCCAGTACATCTGGAAGAACGTGTTCGGGTTGGCTGCGGTCACCTCCTCGACGGGCTTGCTGGCGAATGAACTCAACCCCATGATCGTGCCGCGCGCGGCCGCCGCACGGGCCACGGCGATCTCGCCGTCTGGGTGAACCGCCTGCACACCCGTGGGCGAGATCAGCACCGGCAGGGAGATCGGGATGCCGAGGACGGTGGTGGACAGGTCTCGCACCGGCTGATGGCCGGCCACATGCGGCGCGAATTCCAGCTCACCGAACGCGTCGGTGTTGTCCTGCGGGGTGCGCCCCCGCTCCGAACCGGCGACCAGTGCCGCGTACACGGACGGGGGCAGCCGGCGCTGTGCGCGCCGCTGCGCTTCGGTCACTGTCTCGAACCAGGGGTTCTGCCGCCATGGCCATTGCATGGGGGTGTCCTCTCTCTTGTCTGTGATGTCCAGTCTGGACGGGTGGGATCAGCGGCTGCTGAAGATATCCGATATCGCGGGCGCCACGTCGCGGTAGCCGTGCACGATCCGGCACTTCCCGCGTCCGCGGGCCGCCAGTTCGCGGCCGAGCTCGATGTCCTTCTCCCCGGTGGCGTCCAGCAGCACGTCCAGCCGCGGCAGCCGCGCGGCCAGGGGCCGGGGATCGGGCCCGGCGTTGTGCACGCAGTCCGACAGCAGCAGGGCGCGCGCATCCCGGGCGGGGACCCGGGCCAGCTGCGCGGCGGCCAGTTCGAGCGGGAACGCCACGTTGGTCAGGCCGCGCGCGGGGATCCGCAGGATCCGGTCCAGCAGCTCGTCCGGGGCGATCGGGTCACCGAGATTCAGGACGATGGCGGCATCCGACCAGAATGCGATCACACCGAGCGCGTCATGTTCCAGCTCACTCGACAGCGCCCCGACCGTCGCGGCGGCGGTGCGGATGCGTTCGCCCTTCATCGATCCCGACACGTCGACCAGCAGCATCACGGAACGCTGCGTGCGCATCCGCTCCCGCACGAAGATGTCCTCGTCCTCCGGCACCGGATGCTCGGCGAGCACCTCGATGGTCCGGTCCAGATCGATCTCGTCGGACGACCCCCGATAGGGCAGACTCAGGAGCGCTCCCGAGCCTCGGCGGGCGGTGACGTCGTGGCGGGGACGGCGCACCGCGAGCCGGGCGGCGATCTGACGCGCCCGCGCCCGCACCGCCGGCTCGACCTGGGCGCTCTCCTCGCCGAGGGTCACGAGCGCCGCCGGCTCATCGGTCTCCGCCGGTGCGGGCGAACCCATCGCCGGCGCCGGGGCGCGCCTTCCCGGCCCGGAGGCGCGCAGGACGCTCCCGGATCGTCCGGACACGTCGAACACGGTGGGTTCCTCGTCGAGCTGCTTCGGGTTCCGGCGCAGCGGCGCACCCGCGCCCTTCGACGGCCGGGTACGGCCCGAACGCAGCGGCGAGTCGGCGGCGACCTCCCTTCACCCGGGCGCCGCCTGGTGGGGTTCCAGGATGAAGCGGTCCTCCCAGATCTCCCGCAGCACCCGCTCCGGGGTGGTCTCGGCGGCCTCGTCGAGGTGGATCCTGCCGGAGAGGGCCACGATCATCGCGTCGTACACGAGCTCGGGATAGGCCGGGTCCTCAGGATCCTCCAGTCCGCGCAACTGGGCGAGCCTGCTCGCAACGAGGGTTGTGTCGATCGCGCCTCGGACGCTCGATCCCTGACGCACGTCCGGATGCTGACGGGTGGCGCGGGTGACCGCGACCGCGTCGGCGGTCAGGCGCTCGCCGAGCGCGCCGGCGGCGCCGGTGCGCAGCCGCACGATGCTCTCCTCCGCGTCGGCGTCCTGGTAGTCCACGGCGAGGCGGTTGAGTCGGTCGTGCACGCTCGTGGACAGCCGGGTGGTGCCGATGTTGTCGTACGGGTTCATCGAGGCGATGACCCGGAACGTCGGCAGCGCGCGGATGGTGCCGACCCGCGGCACCGTGATCGCCCGGTCGGCCATCGCCGTCAGCAGCGTGTTCAAGGTGTCCTCGGGGGCCCGGTTGAACTCCTCGATGTACAGGAAGCCGCCTTGCTGCATCGCCTCGACCAGGGGTCCGGGCACGAAGTTCTCGGCCGAGTAGTCCTCGCGCAGCACCCGGGCGGGATTGTGGTGGCCCACCAGCTTCGCCGGAGTCAGGTCGGCGTTGCCCTCCACGAACAGGAGCGGGATGCCCCACTCCTGGGTGATGGCCGTCAGCATCGTGGTCTTGCTCGTGCCCGGCGGCCCTTCCAGCACGATGTCGCGGCCGGCGGCGACGGCCGCGAGCGTGAGCTCCAACTCACGCTCGCGGCCCACGAGCCGCTCAGCGATCCGGTCACGGTTGCGCAGCAGCGTCTCCGCGTCCGTCACGGTAGGTGGCGTCGTTCCCGTCACCGAGACATGTCCTCTCTCACTTCAGCAACGCACCCGCGTCGACGGGAAGGGTGATCCCGGTGACATAGCGGGCTTCGTCCGACGCCAGCCACAGCACGGCATTGGACACATCCACCGGCTCGACCCACGCGATCGGGAGCAGGTTGAGAGCGGCTCCGGCCTCGGCGAACTCCTCCACCGTCGGGTTCTCACGGTCGGGGCGGAACAGCTTGTACGTGAACTCGTTCTGCACCATGTCGGTATTGACCATCGTGGGGTTGACGGTGTTGACACGGATGTTGTCCGCCGCCAACTCGACCGCCATCGTGCGCATCAGGCCGACGACACCGTGCTTGGCGGCGACGTAGTGAGCGTTGTTGGCCAGCGGCGCCAGGCCCGCCATCGAACTCGTGAAGATCATCGAACCGCCGCCGGCCGCACGCAGGTGCGGCACGGCGGCCTTGGCCGCGTGCCACACTCCCATCAGGTTCACCTGCAGCATGTCCGTGAACTGCTGTTCCGTCAGCTGCTCGGCCGGCGCGAACGACTCGATCCCGGCGTTGGCGCTGACGATGTCGAGGTGGCCCAGCTGGGCCACGCCCGCGTCGAGTGCGGACTTGACAGCGTCATAGTCGCGGACGTCGGCGATGCTCGCCACGATCCGCCGGTCCAACGCCTCGACCTGCCGCACCGTCTCGTCCAGGTCGGCCGGTGTGGCCATGGCATAGGGCACGGTATCGATCTGCGCGGCGAGGTCGACCGCGATGATGTCGGCACCCTCCTGTGCCATCCGGATGGCGTGCGAGCGTCCCTGCCCGCGCGCCGCCCCCGTGATGAAGGCGACCTTTCCGTCCAGTCTTCCCATTGTCATCTCCTTCGATGTCGTGACGTCGTCGTCACTTCTTGTTGGTGAAGCCGGCATCCACCGGCAGGGTGACGCCCGTGACGTACCGGGCGGCGTCAGAAACGAGCCACAGGATCGCGTTCGAGATGTCCACCGGCTCGACCATGTCCACCGGTAGGGCGTTGGCCATCGCCTGCCCCATCGATGGATCCGCCTGGAGGTCACTCCTGCATGGGCGTCGTTCACGACCATGGGCGTGTTCACGCCCGTGGGGTGCACGGTGTTGACGCGGATGCGGTGCGGAGCCAGGTAGTTGGCGTAGCTGCGCATCAGGCCCACCACGCCGTGCTTGGCGGCGGTGTAACCCAGGCCCCCGGGGGTGTTCCCGCCGATGCCGTTCAGGCCCGCGGTGGAACTGGTGAGGACGATCGCGCCGCCCTGTCCGCGCTCGATCATCGAGGCGCTTCGCTGTTTCGACGGTGTTGTAGACGCCGGTGAGGTTGACGTCGATCACGTCCTGCCACTCCTGCGCAGTCGGTCGCAACGACATGGGTGCTGATGCCCGCGTTGGCGAGCACGATGTCCACCGGACCCACGGATGCCACACCCGCGTCGAACGCCGCCTGCAGCGCGGCGCGGTCTCGCACGTCGGCCTGCGATGCCTGGATGCGGCGATCCAGCGCCTCCACCTGCCGCACCGTTTCGGCCAGATCGTCCGGCGTGGACATCGGGTACGGCACGGAGTCGATCTGCGCGCAGATGTCCACTGCGATGATGTCGGCGCCCTCCTGCGCCAGTCGGATGGCGTGCGAGCGTCCCTGCCCACGCGCCGCGCCGGTGATGAAGGCGACCTTGCCTTCCAGCTGACCAGCCATTGTTTCCTCCTGTTGTCTCGGGATCCTCGATCCCGCGCACCCCGAACCTCGCGAACGCGTCGGGCACCCGGACGGCCGCCACTGGGGTGGGGGCGCTCCGGTCGGTCGGGTCGGGTGGTGTCGGAGTGCCTCCTGTGCCGGCTACCGGTCGGCGCCGGTCGTTTCGGGTACCGCGAGCGCGGGCGCGATGAAGCCGGCGAGCGGGTCTTCCGCGCAGGCGCTCACGGGGGGAGCGGCGATGTCGTTGCGGCGGCTGAGGGTGAGCCGCACCGGTCCTGCGCCGGAGCGGGGCCGAGGCGGGGTGGTGAGATGGGAATGGTCGGTCGCGTGGGAGGGCTTCGTCTGGTCTTCGGGCCTGCCCGCGAGCAATTCGGCACCGTACCCCTGCACGCATTCGGGGTCGGGGCCGTCGAGGGGAAGGCCGGTGAAGAACTTCGCCGCCATGCAGCCGCCCTTGCAGGAGTCGTAGAAGCTGCACGAGGCGCAGGCGCCGCCGGTCTGGGGCTCGCGGAGCCGGCGGAAAAGCTCGGACTCGCGCCAGACGGTCTCGAAGCCGCCCTCGGCGCGGACGTTGCCAGCGAGGAACTCGTCGTGGATGGCGAACGGGCACGCGTACACGTCGCCGATCGGGTCGATCAGGCACACCACGCGACCGGCGCCGCAGAGGTTCAGGCCCGGCAGCGGGGCGCCGTATGCCGAGAGGTGGAAGAAGGAGTCGCCCGTGAGCACCTGGTCCCCGTGAGCGACCAGCCAGTCGTACAGTTCGCGCTGCTGCTCGGCGGTGGGATGCAGATCGTCCCACACGTCTGCGCCGCGTCCGGACGGTCGCAGCCGGGTCAGTCGCAGCTGCGCGCCGTAACGGTCCGCGATGGCTTTGAACTCGTCGAGCTGGGGGATGTTGGTGCGCGTGCACACGACCGACAGCTTGAAGCCCCGCATCCCCGCATCCGCCAGGTTCTGCATCGCCGTCATCGCGGTCTCGTAGGACCGCGGCCCTCGGATCGCGTCGTTGACGTCGGCGGTGGCGCCGTCGAGGGAGATCTGCACGTCGACATAGTCGTTGGCCGCCAGCCGGCGGGCGACCTCGGGGGTCAGCTTCACGCCGTTCGTGGAGAACTTCACGCCCACGTGGTGGCTCGTGGCGTAGTCGACGATCTCCCAGAAGTCGGACCGCACGGTGGGCTCGCCGCCCCCGATGTTCACGTAGAACACCTGCATCCGCTCGAGTTCGTCGATCACCGCCTTGCACTCCTCGGTGGACAGCTCCCGCGGGTCCCGGCGGCCGGAACTGGACAGGCAGTGCACACACGACAGGTTGCAGGCGTACGTCAATTCCCACGTCAGGCAGATCGGCGCGTCCAACCCGCGCTCGAAATGGTCGACCAGGCGAGTGGGAGCGGGCGGGGTGAGCAGAGTCATGCGGCTCTCTCCTCGATCATGTGGGAGTGGGCGAGGGTGTCGAGAGCCCGCAGGTACCGCGGCCGCTCGGCGTCGGGGACGCCCGCGGCATCCAGAGCCGCGGTGATGTCAGGGCTGGAGTCCAAGCGCTCCACGATGCTCAGAAGGGTGCGGTCCTTCAAGAACGAGAGCTTCCGCGTCCCGAAGTGGTACAGCAGCGCGCCGAACGATTCGGGTCTCACCGAGACCTGAGGGTGCAGCCGCCACGCGGTCTGCGCGTCCATGCGGATCAGTACACGCCGCACATGCCGTCGATCGAGACCTCCTCGACCAGCGAATCGGCTTCGATCATCGGCTCCGCGCCTGCGACGACCTCGTTCGGACCCATGGCATGCTCCTTCACAGCGACGTGGCAGCCCGGGCCGGACCCGGGTGCACCCGATACTAATGACACCGAGTGCCGAATGGAAGAGGATGGATCCAGGCCGGGCGGCCGGCGGAGGGTGAGGCGATGTGGCCGATGGGACCGTCGACAGCGGCGCGCGTCGTCCGCGCCCCGGCCGGGCGCCGGCGACCACCCACGGAGAGCTGAGCCACATCGCGCTGCGGATGTTCGTCGAGAGGGGCTTCGAAGGCACCACGGTCGATGAGATCGCCGCGGCAGCCGGGATCGGCCGCCGCACCCTGTTCCGGTATTTCCCCTCCAAGAACGACCTGGCATGGGGGGAGTTCGACGGGATGCTGGCGCAGTTCCGCATCGTCCTGTCGTCGCTGCCGACGGACGTCCCGGTTCGGGAGGGACTGCGCCGAGCGGTGATCGCCTTCAACACCTTCCCGGCGGCGGAGATGCCCTTCCACCGACAGCGGATGTGGCTGCTCCTGAACGTTCCCACCCTGGTGGCGCACTCCACGCTCCGCTACGCGGCGTGGCGGCAGGTGGTCGCGGAGTACGTCGCCTCCCGATCGGGCGACGCGCCTGACGCCCTCCGGCCGCAGAGCGTGGCGTGGGCGTGCCTGGGCGTGTGTCTGGCCACTTACGAGCGCTGGCTGCGTGAGGAGGACGCCGACCTGACCGCGCTTCTGGACGAGTCCTTCCGGCGCACCGAGGCGGTCTTCGCCGGTGACCGCGGATGAGCCGCATCCTGGTGGTCGGCGGCGGCGCCGCCGGCGCCGCGCTTGCCGCTCGCGTCAGCGAGGACCCCGGCCGTGAGGTGATACTGCTGGAGGCGGGGCGGGCCGACAGCCGGTTCGACGCCGACATCCTGGATGCCTCCAGTGTGCAAGCGGCGATGCCGGGCCATCCGGCGAACTGGAGCTACCCCGCTCAGCTCACCCCCGAGCTGCCCTACACAGTGGTGCGCGGCCGGATCCTCGGCGGATCCAGCGCGATCAACGGCGGCTACTTCGTGCGAGCCCGGCCCGGCGACGTGGCCGCGTGGGAGGCGGCCGGCGGCGACGACTGGTCGTGGGGGGCGGTGCAGCCGGTGATGGCGGCTCTGGAGACCGATCGGGACTTCGGCGGCCGGCCCGGTCACGGCGATGCCGGCCCGGTTCCCGTGCAGCGCCCCCCGCAGACCAACCCGGCGTCCCGGGCCTTCCTCGACGCGGCGGGGGAGCTCGGCTTTCCGCCCGAGCCGGACAAGAATGCGATCGGAGAACCCGGCGCCGGGCCGGTTCCTGCCACCATCGTGGACGGCGTCCGGGTCAACACCGCCCTCGCCTACCTCGTCGGTGCGCGCTCGCGCCCCAACCTCGTCATCCGGGGCGGGATCCGCGTGCTGCGGGTGCGGGTGCATGCCGGCCGGGTGGTCGGTGTGGAGACCGACGCGGGACCGATCGACGCGGACGAGGTGGTGCTGTGCGCCGGCGCAGTGGGCAGCGCCCACATCCTGCTGTGCAGCGGCATCGGTCCGTCCGAGGACCTGCGGGCGGTCGGGGTGGACCCCATCGCGGACCTGCCCGTCGGAACGGGTTTCAGCGACCATCCCGAGATCTCCCTCGCGTGGCAGGCGCGGGAGCGCATCGAGGATCCTCGCGAGCGGTTCGCGTTCCCTACCGCGCTGAACCTGGATTCGTCCGGAGGACGGCGCCTGCACCCGGACGGAGACCTGGAGATCCTGCTGGCAGTCAAGACCCTCGGCTACCTCCTCACCGGCGGACCGGCATCCTGGATCCCGCACGGCGACGAACTGCACCTCATCGTCGGGTTGCAGACGCCCGTCGCTCGCGGAACGCTGACGCTGGAGAGTTCCGATCCGCTCGCGCCGCCACGGCTGGAATACCGCTATCTGGAGGCGGAGGCCGACAGGGCCCGGATGCGTTTCGGGGTGCGCCTCGCACTCGCGATGCTCGGCGCCAGCGGCTTCGCGCGCCTGGGCGCGAGGCCGACGGAGTTGGATGCGACGACCGCCGCGGACGACGCCGCCCTGGACACCTGGGTGCGCACCCGCCTGGGAACCGCCGTGCACATGTGCGCCACCGCGCCGATGGGTGCCGTCGTCGACGGCGCCGGCCGTGTGCACGGCGTCGACGGGCTCCGCGTCGCCGACACGTCGATCCTTCCCGTGGTGCCCTCGCGCGGCCCGTACGCGTCGGCGGTGCTCGTCGGCGAGCTGCTCGGGCGCCGCATCCGGAACGGCGGCTGACCGCCGTCGAGGTGCGGTCGTAGGGTGGTCGGGTGTCGAAGTTCCACGTCCGGCCCGCCATCGCGGGGGACGTGCGCAGCATCTACCGGATGCTGGAACCGTACGCGCGCCGCCGCATCCTGCTCGGCAAGGATCTCGTGGTGCTGTACGAGTCCGTGCAGCAGTTCCTGGTCGCGGAGGACGAGGCCGGCGCCGTCATCGGGTGCGGCGCGCTGCACGTGATGTGGGAGGACCTGGGCGAGATCCGCACCCTCATCGTCGCGGACGAGTGGCTGCACCGGGGTGTCGGGTCGGCGATCGTCGAGCGCCTCGAGGACGGCGCGCGCGCGCTCGGGCTGCGGCGACTGTTCTGCCTCACGTTCGAGGTGGAGTTCTTCCGTCGGCACGGCTTCGCGCCCATCGGGGAACACGTGGTCGACCCTGACGTCTACTCGCAGCTGGTGCGCAGCCCGGACGAGGGCGTGGCGGAGTTCCTCGACCTCGCCCACGTCAAACCGAACACGCTCGGCAACACACGGATGCTGAAGACGCTGTGAGCCGGCTCGCCGCCGACGCTGCGCGGGGCGCCCGCCGTAGCCTGATGGCGTGACTCCCACGAGCGGTCGTCGCCGGTCGGCCGCGGTGTACCGGCGCCGCAGGCTGATGGTGCTGCTCGCGGTCCTGGCCGTGGGAGCTCTCGTCTGGGTCCTGATCGCGCAGCCGTGGCGCGCCGACGGCGCCGAGGGCGGTGCGCTTCCCCGCCCCGTCAGCACCATGACCGCTGCGACGCCCGACTCGACGAGTCCGGGCGCGACGGCCACGCCCGACCCGACCGCGTCCGCCACGGTCGCGCCGGACCCGACCCCGTCCGCGCAGGCGCTGCCGGTGTGCGCAGCGCCTGAGGTGACCGTGGAGGCGATCACCGACCAGGCCACCTACGCGGCGGACCAGAACCCGCAGCTGTCGATCCGGCTGCGCAACGGCTCCGCATCCGACTGCTCCATCAACGTCGGAACCGCGGCTCAGTCGTTCACGATCACCAGCGGCGACGACGTCTGGTGGCGGTCGACCGACTGCCAGACCGAGCCGAGCGACATGGTCGTCACGCTGTCGGCGGGTCAGGAGGTCACCAGCGCCGCGCCGCTGGTGTGGGATCGCACCCGGTCAGCGGTCGCCACCTGCCAGGACCCGAACCGGCAGCGGGCGGCTGGAGGCGGAGCCTCCTACCACCTCGCCGTCGAGATCGGCGGCATCCGCTCCACCGGCACCGCGCAGTTCCTGCTCTACTGATCCGCAGTGTCCGCCGTCGGCGTGGCCTCCCCGTCGAAGATCTCCTCCTCCATCGCGTCGTAGCCCTCCGCCTGCGGGTCGCCGTGCGCCCCGCCCGACAGCGCATACTCCTCCTCGGGCGACAGAACCAGCCGATGACGGTAATGGAGCGCGAAGCCGAGCAGGATCACGGCGTAGATCACCACGATCGCGACGATCGCGGGCAGGAAGGTCGGGTTCAGCAGGAACCCGAGGAAGATCAGTCCCGCGATCACGGCGGCGACCACCGCCCCGGTCACCCCCCACGGGCTGCGATACGGTCGATGCGCATTCGGGTACGTGCGGCGCAGGATCACGAACGACACCATCTGCAGAACGTAGGCGAGCACCGCCCCCCACACGGCGATGTTCAGCACGATCGCGCCGGCAACGGCGCCCGCTTGCTCGTTCAGGCCTGCCAGCCCGTCCAGGACGGCCAGGGCCACGAAGCCGAGGGCCGCGCCCACGATCAGGGCGATCCACGGGGTCTGGCGCCGGCCGGTCAGCGACAGCCACCGCGGATAGTATCCGGCGCGGGACAGCGAGTACATGTTGCGCCCGTAAGCGAACATGATCCCCTGCAGGGAGGCGAGCAGACCCACGAGGGCGAACAGCGCGAGCACCGCCGCCGCGCCGTCGCCGACGATCGCGCGGAACCCGTCCAGCAGCGGCTCCACCGCGGTGCCGGTCGCCTCGGCTCCCACAACGCCCGTGTTGAGGAAGAGCACCAGCAGACCGGTGACGATCAACGTCCCGCGCGCCCAGAATCCGGCTCGCGGAATGTCCTTGACGGGGTTGTGCGCCTCCTCGGCGGCCAGGGGAAGCTCCTCGATTCCGAGGAAGAACCACATGGCGAAGGGCAGCGCGAACAGGATCGGCAGGACCCCGTGCGGCAGGAACGCGGTCTGGCCCGGGTCGGGTGCGATGTCCCACAGGTTCGACCAGGAGAACGCGCCGGAGAAGATCGCCATCACCGAGAAGACCGCGATGATGCCGATCGAGATGAGCGACACGACGATGGCGAAGGTGAACGAGATGCCCGCGCCGGACGCGTTCAGCAGCACGAACACGGTGTAGAGGATCAGCCACCAGACCCACGCGGGCATCGAGAATCCCAACAGTTCTGCGGTGATGGAGTCGGCGTAGGACGCGGAGAAATACACGATCACCGCCGTGGTCGCGACGTATTCGATCGTCTCCGCCGCGCCGGTGACCAGACCGCCCCACGGGCCCATGGCGCTGCGCGCGAAGGAGTACGCCCCGCCGGTGTGCGGCATCGCCGCCGCCATCTCGCCGATCGAGAAGATCATCCCGTAGTACATGACGACGAGGATCGCGAATGCGATCAGCATCCCGCCGAACCCGGCGAAGTCGATCCCGAAGTTCCACCCGGAGAAGTCCCCCGAGATCACCGCGGCGACCGCGAGCCCCCACAGGCCCCAGATCCCGGCGGACCGCTTCAGGGTCCGTTTGGCGAAGTATCCCTGGCCGGCCCGGGTGTAGGTCGCGCCGGCGACGGTGCGGTAATCGGTGCTCTCGGACATGGGTCCTCCATGAACGTCGGATGGCACGGGGCGCGGCGACGCTCGCCGTTCGCATGATTGTGGCGTCTAAAGGACTGCTGCGTCTACCTTTAGGAAGGAAGTCGTTCTCACTGATCCGGAGGATCGCGATATGGCCGGAACTCTCACGCCCGCCCGCCTGGACGCGGCGATCGCGGCGGACGAGATCGACACCGTGATCGTCGCGTTCCCGGACGCCCAGGGCAGGCTGGTAGGCAAGCGCGTGACCGGCAGGATGTGGCGCGACGAGGTGCTGCCCCACGGCGCGGAGGTTTGCGACTACCTGCTCTCGGTGGACGTGGACGTGAACACCGTGGACGGGTACGCGATGTCGGGATGGGAGCGGGGATACGGAGACATGATGCTGGCGCCGGATCTGTCCACGCTCCGGACACTGCCTTGGCAGCCCGGCACGGCGCTCGTGTTCGCGGACCTGCGCACGAGCGACGGCAGCGACGTCGCCCCCGCGCCCCGCACGATCCTCACCCGCCAGCGAGAACGGCTGGCTGCGCGCGGCCTGCAGGCGATGGCGGGCACCGAGCTCGAGTTCATCGTCTTCGAAGACACATTCCGGGATGCGTGGCGGCGCGGCTACCGCGACCTGACCCCGGCCACCGACTACAACGTCGACTACAACCTGACCGCGACCACTCGACTCGAGCCGCTGCTGCGCGACATCCGAAGGGGGATGGACGGCGCCGGGATGTACTGCGAAGGCGTGAAGGGTGAGTGCAACCGGGGCCAGCAGGAGATCGCGTTCCGCTATGCCGAGGCGGGGCAGACCGCCGACAACCACACCCTGTATAAGAACGGTGCGAAGGAGATCGCGGACCGTCACGGCAAGTCGCTGACGTTCATGGCGAAATTCGACGAGCGGGAGGGCAACAGCTGCCACATCCACCTGTCCGTTCGCACCGGCGACGGCGAGCCGGTGATGGCCGGCAACGGCGAGTACGGCTTCAGTCCCTTCATGGAGAATTGGCTCGCGGGGGTACTGGCCACTGTGCCGGAGTTCACGCTGCTGTACGCGCCGACCATCAACGCGTACAAGCGATACGCGGCGGGGTCGTTCGCTCCCACAAACGTCGCCTGGGGCATCGACAACCGCACCTGCGCGCTACGGGTCGTGGGCCGCGGCTCCAGCCTGCGCATCGAGAACCGGGTGCCCGGGGGTGACGTCAACCCGTATCTTGCGATCGCGGCCATCATCGCCGGCGGTCTGCACGGCGTCGAGAACGAGCTGCCGCTGCCGCCCCCGACGACCGGCAACGCGTACACCGCCGCCTCTGCGGCACTGCCAACCACCCTCCGACAGGCGGCCGAGTTGTTTGAGCAGTCCGAGGTGGCGCGCGCCGCATTCGGCGACGAGGTCGTCGCGCACTACCTCCACCAGGCGCGCATCGAGGTGCAGGCCTTCGACGCGGCCGTCACCGATTGGGAGCGGGTCCGTGGCTTCGAGCGGCTCTGACATGCGGCCTGTCGTGGGCCTGACCACTTATCTGGAGCAGGCGCGTCAGGGCGTCTGGGACGTGCGTGCGTCATTCCTGCCCGCACAGTACGTCGAACACGTCACCGCCTGCGGCGCCGCCGCGGTTCTGCTGCCCCCCCAGCCTGCGGTGGACGCGGCCGCGTCCGCCGCACTGGACGGGCTCGACGCGGTCATTCTCACGGGCGGTCCGGATGTGCAGCCGGAGTTGTACGGGGCTGATCGCCATCCCGCGACGGATCCGCCGCGGCCGGACCGGGACGCGTGGGAGTTCGCGTTGCTGCGACACGCGCTTGACCGCGCCATTCCGGTGCTCGGGATCTGCCGTGGACTGCAACTGATCAATGTGGCGTTCGGGGGAACGCTGCACCAGCATCTGCCGGACGTGTTCGGCGCCGACCGCTACCGACTCGGCGGCGGTCGGTTCGCCACCAACACCGTCGAGGTGGCACGGGGGACACGGCTGGCCGGACTGATCGGAGCGGGACGCGCCGACATCCGCAGCTACCACCACCAGGGCGCCGACCGGGTCGGCGACGGGCTCGTGGTCGCCGCGCGCAGCGCGGACGGCCTGGTGCAGGCACTGGAAAGCGCAGGAGACTCATTCCTCGTTGCGGTGCAGTGGCACCCGGAGGAAGACGAGAATCTTCGCCTGTTCGAAGGCCTCGTGGCCGCCGCAGCAGGCGCTCGCGCTCGGCGCCCCATCGCCCGTGAGGCTGTGTGATGACCGTCACCCCGATCATCGACCCCGCCAGCGGACGCCCCTTCGCGGAGGTCGCTCGCACCAGCGTCGCCGACGTGGATCGAGCGGTCGCACGCGCGATGACCTCCCAGCGCGCCTGGGCTGCGGAGTCGCCCGCGTCGCGCGCTGACGCGCTGCGGCGGTTCGCGCGCCATGTCGCGGTGCACGTCGAGGAGTTGGCGGCGCTGGAGGTGCGCAACTCCGGCCACCCGATCCAGGCGGCACGGGGGGAGGCCCGCCACGTCGCACAGGTGCTGGAGTACTACGCCGCCGCCCCTGAACGCCTCGCGGGACGGCAGATCCCGGTCGCCGGCGGAGTGGACATCACCTATCACGAGCCTTACGGAGTGGTCGGTGTGATCGTGCCGTGGAACTTCCCGATGACGATCGCTTCCTGGGGGTTCGCGCCCGCGCTGGCCGCGGGGAACGCGGTGGTGCTCAAACCTGCCGAGCTCACGCCCCTGACCGCGATGCGGCTGGGAGAACTTGCCCTGGAGGCCGGCATTCCGGAGAATCTGTTCCAGGTGCTTCCCGGACAGGGATCGGTGGTCGGCGACCGGTTCGTGACCCACCCCGATGTGCGGATGGTGGTCTTCACGGGGTCCACCGAGGTCGGTGCTGCGGTCGCGGAGGGATGCGCCCGGATGCTGAAGCCGGCGACCCTGGAGCTCGGAGGCAAGAGCGCGAACATCGTGTTCGCCGACGCCGACCTCGAACGCGCGGCGGCGACCGTTCCGGCATCCGTGTTCGACAACGCCGGCCAGGATTGCTGCGCCCGCAGCCGCATCCTCGTGCAGCGGTCGGTGTACGACCGGTTTCTCGACCTGCTGGAGCCGGCCGTGGCGTCGTGGCGAGTCGGGGATCCGGCGTCGGAGGATACCGAGATGGGTCCGCTCATCTCCGCTGCGCACCGCGAGAGGGTGGCCTCGTTCCTGGACGGCTGTGACATCGCATTCCGCGGCACGGCCCCCGGCGGTGACGGCTTCTGGTTCGCGCCGGCCGTGGTGCTGGCACGCCCTGGGGACCGGATCGCGCAGCAGGAGGTCTTCGGCCCTGTCGTCGCGGTGATCCCGTTCGAGGACGAGGCCGAAGCGATCGAACTGGCCAACGGCACCGTCTACGGGCTCGCGGGCTCCATCTGGACCGAGAACCTCGGCCGCGCACTGCGGGTCTCGCGCGCCGTCGCGAGCGGGACCCTGTCGGTGAACTCCCATGCGTCCGTGCGCTACGCGACCCCGTTCGGCGGAATGAAGGCGTCGGGCCTGGGGCGGGAACTCGGGCCGGATGCCGCTGAGCACTTCACCCAGACCAAGAACGTGTTCTACGCCAGCGGACAGCCATGACGGCCGGGGCCGGACCCGGGAGAGGAATGAGATGGATCTGACACGGCGGCTCGCCGACCGGGTGGCGATCGTGACCGGCGGGGCGAGCGGAATCGGACTGGCCGCGGCGCGGCGATTCACTGTCGAAGGGGCAGTGGTCGTGATCGCCGACCTCGACCGCGACGCGGGTGAGGCGGCCGCGCGGAGCGTCGGCTGCGCCTTCCGTCCTGTCGACGTCGCGGATCGAGTATCGGTCGACGCGCTCTTCGACGGGGTCGCCGCGGAGTACGGCCGGGTGGACGTGGCCTTCAACAACGCCGGCATCTCCCCCGCCGACGACGATTCGATCGAGACCACCGAGCTTCCGGCGTGGGAGCGGGTGCAGGACGTGAACCTGAAGAGCGTCTACCTGTGCTGCCGGGCGGCGCTGCGGCACATGGTTCCTGCCGGACGCGGGTCCATCATCAATACGGCCTCGTTCGTCGCGCTGCTGGGTTCGGCCACCTCGCAGATCTCGTACACCGCCTCCAAGGGCGGCGT
Source organism: uncultured Actinomycetota bacterium (assembly GCA_963701365.1). Classification (GTDB taxonomy): domain Bacteria; phylum Actinomycetota; class Actinomycetes; order Actinomycetales; family Microbacteriaceae; genus Microbacterium. The sequence goes on along the minus strand of CAVOZX010000043.1, from coordinate 44,928 downwards.
ACTGGCGATGACGCGGGAACTCGGGGTCCAGTTCGCCCGCCGCGGCATCCGTGTCAACGCGCTGTGCCCGGGACCGGTGAACACGCCGTTGCTCCAGGAGCTGTTCGCGAAGGATCCGGCGCGCGCCCAGCGCCGCCTCGTGCACGTGCCGATGGGCCGTTTCGCCGAACCCGAGGAGATCGCCGCCGCGGTGGCGTTCCTCGCGTCCGACGACGCCTCCTTCGTCACCGCCACCGCGTTCGTGGTCGACGGCGGAATCACGAACGCCTACGTCACGCCGCTGTGACGGTCCGGCGGCGGTGGTGGCGCGCGTGAGCGAGCCGCTGGAGCAGGTGCGCCGAGCCGTGTACCGGCCGGTGCGACGGACCAACGCGCTCGAGGACACGGTGTCGCGCATCGTGCAGACGATCCGGGTTGGGGTGGTGGCACCCGGGGAGGCGCTGCCCGCCGAACGCGCACTCGCGTCGATGCTGGGCGTCAGCCGGGATACCGTGCGTGAGGCGATCCGCGAGCTCGCCGATGCCGGCATCGTCGTGCCGCGGCGCGGGCGGTACGGCGGCACGTTCGTCGCCGATCCGGTCCCGCCCTCCGATGCTCCCCCCGGCGCCAGCATCCGCATGATCGAGGACGTTCTCGGGATGCGGCGGGTGCTGGAAGGCGGCGCCGCGCGCGCCGCCGCCACGGGCACCGGATCGTTCGCACGGGAGACGCTCCCCCGGATGCTGGAGCAGACGCGCGCGGCGGAACTCGCGGACTACCGGCGGTCCGACTCGCTGCTGCATCTGGCCATCGCGGAGGCCGCCGGCATCCCCTCGCTGCTGCCCCTGATCGCGGAGAACCGGGCGCAGGTGAACGCATGGCTGGACGCGTTCCCCCTGCTCCCGCGGGCGATCGCGCACTCCGAGGACCAGCACGCCCGCATCGTGGCAGCGATCGTGGAGGGGCGACCGGACGGCGCCGAGGCGGCGATGCTCGAGCACGTCGCCGCATCCGAAGCGTTGATCCGCGGTTTCGTGGCCTGAGTGCTACCGCCCGGCGCGCGGTCGGATGCCGAAACGGGCGAGCGCGGATGCCACGTCCGAGGTGGCGGCATCCAGCATCTCCGAATAGCCCAGCCGGGCCGCCTCCGCGTTCCGCTGCGCACGCTGCGCCACTCCCCGGATCTCCCCGGTCAGGCTCAATTCGCCGACCGCGGCCGCCGCGCGTGGCAGCGGGGTATCGGTCGCGGCGCTCGCGATGGCGAGCGCGATCGCCAGGTCGGCGGCCGGCTCGGTGACCCGCATCCCGCCCACCGTGGACACGTACACGTCCCGCGCACCCAGGGGCAGGTTCGCGCGGCGCTCGAGAATCGCGAGGATCATCGCGACCCGCGACCCGTCCACGCCGTTGACGACCCGTCGCGGGTTGGGCGCTCCGGACGCGACGACGAGCGCCTGGATCTCGACCGGCAGCGCGCGACGTCCCTCGAGAGCCACGGTCACGCACGTCCCGCTGACCGGATCACCCGAGCCGAGGAACAGTCGGGAAGGGTCGGGAACCTCGGCGATGCCGTCTCCGGTCATCTCGAAGCATCCGACCTCGTCGGTGGGGCCGAACCGGTTCTTCGAGGAGCGCACGAACCGCAGCGACGTCTGCCGGTCGCCGTCGAACTGGCACACCACGTCGACCAGATGCTCCAGCAGGCGAGGACCGGCGATCGAGCCGTCCTTTGTGACGTGCCCGACCAGCAGCACGGGCAGATCTCGTTCCTTCGCGATCCGCACCAGGGTCGTGGCGACCTCACGCACTTGACCCGGATGACCCGGGAGCCCCTCGCTGAGCGGCGAGGCCATCGTCTGCACCGAGTCGACCACGAGCAGATCCGGCGCGACGTCGTCGACGTGGCCGACGAGGGCGGCCAGGTCGGTCTCCGCGGTGAGGAACAGGTCGTCATGCAGCGCGCCGGTGCGTTCGGCACGGAGGCGCACCTGCGCCGTGGACTCCTCTGCGCTGACGTACAGCACGCGTCGGCCCTGCCGTGCGGCGCGGGCGGCGACCTCCAGGAGCAGCGTCGACTTCCCGACCCCGGGCTCGCCCGACAGCAGCACGACCGCGCCCGGCACGATCCCGCCGCCGAGCACGCGATCGAACTCGCCCACCCCGGTGGGATGGTGTGGAGCGGCGGTCGCAGCGAACGCGGTGATCGGTCGGGCGGCCCGGCCCGGAGACGGAGCGACCGGCACCAGGCCGCGCACGCCCGGCCGCTGCGCGGCTTCCACCACGGTGCCCCACTGCTGGCACTCGCCGCAGCGGCCCGCCCACTTCGCCGTGGTCCACCCGCACTCGGTGCAGCGGAACGGCGCGGTCGAGGCGTTCCGGCTGGGCATACCACGACGCTACGGGGCACCACCGACATCCGCCGTCGGCCGCGCCGCCGACCTCGGCACTGAATCGGACTCGCCTACACTGGTCTGCGGTGACGTGTCCGAGCGGCCGAAGGTGCAACTCTCGAAAAGTTGTGTAGGGCAACCTACCGTGGGTTCAAATCCCACCGTCACCGCCACCGTCGAAGCCCCGGGATCCCCGGAAACACGGGGATTGCGGGGCTTTCGTCGTGCCCCGAGAGTGTCTCGTGGGAATGAAATGAGAAAGAACGTGTTCGCGACCGCATTCGTAGAGACCCTGATGACGGGTCGGCAGAATACGTCGCCAACGTGACAGATGGCTCCGTTCGGGCGCCTACTCAGGCCGAGGAGTGCGCGCCCGGGGGCCGCTGCCCAGCGGTCGAAGATACATCACGACCATCTCGGTGGCGAAGCTTTTGTGCACGATGAGACTTTCGCTCACGAGCACGAGTCCAACGCCGGCGAGCATGATGCCCATGACGAGGAAGAGAGTCTCGACCATCGCGGTGAGGGCGCCGAGCACGACGAAGACCATGAGCAGCGATGCCATGCGCTGTATCCCGGCGCCACTGCTGGTCGGCGGACCCACGTCTTCGCGCGTACCCGAACGTCGCGACGACGACCGCGACGATGCCGGCGGCGATCGTCGCGGTGTGGCCGAACGAGCCGTCGCCCGCGAGTGGTGGCGCGGGGGCGAGTAGCCCGAGGACGAGCCCGACGACGGCTCCGAGCGCGTCGACGCCGAGCGCGACATGGATGGGTCTGGGGCTCGATCCGGACGGGCCGCGTCGCGCCGGTGACGGACTCCGCGGTGACCGCGGCTGCCGCGGGGTCAGACTCGGGTATCGGGTTCATGGTGACGATCCTTCTTGGGCACGACGAATCGGTGACCGATTGCCAGAACGATGATGGCGGCTGCGGCGCCGATGACCGTGTAGGCGGCGCGCGCGACGATGCTGTCGAAGATCGCTTCCGTGCCTCCTGCGGTCTGCAGGACGACGGCGGGTGTGAGGAACAGGACGAATGCCCAGTATGGGAGCTTCACGTTCGCCCACGCTGCGCCGATCGTCAGCACCAGCGCGAGCGCGGTGATGACGGCCGGCAGATTCTGGAACATGGTGACGACGACGACCGCGAGCAGTGCGCCGAGAATGGTGCCGATGACGCGCGCGGAGACTCGCCGGAGGGCGTCGGAGTAGTAGGGCTGGACGACGACGTAGAACGTGAGGATCATCCACCACGAGTCGGCGGCGTCGAGCAGGGCCATGTCGATGTACGTCGCGATGCCGACGAGGACACCTAGCGCGGCGGCGTAGTAGCCGGCGGTATGCAGCGGGTAGGTCCTCGGCGGCTTCATGCGAAGGGCTCGGATGACGAACTGACCCCACACTGCGGTCCATAGTCCGCCTGTGAGCACGAACCCGACGACGACCAGTCCGGATGTCACCGACGAAGCGGCCTCCACGGTGCCGGAGGGAAGTGTGACCTGAGGGTCGCCGATGAGCGCGAACGCCGACAGCGGGCCCGCGAACGAGAGCATCATGTTCCATCCGCGCAGAGCCGCGAATCCGGTCGCTACAGCGACCGCAGCCATGTACAGCGCGCCGACGATGGGAAGGTCGCGCAGAAGCAGGGAGAGCCCCATGAGCACGGGCGTGACGATCGCAGCCGCGAAGCCCACACGCGCGTTCGCGAACAGGCCGATGACGACGGGAAGCATCCCCAGAAACCAGAGTGAGGCGTTGGCATGCCAGGGCGACAGGCTGAGTGCCACCATCGGTGCGAGCAGGAGAATCGCCAAGACCGCGAGAATGCCCACAGATGGTGCGCGGTGCGACGAGGTCAACGAATGCGAGTTTGGCGCCATAATGGCACACGCTATCGAAACGGCGCGAGGAGCGGTCTGAAGCGCCTGTGAGTCTCTGAGGTGGCTGGCCTGGTGGGCCGCCCCCATTGTCTTAGGTCCAGACCGTCTGTGAGTCGTCGGTTTCCATGTGATGGGTGCACTGCCGAGCGTAATCGGCGGGTGCTCGGTAGCCGAGCGATGAGTGCCGGCGGTCGTGGGTTGTATTCGGTCTTCCAGTCGCTGATCACGACGTGGGCGCGGAGGAGCGAATAGAAGCTGTTGATGTTCAAGCACTCGTCGCGCAGGCGGCTGTTGAACGACTCGACGTACCCGTTGCACCACGGCGACCCGGGTGGGATGTAGAACAGCCCGGTGCGGGTGCCGGCCCAGTCCGCGATCGCCTCGCTGATGAACTCCGGCCCATTGTCCGATCTGAGCACCGCCGGGGCGCCGCGTTCGGCGACGAGGTCCTCGAGGTGAGCGGTGAGCCTGCTCCGCGGTGATCGACCGGTCCACGAGCCCGCCGATGCACTCACGGGTGTGCTCATCCACGATGGAGCAGATCTTGATCGGCCGGCCCTGCTCGTCGGAGTCGAACGGGAAGTCCACCGCCCACACCACGTTCGGCGCGACCGCCGCGGGCGCGTCGATGGTCGAGGACCCGACGCGTTTGCGCCGCCGCCGCTGCGGAACCCGCAGGCCCTCCTCACGCCACAGCCGCTGGATCTTCTTGTGGTTGACCGTCCAGCCCTCCCCGCGGGCGTCGTGGTACGCGCGCCGGTATCCCCACCTCGGGTGCTTCTTCGCGTACCCGCGCAGCCAGTTCCGCAGAGCCTAGAAGTTTCCCTCAGCCAACTCCTTGAGCGCCGCCTTCTCCAGTTCCGCCTCCGCGAGCAGCCGCTTCAAGCTCGCGTTCTGCTTCTCGAGGTCCTTCAGCCGCTTCGCGTCGTCGGCCTTCAGGCCGCCGTACTGGTTCCGCCACCGGTAGTACGTCTGCCCACTCGCTTCTTCGGGCGTAGTCCGTCCTCGCCATCGCGGCGATTCTCATCCCCAAAGGGGCGTAGCAAGAGTGCTACATCTGCCGCATCCTTGCGGCACCTGCCGCACGCTTGCTACAGTCTAGGCATGGACATCCCTACGCTGCTCGCTGACCTCGGAAGCACTCCGAGCGCTACCGCGCGCGCTACGGGGCTTGCCCGGACGACGATTCAGCGGATGCGCGCGGGGGTGACCTCCCCGACGCTGGAGACCCTGCGCGAGCTCGCGCTGGCGGCGGGGTACGACCTCGATGTGGCGCTGGTGCCCGCGAGCGATCCTGCGGCCGCTGTAGCGGCCCGTGTGATCGCGGATCCTGCGACACCGGAGCTCGAGGAGCTGGAAGGCGTCGGACTGGCGGACGCCGGCGAGGTCGCGGAGATCACAGAGTGGGTCTCACGCCTGCAGCGCCAGGCAGGGGATGACCCGGCCCAGCTTCTGCAACTGGCCGGTCGCTACTCGACGCCGCAGCACCGCAAGGGGGCTCGCTTCTTCGCACCGAAACCTGCGGTCCCCCAGGAGAGGATCATCGAGATTGCGAACAGCGCTCTCGGGCGCAACCTCGGGGCGCTCTCCGGCGTTGCGGCCGCGCGAGTCTACCTCGGTCACGCGCCGGACCCCGGTCCAGTGGTGGCGTGGACTACGGACGTCGACGCAATGGCCGGCCGTCTGGCCGCGACGCTGCGCGAGGTGGATGAGTATCAGCCTGCCGGAGTGCTTCTGGCCCCGACGATGCACGCGTACTTCCTCGACATGATGGGCCCGGAGGTGTGGCACCAAAACATCGTGTCCCCGATTCAGGCAGTCATCGACCTGCACGGGCTGGGCTACGACGGGCTCGCGAACGAGATCACGGAAGGGTGGTGAACACGGATAGCTGAGAAGCAGCAGCCCCCGAAGAAGTGGGGCATGACGTCGGCGGACTTCACCAAGCGCGCCGCCGAGAACAGGGCACGTCAGCAGGGCGAACCAAGCATCCGCGACCCCTTCGCGGGAGATGCGACCCGCGTGCTGAAGACGGGCCGCATCACCTGGCGGCCAGGCGCGATCAACTTCGACCTGATCAAGCCGTCGAGCGTGGAGCGGTCGACCTTCCGCTTCGAGAAGTCGCTGCCCGAGCTGGTGTGGAACGCGGCCGCTCTCGAGGGCAACACGTTCACCCTGCCGCAGGTCCAGACCCTGCTCGACGGCGTCACGGTCGGTGGGAAAAAGATCGAGGAGGCGGAGCAGATCCTCGCCCTCAGCGAGGGCATGGAGATGATGATCGATGCCGTGCGCGACCGATCGTTCTCGCTCAGCAAGACGATGAGCGACCGCATCCACAGCGTGGTCGCCCAGCATGAGGCGATCGAGTCCGGCCACTTCCGCGGCGAGGGAAGGGTCTTCGGAGGCGGAGACGTGATCCTGGCCAGTGGCGGAGCCGTCGAGGGCGACCTGGCCGGTGAGAACGGGGAGCAGCTGCAGGGGGACTACACGAACCTGCTCGCGGCCCTCGGTACGCTCGACGACCCGAGGGCGCGCGCGCTGGTGTACTTCGCCTCCGCGACTCGGTCCCAGTTCTACTTCGACGGGAACAAGCGCACCGCCCGGATCCTGATGACCGGCGCGCTGATCCAGTCGGGCTTCGAGCCAGTGAGTATCCCGTACGCGCGACAGGAGGAATTCAACGTCGCGCTCGACGAGTTGTTCCGCACCGACGACGGGACCACACTGATCGAGTTCCTCACGACCTGCACGATGCCTGACGCGAACTGAGAACGGCGGGCGGGCGCTGACGCGCGCAATGGCCAAGACAGAAAGAACCCCCGAAGACGGAGCTGCGGGGGTTCGATCATGTTCGGGGAGGATGCCGGATACCTCAGCTGGTGGAGTAGGCGACGACGTCGGGACTTGACCCCTGACATCGACACTGAGGGCTGATCGCCATAGCGCTGCCGAGCTATTCGTCGCGCACGCGGTGAAAGGCGCCGCGGAAGAACAGCAGTGGTTTCCAGGGTGCGTCCTCGCGGATGCCGAATCCCGTGACCTCGGCGGCGGCAATCGTGTGATCGCCCGCCTCTTTCTCCCAGGTCAGCGTGGCGTCGACCCACATGAGCACACCGTCTAGCAGGGGGTTGCCTGCTGCGCTCGGCAACCATCGGATTCCCGCCCACTTGTCGCTGCCGCTGATGGCGAACTGCCGCGCGATGGCATGCTGGTGCTCTGCCAGCACATTGACCGTGAACCGGCCGGCATCGCGTAGGAGGGGATAGGTCGTCGAGGTGCGGGCGACGCTGAAGGACACCATGGGCGGTTCGAGCGAGAGGCTGTAGAACGACTGGCAGGTGAAGCCGACCGGCACCCCGCCGCTGATGCCCGTGACGATCGTTACGCCCGAGGCAAAGTGGCCCAGGGTGTCGCGGAACCGCCGCGCTTCGTCCATCGATGGGCTGCTGCTGGTCACTGCTACTCGAACACCCAACCGCCGACGACTTCCTGACTCAGCGGCACGGAGTACGCCATGAGAGCGCCGCCTGTGCATCGCGGAAGATGCGCTGCAGGGGCGAGGCGGTGAGGTAGCTCCCGCCGCCGCCGACCCGCAGCGCTTCGGCCGCCACCTTCTTCGCGATCTCGTTCGAGAGCATCTTCGATTCAGTCGCTGCGGGCATGGCTTCGAGGGAGCGCTGGTCGGCGAGCCACGCGACCCGCTCGGCCAGTAGGCGGGTGGCCTGCAGCTCGGTCCATAGCATGCCGGTCTCCATTTTCACCCACTGGGTCTCGGCGAGGGTCGGAGCGCCGCCCTTGCTCCTGCGGGCGACAGCGGTGTACGTATCCACCGCCGATTCTGCGATCCCGATCGAGAGGAAGGCGAAGCCCACGGTGATGAGGTTCGCGTAGTCGGCCGGGGGGACCCCGCAGCGGCGCGCGGCCCGCAGCGGGGTCCCGTCGAAGAGGATCGTGCGGCTGCGTGTCGCGCGCATGCCCATCGTCTCGTCGATGGGAGGGAAGCTCACGGTGTCGTCGACAGTGACGCCGAAGAACGCCGGTTCGCCATTGATGCGGCTGTTCAAGAAGAGGTGGTGGGCGGCCTCGGAGCCCGAGATGAAGACCTTGCGACCCGTGAGGGTCCAGCCCTCGTCTGCGGGAACGGCATCCTGCTGCGAGGCAAGGAAGAACCTGCCGCCCGCGGGCTCTGACAGGGCGTTCGCGAACCTCTTGCCGGCCTGCAGTTCGGTGGCGAAGAACGCGGCTTCGCTCGGCGAGGACATCGTTACGAGGGCGTGGGCGGCGCCGATGTGCATGAGCCATACCGTCGCGACCGCGGGATGGTGTGCGGCGAGGATCCGCACCGTGTGAGCGAGCGTCGTATACGAGAGGCCCTCACCGCCGTGCTCGACGGGAAGGAATGCGGCATCAAGGCCCGTGTCGTGGAGCGTGCGCAGGTGCTCGATCGGCAGGCGAGCCTCGCGGTCATCGTCTGCGACGGTCTGGGCGAAGGTCTCCGCCAGGCCGGTGACGGTGTCGATCCAGTGCTGTTCGGCGGCCGGGACGGCGAACGGGGAGAGGCGAGTCAGCATGCGATGTCCTTTCGGGGCGAGGATCAGTTCAGGTCGGGTGTGCGGGGGGAGAGGCGTCCGCGCAGTGCCGCACGCGAGGTGAGGACGAGCACGACGAGCGTGACGACGTACGGGAGCATCTGGTAGACCTCGCTCGGCAGCTGCACCGCGGTCGACTGCGAGAGGAGCGAGAAGCTCTGCAGGAACCCGAACAGGAGAGCGCCGACGGCGATCCCCCACGGATTCATCCGTCCCATGATCACGATGGCCAGCACGATGTAACCGCGCCCCGCTGTGATGTCGGGCGTGGACGAGCCGATGGAACCGAGCGTGATCACGCTTCCGCCGAGCCCCGCGAGGGCGCCGCCGATCAGCAGGGATCGCGCTCCGACGCGACGCGCACGTACGCCGCGCAGTGCCGCTGACGAGGGATCGGAGCCGACCGCGCGGGCTTGGAGTCCGAATCGGGTGAATCGGAACACGAGCCGCGCGAGCAGCAGGAGCAGGACTGCGCCGTACACGAGCAGGCTCTGGCTGAACAGTGCCGGGCCGATCAAGGGGATGTCGGTGAGCGGTCCGAGCTCAACGTGCGGAGCGGTCGGCACTGACACATTCTGACCTACGGGACCCACAGCTGGTAGAGGTAGGTCGACAGCCCGAGCCCCAGCATGGTGACCGCGAGCCGCCGCCCAACCGCCGCCATGAGACGCGCGGGCGCCGCACACGAGCATCCATCGACTTGCCCGCGCGCGACGAGCAGCAGGCCCCATCGTGCGCGCGCGTCCCCGGGATGAGCGTCAGCGACGCGGCGTCGGGAAGCCGCGGGCTTTGCGGCGTCGCGGTCTGCTCGGCGGTTCCGAGCCAGGTGCGCAGGCTCAGGGCGAGCGCTCCGGCCGCGACGTAGTTGAGCAGGAGCGTCGAGAGGATGATGTTCACGTTCCAGCGCGCCGTCAGCACCGCCGGGAGGAGCGCCGCCGCGACCCCGCCCGCGCATCCCGACGCCGCGCCGATACAGGAGCAGACGGGTGCGGGCACGCCGTCGCCGAAAGAGGGTCGTCGCCCCGAGGATGGCCGCGGTCGCGCTCGTCGCGCCGGCGATGAGCTGCCCTTCCGCGCCGACGGAGAAGATCCCGGCGCGAAGCGCGGGAATGAGGGTGAGGGCGATGATCGCGGTCGGCATCGCGTTGACCAGGAGTTCGCCGAAGCGGTACGGGAGCCGGAGAATCCCTCGACCAGGCCCCGGAGCCCGGTGAACGGGTCGGCGCCCGCGAGCACGATGAGCACTCCGCTGAGGACGACGACGACCAGCGCGACGCCGGCCTCGAGACCCCAGCGTCGCGGGCTGAACGCCGCGGCGATCGGGGAGCCGGTCACGATCCCGCTCCGCCGCAGGCGCCCGCCGGGCCGGGCAGGAGGACGTCGACGAAGCGCTGGGTCGCGACGTCGATCAGGCCGCGCTCGGTGACGCCGAGGTCCGGCCACGACGTAGAGCCCGACGAACGACAGGATGATGTACGGCGACGGGATCTCGCAGCCCAGGGCGTGAGTCGCCGCATGGGCGGCCCGCAGGGCCTCGGCGGTCTCCTCGAACGGCGCGTCGCTCATCATCCCGCCGACCGGCAGCGGAACGCGCGCGCGCACCTCGCCCCCGGCGACGGTGACGAACCCGCCGCCCATCCGCCGCAGCTCGGCGACCGCCAGCAGCATCGAGTCGTCGTCCGCCCCGACCACGGCGACGTTCATGTTCGGGCAGTTCATCGTGATCGCGACGGCGCCCCCGCGAAGCCCGAAGCCTCGCACGAACCCGATGCCGACCTCGCCACTGCCGTGGTGGCGGTCGAGCACGGCGATTTTGAGGACATCCCTGTCGCCATCCGGCGTGACTAGTCCGTCGTTCACCTCGAGCTCGGTCTCGAACGCGCGCTTGAAGTAGCCGTTGTACATCTCCATCGCCCGCACGCCGACGCGGTCGGTGTTCTCGGGAGCGCGCAGGGCGAACAGATCGGCGGGCAGCTCGGACGGGAGCCGGACGGTGTCGAGCGTCCATTCGGGAGTCTCGTCCTCGTTCGCGAAGAGCGCCTCGCCATCGCGGGCAACGACCTGGCCGGCGACGATCACGGTCGAGGGGCGGACCTGCTCGAGGTCGGGGATGATCTGCAGATCGGCAAGTCGGGACGGGGCCAGAACTCCGAGCACTTGGTCCAGGCGGTAGTAGCGTGCGGGCTGCGTGGTCGCCATGCGGTACGCGAGCTGCGGATCGACGCCGAACCGGATCGCCTGCCGGACGTGATGGTCAATGTGACCCTCGGTCGACAGGTCCAGCGCATGCTTGTCGTCGGCGCAGAAGCACAGGCTGCGCAGCGCGGGACCGATGGCGTCCTGGTCTGTGAACAGCGGCGCCGTGTTGTCGGTCAGCGACGATCCCATGATCGTGATCATGGCGCCCAGGCGGGTGCGCTCGAGCACCTCGTCGACCGTCGCGGCATTGTGGTCGTCTCCCACCCCTGCAGCGAGATATCCCCAGAGCGACTCATGCGTCTGCGCAGCCGTGTGCCCCGTCATCCGCTTGCCGGCCGCAAGGGCTTCGCGGAAGCGCCCCGTCGAGCGCTCGCCGTAGTCGAAGGGATTGCTCTCGCCGAGAGTGGTCGTCTCGTCGTCCCACAGACGCGCGCGCACCGTCTCTTCGGGAATGATCGCGCCACCGGTCTCGAGCTCGTCCGATCCCGGCGTCGTCGGCGACACCTGCTGGAACACGTGCAGGGGAGTCCGCGTGGACAGCATGTAGTCCATGCCGGCCGCACCCCAGACGTTCGCGGCGCCGTTGGGATCGGTCAGCACGGTCGTCGTCCCACGCGGGACCGAGAGTCGCGCCAACTCGCCGGGGGTGAGGTTCGTGTATTCGATGTGCAGATGCGCGTCGATGAACCCGGGCACTACGTAGCTGCCGCGCGCGTCGAGCTCGTCCGTGGCGGACGGGAAATGGCCCCAGGGTGTCAGGGTCGCGATGTGGCGGCCGCAGATCACGACGTCGCGCTCGAGCCATTCCTCCGTCCCCGGGGACTGCACGAGGCCGCCGCGGATCACCAGATCGGGTCGCTCGTGGCCCGCAGCGACAGCGCGGATGCGGATCAGTTCCGCGGTGGCGGGTACCAGGCCCGTCAGCTCGGTCATGTCGGTTCCCCTCCGGTCTTCGGTGCGGCCGTCGCCGTCGGATCGACCAGGCCTGCCATGGCGGCACCGAGGGTCTCGGTCGTGACCTCGGCAAGCGGCCATTCGCCCACGATGTGGCCTGCGAACATCACGGCGACGCGGTCGGCGACTCCGAGCAGTTCCTCCAGATCGTGCGATGCCACGAGGATCGCGGCGCCGGACTCGGCCGCCGCGATCAGTCGTTCCCTGATCGCCTGCGCCGCCCGCAGGTCCAGCCCCTGCGTCGGGCCGTAGGCCAGCACGCCCCTGGGCGCCCCCGTGGGCGTCCCGGCGAGCTCGCGAGCCACGAGGAGCTTCTGCTGGTTACCGCCCGAGAGGCTGCTGGCGGCGAGCGACGGCGAGGCGGGCCGTACGTCGAAATCCCCGCAACGTCGCGAGAGCATCGCGACGCCCGGCACCGCGGCGTGCGTTGCTGCCGACGGCGGAGTCGTAGAGCGCCAGGGTGTCGTCGAGGCTGAGAGCAGGGACGAGGGCATCCGAGCGCTCCTCAGGGATCCAGGCGACTCCGGCGCGGAGCATGTCGACGGCGCTGGGGTTGGACACATCGCCGACGCGGACCTCGCCCGCCCGCGGCGGGGTGATGCCGGAGAGCACGTCCATCAGCGTGGTCTGGCCGCTTCCCGCGACACCGGCGACGCCGAGGATCTCGCCTTGACGAACCGTCAGGTCGACACCCTGCAGAGAGGCATCCGCCGTCGAGTCCGCCGAGACACCAACCAGTGACATGACTGGCGCGCCCGGAGTGCGGGTCGCGCGCGGCGCCGCCGCGGGAAGCTCGCCGACCATGAGGCGGGCGATCGCGTGGGGACTCAGCCCGGTAGCAGGCCCGTGGTGCACGAGTCGGCCGTGGGAGAGGACGGAGACGTCGTCGGCGACCTCTCCCACCTCTTCGAGGCGATGGGTGATGAGAACGATCGCGGTACCCAGATCGCACAGCGAACGCAGGTGGGAGAAGAGACCGCCGACCTCGCGCGGGCCGAGGCTCGCGGTCGGTTCGTCCAGGATGAGCGTCGTCGCGCCCTCAGCAAGGGCGACGACGATCTCACCGAGCTGGCGATGGGCCTGGGTGAGTGTCCGCGTCGGGACGCTCACATCGACGTCGACCTGCGCGCGGGCCAGCGTCTCGATCAGAAGCGAGTGGGCGACGGCGCGGCGAAGCACGCGCCGATGCCCGACGAGCAGGTAGTTCTCGACCAGCGACAACTCGCCGACGAGGCTCAACTGCTGAGGCACCATGTTGATGCCGCAGGATTTCGCCTCCGCGCGGTCGCGCGGAGAATAGGCGTCGTCTCCGACGGTCATCGAACCCGAATCGGCGCGCTCGATACCCGCGAGGATCTTCGCGAAGGTGGATTTGCCGGCGCCGTTCTCGCCGACCAGAGCATGCACGCGGCCTGGGCGGACGTCGATGTCGACATCCACCAGGGCGCGCGCGGTCCCGAAGCTCTTCGACACCGACCGGGCCGCGAGGGCCCGGTCGGTGCGAGGGGATGCGGTGATCATCAGGAGATCTTGATGCTTCCGTCGATGAGGCCGGCCATGAGTTCGTCGACGCGGGTGGCGACATCGGCAGGCACCGCACCGTCGACGTTGTTGATGGGCTGGTATGTTATGCCGCCGTTCTGCAGGGTTGAGACGACGCTCTTTCCGCCGAAGGTGCCTGCGGCGACCTCTTCGATCCAGCCGAGGACGATCGGGTACATGTCGAGATCGACCGTCGAGACGTTGACCGAGAGCGCCTGCTCGCCCGCGGCCGGCGAGACCCCGACGGTGAGCACACCGGCGTCAGCGGCGGCTGCCCCCACACCCGAGGCGATGCCGTCGCCGGTGGTGTAGATCAGCTCCGCGCCCTGCCCGATCAGCCCAGTGGTCGCCGACGCGGCCGCTTCCGCGTCGTCGAAGCTGCCGGCGTAGACGACCGGCAGGAGCTCGCCCGCGGGGTTCGCATCGGCGACGCCCAGCTGAAAGAACTCGTCGGTGGCGACGACGAAATCGAGCTCCATGCTCTCGACGCGTCCGATCGGCGTGGCGCCGGTCAGACCCGCGATGTAGCCGGACAGGTAGCCCACCTGGGGCGTGTCGTAGGTCCACGTCTCGACGTTGTCGGTGTAACGCTCGAGGATGTCGACACCGCCGGATGCCGTGAACGCCACGCCCGGGAAGTCCTCGGCCACCGAGAAGATCGCATCGCCGAGCTCGATGCCGTGTCCGATGATGAGGTCCACACCCTGGCTGGCGAAGTCGGCGATGACCGGCTCGCTCTCCGCGGGGTCCACCATGCCTTCGCGGAGCTCGTACGTGATGAGTCCTTCGTCCTCGAGCCGGGCGAGGGCGTCTGCCAGAGCCTGATTGAAGGCGCCGTCGTTCGCGTTTCCGGGGGTCAGCGCACCGACGGTGATGACGCCGTCCTCGGAGGGGGTCTCTGCGGGGCTAGATGAGCTAGATGAGGTGGAGCATCCGGCGAGCACGAGCACGAGCGCTGCGGTCGCGGCGGTGGCCGCGAGGGAGAGGGATCGGGTGATGCGCATGCTTGTGTCCTTTCGTGGACGGTCAGGGGAGTGGTGCGGGGGCGGGGAGGGTGACACGGAAGCCGTCGGCCAGTGTCGGGCCGACGAAGGCGTGGGAGTCGGGTGACCAGTGCCCGAGGACGGCGCCCGAGGCGAGGTCGACGCACGGCTCGATCGGAACGCTCGCGGGGCTGTCGGGGTGAAGGCCGACGTCGTCGATGCACACGACGGGCGTCCCGTGAAGTTCGCGACGGATGCCGAACTCGGGCAGTTCGCCTGCGTGGGCGCGGGCGACGATGAGCGCCGTGGACAGGAAGCCGCGAAGCGTCGTGTCGTCCGTGCAGAGCCCGGCGCTCTTGGTGCATCCCTCGTCCCAGACGACGGCGCTGCCCTCGACATGGAGGCGGTGGGATTGCACGCCGAGTGTGCGGTCGCCCTGTGAGAGGACCTCGATGCGCAGCGCAAACTCGTCGCCGTTGCGTTGGATGCGGATGCGCTCGGTGTACAGCGGCTCGGACTTCGCCCCGCTCACGTCGTAGGACGTCGGCCAGGCTGCCACGAGGGGCGCGAGGGGGACGTGCTCCGGGGGTAGTGCGGCGGCGGTCGTGCACACTGCCACGACGGCGCCCGCGACAACGGCGGCTATCGCGATCACGCGCGCGCGTCCACCGACTGTCATGCCTCGGCGCTCCCTCGGTGAGAGGACAACTCCGCGAGCAGGTCGCGCTTGAGGTCGGTTGGGGCGAAGGATGCCTCGATCGAGCGCTGTGCGAAGCCGATGAGATCGCTGAAGGTCAGGTCGAACTGCTCGGCGGCGACGGCCCAATCGGCTTCGAGCGTCGTGCCTAGCGGGGCGGGGTCGTCGGTATTAAGCGTGACTCTGACACCGGCATCCAGGAGACGCCGCAGCGGATGGGATGGCCAGTCGGGGTATATGCCGAGGGCGAGGTTCGACCGAGGGCACACACCGAGGCTGATCTGGTCGCGCACGAGTCGCTCGATCAGGGCGGGGTCCTCGATTGCTCGGATGCCGTGATCGATCCGCTCAGCGTGCAGCAGGTCGATCGCATCCCAGACACCGCCGGGCCCACTAGATTCGCCCGCGTGAACCGTCCGATGCAGGCCCGCCGCCGCTGCGCGAGAGAAGGCGGCGTGGAACTTCTGGCCGGTCGGACCGGACAGCTGCTCATCGCCGTCGACAGAGAGCGCGATCAGTCGTGCGGGGCGGTTGGCGGTGATCGCCTCGACGATGTCCCTCGCTTCGGCCTCGGACTGCGTGCGCAAGAGTGAGTAGGCGATGCCGACCTCGCACAGCCCGTCTTGTGCTGCTTCATCGAGTCCCGCTGAGAGCGCGTCGATGAGGCGGAACTCTTTGCCGCGCCACGTCTTCCAGTGAGTGGGATTGACAATCACATCCGAGTACCGCGCTCCGGAGGCGCTCTGGCGGGCGGCGAATGCATACGCAACGCGTGCGGCCTGATCGGGCGTCCGCACGAGTCCGCACTGCCAGTCGAGGAAGCGCAGGAATCCAGTCAGCCCGGCCGATCCGGCTCCCGTGCCCCCACTGGTCGTGACCTCTGGTGCCAAGAAGCCGTTGTGGGTGGAGATGTCGAACAGCGTCGCCGCTGGGCCTGGAAGCGGTACACCGTTCTCCTTCGCCAATCGCAGCATATCGACGAGCGAGAAGGTGCCCTCCAGGTGGACATGAACCTCCGCCTTGGGGAGCGCACGGATGGTGTGCTCGTCGATACGGGCACGGGCGGTGATCGACATGTGGAAGCCTTCCGGGTGGGGCACACGCCACGATAGTTCTCTGTCTGACTTGTTGATAAGTTGGACGGAGACCTTTCGAGATCTGTAACAAGCGTGAAATCACTGCCCGAAATTGGGGGTCATCTCGTCATAGAGTCGATGCTGGTCCTATCACTTGTTCACAAGGAGGCGCGATGCTCGAGCTTTCCGATCTCGACGCTCGCTACCTGCGCCAGGCCATCGCCCTTGCCGCCCGGACACGCGAGGAGGGTGCGCATCCGTTCGCCGCGCTCGTGGTGGATACGGCAGGCGCGGTCGTCTCGACCGCGGGCAACAACTCGCTGCCGCCCGCAGGCGACCCGACGCAGCACGCGGAACTGCGAGCCGTAGCGGCAGCCTCGCGGGCGCTTGGCATCGAGGGGATGAAGGGGTCGACCCTCTACACGAGTGCCGAACCCTGCGTCATGTGCGCGGGCGCCGCGTACTGGACGGGCATCGACCGCGTTGTGTACGCGCTGTCGGAGCGTCGCCTGTTCGGACTGACGAGGGCGCACCCCGAGAACCTGACCTTCTCGTTGCCCTGCCGGGACGTGTTCGCCCGCGGGCAGAGGGAGATCGTCGTATCGGGCCCGCATCTCGAAGACGAGGCGGCGATCCCCCACGAAGGGTTCTGGAGTTAAGGCCCGCGCATCGCGGGCGAGGGTGCGCTAGAGCCCGCCCCACGGCGGGCGAACGCTGCGGACCACTGAGTATGACACGATGCCGGGATCGTGATACTCGAGGCTGTGCAGTAGCCGACGGCCGCTGACGCCGATCCCCACGAGTTCCAGGGACAGCACCGGCGTCCCCGCCGGACGCTCGAACAACTCGGCGAGCTGATCGTCGAGGACGGCGATGCCCGGGGTGGTCACCTCCCACACCACCGGCTCGCCCCAAACCCTGGCCGCGAGGGAGAAGATCGGCTCCGTCGGGTCGAAGTCAACTGGCCCGGTGACCGGGACTGTATCGTCGGCGATCATTGAGACGGCGCCGTCGGCGCGCCACCGCTTCTGCACGACGACCGCTCGCATGTCGGTGGGAAGCTCCATGAGCGCCGCGACATCCTCGTCCAGCCGCCTCGTTTCGGAACCGAGAACGTCGACCTCTGCGCGGTAGCCGAGTCGGTGGAGCAGATCGGCGTGCTCGAACTGCTCCTCCAAGCGGACGCTCAGCCGCAGAGCGATTGGGTCCACGGTCGTCACCGTGCCCTGTCGGCGCCGGACGATGCCCTGCACCTCGAGCTCCGACATGGCATTGCGCAGCTGCTGCCGGGTACACGCCAGGCGGTTCGTTAACTCGAGCTCCCCGGGAAGGGGTGTTCGACTGGCGGCCGCTTCACGGACGAACCGCAGGAGTCCGTGCTGGACCCGCATGTGCTCGCGGTCCCCGCTCGGTCGCGGGAGGGGAAGGTAGGTTGTCACGTCGAATCCTCGGGCGGACAGCGGCGCAGGGTGACCGCTGCGCTTCACGCTAGTGCACGCCTCCCGCAAGCTCCTAGAACCTCGGTTCCTCGCGCACGGAGCGGAGCGCCGCTGCGTCCGCTCCGTGCGGGTGGGCTGGCCAGACCGCGTGCAGGCTCAGATCTCGCGGGGCGCCGCGCCGGTTCTTTGAGCTGGCATCGACGACGGTGCGAGAACCGCGGCCTCGGCCTCTGCGCGTCGCTGCTCTGCCTGGACCACCGGTCGGATCTCGCTCGCGAGACTCAGTCCGCCGATCGCGGCGCCGCCGCGGGCCAGCGCGATTTCGCTGATGGCGTTCGCGACGGCGATGGGGATGGCGAGATCTGTTGCTGGCTCGATGAGCCGGACGCCGCCGACGGCCGCGGAGAGTCTTGAACGGCGTGACCGCCTGCTCGCCATCCACAAGGCTCGTGACCGCGTGCGAGTCCCACGCACGGCGCAACTCGACGCTATTACCTCACACCGGTGCGCTTCAGAGGCGCACGAGGTAGCGTGTCCTCCGTTCGACCCGGGAGGTGGTTCGCATGATGTGGCCGGGGTATGGCATGGGACTCGGACTGGGATGGCTCTGGGTGCTGCTCATCGTCGTCGGGCTCGCGCTCCTCATCTATGTCGCCATCCGGGTGGGTACCCGCCAGCCCGGGCCGCCCGCGGAGACTCGGCCGCCCGCGGAGACTCGGCCGCCCGCGGAGACTCCGGCGCCCGCGGAGACTCGGGCGGCCGGGGACGCGGCGCGCCGGATCCTGGAGGAGCGGCTCGCGCGCGGTGAGATCGATGTCGACGAGTTCACCGAGCGGATGCGGGCGCTGAGCGGCGGATGAGCGGCGGGATCACCCGGCGGCAGGCGCTGACGCTCGGGGCGATCGGCGCCGGCGCGGTGGTCGTCGGTGCTGCCGGCGCGAGCGTGTCCGCGCTGTTCTCGGCATCCCCCGCGCCGCCGCCCGGTGCCACCGGCACCGGAACCGGGCCGGGCTGGAGCGAGCCTCCGATCGTGGAGTCCTCAGCAGGCGCGCTCGACCTGGATCTGACGGCCGCACCTGCGGACGTCGTCGTCGCGGGTGCGACGGCGAGGATGCTGACGTACAACGGCACGGTACCGGGCCCGACGGTGCACCTGCGCCCCGGGGACCGGTTCCGGGTGCGGCTGCACAACGCTCTCTCGGACCCCACGAACCTGCACACCCACGGCCTGCAGGTGTCCGCCGCGGGCTCCGGCGACAACCCGTTCGTGCGCATCGGGCCGGGGGAGACCTTCGACTACGAGTTCGTCCTGCCCGTCGACCATCCCCCCGGCGTGTTCTGGTACCACCCGCACCACCACGGCATGGTCGCCGACCAGCTGTTCGCGGGACTCTACGGAGCGATCGTCGTCGACGACGACGACTGGTCCCGCGTGCCGCCCCGTGTCGCCGTCGTCTCCGACGTCACCCTCCAAGCTGGGACGGTGGCGCAGGTGTCTGCCGCGGACAGGATGATGGGCCGTACCGGCGCCCTCCTGCTGACGAACGGGCGTCTGGCCCCGGAGTTGACGGCGCCGGCCGGATCCGAGCAGCGGCTCCTGATCGTCAACGCGTGCTCCAGCCGGTACCTGGACCTGGCGCTGACCGGCCTGGGCGCTCGGCTGCGCGGCATCGACTCGGGGCACCGGCCCGAGTCGCCGGTCGACCGCGTCCTGCTCGCCCCCGGCAACCGAGCGGACGTGGTGATCACCACCCCCGCCGCGCCCGTCGCGATGGTGGCCGCCGCATACGATCGGGGCCGGGCGGGGATGGGGATGATGGGTGGCGCCGCCGCGGTCTCACCGGAAGCGGTGGTGCTCACCGTCGCCCCCGACCCGGGTGGCCGCGCCGTCGCGGTGGCGCCGGCCGCGCCCGGCAGCACGCCCGATCTGCGTGACCGGGAGATCGCCGCGCGCCGGACCCTCACCATGAGCATGGGGATGGGAGGAGCCGCGGGGATGCGGTTCCTGATCGACGGCCGCGGCTTCGACCCCGGCCGCGTGGATCAGTCCGTGCGGCTGGGCACTGCCGAGGAGTGGACGATCGTCAACACGTCCCCCATGTCCCACCCGTTCCACCTTCACGTGTGGCCCATGCAGATCGTCCGCGACGGTGACGGGGACGTCGCCGGGATCGACGTGCGGGACGTGGTGGATGTGCCGGCCGGCGGTTCCGTCACGGCGCGGATCGCGTTCGACCGGCTGCCGGCGCGGAGCGTGTACCACTGCCACATCCTCGATCACGAGGACCTCGGCATGATGGGCGTGGTCGAGGTGGCCTGAGACCCCGGGCCCGCCCCCTGCAGCACCCGCCGCACTTCCGCGGCCGTCATCGCCGCATCCCAGCCGAGCGCGTCCGCGACAGCGGCCGCCGCCTCGCTCGCCGTTGCCGCCGTGACACCCCACCGGAATCCGATCAGGGTGCGCCGGAGCAGCAGGTCGTCCAGGTGCACCACGTGCTCGGTCGCCGCCAGATGACGCAGCTCCCCGGTGCTGTAATCGGGCGCCGTGGTCAGCGGGGCGTCCCCGGGATCGGCGGTCAGGGCCGCGATCACCCGATCCGCCGCCGTCCCGTACCGCCCCAGCAGCACGGCGGCGCGATCGAGACCGACCGCCGCAGCGCGGTCAGCGATCCAGCGTTCCCTCGCGGCTGCCGAGCATGGCATGTCCCACCCGCCACCGATCGGCAGGCCGCGGGTGGACACGCGGCGGGGCCGCCCCAGCGCCGCCAGCGCCCGGTCGCTCACGTGCTCGGCACTGGCACGGAACGTGGTCCACTTTCCGCCGACCAGGCTCAGGACGCGGGTGCGGTCGCTGCCCGGCAGGATGCCGGACTCCACCCGGTAGTCCCGGGACACGAGCCCCGGGGCCATCTCCCCGTGGCGGGGCAGCGGCCGCACGCCCGAGTACCGGTACACGATCTGCGAGCGATCCGCGGGAACGGCAGGCATCACGTGCTGAATCAGATCGATGAAGTAGTCGACCTCGGCATCCGTGCACACCGCCTGGGTGTGGATGTCATGCTCCAGGTCCGTGGTGCCCACCAGGACGCGCCCGTGGAGCGGGTAGATCAGCACGATCCGCCCGTCGTCGTGCTCGAAGAAGATCTCGTCACCGCCCGTTGCCGCCAGCAGACGGTCGTCATCCAGGACGATATGCGATCCCTTCGTGCCACCCAGGTATGCGGTCGGGGTCCCGAGCGCCGCATTGGTCAGATCCACCCACGGACCGCTGGCATTCACCACGACGGAGGCTCTGACCGCGACCTCGGTGCCCGACACGTGGTCAAGCACCACGATCGCATCGCCCTCCACCCGCATCGCCTCGGCGTAGCTGACGGCGCGGGCGCGGGAGCGTCCTGCGGTCAGCCCGTCGCGCAGCACCTCCAGTGCCAGTCGTTCCGGGTGCAGCGCGGAGGCGTCCCAGTACGTTGCCGTGTACCGGGTGTCGGGGCGGAGCTGCGGATGCCGGCGCAGCGCGGCGCGGCGCCCCCGCATCCGGTGCCGGGGGAGCATCCCGCCTCGGGAGAAGGTGTCATAGATGGTCAGGCCGATGGCGACGAGCACCGCACCGCGCGGTGATCGGCTCACGCGGCCGAGCCGAAGGAACCGGAGCGGCCCGGTCAGCAGCCCCCCGAACGTCGAGGACAGCGGGATGGTGGTCCGCAGCGGTCGCACCGCGTGCGGCGCGGTGCGCAGCAGGTCGTTGCGCTCCCTCACCGCCTCCCGCACCAGCCGGAACTCACCGTTCTCCAGGTAGCGCAGGCCGCCGTGCACCATGTGCGAGGATGCCGCGGACGCACCGCCGGCGATGTCGCCTCGTTCGACCAGGACGACGTCGACGCCCTGCAGCGCCAGATCACGGAAGACGGCCGCGCCGTTGATCCCGCCGCCGATCACCAGTACCTCCGCCTGGGGCCGCTCGATCAGACCCCGGACGGATTCCCGCATCGATCCCATCTCGCCTCCCCCGCTCGACACTCCCATCCTTCACCCGCCCTCGCACGCATGGCTCGGAAGGGCGTCCGCGCGCCTCCCTGTCAAGGGCTTGCCGGTCATGGCTGTGGAGACATACAACCTACGGGGGAACCGGAGGGACGGGGAGTGGCCATGAGTGGGGACGGCAAGGGGGGTACCGCGGGCGAAGCGGTCGTGTTCTGGTCCTGGATCGGCGTGCTCGCCGGTGGGCTGGCGGCGATGATCACCATCGCTTTCAGCGGGCGGTGACCCGGATGCGGGCATTGCGCGAGAACGGGCTCAGCATCCTGTTCGGTCTGCTGTTCCTCGCAGCTCTCACCGGTCAGGCTGTGGCCGGGTTCGCCCAGAACAACGAGGACCTCGTCCAGCACGGGCAGGACGCCGTGACCTTCGTCTCGTACGTCACCTCGTCGCAGTTCGTGGTCGACGTGGCCGAGAACTGGCAGTCGGAGTTCCTGCAGTTCTTCGTCTTCATCGCCGCGACCATCTGGCTGGTCCAGCGCGGCTCACCCGAGTCGAAGCAGCCGGGGCACGAAGGCGTCCAGACCGATCGGGAGGAGCGCACCGGCCGTTACGCCGACGACTCCTCGCCTGCCGGAGCCCGGATGCGGGGATTGGTGGGCGCCGTCTACTCGAACTCGCTGCTGCTGGTCATGGGTGGCGTCTTCCTGCTGTCCTGGTGGGTGCAGTCCCTTGCCGGACTCGTGGTGTTCAACGCCGAGAACGCCGAGCACGGCGAGCCTCCGATCGACTGGTTGCACTACCTCGGATCGCCGGACTTCTGGTCGCGGACGCTGCAGAACTGGCAGTCCGAGTTCCTCGCGGTCGGCTCGATGATCGCCTTGACGATCTTCCTGCGTCAGCGCGGGTCGAGCGAGTCCAAACCGGTCGGCGCCGCGCACGACGAGTCCGCGGTATCCGCCCAATGACCAGGTCCGCCGAAGAGGAGACGACGATGACGACGATCTCGACCAGCATCCCCGCCCGCATGGACCGGCTGCCGTGGTCCCGATGGCACTGGATGGTGATCCTCGGTCTGGGGACGGTGTGGATCCTGGACGGGCTGGAGGTGACGATCGTCGGCGCGATCGCCGGTCGCTTGACGGAGCCTTCCAGCGGGCTCGGGCTGACGTCGGCACAGATCGGTCAGGCGGCCGCCGTGTACGTGGCGGGAGCCTGCGTGGGCGCGCTCGTGTTCGGGTACCTCACCGACCGATTCGGCCGGAAACGGCTCTTCCTGATCACCCTGGGCCTGTACCTGCTCGCCACGGTTGCCACAGCGTTCTCCTTCAATCCGCTGTTCTTCTTCCTGTGCCGGTTCTTCACCGGCGCCGGAATCGGGGGGGAGTACGCGGCGATCAACTCCGCGATCGACGAGCTCATCCCCGCGCGCCGCCGCGGTGTCGTGGATCTGGCCATCAACGGCTCGTACTGGCTGGGCACCGCGTTCGGCGCACTGCTGACGGTGGTGCTGCTGAACGAGGACCTGTTCGCTGCGGCGCTCGGGTGGCGCCTCGCATTCGGGCTCGGAGCTGTGCTGGGACTGGGGATTCTGTTTGTGCGGCGCACCGTTCCTGAGTCCCCGCGATGGCTCTTCATCCACGGCCGGGACCGGGAGGCGGAGGACCTGGTCGACGAGATCGAGCGCACCGTCGCCGCCGATCACGGTGGCCGCCTGGAAACGGTCCCGGACGGTTCGGAGATCACCGTCCATCAGCGCCGCGCGACCGGATTCGCGGAGATCGTGCGGGTTGCCCTCTCCACATACCCCAAACGGTTCGTGCTCGGCCTGTCCCTTTTCATCGGCCAGGCGTTCCTCTACAACGCCGTGTTCTTCACCTACGCGCTCGTGCTGACGGCGCTGCTGGGGGTGCCCGTCGACGTCGCGCCATGGTCGCTCGTGCCGATCGCGATCGGGAACTTCCTCGGTCCGCTGCTGCTTGGCCGCCTGTTCGACTCCATAGGGCGTCGCCTGATGATCTCCGGCTGCTACATCGTCAGCGGCGTCCTCTTGCTGGGCACCGCGTTCCTTTTCTCGAGCGGTGTCCTGGACGCGCTGTGGCTGACCGTGTGCTGGATGGTGGTGTTCTTCTTCGCATCGGCCGGAGCGAGCTCCGCCTACCTCACGGTCAGCGAGATCTTCCCGATGGAGACCCGGGCGATGGCGATCGCGTTCTTCTACGCCGTCGGCACGGGTCTGGGGGGCATTGCGGGACCCCTCCTGTTCGGTCAGTTCGTCGAGAGCGGGATCGGCGCGGTCGCGCTCGGATATGTCATCGGCGCGGCGCTCATGATCGCGGCCGGTCTCGTCGAGGTGTTCCTCGGCGTGGACGCCGAGCGCAAGGCGCTGGAGGACGTGGCGGCACCGCTGTCGCAGAGCAACCCCGTGGTGCCCGAACGTCGCGCGAACGGTTAGCGCCGTCGCGACACGACCGCAGGCTCGTCGAGAACCTGGATGCCGCCGGAGGAGTTCGCCGACTCGGCGAGCTGTCGCACCCACGCGGGATTCAACGTGATCGAGTGGCTCTCGTCGAACACGAACCGCAGAGGGATCGACGGTGAGACCCATATCGTGCTGCGGCCGGGCCGTTGCCCGGACGGATGCGTCCAACTCACGGTGAAGCTCTGGCCCTGGCGGAGCTTGACCGACATCGCTGCCCTCAGGTGCGCGAGCACCCGGTCTTCGAACACGAGCGCGGTCTGGTCGTCGCCGTAAAAGAGCGTGCCCAAGCCGTCCCCCCGGGCCGATCCGCTGCCAACCCGCCGGCCACGGTACGCGTGTCCGGCCCGACGATCCGACGGGCTTGACAGGGTCGCTCGGGTCTGGCACGACAGCGGTATGGCGCGGATCGGGACCTCCGGCTGGAGTTATCAGCACTGGCGCGGGGTCCTCTACGAGCCGCGTACTCCCTCCGGCGCACTGCTGCCGCGCTACGCCCGTGAATTCGACACAGTGGAAGTGAACGGCAGTTTCTACCGGTGGCCGGCCGCCACGCGCATGGCGCAGTGGGCATCCGTCGTGCCCGCCGGGTTCACGTTCGCCGTCAAAGCGCCGCGGGGACTGACCCACGGCAGCCGCCTGGCCCGCGCGGCGGCATGGGCCCCGCGGGTGAGGGACGGGCTCGCTGGCCTGGGGAGGCACGCCGGGCCACTCCTTCTCCAACTCCCGGGCGACCTCGCCCGCGATGACCGCCTGCTGGCGCAAGCGCTCACCGCACTGGGTGGTACGGCCCAGATCGCCGTGGAACTGCGCCACCCCTCCTGGGTCTCCGACGAGGTATTCGCGATCCTGGCCGCCCACGGTGCGGCGTATTGCGTCACCAGCGGCGCCGGCCTTGCCTGCGAGCTCCGCGTCACCGCCCCGTTCGCTTACGTGAGGCTGCACGGCCCGTCGCCGGATGCGTTATACGCGGGCTCCTACTCCGACCAGGACTTGCGGTGGTGGGCGGACCGCATCCGGGAGTGGGAATCCACGGGAACGTCTGTCTTCGCCTACTTCAACAACGACGCCGACGGGAACGCCGTCCGCAACGCCCGTACGCTGCGAGCCCTCGTCGCCGATCAGGGCACCGGGTAGGGCGAGCGCTGCAGGAGCTCAGCCAGGTGCATCGCATTCCGGGCTGCGGTGGCGGCGGGGTAGCCCACCTGCCGCCGCCGCGTCAATCGGGGGCCCCGGCGGCGGCTCGCCGCCTAGCGTCGAAGCCCGTCGTCTCTCGCTGGCGGCATCGGGTGAGGAGGAAGCGAATGAAAGCAGTTACGTGGCAGGGGGCCCGCTCGGTGAGCGTGGCGGACGTGCCGGACCCCGAGCTGCGCGAGCCGACCGACGCGATCGTGCGCGTCTCGTCCACCGCGATCTGTGGATCCGACCTGCACCTGTACGAGCTCCTGGGTCCGTTCCTCGATCGCGGCGACATTCTCGGTCACGAGGCGATGGGAACCGTCGTGGAGGTGGGTGCCGACGTCCAGCGTCTGCGTCCCGGCGATCGGGTGGTGATCCCCTTCACCATCTCGTGCGGCACGTGCTTCATGTGCCGACGGGGACTCATGTCCCAGTGCGAGACCACCCAGGTCCGCGAGCACGGTAGCGGGGCGGCGCTGTTCGGATACACGAAGCTCTACGGACAGGTGCCGGGATGCCAGGCCGAGTTCGTCCGCGTCCCGCTGGCCGACCATACCTCGATCCCGGTCGAGGACGACCTGCCGGACGAGCGATACCTCTTCCTCAGCGACATCCTGCCCACCGCCTGGCAGGCGGTCGAGTACGCGCTCTCGCCTGGTGCGGAGAGCATGATCATTCTGGGGCTCGGGCCGGTGGGGCAGTTGGCTTCCCGCATCGCGCTCCATCGCGGACTGCGGGTGGTCGGGGTGGATCCCGTGCCGGAGCGGCGTGCAATGGCGCAGCGCCATGGGGTGGAGGTGCTCGACGCGGACGACGCGACCGCTGCCGCCCTCCGCGACTGGAGCGAAGGCCGCGGCGCGGACGCGGTGGTGGACGCCGTGGGGATGGAAGCGCACGGGTCGGCGGTGGCGAGGGCGGCGCAGAAGGCGGTCGGGATGCTGCCGGACGCGCTTGCCGCCGGACTCATGGAACGCGCCGGGGTCGACCGCCTCGCGGCGTTGCGCACGGCGATAGACGCGGTCCGCCGCGGCGGGGTGCTCTCGATCGCCGGGGTCTACGCAGGCCAGGCGGACCCCCTTCCCATGCTCACCCTGTTCGACAAGCAGCTCACCCTCCGGATGGGGCAGTGCAATGTCCTGCGCTGGACCGATGACCTGATCGGCCTGGTGCGCGACCCGCTCGATCCCCTGGGCGTCACCGACCTGGCCACTCATCGGGTAGGGCTGTCGGAGGCCCCCCGGATGTATGAGGTC
This sequence comes from uncultured Actinomycetota bacterium, assembly GCA_963701365.1. Lineage (GTDB taxonomy): Bacteria > Actinomycetota > Actinomycetes > Actinomycetales > Microbacteriaceae > Microbacterium. The sequence goes on along the minus strand of CAVOZX010000043.1, from coordinate 18,312 downwards.
TTCCAGAAGAAGCAGGATGGATGCGTCAAGGTCGTGATGAGTCCGGCGTCCGGGTGACCGCGGCCGCCTCGGGCGCGTCACCCCTCGCCAGTCGCACGAGCATGTCCACGGCCGCATCCGTGGTCGCTCGCAGCACGTCCGGTGGATCTCCGGCCAGTTGCAGGCGCGTCGTCCCCTCGCCGGCCGGTGCTGCCCAGCCGAGGTACACGGTGCCGGGCTCGTGTCCGTCCACCGGGTCCGGACCGCCGATCCCGGTGGTTGCCACGACCACGTCTGCGTGAAGGAGGTCCCGCGTGCCGCGCGCGAGCTGGACAGCGCACTCGGCGGAGCACGGATCGGTTCCCGGCCTCAGGCCGAGCACCCGCTCCTTGACGTCAGTGCCATAGGCGACGATTCCGCCGGCGAACCATTCGCTGGACCGCTCACCCGAGCCGACGGTCGCTGCCAGCATGCCGCTCGTGAGGGATTCGGCGACCGCGATTCGCAGGCCGCGATCGTGCGCGACGCGGGCAAGGTCGTCGGGGGATGGCATATGCGTTAACCTCCTATGCTGCCCGGGTGGGCCTGCCGCCGGGCCGCGTCAACGACCCCTATCAGGAAAGCACGATGACGTTCCGCTGCCGATTCAGCGCGCCGCTGGCAGCGCTCGCTGCCGCCCTGCTGCTCCTCACAGGATGCGGGGTCATGGTCCCGGCGGACCCGCGCGGGGCGCTCGACCGCATCGAGAATGGCCTGCTGCGAGCGGGGGCGTCGCCGAGCGCGGATCTGGTTGTCGTGGACGGTGACCGGGTCAGCGGCCCACTCGCGGACCTGGTCACCGGCTTCGCGGACGCCCACGACGCACGCGTGGTGTGGACCGTGGGAAGCGAGGAGGACCTGGTCGACGGTCTCGAGCGAGGTGCGCTCGATCTGGCGATCGGGGGGATGACGGAACAGACGCCGTGGTCCGAGCGCGTCTCCGTCACGCGCGGATACCCCGGCATCCCCGGCAGTCATGGCGAACCGGTGGTCGTGCTGCTGCCGTTGGGCGAGAACCGGCTGCAGTCCGCGCTGGAGCGGTACCTGGATGCTGAACAGCAACGCCACCAGGAAGGAGGCTGCGGGATCAGCGACAGCATGTCCTTCATCCATGCCGTCCGCATCGCCTGCGAGCCGCCCATGACCAGAGCGATGAGCACCACCGTGACGCTCATGGTGGGCGTGATGGCTGTCACCGTCATCGGCCCGTTCTTCTACGGTCGCGTCAAGGCGCAGTTGGCGCCCGTACTCCACAACAAGGTGCTCTATGCCGACGCCGACATGGCGCAGGCGGACTGGACCACCACTGCCGCCTCGATCGGGGGAGTACTCGGCATCGGCGTGGGGTGGGCCAGGTCTTCCACGTCGAGGCATTCGTCGTGCCGCATCGGGCGCGGGTCCGGGTGGACGATCTCGAGAAGGCGCGGGAGATGATCGCGGGATTGGACTGGAAGATGCAGGACGTGGCGGTGATCCCGGTCGCTCGGCTGCCTGAGCAGGTGCACTGATGCAGGTCGGCCGGGATTGATATGGACGAGGAGTCCATTGCCATCGGCGGCGCGCCGGAATAGCGTGGGGATGTCCCGCCCGGCCAGGGCGGGAGCTGCGCGCGGGCAGGTGCCCGAGACGGACCGCGCGTGCGGCGCGACGTGACGTATCGAGGGAGATATGCGATGAAGACCAAGGCAGCCGTGAACTGGGGCGTCGGTCAGGACTGGAAGATCGAAGAGCTCGAGCTCGACGACCCGAAGCACGGCGAGGTGCTGGTCAAGCTGGCCGCATCCGGCCTGTGCCACTCCGACGAGCACATTCTCACCGGAGACATGCCGGTGCCCTCCTACCCGTACATCGGCGGCCACGAGGGCGCCGGGGTGGTCGAGAAGGTGGGGCCGGGCGTGGACAGCCTGAAGGTGGGCGACCACGTCGTCCTCAGCTTCATCCCCGCCTGCGGCCGATGCAAGATGTGCTCCACCGGGCACCAGAACCTGTGCGACCTGGGCGCCGGCATCCTCGGCGGCCTGCAGATCACGGACAACACCGCCCGGCACCACGTGAACGGCGAGGACGCCCGTCTCATGTGCGTGCTCGGCACGTTCGCCCCCTACACCGTCGTCAACGAGGCCTCCGCGGTCAAGATCGACGACGACATCCCGCTGGAGTTGGCGGCTCTGGTCGGGTGCGGCGTGACCACCGGCTGGGGCTCGGCGGTCAACAGCGCCGACGTGCAGCCCGGTGAGACCGTTGTCGTCGTGGGCGTGGGCGGCATCGGGTCCAACGCGGTGCAGGGCGCGCGGATCGCCGGGGCGAAGTACATCGTCGCCGTCGACCCGGTGGAGTTCAAGCGGGAGAACGCGCAGTCCTTCGGCGCCACCCACACCGCTGCCAGCATCGAGGAGGCCATGCCGCTCGTGCAGCAGATCACCCGCGGCGTCATGGCCGACAAGGTGATCTACACCGCGGGCGTGGTCGACGGAGCGCAGATGGCGGGCATCATGGCGCTGACCACCAAGGGCGGCACCGCCGTGGTCACGGGCATCAGCCCGGCGACCGACATGACCGTGAACATGTCGCTGTTCGACCTGACCCTGTCGCAGAAGCGCGTGCAGGGGTCGCTGTTCGGCGCGGCGAACCCGCGTGCCGACATCCCGCGGCTGCTGAGCCTGTTCCAGAACGGCCAGCTCAAGCTGAATGAACTGGTCACCCGCACGTACAGCCTGGAGGACATCAACCAGGGGTACCAGGACATGCGTGACGGCAAGAACATCCGCGGTGTGATCGTCTACAACTGACGTGACCCCGAACGACGCGATCGCCGCGGCCCCGCCTTCCGGGGTCGCGGCGATCCTCGGCCCGGACACCCTCGCCGCGTTCGGCGAGGCTGTCGTCGGACGCCGATCCGAGACCGAGGTGCTGCTGGCGGCGCTCGCCGCCGGCCGGCACGTGATGCTCGAGGGCCCACCCGGCACCGGCAAGTCCACGCTGCTGCGCACCCTCGCCGGCGCGGCGGGCATCGGCCTGGTGTTCGTGGAGGGCAGCGCGGAGCTTACGCCGGGACGCCTCGTCGGAAGCCACGACCCGAGTCGGGTGCTCGCCGAAGGGTACCGGGACGAGAACTTCCTGGACGGACCGCTTCTGCAGGCCATGCGCGGCGGCGACCTCCTGTACCTCGAGGAGCTCAACCGGGTCCCGGAGGAGACCATCAACGTGCTCATCACGGTGATGAGCGAGGGAGAACTCCATGTTCCCCGGCTCGGTCTGGTGCGCGCGACGCCCGGCTTCGCCCTGGTGGCCGCCATGAACCCGTTCGATGCGGTCGGCACCGCACGGATCTCGGCAGCCGTGTACGACCGCACCTGCCGCATCCGGATGGACTACCAGAGCGCGCCCGATGAGGAGCGCGTCGTGGACCGCGCGGTGCGTGCCGCTCCGGGCGCCGACCGGATGGGCGAGACCCCCGGCCTGGATCAGGTGGTCGCGCTCGTGCGTGCGACGCGGGATCATCCCGAGATCCGCATCGGGTCGTCCGTGCGCGGCGCGATCGACATGGTGCTCGTCGCGGACCGGCTCGCCCGCCTCCGCGGGGTTCCCGTGACCGACCCCGGGGTCAGTCTGGACGCCGCCCTCGCCGCGCTGACCGGCCGCATCCGGGTGCAGGAAGGCGGGGAGCGCAGCGCCGAGGACATCATCACCGAGCTCTGGCACCGCGTGTACGATCCGCCGCCCGCGAGCAGCCCCCCGGAGGAGCCGGGAAAAGCGGTCGGGGCGACCGGGCACGACCGCCCGGCGCCCCCCGCGCTCCGCTGAACCCCGGCGCCCGCCAGGAACCGGGCTCCGCTGAGGCTCCGCCCGCGACGACGGGACGTCACCTGCTGCAGGCCCTGCCCGGCTTCCAGGAGGTGTCCCCCCAGGTGGGGGTCCTGGACGAGCAGGCGCTGAACGATCTGGAACGGCGAGACCCGGATGCCGCGCTGACCCTGATCGCGGAGATGAGCGGCGCGACCGATGAACGGCTCCGCCGCCGAGTGCGTGCCCTCGCCGGCCGGATCATGCTCCGCGCCGCATCGCCGCGCGGTGACCCGCGGCCCGGGATCGGCCGGATCCGCCCCACTCGCTGGCAGCCGGGAGTGGACATCGACGTCGAGGAGAGCATGGACGCGCTCCTCACGGCGGCCATCGCCGGCCGCGCGCCCGATGCGGCGCACCTGCGCGGACCGGGCTGGAACCGGCCCGCGACGGCGGTCGCCCTCATCGTCGACCGGTCCGGTTCGATGGGCGGTGAGCGGCTGGCGACGGCCGCCGTCGCCGCGGCCGCCGTCGCCCTCCGTGCCGCGGACGACTACAGCGTCATCGCGTTCGGGTCGGGCGTTCGCACCGTGAAGCCGCAACGGCAGCCGATTCCCGCCGAGCGCGTCGTGGCGGACCTGCTCGCGCTACGCGGCCACGGCCGCACGGACCTGGCGGCGGCGCTGCGCGCCGCGGCGACACAGCTGAACGAATCGTCGGCGCCGCGGCGGATCACGTTGCTGCTCTCCGACGGCCGCGCCACGGTCGGGGAGGATCCGGTGGCGGCGGCGCGCTCCATCGAAGAGCTGCTCGTGCTGGCGCCGGTCGGCGGTGACGAGACCGGCGCGCAGGCGCAGGCGCTCGCCCGGGCCGTCGGCGGGCGGTACGCGGACGTGACCGGTCCCAGTTCCATCCCGGCCGCCGTCGCCGCGGTGTGGCCCTGACCGGTCGTGGTCAGGACGTGGGCAGCCCGCTCCCTGACCGCACCGCGAGCACGGCATCCCATACGGCTTCGGCGACCAGGCGTTTGCTGCCGGTGGCGGTCCCGACCACTGCGCCGTCCGCGCCGAGGATGACCACCGCGTTCTCCGGCGTCTCGAACCCGCGCTCCCAGCCCACTTCGTTGACCACGAGCAGGTCCGCGCCCTTGCGGGCGAGCTTCGCGCGGCCGCGCCGGATCAGGTCGTCGCCGGTCGCGGTCTCGGCGGCGAAACCGACGATGGTCTGACCCGGCATGCGTGCCCGGCCCAGCCCTGCCAGGATGTCGGGAGTGACCACCAGGTCCAGCCGGAGCCGCGTCTGCCCGGCCCGTTTGCTGAGCTTGCGGTCGGACCGTTCGGCCGGCCGGTAGTCCGCCACCGCTGCCGCCATCACGATCACGTCCGCGGTCGCCGCCGCGGCCGTGACCGCTTCGGCCATCTCCAGCGCGGTTCCGGCGCGGGTGAGCGCCACCCCCGGCATCGCCGTGGCCTCCGCCAGCACCTCGGGATCGGTGTGCGCGGCGACGAGCGTCACATCCGCGCCGCGTGCCGCGGCCGCGGCGGCCAGCTCGGCTCCCTGCCGCCCGCTGGACCGATTGCCGACGAAGCGCACCGGATCGATCGGCTCCCGCGTCCCCCCCGTGCTCACCACCACGCGCAGGCCCGCCAGGTCGCCGTCGCGGTGCACGAGAGACAGTGCGAACCGATGGATGACGTCGGGCTCGCTCATCCGACCGGGTCCCTCGTCGTCCCCCGTCAGGGCGCCGCTGTCGGGACCGACGACGTGCACTCCCCGGGCGAGCAGCGTCTGCATGTTCGCGACGGTGGCCGGATGCTGCCACATAGCGGTGTGCATGGCGGGGGCGACCAGCACCGGCGCGGTCGTGGCCAGCAGCGTGGTGCCCAGCAGATCGTCGGCCAGGCCCGCTGCCATCCGCGCGATCGTGTTCGCCGTGGCCGGGGCGACGATCACCAGGTCAGCGCGCTCGCCGAGGGCGACGTGACGAACGGTCGCGACATCCTCATGCACGGACGTCGTCACGGGGTTGCGGCTGATCGCCTCCCATGTCGGGGCGCCCACGAACCGCAGCGCGTCCGCCGTGGGCACCACGTGCACCTCATGACCCTCGAGGACGAGTCGGCGGACGAGATGTACGGTCTTGTAGGCGGCGATGCCGCCAGTGACTGCGACGACGACGAACACGGCTCGATTGTGTCACGGGGCGGCGCGCTGCCCCCGGGAGGAGGGCGCCGATGTGCACCGTGGTCGTCCGGGTTCCCGAGCGCTCGGGCGAGCCGGTGCGCGTCCTCGCGATCCGGGACGAGGATCCGGCACGGCCCTGGCGCCCGCCGGGCGCGTGGTGGCCTGAGCGCTACCCCGACGTCCGCGGCGTGCAGGACGTACGCGCCGGGGGAGCGTGGCTGGCAGTCGACGAGCGCTCGCGCCGGCTGGCGGTGCTGCTCAACCGGGCGGACGACGGATCGGTGGCCGAGGACGCCCCCTCCCGCGGATGGCTGTCCCTGGAGGGGGTGTCGGGACGAGCTCCCGAGTCGGCGCCGGACACCCGCGGGTTCAACCTCGTCCAAGCGTCCCCCGACGCGGTCCACGTCTCATCGTGGGACGGGCGGCGATTCGCGTCGTCTCCGCTGACGCCCGGAACTCACATGGTCGCGCACGACGACGTCGACGATCCCCGCACGGCGCGGATCACGCGGTGGCTGCCGGCGTTCCGGGATGCGCCCCTCCCGCCCGGTCCGGCGTGGTACGCGCCGTGGCTGGCGATCGTAGCGGAATCGGCGACCCTGGACCCCACCGACGACGAGGCACTGATCCGCGACCACCGTCACCTCGGCATCCCGACCCTGTCCCTCATGCTGTGCGCAGTCACCGTCGGGGACGAGGGAACCGAGCTCGCCAGCGCAGCGCTCCCGGCCCCGGGGCAGTGGGGTCCCATCCACCTCGCATAGGGCGTGTGTAGCGGATCCGGCTCGGTCAGGACCGCTCGGTCAGGACCGGCTGCCGGGCTGCGCCGCTGCCGTGTCCATGTGCTCGGGCACGAGCATGATGCCGCCCGAGGAGTTCGCCGAGTTCGCCAGATCCTCGATCCACTCCCGGCTCAGCATCGCCGGTTCCGGGTCGTCGAAGACGAACCTGAGCGGGATCGAGGGATGCAGCCACACGGTGGTGCGTCCGCGCGGCTCGTCGTCAGCGTGGCGCCATGAGAGCGTGAAGCTCTCGCCACGGCGGAGTTTGGTCGCGATCACGACCTTCAGGTGCGCGAGCGCACGATCCTCGATGTGGATCGGCGTCGCGGCGCCGCCGTAGTAGATGGTGCCCATGGGCACACCCTAGCCTGAGGGAGGCCGATCGGCACCCGTCGGAGGAACGGCGGTGCGGCGGTGACGTGCGGGCGTCCTATGCTCGCAGCGTGGGCCGCTTCATTTATGACACCAACGCGAACTCGGTGGACATCGAGGACCGCACCCTCGCGCATCTTCGGATCGTGGTGATGAACAAGTTGCGCCGGGGCGAGCCGTTCATGTTCGACGTGGAGATGGGCGACGGCAGCGGTCGCCGGAGCTTCTGGGTGCACCCTTCGGTGCCGTTGCAGTTCCACTTCTACGGCAGTCGGCACCCGGCGATCAACCGAGCGTGGGTCGAAGCGCTGATGGCTGCCGCATCCGGTCCGTCGGGCATGGTGATCGTTCCTGAGCCGCCCGCCGATGCCGCACCCGTCCTGCACGACTGAGACGGAAACCGTCGCGCGCGCGGAGGTGAACGGCCTCAGTCCACGAGCAGCAGGTCCGCGAGGGCGTCGAACACGCGTTCGTGCACCAGGGTGCGGGCCAGCGGCTCGCAGTGCAGGTCGGCGCCCTCCGCAGCCGTGAACGGCAGCACCCGCGCGCCCGAGGGGATCCACGACGCGAGCCGCTCGGACTGACCGGGCCAGAACTGCTCCCCCTCGGGCGACGTGATCAGCAGCGGCGTGCCGATGCGCGCGGCATGCTCCGCGTCGAACCGGTACTCCTGGATGGCGCGGAGCACCTCCGACGGGGATCCTCCGCCCAGTGGCCGGGACCGGAACGTCCAGGTATGGGCGAGGGAGCTCGACATCCGCAGGCCCATCCGCATCTCGCGGTCCAGCCGGTCGTACTCGCCCTTGTCCAGGAGTCGGAGCATGCTCGGGGGCATGTTCGCCGTCCACGATGCTGACACGTCCACCACTCCGGGGTCGGCGACGGCGGCGGCGAACCGATGCTCGCTCGCCAGTGCCTGCGGCACCCAGTATCCGCCCTGGCTGATCCCCCAACACACGAGGCGCTCCGCATCCACCTCCGCCCGGACCTGGAGCGCGTCGACCACGGCGCCGAGGACCGGCGTCCAGTCCGGTCGGAACGTGATGCCCTGTTCGAACAGCAGCGACTGCTGGCCCGGACCGTCGAATAGGAAGGCGTTGTAGCCACGCTCCAGAGCGGCCGCGGCGCCGGTGCCCCACTCGGAACTGATCGACCCGTCCGAGCCGTTCACGAACACCACGGTGGGGCGCGGTCCGTCGCCGCCGAGGAAGAGGTAGCCGGGCATGACCGCACCGTCGCACGCGACCTCCATGCGGACCAGCGGGTAGGGTGCGTTATCCGCGAAAGCATCCCAGGCCGCGCGGTGGGCGCGGAACGTGTCCGCCATCGCGTGGTCGTCGGTCCCGGCTGCGGCGGCCTCGACCGCCAGGGCGAGGTAACCCGCCCCTCGCAGGGATGCGGCGGCACCCGATCGCCGGCGTCCCGCCGCGAGTGCGGCAGCCCCCTGCGAGGCAACGCGGTCCCCGAGCGCGCGCCACATCGCGCCCCACGGCTCGGGTCCGGGATCGCGCAGATCGCGGACCGCGGCGAGCACCTCGCCGATCTCCGCACCGCCTGTCGGCGCCAGCCCGAGCAGGCACCGCACCTGGAAGTCGCGGTCGGGGTCCTTGGCGAACGGCGCGGAGAACGGGCTGCTCACCGCCCTGGCCACGACGGCACCCATCGGTCCTGTGCAGCGCCCATTCCGGACCCCCTTCGCGGTCGACACTACCCGGCTCGCACCGGAGGCGCGGAAGGCCCGCGGCATGCATGCCCGGCCGCCGGCATCCGTGCGTCGAGTAATCTGGGTGCCTTGCCGAGCGGAGGGACGCCGTGATCACCTGGCCCGGATCGGCCTACCCACTGGGGGCGACATTCGACGGCAACGGCACGAACTTCGCGATCTTCAGCGAGGGCGCTGAACGCGTCGAGCTGTGCCTGTTCGACGATCGCGGTCGTGAAACACGGGTGGACCTGCTCGAGGTCGACGCGTTCGTGTGGCACGCCTATCTGCCCACGGTGGGGCCAGGTCAGCGGTACGGCTACCGCATGCATGGTCCGTACGATCCGCGCGCCGGCCACCGGTTCAACCCGGCCAAGTTGCTGCTGGACCCGTACGCGAAGGCGGTCGAGGGGCAGGTTGTGTGGGACCAGGCCGTCTTCGGATACACGTTCGGGGACCCCGACTCGCGCAACGATCAGGACTCTGCGCCGTTCATGATGAAAGGCGTCGTGATCAACCCCTTCTTCGACTGGCTCGGGGACCGGCATCCGAAGACGCCGTACGCGGAGACGGTGATCTACGAGGCGCACGTCAAGGGGATGACGATGCGCCATCCCGGCATCCCCGAGGAGATCCGCGGGACGTACAGCGCTCTCGCGCACCCGGTGATCGTCGACCACCTGCGCAAGATCGGCGCCACCGCGATCGAGTTGATGCCGGTGCACCAGTTCGTCAATGACGCGGTGCTGCAGGAGAAGGGCCTGTCGAACTACTGGGGCTACAACTCGATCGCTTTCCTCGCGCCGCAGAACACCTATGCCGCCACCGGCCAGGTCGGCCAGCAGGTGCAGGAGTTCAAGGGCATGGTGCGCGCGTTGCACGCCGTCGGCATCGAGGTGATCCTCGACGTGGTCTACAACCACACCGCGGAGGGCAGTCACCTGGGGCCCACATTGTCGCTGCGGGGAATCGACAATGAGGCGTACTACCGGCTCGAGCAGAACGACAAGCGCTTCTACACCGACTACACGGGCACCGGCAACAGCCTCAACGTCGGCAGCCCGCACGCGCTGCAGCTGATCATGGACTCGCTGCGGTATTGGGTGCTGGAGATGCACGTCGACGGGTTCCGGTTCGACCTGGCGGCCACGCTCATGCGCGAGTTCTACGACGTGAACCGGCTGGCCGCGTTCTTCGAGCTCGTCCAGCAGGATCCGGTGGTCTCCCAGGTGAAGTTGATCGCGGAGCCGTGGGACATCGGCCCGGGTGGCTATCAGGTCGGGAACTTCCCGCCGCAGTGGACGGAGTGGAACGGTCGGTATCGCGACACCGTCCGCGACTTCTGGCGCGGCCAGCCCCAGGCCCTCGGCGAGTTCGCGTCCCGGATCACCGGGTCCGCCGACCTGTACGCGCACTCCGGGCGCCGGCCGATGGCATCCATCAACTTCGTCACCGCGCACGACGGATTCACGTTGCGCGACCTGGTGTCCTACAACGAGAAGCACAACGAGGCCAACGGCGAGGACGGCCGCGACGGTGCCGACGACAACCGGTCATGGAACTGCGGGGTGGAAGGGCCCACGGATGACCCGGAGGTGCTGACGTTGCGGGCGCGCCAGCAGCGCAACTTCCTGGCGACACTGCTGCTGAGCCAGGGCGTGCCGATGCTGCTGCACGGCGACGAGCTCGGCCGCACCCAGCGCGGCAACAACAACGCCTACGCGCAGGACAACGAAGTGACCTGGGTCGATTGGGAGGCTGTGGACCAGCCCCTCGTCGAGTTCACCGCCGCACTGTCGCGGCTGCGCCGCGACCATCCCACGTTCCGTCGACGGCGATTCTTCAACGGGCGGCCGGTGCGCCGGGAGGCGGGCGCGGCGGTGCCGGACATCGCGTGGCTGCGCCCGGACGGTTCGCAGATGCAGCCCGAGGACTGGGAGGCGGGATTCGATCGGGCGATCGGCGTGTTCCTCAACGGCAACGGCATCCGCGAGCGGGACCGGCGTGGGGAGCCGATCCGCGACCAGCATTTCCTCATCCTGTTCAACGCCGGGGACGAGCCGGTGCCGTTCACACTCCCCGACGTGGAGATGTCCCCGAAGTGGGACGTGCTGGTGGACACCGCCGGGGAGTGGGCGAACACTCCCGCGGTCGAGCCCGGGGACACGCTCCCCGTCGAGCCGAAGTCGGTGCTCGTGCTGGGGGAGCACGTGGAAGTCGAAACCGAGCTCGACAACTCGGTCGCGGCCTCCCTCGCGCAGGCTCTCACCGGGACAATCGACGAGGTCCCGGGGGCGGCTCCGCGGGAGGAATTGGAGCGGTGAGCCTCCCCGCATCCACCTACCGCCTGCAGATCCGCGCCGGATTCGACCTGAACGCCGCCGCCGCGCTTGTACCGTACTGGCGCGCCCTCGGTGTGGGGTGGCTGTACCTGTCGCCGCTGCTGCGCTCGGCGAGCGGATCCGACCACGGGTACGACGTGGTCGACCCTACTGTCGTGGATCCGGACCGGGGTGGACGGGCCGGACTGGAGCGGCTGTCCGGTGCCGCGCACGCGGCAGGTATCGGCCTCGTGGTCGACATCGTCCCGAACCACGTCGGGATCGCGACGCCCCGCGAGAACCCGTGGTGGTGGGACACGCTGCGACGCGGCCGGGAGTCCCCCCGCGCCGCCGCGTTCGACGTGGATTGGGATGCCGGCGGCGGCCGCATCCTGCTTCCCGGTGCTGGGGTCGGAGCCTCCCGGCGGCCTGGACGGCCTCGTCGTCGATGCCCAGCCCGCCCCCGACGCGCCCGACGGGGTGCTTCGCCGAGAGGGCCTCGTGCTGCCGCTGGCGCCGGACTCGCTCGTCGGTCTGCCCGATCCCACCGCGCAGCTGGCGGAGGTGCTGGCCCGGCAGCACTACGAGCTGCGGTTCTGGCGCGACGAGTTGACCGCGTTGAACTACCGCCGCTTCTTCGCCGTGTCCACTCTCGCCGGGGTGCGGGTTGAGGATCCGGACGTGTTCGAAGCCGCTCACGCGGAAGTGCTCGACTGGGTCCGATCGGGACTCGTCGACGGGCTGCGGGTCGACCACCCCGACGGCCTTGCGGACCCGGGCGGCTATCTCGCCCGGCTGCGGGAGCGCGCCGGGGTGCCGGTGTGGGCGGAGAAGATCCTCGAGAGCGGGGAGGACCTGCCCCCCTGGTGGGATACGGCGGGCACGACAGGATACGACGCGCTGGCAAGCCTTGACCGGGTGCTCATCGACCCGGCGGGCGAGGGGCCCCTCGATCGTCTGGACGCGCGCTTGCGGGACGAGGACGCGCTGGGGCGCGCGCCCTCCTGGGCTGACCTGGTCCACGACGCCAAGCGGGCCGTGGCCGGCGGCATCCTCGGTTCGGAGGTGCGTCGGCTGCTGCGCTGCCTACCGCCGGAGGCGGCGGCCGGGGCCGCCACCGCCGACGCGCTGGTGGAGCTGTTGGCCTGCTTCCCCACGTACCGGTCCTATCTGCCAGCCCGCGGCGAGGACCTCCGGCAGGCAGCGGCCGCCGCCGTCGCGCGCCGCCCGGACCTGGCCGAAGCTGTCGCCCGCTTGCTTCCCGTGCTCGCCGATCCGGCGACGGAGGCGGCGCGCCGCTTCCAGCAGACCACCGGCCCCGTGATGGCCAAGGGAGTCGAGGACTGCGCCTTCTACCGCTGGAACCGGCTCGGGACGCTCACGGAAGTGGGTGGGGACCCGTCCCAATTCGCCGTCACGGTCGCACGGTTCCACGACGACACGGCGCGTCGCCAGGCGCACTGGCCCGCCGCGCTGACCGCCCTCTCCACGCACGACACCAAGCGCGGCGAGGACGTGCGGGCGCGGCTGTCGGTGCTCGCGGAGGTCCCGCAGATGTGGTCCGACGCTCTGGCGGTGCTGCGTCGGCACGCCTCGACCGGGCACGGGCCGACCGACACGCTGCTGTGGCAGGCCGTGGTCGGAGCCTGGCCCGCCGAACCCGGACGGCTGCACGCCTACGCGGAGAAGGCGGTGCGGGAGGCGGGGGAGCGAACCGGATGGCTCGCGCCCGACGCGGCGTTCGAGAACCGGGTGCGAGCCCTCGTGTCCAGCGCCTTCGGCCCGGCTCGGGCCGACGTGGACGCATTCGTGGACGCGATCGCCCCCTGGGGGTGGTCGAACGGTCTATCCGCCAAGCTGCTGCAGCTGGCGGGCCCCGGCGTTCCCGACGTGTACCAGGGGTCGGAGTTGTGGGAGACATCCCTCGTCGACCCCGACAACCGCCGCCCGGTGGACTTCGCGCTGCGCGCGCGGATGCTCGCCGACCTGGACGCGGCCTGGCCGGGCGGCCTTCCCCCGGTGGATGCCACCGGCGCCGCGAAGCTGCTCGTCGTCTCCCGAGCGCTCCGGCTGCGCCGGGAGCGGCCCGGGCTGTTTACGCGCTATCGCCCGCTCGTGGCGGTCGGCCGCTCCGCCGGGCACGTCGTCGCCTTCGACCGGGGCGGTGCGATCGCGGTCGCCACCCGGCTGCCCGCGGGTCTGGAGCGCACCGGCGGTTGGGCGGACACCGCCCTGCTCCTGCCGCGGCCGGACCCGGTGCCCACCGGCGGTGCTCCCGCTTGGCGGGATGTGATCACCGGGCGCCGCCACCCCGCGGGGACGGTGCTGCTGCGCAGCCTGCTGGCCACCTACCCGGTGGCGCTTCTGGAACCGGCCGCGGCCGCACCGGGCGGCGCGGGATGATGGAGGTCTGGGCGCCGAACGCCCAACGGGTGCGGATCCGCCGGCCGGGCATACCCGACGCAGAGCTGACGCGCGGGGCGGGAGGGTGGTGGCGCACGCCGCTCACCCTGACCGACGGCGCGCGGTACGCATACGTGCTGGACGACGGCCCGCCTCGGGCCGACCCCCGGTCCCGGCGCCAGCCGGACGGCGTGCATGAGGCGTCGGCGTGGGTGGACCCGGGAGCGTTGGTGTGGCACGACGCGGCCTGGACCGGGCGGCAACTGGCCGGCGGGCTGGTGTACGAGCTGCACGTGGGGACGTTCACCCCTGCCGGGACGTTCGCGGCGGCCGCGGGAAGGCTGGATCATCTGGCGGCGCTCGGCGTCACCCACGTGGAGCTGCTGCCCGTCAACGGGTTCAACGGTGTGCGCAACTGGGGGTACGACGGCGTCCTCTGGTACGCGGTGCACGAGCCGTACGGAGGTCCGGCTGGTTACGCCGCGTTCGTGGATGCCGCGCATGCGGCGGGAGTCGCCGTCATCCAGGATGTCGTGTACAACCACCTCGGACCCAGCGGCAATCATCTGCCCGAGTTCGGTCCGTACCTGCGGACGGGCCGGCGGAACACCTGGGGGGACTCCGTGAACCTGGACGAGCCGGCCGTCCGGTCGTTCATCATCGAGAACGCGCTCATGTGGCTGCGCGACTACCACGTCGACGGACTCCGGCTGGACGCAGTGCACGCGCTGCACGACGAGCAGCCCGTGCATCTGCTGCGCGAACTCGCGCGCGCCGTGGACGCGTTGTCGGCCCAGCTGAACCGCCCGCTGACGCTCATCGCCGAGTCCGACCTGAACGATCCGGTGATGATCCTGCCGCGGGAGGCGGGCGGGCACGGCCTCACCGCTCAGTGGAGCGACGACTGGCACCACGCCGTGCACGTGGCGCTCACCGGTGAAACGGGCGGATACTACACGGACTTCGCCGACCCGGATGCGCTCCCCGCGGTCTGGACCCGCGGCTTCTACCATGACGGCAGCTACTCGTCGTTCCGCGGCCGCCCCCACGGTCGGCCGATCCCGCCTGACGTGCCGACGTGGCGCCTGGTGACGTTCGCGCAGGATCACGACCAGATCGGCAACCGCGCCGCCGGGGATCGGCTCGCTGCCACCCTGACCGAGGGTCGACTCTCCGTCGCGGCCGTGCTCACCCTCACCGCACCGGGGACGCCGATGCTCTTCATGGGCGAGGAATGGGGGGCGAGCACGCCGTGGCCGTTCTTCACGTCCCACCCCGAGCCGGACCTCGCCGCCGCGGTGCGCGCCGGACGCGTCGCGGAGTTCGCGCGCATGGGATGGGACGAGTCCGTCGTTCCCGATCCCCAGGACCCCGAGACGTTCCGCCGCGCGATATTGGACTGGTCCGAGCTCGGCCGACCCGAGCATCACGCCCTGCTGGAGCTGTACCGCCGACTGGCCCGACTGCGCCGCGACCGTCCCGAACTGACCGACCCGGCGGCGGCTTCGCTGCACGCGCGGACCCTCGACCCGGATGCCGCTCCGCAGTCGCGGCGATTCCTGCTCGGGCGGGGCGGCATCCGGATCGCGGTGAACCTCTCGCCCCGGCCGTGGCGGCTGCAGCTCCGAGCGGGCGAGCAGGTCCTGCTGGAGACCGAACCCCATCCTGAGCCGGACGCCCCGGCCTCGGTCGCGCCGGACGCGGTGACGATCCCGCCTGACGCGGCCGCGATCGTCGGCTGACCACCGCGGCCCCGGCGGTAACAGGCGCGAAACCACCGGCCGGTACCGTGCCCGCATGAGCTTCGACGTGCCCGTCATCGACATCGCCGCGTACGTGTCCGACGCGCCCGGCGCCGACCGCGGCGCGGTCGCCGAGGCGGTGGACCACGCCTGCCGGACGGTGGGCTTCATGCAGATCGTCGGGCACGGCATCCCCCCGGCGACCATCGAGGGGCTGGCGGCCGCGATGGACGATTTCTTCGCCCTGCCGCTCGAGGCCAAGAACGCCTACCGCACCCCGCCGCGCATCAACCGCGGTTACACGCCGCCGCGCACCGAGTCGCTCATCCTCTCGCTCGGTCTGCAGCCGGCGGACCGGATGAAGGACTATTTCGAGGCGTTCAACGTGGGCGCCTCCCAGGCGCACTACCCGGACGCGCCGGGGCTGCCCCAGCCGGACTACGCGGAGAACGTATGGCCGACCGTGCCGGGATTCCAGGCGCGCGTGGAGGCGTACTTCGCCCAGGCCAGGCGGGTGGCGCGCACCATGACCCGTGTGTTCGCCGACGCCCTCGGGCTGGAACCGGACTTCTTCGCCCGCCGCACCACCCACTCGCTGGACGTGCTGCGCATGAACAACTACGCGCTTCCGCCTGGGACCGATGTCGCGCTGGACGGCGACCTGGTGGGCATGGGGGAGCACACCGACTACGGGATCGTCACCATCCTGTGGGCCGACGCGGTACCGGGCCTGCAGGTGCTCGGCGCCGACGGCGGGTGGCACGACGTCCAGCCCATCCCGGGCGCGCTGCTGGTGAACCTCGGCGACGTGACCTCCCGATGGACGAACGAGCAGTGGCAGTCCACGCTGCACCGGGTGATGCCGCCGCTGGTCGGGGGGACCATCGAGCGGCGCCGATCGGCGGCGTTCTTCCACGATGGCGACGTGGATGCCGTCATCCGCACGCTCCCGCGCTGCGTCGACGCGCAGCATCCCGATCTGTTCGAACCGATCACCATCGGCGAGCACATCGCTGCGAAGCTCGCCGGCTCCCGTGAGGGGGTGCGCTACGCCGGCACCGCCCGGGAGGCGGCACGGATCTCCGAGCGCGGCTGACGCTCCGGGTCAGGCCGCCAGCCGCAGGCCGCGCCGGTCCGTGGCGACGCGTTCGCCGTCGGCCACGCCCTCGTCGTCGCCGATGATCGATCCCGGTGAGACGGAGGCGTCCCGCCCGATCCGGGCCCGCACGCCGATCGTCGCCCCAGCGCCCAGCCGCGCCCCGGGCCCCACGTGCGCATGCGGGCCGACCCGAACCTTCGCGCCGATGACCGCATCCTTCTCGATCCACGCACCGGCGCCCACGAAAGCGTCCGCGGCGACCTGCGCCCCGGGTTCGACATACGCGCCAGCCTCAACCGTCGCCGTCGCATGCACCTTCGCGCCGTTGGCGATCAGGCCCCGGCCGTTCCCGTGCTTGCGGTAGCGCAGCGTCTGGCCGCGCTCGTCCTCGATGTCGACGTAGTTCTTGCCCACGGTCTCCTCCTCCGGCGCGAGGAGCGCCGAGATAGTGCACAACCGACCGTGCCGCGAATCCATTCCCGGCCTGTTCGGAGCGGCCTTCGCCGCCGTGACGAGGCGCCGGATCGTCCTCAGGCGTGTGCGGTGTCGCGCTCCGCGGCGGCGCCGGATCCGGTCCCGGCAACGGAACGCCGCAGCGCCATGCCCCGCACGGTCTCCAGGAATCCCGCGTCCCGCAGCAGCCTCGCCCGGGCCGTGCCGAGCACCGGCGACCCGTCCCACTGCTCCACGACGACGCTGTCCAGCCCCCGGGTGCGCGCCGTGGCCACCAGGGATGCGACCGCCGAGGCGAGCCGGTCCTCGTCGGCGGTGAACGTCAGCAGCGAGCGTCCACCGCGTTCCAGGTACAGTGCCGGATCGCCGTCGACCAGGACGATGAGGGCACCCGCCTTCCGTCCCGGCCGGTGGCCCGTGCCGGATCGCTCCGGCCACGGCAGCGCCGCCCCGTACGGATTGGCGGGGTCCGTCGCCGCCAGGGTGACCGCCATCAGCGGCGGCGGGTCCGCGACGGCGGCGTGCTCGCGCAGGCGGTCGACCGTGGCGGAGGCGGCGAACTGGGCGGCGCCGAGTCCTTCGATCAGGTACCCGCGCCGGCAGTGCCCGGCATCCTCGAATCCCGCCAAAGTCCGGTAGACCTGCGCGAACCCCCCGGGGAGCTGTTCGGCCTGGACGGATCCGCGGGTGACGACGCCGTACCGCTCCAGCAGGAGACCCGCCGTCGCGGTCGCGCGGACGGCGGGATCGGGCTCGCGCGGGCCGAGCGCGGACCAGCGGCCCGCCGCCATGGCATCCCGCGGCGGAGGGGCCGGCCGTCCCGCCCCGCCGCGGTACGTCCGGGTGCGGGGAGTCCGCCGTCCCACGCGGTGCGCCTGCCCGCCGGCAGAGAGGAGACCGCGCACCGGGGCGAACGTGTCGTTGGTGACATGGCCCGACCAGGTGAGCCGCCACAGCGCCGCGGTCACTGCATGCTCACTGTCGGCGTCCGCCAGCTCCCGCAACGGGCCGGCGAAGAAGCCCCCGCCGACCCTCAGCACGGACAGGATGCGAGCGTCGAGGGATTCGGCAGGAGGGTCCTCCTCCGGCTCGGTCGCCGTGACCGCGGCGAGTTCGGCCGGGTGCAGCCGGATCCAGCCGTCGCGGCCGGGAAGCGGGCCCTGTCCCGACCACACCACCTCGCCGGCGGCTGTCAGCTCGTCCAGCATCCCGGGCGCGTAGTCCC
Source organism: uncultured Actinomycetota bacterium (assembly GCA_963701365.1). Classification (GTDB taxonomy): domain Bacteria; phylum Actinomycetota; class Actinomycetes; order Actinomycetales; family Microbacteriaceae; genus Microbacterium. The sequence continues at coordinate 228 of CAVOZX010000043.1, read as the reverse complement.
GCACCCGGGACGGGAGGATCAGCGACTCCCACGCGCTGGCGGGGATCGGCACCCCCGCCAGCTGGTCCGTCACCGCCAGCACTCCGTCCACGCCCCGCAACGGGCGGGTGACGTGCTGCCATTCCGGGAGGAATCGGGCGAACGCCGCCGGCGGCACCGGTTCGACGCTGCCGCGGATCGCGGCCAGCGATCGCATCCGCAGCCGCCGCAGCACGCAGCGATACGACG
>CAVOZX010000042.1:0-6829 GCA_963701365.1 uncultured Actinomycetota bacterium | reverse complement strand
TGTTATGCTGGCACCGACGTACTTGCTGCGCGTCACGTCGTTGGCGAGATCGACCGGACGTTGCGCGCCGCTGCGGCGCTGGACGCGGGGGACCTTAAGGAATGCGGCCGTCTCATGTATCTTTCGCACGAAAGCCTGCGCGACGACTATGAGGTGAGCTGCGCCGAACTCGATCTCATGATCGAGATCGCCCGCAAACTTCCGGGAGTCTATGGCGCGCGGATGATGGGCGGCGGATTTGGCGGCTGCACCATCAATCTTGTGAAAGCGAGCCGCGCGGAAGCTTTCGCGCAGGCGATGGCTGACAGATATCGCACAGCGACTGGCGTGACGCCGCCCATCCTCACCTGCGTGCCTGGTCCCGGCGCGGGCCCTGTCGGCGATTAGGAGCGGCTCGTGTCCCTGCTGAACAGCGCTTCGCATCGCCAACTCAATCAGCTCACGGGCGAGTGGGTGCTCGTCTCGCCGCATCGGACCAGCCGGCCATGGCAAGGCCAGGTCGAAAAGACCCACGATCCCGATCGACCTCGATACGATCCGACCTGCTATCTGTGTCCTGGAAACGCGCGGGCGAATGGCGAACGCAACCTGGCCTATAAGGGCGTTTTCGCCTTCGACAACAACTTCGCGGCGCTCACGCCGCAGGCGTCAGCGGAGGAGATCGTTCAAGACGGACTGCTTGTCGCGCAAAGCGAGCCCGGCCGATGCCGCGTGCTGTGCTTCTCGCCGCGCCACGATCTGACTTTATCGCGCATGACCGTTCCCGAGATCGTTCCCGTCGTAGAGGCATGGCGTGACGAGAGTTTGCGGCTCGGCGCTCTCGATATGATCAACTACGTGCAGATTTTCGAAAATCGCGGCGCGGCGATGGGCGCCAGCAATCCGCATCCGCACTGCCAGATCTGGGCGACGCACAGCATACCGACGGTGACGATGGACGATGAGGTCGTCTCCCTGGGGGAGTCTCACGTGCTGCGCGACGGCGGCTGGGTGGCGACCTCGTGGGTCGGCGCCCTGCCCGAGGGGTACACGGAGGATGTCGCCGGAACGCTCTGGAGATGAGCCTCTCCGGCGCGCCGCGTGTGCCGCGCTAGAATGGGACTCGTCGACGAGGGCTGCGGGGGCCGCGCTCGTCCGCTGCCCGCGTCCGTCCCGGCACAGGAGCCGCCCGCGGGCACCCCGATCCATCGCCCCGCCCGCGGGTGAGGCGGTTTCTCGACGCTCAGGAGGAGCATGCCGACCACGGCACCGACCGCGCATGCGCGGCGCAGACGATCGTCCGCGGCCCAGCGCGACGAGGAGGCGCCCATCATCCCGATCCTGGCCCGCAAAGTGCGCGAGGTGGAGGCCAAGGCGCAGCGCGGGAAGCTCGGACCCACCAACCGGGTGAAGTTCCAGGTGATCGCTTTCCTGGTGCGCGAAGAGCGCGCACGTGTGAAGGTCGATCCGGGGCTGAGCGACCCCGCGCGAGCCGAACTTCTCAAGCGCTTGGACGGTGTCGCGACGATCCTGGCGAAGACCGCCGCGCGCGACACCTCCCTGATCCAGCTGCTGGAGGCCGATCAGGCCGCATCTCCGGTGGCGCGGCGGATGCGCCGCGACTGGCTCCTGGAGTCCGGGGCCGAGCTCTCTCCGGATGAGCTGATCATCACCGAGACCCCGGCGCCGACCGAACCCGTCGTTCCCGCCGCGCTCGCCGAGCGGCAGGTGACACCGCCCCAGGTGGAGGCGCGTCACCTCGCGCACCCGTTCCTCGCGCCCGACACTTCGGGGCGCTCTCCCGTGCCCGCGCCGCGTCGGCGCCTGGACGACTGGGAGCTGATGAGTCCGCTGTACAAGGCGTTCGAGACGGGTGCCGGCGGCGGGTCCGCGACGATGCCGCTGCCCCCGACCCCGGAGTTCGACAGGGTCTCACCGCGGGGCCTGGAGGTGATGCCCCATCAGGCGCGGTTCCTGGAGGCGGTGCGCGCCGGCCACCGCACCTTCCTCCTCGCCGATGAACCGGGGCTCGGGAAGACGGCGGAGTCCGTGCTGGCGGCATCCGTCGCGCAGGCCTACCCGCTGCTGGCGGTCGTGCCCAACGTGGTGAAGATGAACTGGGCTCGCGAGGTGGAGCGGTGGTCTCCGCAGCGTCGGGCCACGGTGATCCAGGGCGACGGCGAGAGCGTGGACGCGTTCGCCGACGTGTTCATCGTGAACTACGAGATCCTGGACCGTCACCTGTCCTGGCTGTCGGGGATCGGGCTGGCGGGCATGGTCGTCGATGAGGCCCACTTCATCAAGAACCTCTCCTCCCAGCGATCTCGCAACGTCCTCGCCCTGGCGGCGGGTATCCGGGAGCGACGGCGCGATCCGCTGATGCTGGCTCTGACGGGAACCCCGCTGATCAACGACGTGGAGGACTTCGACGCGATCTGGCGATTCCTCGGCTGGACCACGGGCGACAAGCCCGGACCGGAGCTCATGGCCAAGCTCGACGCGACCGGCCTGACGCCGGCGGACAAGGCGTTCTATCCCGAGGCCCGCGCCGCCGTGGTGTCGATGGGGATCGTGCGGCGCCGAAAGGCGGACGTGGCCACCGACCTGCCCGACAAGATGGTGGCGGACCTGCCCGTCGAGTTGGACGACGACTACGGCCGGTCGATCCGCCAGGCGGAGCGGGACCTGGGGGAGCGGCTCGCGGCGCACTACCGCCGAATCGTCGCGGCACGGGGAGAACGACCGGGCGCGGACGGGATCGACGAGGATGTGGTGCGACTGGTCGCCCAGCACGAACTGGACGAGTCCAAGGGCGCGGGATCAGGACCCGAGAACGTGTTCACCATGGTGCGCCGGATCGGTCAGGCTAAGGCGCAGCTGGCCGCCGACTACGCGGTGCAGCTGCAGCGCTCGGTGGGCAAGGTGGTCTTCTTCGCCAAGCACGTGGACGTGATGGATGCAGCGGAGGAGCATTTCGCGCACGCGGGCCTGCGCACCGTGTCGCTGCGCGGCGACCAGACCACCGCCGCCCGCCAGTCCGCCATCGACGCGTTCAACGGCGACCCGGAGGTCGCCGTGGCGGTCTGCTCGCTGACGGCTGCCGGGGTCGGGGTCAATCTGCAGGCGTCCTCCAATGTGGTGCTGGCGGAACTGAGCTGGACCGCGGCCGAGCAGACTCAGGCGATCGACCGCGTGCACCGTATCGGACAGGACGAGCCGGTGACGGCGTGGCGGATCATCGCCGCGCACACCCTCGACGCGAAGATCGCCGAACTGATCGACGCGAAGCAGGGACTGGCGCTGCGCGCCCTGGACGGGCAGGCGATCGAGGGGGGCACGAGCGACTCCGTGCAGCTGTCGGCGCTCATGCACGTCACGATGCGGGCGCTCGGCGCCGACTGACCGAGTGCGGGGCGAGTGACTCCCGTGCCGTGGCGGGGGCGGACCGACCGGGGATAGTCTCGTCGCGGCAGTGTCGCCCGGCGTCGACGGCTCGCACCCCCGAGGACCTCACATGAAGATCGGCATCCTGACCAGCGGCGGCGACTGCCCGGGCCTGAACGCGGTGATCCGCGGGATCGTGCTGCAGGGCACCACGGTCCACAACCTCGAGTTCGTCGGGATCCGCGATGGCTGGCGGGGAGTGGTGGATGGCGACCTGTTCCCGCTGACGCGGCACGAGGTCAAGGGTCTCTCCAAGGTCGGCGGCACGATCCTCGGCACCAGCCGCACCAACCCCTACGAGGGCCCCCGAGGCGGGGCGGAGAACATCGGGCGGATGCTGGAACGCCACCGCGTGGACGGGATCATCGCGATCGGTGGCGAGGGCACGCTCGCCGCCGCGCGCCGACTGGTCGGCGACGGCATCCCGGTGCTGGGGGTGCCTAAGACCATCGACAACGACCTGCGCGCCACCGACTACTCGTTCGGCTTCGATACGGCCGTCAACATTGCAACCGACGCCATGGACCGGCTGCGCACCACCGGGGACTCTCATCAGCGGTGCATGGTCGCGGAGGTCATGGGCCGTCACGTCGGCTGGATCGCGCTGCACGCGGGCGTCGCGGCGGGCGCGCACGTCATCTGCATCCCGGAGGTGCCGATGTCGATGGAGGAGGTCGCCGGGCACGTCACGAAGGCCTACGATCGTGGCCGGGCGCCGCTGGTGGTCGTGTCGGAGGGATTCACGCTGACCGGGATGGACCACGCCTACAGCGACAAGGGCATGGATGCGTTCAACCGCCCGCGGCTGGGTGGCATCGGCGAGGTGATCGCCCCGCGCATCGAGGAGCTCACCGGCATCGAGACGCGAGCGACGGTGCTCGGACACATCCAGCGGGGCGGATCGCCGTCCGCGTTCGACCGGGTGCTCGCCACCCGGCTGGGCCTGCACGCCGCCGACGCGGCGGTGGACAGGGCGTGGGGTCAGATGGTGGCGCTGCGGGGGACGGACATCGTGCGTGTCGCGTTCGACGAGGCGCTCGGCGAACTCAACTCCGTGCCCCGGGAGCGGTATCTCGAGGCCGCCGCGCTCTTCGGATGACGCGGCCGCGTCACGTCGTCGGCGCGCCCATCACGTCGAGCATCCACGCGAGTTCGAACGCCCGCTCCCGCCAGGACCGGTAGCGGCCGCTCGCGCCGCCGTGGCCGGCGGCCATCTCGCACCGCAGCAGAGCGTCGGCGCCCGCATCCCGCAGCCGGGCCACCCACTTCGCCGGTTCGACGTACAGCACCCGGGTGTCGTTGAACGAGGTGACGGCCAGCACCCGGGGGTACCGGACGTCGTCGCGCACGTTCTCGTACGGGGTGTAGGACTTCATGTACGCGTACACGTCCGCATCGTGCAGCGGATCCCCCCACTCGTCCCACTCGATCACCGTCAGCGGCAGCGAGGGATCCAGGATGGTGTGCAGGGCGTCCACGAATGGCACATCGGCGAGCACCCCGGCGAACAGCTCCGGCGCCAGATTCGCCACCGCGCCCACGAGCAGACCGCCGGCGGAACCGCCCTCGGCGACCATTCGGTCGGCGGAGGTGTACCCGCGGTCGATGAGCAGTCGGGCGCATGCCACGAAGTCGGTGAACGTGTTGCGCTTGCGCAGCATCTTGCCGTCCTCGTACCACCGTCGGCCCAGTTCCCCGCCGCCGCGCACGTGCGCGATGGCGAACACCACCCCCCGATCCAGCTCCGACAGGCGCGCCACGGAGAAGCCCGGTTCGATGGCGTGCTCGTACGAGCCGTACCCGTACAGGTGCAGCGGCCGCGCACCCTCCCCGGGTTCGCCGAACGAGCGCTTCCAGACCAGCGACACCGGAACCCGGGTGCCGTCCGGCGCGGTGGCCCACTCCCGCCGCTGCCCGTACGCTGCCGGGTCGTAGCCGGCGCCCGCCCACTGCCGTTTGCGCTCGTGGAGAACGCCCGTGATCGGCTCGTAGTCGTACACCGTGGCCGGGGTGATGAAGGACTCGAAGCCCAGACGCAGAGTCGGCGGCGCCCACTCCCCGGTGCCCGCGGTGCCTGCACTGTAGAGGTCGTCGCCGAATCCGACCTCCCGCACCTGACCGGAACCGTAGTCGAGGATGCCGATCCGGCCCAGGCCGTCGGCGCGGTAATCGACGACGGCCCAGTCGCGGAAGGTCGAGACGCCCAGCAGCCGCGTTCCTTCGCGGTGCGGCAGCACCACCGTGCGCGGGCCGCCCGGATCGTCGGCGTCCACCCGCACCAGTTCGAAGTCCATCGCCGCCTGGTTGTGCAGGATGTAGAGGACGTCGCGTCCGTTCACGACCGCGTGCGAGGAGTCGTATTCGACACCCTCCGCGCGGGGCCACACGACCCGGGCCTCGCCGCCGAGATCCGTCGCCTCCAGCAGCCGCTCCTCGGTGGTGACGGAGGATGCGACCGCGATGACGAGATACCGGTCGCTGCGCGTGAAGCCCGCCGACACCCAGTAGCGCTCGTCCGGCTCGTGGAACAGCACCGGGTCGTCCGCCGGGTCGGTGCCGAGCAGGTGCAGCCGCACCGTGTCCGGCCGCCAGGCCTCGTCCACGGTGAGGTATACGACGCCCGTCCCGTCGGGGGTGAATGTCGCGCCGGCGAAGGTGTCCGGGATGATGTCCTCGAGGGTCCGGCCGGTGGTGAGATCCCGCACCCGGAGGGTGTACCGCTCGTCGCCGGTGACGTCGGACGCCCACAGCAGCAGGCCGCCGTCCGCGGAGACCTCGAAGCTGCCGACGCGGCGTGGCAGCGCGTCGAGCGCTTGTTCCGCGACATCGAGCGCGAGAACCAGTTGATCCTGCGCGCGGCGGGCGAGGGCATCTACGGCGTCAACGCTGAAGGCAAGACCACGTTCGTCAACCCGGTGGCGGAGCGCATCCTCGGCTGGTCGGCGGACGAACTGGTCGGCACCGATATTCACTCAACCGTGCATCACACTCATCACGACGGCCGACATTATCCGCACGAGGACTGTCCGATCTATGCGGCGTTCCGCGACGGCGCGGTGCATCAAGTTGCTGACGAAGTGTTCTGGCGCAAGGACGGCACGCCGGTCTGGGTCGAATACACCTCCACGCCGATCCGCGATCGTGGCGTCGTGGTCGGCGCGGTGATCGTGTTTCGCGACGTCAGCCAGCGCCGCGAGGCGGACGAGAAGCTGCGTGCGGCGTTGTCCGAGGTCGATCAGTTGCGCGAGCGCCTTGAGCAGGAAATGCAGATATCCCAGGAGGAAATCCGCACCGAAACCAATCCGCGTGGCATCATCGGCCGAACCGCCGCCGTGCAGAAGACACTGCGGCAGGTCAGCCTTGTCGCGCCGACCGATGCGACCGTGATGATCACCGGCGAATCCAG
>CAVOZX010000041.1:0-13609 GCA_963701365.1 uncultured Actinomycetota bacterium | reverse complement strand
GCTCGCCGCATGCAGCGACAGCAAGACGCCCCCGCCACGCGACCGCTGTGTGTCGTCCGCTGACTGCACTGCGCCCGAGCGCTGCGTCGACGGGATGTGCGTTGCGGGCTCGCCCACCGACGCCGGCTCGGACAGCGGGCTGGACCTCGGGCGCGTCGACGCCGGCAGCTGCGACGCGCCGCGCGTGATCTGTGCGGCCGCGTGCTGCGACACCGGCGACGCCAGGCGCTGCTGCTCATCGCGGTGGGAGCGTTGCCGCCGGCGGCCGTACTGTGGCGGTACTCGCGGAAGAGTCAGGCGTCGGGCCCTGACTCGGGCTTGTTATCGGGCTTGTTATCGGGCTTGGTGTCAGGTTTGGTTTCGGGCTTGGGGTCGGGCTTGGGGTCGGCCTTCTCTTCCTCCTTGAGGGCGAGATCGGGAACCGGCGTCTCGACCTCAACTTTGGGCTGCGCCTCGGGCGGATCGATCGTCATCTCCTCGAGTTCGGCCAGCGGGGCCCCGGGCTCGGGCTGCACCGTTTCGGGTTCGGTGATGGGTGCGCTGAGATCGGTCGCCGGAGTCGGTTGAGGTTCGATTGCCGGGGTTTTCTCCGGTCCCGGCGTCGTTTCCTCGTGCCCCAGTGTCGCGATCTGGTGCTCTGTCGTCTACTTCGTTCAGTTACATACCCTTCCCCCGCTTCGTGGACTTCGTGGAGGCCGGCGTCACCGACACGCCCGAGGTGCTCCGGACGGCGCAGGACTATCTCGCTCCGCTGCGTGAGGCGCGTGTGGACACCCTGGTGCTCGGCTGCACGCACTACCCGTTCCTCGAAGGCGCGATCAGCTACGTTATGGGGGAGGATGTGAGCCTGGTGTCCAGCGACACGGAGACCGCGAAGGACGTGTATCGGCAGCTCGTGGTGCGGGACCTCCTCGCGGGACCGGATGCCACCGCCCACCACGTGTACGAGGCGACCGGATCGTCCGCCGATGCGTTCATCGCTCTGGCCCACCGAATGATGGGCCGGGAGGTGTCCACTGTGCGGCTGGTCGAGACCGGCGCGATCGATCTGCCACGATGACGGTGCGCGACGGCGCGGCGATCACGATCCGAGGAGAGTCATGAGTCAGACCATCCGTGCCGACGGGCGATCCGTCGGTGACCTGCGCCGGGTCGAATTGGAACGCGGCTGGTCCGACCAGGCCGAGGGGTCCGCGCTGGTCTCGTTCGGCCGCACGCGGGTGTTGTGCACCGCATCCTTCACGGGGGGCGTCCCGCGCTGGCTGACCGGCAAGGGACGCGGCTGGGTCACCGCGGAGTACGCGATGCTGCCGCGCGCGACCAACACCCGCAACGACCGCGAGAGCGTGAAGGGCAAGGTCGGCGGGCGCACGCACGAGATCTCCCGGCTCATCGGTCGCGCCCTGCGCGCGGTGGTCGACACGAAGGCTCTCGGCGAGAACACCATCGTGATCGACTGCGACGTGCTCCAGGCCGACGGGGGGACGCGGACCGCGGCGATCACCGGAGCGTACGTGGCGCTCGCGGATGCGGTGGAGTGGGCGCGAAAGCACCAGTTCATCGGCCAGCGCGCGCAGGTGCTGCGCGATTCGGTCTCGGCGGTCTCGGTGGGGATCGTCGCGGGGGAGCCGATGCTCGACCTGGCATACACCGAGGACGCGTCTGCGGAGACCGACATGAACCTGGTGGTGACCGGGACAGGCCTCTTCGTCGAGGTGCAGGGCACTGCGGAGGGCGCGCCGTTCGACAAGTCCGAGCTCGATGCGCTGCTGGACCTGGGCATCCACGGATGCGGGCAGTTGCGGGCACTGCAGGAGCGCGCTCTGGCGGCAGTGGCATCGTCATGACCGCCCTGGTGCTCGCCACGCACAACGCGCACAAGGTCCAGGAGTTGCAGCAGATCGCGGGGGCGGTGCGTCCCGACCTCACGGTGCTGTCCTACGACGGGCCGGAACCGGTCGAGGACGGCGTCACGTTCGCGCAGAATGCGCTGGTCAAGGCCCGCGCCGCTCTCGCCCACACCGGGCTGCCGTCGGTCGCGGACGACTCCGGCATCTGCGTGGACGTCCTGGGAGGCTCCCCTGGCGTGTTCTCGGCGTACTGGGCGGGGCATCGGAAGGATGCCGCGGCGAACGTCGCGCTCCTGCTGGATCAGCTGTCCGACATCGCGGACTCGCACCGGGGCGCGCAGTTCGTCTCGACCATCGCCCTGGTGACTCCCGGCGGGATCGAGCACGTCGTGCAGGGCGTGTGGGCGGGTCGTCTTGCGCTCCAGCCTGCGGGGACCGGCGGGTTCGGATACGACCCGGTCTTCATCCCGGACGAGCAGCCCGATGCGCGGGTGCGGACGGTGGCGGAGTGGTCCATCGAAGAGAAGAACGCGGCGTCTCACCGCGCGCGGGCGTTCCGGGCGCTGGCCCCGCTGCTCGCGGCATTGTGAGAGCGGCACGACGAAGGGAACCGCCAGGATATGACGACATCGTTGCGGTCGGCGATCGCGGAGCTCGCGGCCGATCCCGCTCCCGCGGGCCGGAGTGCGCGAACCATCCACGGCGGGCGCGAATCCGCATTCCGGCAGACTCTGATGGTCTTCGCGGCGGGCTCCGGACTGGCCGAGCACGCCGCCCCGGGCGAAGCCACGCTGCTGGTCCTGCGCGGACGGGTCGTGGTCGACGCCGGAGACGAGTCGGTGGAGCTGGACGCGGGGGATCTCCTCGACATCCCGCCGCACCGGCACAGTGTGCTGGCGGTCACCGACGCGGCGATCCTGCTCACGATCGCCGCGCCGGCCCGCGAATGAAGGCGCCGGCGCCGGCGCTGCATCGCAGGGTGGTCCGGGCCTAGCCTGGACGCATGCATGAGCACGCGGCCGCCGGTGTGCGGGACGCTCCGGCCCGGCGACTGCTGGCGGCGTCGCTCGGGCTGACATCGCTCGTGTTCGCGGTGCAGGTGGCCGGTGCCGTGTTCTCCGGGTCGCTGGCGCTCCTGGCCGATGCCGTGCACATGCTGACGGATGCCGCGGCGCTGGTGGTCGCGCTCGTGGCAGGGACTGTCGCCGCCCGTCCCGCCGACGATCGGCGCACGTTCGGGTACCAGCGCGCGGAAGTGCTCGGGGCGCTGGCCAACGGGGTGATCCTGCTCGTGCTGTCCGGCTGGGTCGCCGTGGAGGCCGTGCTGCGGCTGCTGCGTCCGGAGACCGTCGAGGTCGCGGGTCTCCCGATGCTCGTGGTCGCCGCGGTGGGCCTGGCCGCGAACGCGGTGTCGATGTGGCTGCTCAGTTCGGCGCAGCGGCGCAGTCTGAACGTCCGCGGCGCCTACCTCGAGGTGATGGGCGACCTGCTCGGGTCGGTCGCGGTGATCGCCGCCGCGGCCGTGATCCTCACGACGGGATGGCTGCCCGCCGACGCGATCGCCTCGCTCCTGATCGCCGCGATGATCGTGCCGCGCGCCATCGGGCTGCTGCGCGAGGTGGTCACCGTGCTGACCGAGTCGGCGCCGCGGGGCGTGCAGGTGCAGACAATTCGGGACCACATCCTCGCGACCGGCGGGGTGCGTGCGGTGCACGACGTGCACGTGTGGCAGCTCACGCGGGGCGCTCCCGTCTTCAGCGCGCACGTGGTGGTCGACCCGGAGGCGCTGGAGTCGGGCGGTTCCGGCCGCATCCTCACCGATCTGCAGGAGTGCCTTGCCGAGCACTTCGATGTGGAGCACTCGACCTTCCAACTGGAGTCCGCCGACCACATCGACGGCAGCGCGCACGCCTGAGCGTCACTCCGGGACCACATCGTCCGGCCTGACGTCCGGGCGCAGCCCTCGCCAGCGCGGGTGGCGCAGGATGCCGGCGGGCGTGTACTCGGCGAACGCGACCTCCCCGACCAGCTCGGGCCGCACCCACGTGGCGTCGGCGGCGTCGGCGGCGGGGATGTCGGCGAACGGGACGTCGGCGGTGCGCAGCGGCTCCAGCGCGGCGGCGAGCCGCTCCAGTGCCGCGTTCGTGAACCCGGTGCCGACCCGCCCGACGTAGCGCAGGCCCGCCTCGCCGGGAACCCCCAGCAGCAGCGAGCCGATCCGGCCTGCCCGCGCACCCCGTCCGGGACGGATGCCCCCGATCACCACCGACTGCGTGCGCAGGCGCTTCACCTTCAGCCAGTCGCCCGGCCGGGCGCCGGGGCGATACCGGGATGCCGGGTTCTTCACGACGATGCCCTCCAGGCCGAACTGTTCGGCGGCCTCCAGCGCCGCGTCGAGGTCGTCGAACACGGGCGGGACCTCGATGGCGCCCGTGACCCGGCGCGCGAGTCGGTCCAGCACCGCGCGGCGCTCACGCAGCGGCATCGCCGTGAGGTCCTCGTGTCCTTGCGCGAGAACGTCGAACAGGTGGTAGCGCACCGGCGTGCGCTGCGCCTCCCGCGCGATCAAGGCGCGGTCGGCTAGGTGCATCCGGTTCTGCAGCCGCGCGAAATCCGGCGTCCCGGCGGGGCCGAGCGCCACGATCTCGCCGTCGACGACCACGGGCTCCGTCCCGAACCCGGGCGCGGCGGCGACGATCTCGGGATACCGGTCGGTGATGTCTGCACCGCTGCGGGCGAACAGCACCATCCGGCTCCCGTCCCACGCACCGAGTGCGCGCACCCCGTCCCACTTCATCTCCGCCCACGGCGGCTGCTCCCAGCGGTCCGCGGCCGCGCGGGCGATTCGGATGTCGGCGGGCGTGGCGAGCATCGGGCGGGGTCGCGCGGGCGGCGTTCGCGCGGGCGCCGGAGCGGCGTCCGGGTCGGGTGCCTGCTCCTTCATCCGGTGTATCAGCCACGAGGATTTCTCGCGGGCGCCAGAGGTGCGGATCAGAGCCAGGCGCACGCCGTCGAGCGGGCCGCCCGGGCGACCGTGCATCGTGACGATGATCTCGTCGTCGCGCCATTTCTCCGTCTCGTACCAGCCCCGGTCCCAGATCGTGACCGTGCCGGCGCCGTATTGGCCCCGCGGGATCTCGCCCTCGAACGTGGCGTACTCCAGCGGATGATCCTCCGTCTGGACCGCGAGATGATTGACGGACGGCGAATCCGGGATGCCCTTCGGCACGGCCCAGCTGACGAGCACCCCGTCACGCTCCAGCCGGAAGTCGTGGTGCAGCCGCCGAGCGCGATGCTCCTGCACCACGAAACCCGGGTGCTCTCCGTTCTCGGTTCGAGACGATCGGTGAGGCCCGTCGGGCACCGGTTCCGGGGTGCGCGCGGCAGAGCGCTTGCCCCTGTACGCCCGAAGCGGGTCATCCGGCGTCCGGTCGGAGCCGGAGGGCAGCACATCCGCGAGGAGGTCGCCCGATTCGGCGACACGGCGCAGCACCTCCTCGAACTCCAGCTGCGTCAGGCGCGGATCGGCCAACTCGTCCCACCGGCGGGGTGCGGCCACGGTGGGCCGGAGCCGCCCGCGGAGCGAATACGGCGAGACCGTCGTCTTGTTCGCGTTGTTCTGGCTCCAGTCCACGAACACGCGACCGGGTCGCAGTGACTTGGCCATCGCGCTGACCACGGCATCGGGATGGTCGGCCTCCAGCGCGCGGGCCAACTCCTTCGCCACCGCGGAGACCTGGTCGCTCGTCTGCTCGCCCGGCAGACCGGCGTACAGGTGGATACCCTTGCTGCCGCTGGTGACCGGCACCGGGCTCAGTCCCATGCCGGTGAGGATGGGCCGGACCCATTCCGCGACTCGCGCGCAGTCGGCCAGACCCATGCCCGGACCCGGGTCCAGGTCGAGCACGAGCCGGTCCGGCGGGAGCCGGGCACCGTCGGGCCCGAATCGCCACTGGGGCGTGTGAAGCTCCAGGCTCGCGACCTGCGCCAGGTACGCGAGTGCTGCGACCTCCTCCACGACGGGGTAGTCCTTCGGGCCCGTGGAGTGCGTGATCGTCACGCGGGGGAGCCATGCGGGCGCGCCCGCCTCCAGGTCCTTGATGAAGAACGATGTGCCCGGAGCCTCAGCGGTCCCGACACCGTCCGGCCAGCGCTTGCGGGTGACCGGGCGATCCCGCAGATGGGGCAGGAGCACCGGTGCGATCGTCGTGTAGTAGCGGATGACGTCCGCCTTGGTGGTGCCGGTCTCCGGGTAGAGCACCTTGTCCAGTCGCGACAGCCGCAGCGAGCGCCCGCCGATGCGGACGGTCTGCTCCTGATCGGCCATGGCACCCATACTGCCTGCGCTCCCGCACCGGTCGCCGTAGTCAGGATGCCGCAGCGGCCTCCAGGCGTGCGTAGGAGGCTTCCATGCGGGCCGACTCAGCACCGTCTCTCGCCCTCGAAGCCGAAGCGGGCGATTCGTCGCTGGACTGGCGGGGGCACGGCCTCGAGTTCGCGAGCTTCGTGCCGCCGGAGGACCTGCCAGCCGCCGCTCAGGGGCCCGCCTGATGCCGATTCCCCCGCCGGTGACGGTGCATTTCTCCCTCGCGGCGCTCGTCCGGATGCAAGCCCCTAGCCGCGCGGCATCCGGGCAGTGTGTACTGACTCCCATGAGATCCATCTGGAAGGGCGCGGTCGCGTTCGGGCTGGTCAACGTGCCCGTCAAGCTGTACGCCGCGACCGAGGACCACGACGTGCCTCTGCACCAGGTGCACGACGAGGACGGCGGCCGCATCCGCTACCAGCGCCGATGCGAGATCTGCGGGGAGATCGTCGCCTACCAGAACATCGACCGCGCGTTCGACGACGGCGAGCGCACCGTCGTGCTGACCGAGGCCGACCTGGCGACGCTGCCCGCCGAACGCGCCCGCGAGATCGCGGTGGTGGAGTTCGTCCCCAGCGACCAGGTCGACCCGCTGCTCCTGGACCGCGCGTACTACCTGGAACCGGATTCCGCCTCGCCGAAGGCGTATGTCCTGCTCCGCGAGACGCTCGAGCGCACCGACCGCACCGCGATCGTGCAGTTCTCGCTCCGGCAGAAGACGCGTCTGGCTGCTCTGCGCGTGCGCGACGACGTGCTGGTGCTCCAGACCCTGCTGTGGGGCGATGAGGTCAGGGACGCCGCCTTCCCTGGGCTCGATCAGCCCGTGACGATCTCCGAGAAGGAACTCGAATTGTCCGCAGCGCTCGTGGACAGCTACTCGGCCGACTTCGAACCGGACCGGTTCACGGATGACTACCAGGCGCAGTTGCGCGCTCTGATCGCCGCAAAGCTGGAGAAGGGCGACGCGCTGGACACAGCGGCCACGTTCGGCGAGTCCGAGGAGGAGGAGCCCGAGGGTGAGGTCATCGACCTCATGGCAGCGCTCCGGGCGAGCGTGGAGCGCACGCGCCGATCCCGGGACGGCGACGCCGAGGCGGATGCCGCGGAGCCGGAGCGGCGGCCGAAGAAGCGCCGGCCCGCGAAGGCCTCCTAGACCCGGCCGCGGTCGCCGCTGTCTGCGCCGTGGCGGGCGCGGCGGCGCCCCAGCAGGTACCGGCCGCCGGTGATCGCGGCGGTGATCACGACCACGCCGACCAGGATGACGTCGATGTACCGGGTGGCCAGGTCCGCCACCGGGGGGATCGCGCCGACCGCGTACCCGAGCAGGGTGAGCGCGAACGCCCAGACCAGCGCCCCGACACCGTTGTAGAGGGAGTAGCGGCTCCACCGCATGCGTGCGACCCCGGCGGCGACCGGCAGCACTGTGCGCACCACCGGCACGAACCGGGCGGCGACCACGGCCGCCGGTCCGAACCGCTCGAAGAACACGTTCGCGCGCGCCACATTGGCACTGCTGAGCACCCCGGTCTCCTTGCGTTCGAAGACCGCCGGACCCGACTTCGCGCCGATGGAGTACCCGAGCTCGCCGCCGAGGAAGGCGGACACCCCGATCAGCAGCGCCACCAGCCACACGTCCATCCCGAACACCCGGCTCGTGTTCGTCAGCAGCCCCGCAATGATCAGGAGCGTGTCCCCGGGCAGCAGGAAGCCGAGCAGCAGCCCGGTCTCGGCGAAGATGATCCCGCACACCACGAGCAGCGCCCACGGCCCTGCCGCGGCGATGATGGTCTCCGGGTCGAGCCAGGGGATGAGACCGGATGCGTGCACGAGGATCCCGTCGCATGGGGGTTCAGGGACACGGCGGAGTGCGGAAGGTGGGACTCGAACCCACACGCCCGAAGGCACAGGAACCTAAATCCTGCGTGTCTGCCGATTTCACCACTCCCGCCGGCGTGTCCAGTCTAGGGCCGCGCCTCGCGATGCTCCCCGCCGCGCCATGGCCGCCACCGGGGGGTTATGGCACCGGATGCCGAAACGTGGCACGATCGAGGTGATCCCGAGGTGTCTCGACGACGAGCGCTCCTGGCCCGCCGCGGGACGCCATCGAACCCCCGCATCGCGGGGCGAACAGGAAGGCACCAGCATGGGGCTGCTCGAAGGCAAGACCGTGTTCATCACCGGCGGGGGGCGCGGCCAGGGCCGGGCGCACGCCGTCGCGTCGGCGCGGGAGGGCGCCGACATCCTCTTCGTGGACACCACGAAGTCGTTCGCGAGTGTGCCCTACCCTCACACGACCGCGGAGGACATGGCCGAGACGGTACGACTGGTGGAGGAGCAGGACCGGCGGGTGCTCTCGATCGAGGCCGACGTGCGCGATCAGGCGGCGCTGGACGACGCGGTCGCGCAGGGCATCGCGCAGTTCGGCAAGATCGACGTGCTCATCGCGAACGCCGGCATCTGGACCCTCTCGCCCATCGCCGAGATGACGAGGGAGACGTGGCAGGAAATGATCGACATCAACCTGACCGGCGTGTTCCAGAGCGTCAAGGCCGTGGTGAACCACATGATCGACCGCCAGACCGGGTCGATGGTGCTGACCTCCTCGATCAACGGCCTGGAGGGCGGGCCCGGGTACGCGCACTACGCGTCGGCGAAGTTCGGCGTGGTCGGCCTGATGAAGTCCCTCGCGCTCGACCTCGGCCCCCACGGCATCCGTGTGAACACCGTGAACCCCGGCGCCATCCTCACCGGCATGACCGACAACCAGATGGCGTGGGACATGTTCGCCGGCCACCCGGGCGGCACCCACGAGGACCTCGTCCGCGGCGGCTACTCGTTCGGGATCCTGAAGGGCGTCGGCATGCTCGACCCGATGGAGATCGCCAACGCCGCGGTGTGGCTGAACTCCGACATGGCCCGCGCCGTGACCGGCATCACCCTCCCCGTCGACGCCGGGCACCTGGGCATTCCCGGGGTCAACATGAACCCGCAGTTCTGATGCGGACGCGGGGCGGGGCGCCGAGCGCACCCCGCCCCGACGCTGTCAGCGGAACTCGAGGCTGCGGACCGAGTTGCCCAGGTTCACCCCGGTGAACGCGGTGCGCCCCGATGCCGGGTCGGATGCGGCGCCGACCGCGACCAGCAGCGGCACGTAATGGTCGGCGGTCCGGTGCGCGCCCCGGTTCCCGGGACTCTTCGTGCGGAAGTCGACCAGTTCGTCGACCGCGCCGGCCGCGAGGGTCTCGGCGAGCCACGTGTCGAAGTCGCGGTTGTAGCCGGGCAGCTCGTCCCAGGTGGACGGGTCGCGCTGGAACGTGGACATGTCGTGCGTGGCGAAGCCCGACCCGATGACGAGGTACCCCTGCTCGCGCAGACTCTTCAGCCGTTGTCCGAGCTTCAGGTTCGCCTCCGGTGACAGGTCGGGCATCGACACCTGCAGCACCGGCACATCCCCGAGCGGGTACATCGCCATCAGCGGGATGAATGCGCCGTGATCGAGTCGGCGGTCGACGAACTGGTGGATGCTGCCGCCGGGTTCCACCAGGAGAGGCGCGACCTCCTGCGCGAGGGCGAGACTGTCGGGCGTCCAGTACTCCGCCTCGTAGTAGCGGCGGTGGAACCCTCCGAAGTCGTAGTACAACGGCACCTGCGGGTCGGTGGCGCCCAGGGCGACCGGGGCGTTCTCCCAGTGCCCGGAGACGATCACGATGCCCCGCGGCTTCGGGATGCTCAGGCTCCACTCCAGCAGCGCCTGCAGCCACTGCGGGGAGTCCAGCAGCGGCGGCGCTCCGTGCGAGAGGAACAGGGTCGGGAGCGGGCCGTCGGAGGGCTCCCAGCGCCGCGCGGCGCGCGAGCGCTCCATGGCGCGGGGGAGGAACGCGTCGAACGCGCCCATGGGCACGTCCGGGCGGATGGATTTCAGCGAATCGTCGCGGACCACGATGTCGGACACGCACCATTCAACCGCACCCGGCCCCTTCGCATTCCCGGGCACACCACCCAAGGCTGTGGATAGTCCCCAGGGCGGAGCCGGGGGCCGGGCCAGGATGCTGCGCATGCCGACCACCGCGCCTCCCGTCGCCGCCGTCGCGGCGCGAGTGCGCGAGCGCTTGCGGGCCGATGGGGTCGATCCGACCCGCGACCGGGAGCGTGCCGCGCGCCTGACGCGCGGGGAGATCCGGGCCCACAACGACGCTGCGCTCGCGCGGGGCGAGCAGCTCATCGACGATGAGGCGGCGTGCGCGCGGGACGTGCTCGCCCACCTCGTGGGCTATGGTCCGCTGCAGTCGTACCTGGACGACCCGACCGTCGAGGAGGTGTGGATCAACGCTCCCGACCGGGTGTTCCTCGCCCGTGACGGTCGTACGGAACGGGTCCCGGTGATGCTGACCGAGACGGTCGTGCAGGAACTCGTGGAGCGGATGCTGCACGCGACCGGCCGCCGCGTGGATCTGAGCGTGCCGTTCGTGGACGCATCCCTCCCGGACGGCAGCCGGCTGCACGTGGTGATCGGCGGCATAACGCGCCGGCAGTGGGCGGTGAACATCCGCAAATTCCTGCCCGGTCACCGCACCCTGCGCCAGCTGGTGGCCGCGGGCTCGTTGCCCGCGGGTGCGGCCGAGCTCCTGACCGACGCGATGGCGTCCGGGCGCAGCATCCTCGTCTCCGGTGCCACGCACGCGGGGAAGACCACGCTGCTGGGTGCGCTCGTGGCCGCCTGCGCGGACCGGCAGCGGATCGTGACCGTCGAGGACACGTTCGAGTTGGCGGTGGACGCACCCGACCTCGTCGCGCTGCAGGGTCGTCCGCCCAGCCTGGAGGGGACGGGGGAGGTGACCCTCCGGCGGCTCGTGAAGGAGGCGCTGCGGATGCGGCCGGACCGCATCGTGGTCGGCGAGGTGCGGGATGCCGAAGCGCTCGACCTGCTCCTGGCTCTCAACACCGGCGTGCCCGGCGCGGCCACGATCCACGCGAACTCGGCGCCGCAGGCGCTGGAGAAGCTCGCCTCGCTCGCGTTGCTGGCGGGCCGGAACATCGATCGCGCGTTCGTGCTCCCGGCGGTCGCCGCGGGCGTCGACCTGGTCGTGCACTGCGAACGTCTCCCGGACGGGCGCCGCGCCGTCGCCGAGATCGCGGAAGTCGACGACCGCGTCACCGGCGACGGGTTCACCACTCGTCCGCTGCTGCGTCGGAGGGCCGGATGAGTCTGATTCTGGGGGCTCTGCTCGGCACCGGCGTGCTGCTGGTGGCCTCCCCCTGGCTATGGCCCGCCGGGCGCCGCCCGTCCGTGTCCGCGGCGTCGGGCGGGCCTGGACCGGTCGCGCGGATGCTCGCCGAGGCGGGTTTCCCGTCGGCGTCGCCCGCGACGGTGCCCGTCGCAACCATCGCGGGCGGCACGGCCGCTGCGGCGGCGACCTGGCTGATGGCGGGGGTGCCCGCCGTGAGCGTTCTGGCGGGCGTCGCCGCGGGGGCGGCGCCCGTCCTGTGGTTGCGTTCCCAGGCCGCTCGTCGGCGGAAGGCGCGCCGAGGAATGTGGCCGGACGTCTGCGATCTCCTGATCGGCGCGATCCGTTCCGGTCTGCCCGTCCCGGAGGCTCTGGCCCGCATCGCCGACTCCGTGCCGCCGGCGCTGCGACCCGCATTCCGGACGTACGCGACCGACCTGTCCGCCTCCGGCCAGTTCGACAGCAGCGTGACGCGGCTCAAGGCGACGCTCGCCGACCCGACCGCCGACCGGATCCTGGAAACGCTGCGGATGGCGCGGCAGGTCGGCGGCGGCCAATTGGTGCCCGTGCTCCGCGCCCTGTCCGCCGCCGTCCGGTCGGACACGGCCATGCGTGCCGAGGTCGATGCCCGACAGTCGTGGACCCGCGGCGCGGCGATGCTCGGGGTCATTGCTCCCTGGGTGATCCTCCTGCTGCTGTCGCTGCGCCCGGAGGGCTCAGCGGCCTACTCGGGCGTGGGCGGCCTGGTGCTGATCACCTCCGGCGCGGCGGTGTCGGTGCTCGCGTATCGGCTGATGCTTCGCGTCGGGCGGCTGCCGGAGCCCGAGAGGTGGCTGGGATGAGCGGCGCGACGCTGTACGCCGCCGCCACGGCGATCCTCGCCGGCGGCGCGCTGGGAGTCGGCGCGACCCTGATCGTGTGGGCGCTCGCTCCGCGATGGCGCGCAGCATCCCTCGAGCGGCGGATCGCACCGTACCTGCGCGACGTCGCCGACCCGCTCGGGCTCACACCCCTCTCCACTGCCCCGATCCACGACCGGTGGCGCGCGGCGGTGCGCCGGGTCGCCTCGATCGCGGGGAACACGGAAGCGGTCGAGCGGCGTCTCGCGCATGCGGGATGGCCGATGGATGCCGCGGCCTTTCGGGGCCGCCAGGTGGTCTGGGCGAGCTCGGGTCTCGTCGCGGGCGGCGTGCTGGCTGCGGCGATCGCGGTCAGCGGCATGGTGGCGGCCCCGCTGCTGGTGCTGCCCGTGATCGGAGCGGCGGCCGGGGCGCTGCTCCTGGACGCGCGGCTCGGAGGGGCGGGACGGCGTCGGGGGGCCCGGATGGCGCAGGAGCTGCCGACGGTGCTGGAGTTCCTCGCACTGTGTCTGACCGCCGGGGAAGGAGTGCTCGATGCACTCCGCCGTGTCACGACCGTGGGCACAGGCGAGGTGGTCGGATCGCTGCGGCGCGCCGTCCTGGAGGTGGGCACGGGTTCCACGCTGTCGGAGTCTCTTTCGCGCGTGGGGCGGGACGCGCCCCTGCCCGGACTGACGCGGAGCATCGACCACATCGTCGCCGCGATGGACCGTGGCGCACCACTGGCGCAGGTGCTGCAGGCTCAGGCGTCGGATGCGCGCGAGGCCGCGCAGCGCACCCTCATCGAGCAGGCCGGACGGCGGGAGATCCTGATGCTCCTCCCGCTGGTGTTCCTCATCCTTCCGCTGAGCGTGCTGTTCGCGGTGTTCCCCGGGGTTGTGCTGCTGCAGGCGGGGATCTGATCCGGGCGGGCCCGGGGGAGAGGAATCGACGGATGAAGACGAGGATGGCGGCGCTGCGAGCGTGGCGCGCGCAGGTGACGGCACGGGTGTTCGGCGGAGACCGGGGGGACGTCCCCGGCTGGGTGCTCATCACCTTGATGACGGCGGGGCTCGTGGTGGTGATCTGGGCGATGGCGGGGCCGGCCCTGTCGGGACTGTTCGAGCAGGCCATCTCCCGCGTGTCGGGTCTGTAGCGGCACGTCGCCGAGACGGTCATGCGCGTGCGACAGTCGCCGGAGCGGGACGATGGGGGGTCGGCTCCGGTGGAGTTCGTGCTGGTGGGGACCATGCTGACGTTCCTGACGCTCGGGGTGCTGCAGTTCGGGTTCGCGGTCTACGTGCGGAACGTGGTGCACGACGCGGCGGT
>CAVOZX010000040.1:0-39307 GCA_963701365.1 uncultured Actinomycetota bacterium | reverse complement strand
CGCAGGCGGCGGGTCACTTCCTCTTCACCGCCGATCGCGGGCTTGCCGTCGAGGAGTTCGTGCAGTGTGCTGCGGTGGCTCTCGTCGTAGATCTTCGTGTCGGGTCCGAGGTTGTCGAGGCTTTCGGCCCAATCGGCCCGGGGGTCATTGCTGGTCATGGAGGCGCTTCACCTTCTCTCGGATCTTGTCTCGGAGGGGCATGACGTGGAACAGCTCGAGGTTTCCGTTGACGAGCCAGTTCCCCATCACTTCGAGGAGTTGGGTACCGGCCCGGTTGGGGCCGATGAACACGCGATCGACGGGTTCCATGCGACTGGCGTCGATGCTTGCGCTGAGGTGCTCGTGCTCGACGTCGAGACAGACCCCGACCCGGTCGGCTGCCCGGGGTACGGGGTGCTCGCGAGCGACCGTGCGAACGCGTCACGCCGCTCCGCGCTGTCATGCGCCACGATGCTGCCCCCTCGCTGCACGAGCGTCCTCGGCAGCATCAGCGGCTTCTCTGTCGACCTGTGCCGCCCCTTCTGGCCCTCGCCAGGCTGACGTGGCGTGCCCATCGACTCGCTCGTGACCTTCCATCCGTTCCCTGAGTTGGGGGGCGTCGCGGCGGTTGTTGTTCGGAATAATTGCCCGCCTTGTCCGAACAGACTACCAAAATATGAACCGTACTGTTCATTGATATGCGCATCACGGTGCTACTATCGCTACGAGGAGGTCGGTCGAGATTGTGACTGCTGTGACATCCAGGAAGCTCCGGCCCGCGCCAGAACCGCTGGGGAACTTCATCCGGCCGGACTACACGACCACACTGTGATCACGCAGGCACTGGCTGAGAGAAGAGAGCACACCATGACTAGCGCTGTAGCGGCGCGCCTGGATTCCATCAAGGCGAACGCCGGAGTTCAAAGTAGGGAGATCGCCCAGCTGCTGGGCACCACCCCGCAGACTATTTCGCGATGGCAGCAGGGGAAGGTCGATCCGCATTCGGCCAAGCTGCAGCAGCTGCTCACCCTTGAGTGGCTGGCCGATCAGCTCAGTGAGTTCTACGACCCGGAGGAAGCCCGGCTGTGGCTGTTCAGTCGGCACCGGCTGCTCGGCGGGCAGTCTCCGGCTGATCGGATACAGGCGGGTCGAGCCGAGGACGTCCTGGCGCTGTTGGATCAGCTGCGAGACGGTGCGTTTGTCTAAGAATGCCGACCTACGACCGCGCTTTCCTCGACGCAGTCGAGGAACTCCCGACGAGGGAGTGGCGCGGTCGTGTCTGGCGACACATGTTCAACGAGTACCCGCCGGAGCGGATCAACACCGGCGGTGCCCGCTGGAACCCGCCCGGCGTGGGAGCGATCTACACCGCGCTCGAGCGGGAGACGGCGATCGCTGAGGGCGAGCACTTGATCGAGGTGCAGCCACGGCGGATCTTCCGTCGCCGTGTGCTGTACGAGTTGACGGTCGACGTGGACCAGGTCGTCGACCTGACGGGCCCAGCAGCCCTCGGCACGGTCGGCTTGACGATGGCCGACGTCGCTTCCGACGACTTCACCACGTGCCAGCGCGTGGGAGGCGCGATCGAGTGGCTCGGGCATGGAGGCATCCTCGTGCCAAGCGCACGGCGTGCCGGCAACAACATGGTGATCCTGATCGGGCCCGGTGGAGAGGCGGAGATCGAACGCGTCTCACAGGAGGTCCTCTTCGACGACGGCATGCGCTAGCGGGCCGCGAGGGGCTTTCTCCACGCCCGGCTCCAGCTGATGCGTCAGATCCGTCGAGCCCCATGACGAGGGGGCGCGTGAAGTAGCGGCTGCGCTCAGCCATGTGTGTCGGGCCGGTCAGGATGGGGCTACACACTCCACGAGGGCCGGAGGTTCTTTGCCGCCTTCTCGGCCAGCTCCTCCCGCGAGCCTCTGCGACTGTTCGCTGGCAACGAGCGGGATCGCGCGCGCCCTTGACGCCGCCAGCGGACGGGGCCGATCATCACCTATCAGGTGGGGGAAGGGCGCCGATCAGGCTCCGATCTTGTGCTGCTCGAGAAGGAGATGCACGGCTTCGCGCACGAGTTCGCTCTGCTTCTTGCCGGTGCGCTGTTCGAGCTGCTTGAAGGCGGCGAAGTCCGCGTCCGAGATGCGGCCGCGGACGGTGGGTGATTCGCCGCCGACCGCGCCGACACGCGGTCGGCCCGGTCGGAGGGCCCGCTGTAGTGCTTGCGAGCGTCCCCGAGAAGGTGAGCAGGCTTGCAAGCACGAGAACGTATGCGCTCACCAACCACTGCAGTGAGTCTATGCCCGCGCCGATATCTGTCGAGATCGCGGGAAGCGCGATGTTGACGACGCTGCCGTAAACGGTGTGGATGAACTGCGAAAGGCAGCAGGTGATGAGCAGCCACGTCGATGCTCGACCGCCGCCCACGCGCGCCGCAGGTGGTTTGCTCGTCATCTTCATTCACACTGTTGTTTCCGCCTTCGGTCGGCGATTCTTCTCTTTCACAATGAATCTGTGACCGATGACCAGGACGATGAGCGCGGCCGCGGCCCCCACAACCGTGTACGCCGCACGCTTCACGATGCTGTCGAAGATCGCAGTCGTCCCGCCCGCCGTTTGCAGGACGACTGCAGGGGTCAGAAAGAGGACGAAGCTCCAGTAGGGGAGCTTCAGGTTCGCCCAGGCGGCGCCGATGGTCAGCAACAGCGCCAACGCTGTGATCAGCGCAGGAACATCCTGAAACACGGTGACGATCACGATCGCCAGAACGGCGCCGAGAAGGGTGCCCGCGACGCGCGCGGCGAGTCTGCGGATGGCGTCGGAGTAGTACGGCTGAACGACGACGTACAACGTGAGAATGATCCACCATGAATCCGAGTCGAGCAGCGTCATCGCGATGTAGGCCGCGACTCCGACGAGAAGGCCGAGTGCCGCGGCGTAGTAGCCGACAGTGTGCAGGGGATAGGTCCTTTGCGGCTTCATGGGAACGCTGCGGATGACGAACTGACCCCACAGCACCGTCCAAAGTCCTCCCGCTAGGGCGAACGCGATCATCACCAGCCCGGACGTCACTGACGAGGCGGCCGGCACCGTGCCCGATGGCAGTACGACCTGCGGGTCGCCGATCAGGGCGAATGCCGCCAGCGGGCCGGCGAACGAGAGCATCATGTTCCATCCCCGCAGGGCGGCGAAACCAGTTCCCACGGCGACAGCCGCCATGAACAACGCGCCAGCGATGGGGAAGTCGCGCAGAACGAGGGAGACACCCATCAGCGCCGGCGTGAGGATGGCCGCGACGAACCCCACTCTCGTGTTCGAGAACAGCCCGATCACGCCGGGCAGCATTCCGAGGTACCAGAGTGACCCGTTCGCATGCCACGGAGAGAGGCTCAGCGCCACCATGGGAGCAAGCATGAGCGTCGCGAGGAGGACCAGCATTCCCACAGATGGTCTGCCGTGGAACGAGGGCTGCGCAGGCGAATCTGCCGTCATATTCGCATACGCTACAGAACGCCCGGTCGAACCACACCCGTTGCCCCTCGCTGTATGCCGTCTGGTGGTTGCCACCTGATTTCTCGTCGCCCTTTCGTCCGCTCGACCGAGAATTCCCCGAGGTGCCTCACGTAGGAATGCCCGCGAAATGGTTCCCGTGCCTCAGATGAGTATGCCCGCGAAACCGCTCGGTGTCAGCGGCATGCCGCGCAGGTATGCCAACTACGCCGCCGAGGACGGCTTCACCTGGATGAACCAACTGTCCACGGTCGGATCCGTCCTTCTGGGCGCGTCGATGATCCCCTTCCTGTGGAACGTCTGGATGACGGCGCGCAAGGCCCCCATCGTGGACCTCGACGACCCGTGGGGCACCGCCCGATCGCTGGAGTGGGCCACATCCTGCCCGCCGCCCCGGCACAACTTCGTCAGCATCCCCCGGATCCGCTCGGAATCACCCGCCTGGGACCTGCATCACCCCGAGGCCACCGGACAGACGGGGGTCGAGACCGGGCAAGGACGCACCCGAACGTCCCGTGCTCGACCGCGACGACGGACGCGTGAAATAGCGGCTGCGCTCAGCCGTGTCGATCGGGCTGCTCAGGATGGGGCTGCACGCTCCACGACGGCGGCTCGTCCGCACCGGCGGCCTCATCGCGCGCGGCGTCCGCTGCCGTCGGCTGCACCCCGCCGGGTGCATGGTGCACCGGCGCGTACACCGCGTAGAGGCGCATCGGCACGTCGCCCGTGTTCACGATGTCGTGCCAGGTACCCGCGGGCACCTGGATGCTCCAGCCATCGCTCACGTCCTGCTGGTAGTCCAGGGCGTCCCGCGCCGAACCCATCAGAACCCTGCCCTGACCTGAATCGAGGCGGAGGAACTGATCGGTCTCCGGGTGCTGCTCCAGTCCGATGGACCCTCCGACCGGGATCGACATCAGCGTCACCTGAAGGTACCGACCCGTCCACGCGACGGTGCGATAGTTCGCGTTCTCCTTCGTCGCATGCTCGATGTCGAAGGCGTTCGGATCCGGTCCATTGTCGACGACCATGGGCGTGACCTCCTTCTCACCACCCCAGCCGGGACGGCACGACGCTGCATCCCCCATCCTACCGAGGGACTCCACACACCCTCACGGCCATCGTCGCACCGTCATCTCGGCGCGGACCCGCCCGCCCGGCCGGCCCCTCAGTCGCGCGCTGCGATGCGGGCGGCCTCCCGGTGCGCACCGTCGTAGCGGACGCCTTCGCGGGAGCCGGCGAGCTTGCCGGCGATGTGCTCGCCGATCGTGATCGGCTCGAACAGGTCGGGATGCTGCTCGTCCACGCACTGCGGAAGTGTGCGGATGACGGCATCCACGTCCCCGTCGTGGAAGAACGCCGCCGATCGGCGCCGTTCGATGGTTCCGTCGATCACGGGCGGCATCACCCGGTGGAGCGTGGACTGCCACTGCTCGTTCGTCCATCGCGCGGTCACGTCGCCGAGGTTCACCAGCAGCGCACCCGGGATCGGCTGCACGTCGTGCCAGCGCCCGTCCCCGCCGAGGACCTGCAGCCCGGGTACCGCGTCGGCCCACAGGATCGTGACGATGCCGTAGTCGGTGTGCTCCCCCATCCCCACCAGGTCGCCGTCGAGGGCGACATCGGTGCCGGGCGGGAGCGCGTAGTTGTTCATGCGCAGCACGTCCAGCGAGTGGATGGTGCGGCGGGCGAAGAAGTCCGGCTCGAGTCCGAGCGCGTCGGCGAACACCAGGGTCATGGTGCGCGCCACCCGCCGGGCCTCGGCGAAGTACGCCTCGACCCGGCTCCGGAAGGCCGGCACCTCCGGCCACACGTTCTCGGCGTAGTCCGGCTGCGGCAGCCCCGGCGCATCCGGATAGTCGGTCTGGGCGGCGCCCACGTTGAACGCTTCGAAGTAGTCCTTCATCCGGTCGGCCGGCTGCAGGCCGAGCGAGAGGATGAGCGACTCGGTGCGCGGCGGCGTGTAGCCGCGGTTGATGCTCGGCGGGGTGCGGCAGGCGTTCTTCGCGGCCAGCGGCTGGGCGAAGAAGTCGTCCATCGCGGCGGCGAGCCCCGTGACGGCAGCCGGGGGGATGCCGTGCCCCACGATCTGCATGAAACCGACCCTCCGGCAGGCCGTGTCCACCGCGGCGGCGACCGCGGTGCGTTCGGCGCCTGGCGCGCCGGCGACGTAGGGTGCGATGTCGATGACGGGCACGTCGAGACTCATGCGGGCACGGTAGCGGCCGGGGGTTTCGCGCCTGTTACCGTCGGGGCCGTCGCCTGAGGGCCGATGATCGCCGCTGCCTCGGGTGGGATCGTCACGGCATCAGTCGCGGCTGCGGCGCGGCACCCGGGCTCCGGGCCGGGTCGGGAGCGAGCCGGTTCGGTCTCCAGCAGGACGCGCTCGCCGGGCAGGAGCGGCAGCCGCCAGGGTGCGGCCGAGAGGTTCACCGCGATCCGGAGACCGCCCCGGCCGAGCAGGAATCGCCGGGACTGCGGCGCGGCATCCGGATCGAGGGTCTGCGCGTGCGCCGACGCGGCGGCCGGGTCGGTGAGTTCCGGTCGTTCGCGGCGCAACCGGGCGAGTCCGCGGTACAGCTCGAGCAGGCCGCGGTGCCCGGCGCGGCCGGGCTCGGACCAGTCGAGCACCGCGCTGCGGAACGTGTCGGGGTCCTGCGGATCGGGGACGGCGGACTCGTCCCACCCCATCCGTGCGAACTCCGCGACGCGTCCGGCGCGCACCGCCTCGCCGAGTTCCGGTTCGGGGTGCGACGTGAAGAACGGCCACGGCGTGGTCGCACCCCACTCCTCCCCCATGAACAGCATCGGCGTTCCCGGTGCGGTGAGCGTGAGCACGGCGGAGACGGCCAGCCGGCCGGGGGACACGCCGGCCGCGAGCCTGTCCCCGGCGGCGCGGTTGCCGATCTGGTCGTGGTCCTGGGCGAACGTCACGAGCCGCCAGGTCGGCACGTCGGTGGGGATCGGGCGGCCGTGCGGCCGCCCGCGGAACGTGGAGTAGCGGCCGTCGTGGTAGAACCCGCGGGTCCACACGGCCGCCAGCGCCCCCGGGTCGGCGAAGTCCGCGTAGTAACCGCCCGTCTCACCGGTCAGCGCCACGTGCACGGCATGGTGCCAGTCGTCGCTCCACTGGGCGGTGAGGCCATGGCCGCCCGCCTCCCGCGGCAGGATCATCACCGGGTCGTTCAGGTCGGACTCGGCTATCAGCGTCAGCGGCCGGTTCTGGTGCGCCGACAGGGCGTCGACGGCCAGGGCCAGTTCACGCAGCAGATGGACGGGCCGCTCATCGTGCAGTGCGTGCACCGCGTCCAGCCGGAGCCCGTCGACGTGATAGTCGCGCAGCCACATCAGGGCGTTCTCGATGATGAACGAGCGGATCGCCGGCTCGTCGAGATTCACGGAGTCGCCCCAGGTGTTCCTCAGGCCGGTCCGCAGGTACGGGCCGAACTCCGGCAGGTGGTTGCCGCTGGGACCGAGGTGGTTGTAGACGACGTCCTGGATGACGGCGATCCCCGCCGCGTGCGCGGCATCCACGAACGCGGCGTACCCGGCCGGACCTCCGTACGGCTCATGCACCGCGTACCAGAGGACGCCGTCGTATCCCCAGTTGCGCACGCCGTTGAACCCGTTGACGGGCAGGAGCTCCACGTGGGTGACGCCCAGCGCTGCGAGATGGTCGAGCTTCGCGGCCGCGGCGGCGAGGGTGCCGGCGGGGGTGAACGTGCCCACGTGCAGCTCGTACACCACGCCTCCGGCCAGCTGCCGACCGGTCCAGGCCGCATCGTGCCAGGCGAAGGCATCCGACTCCACCCACGCGGATGCCTCGTGCACGCCGTCCGGCTGGCGTCGCGATCGCGGGTCGGCTCGGGGCGGCCCATCGTCCAGCACGTACGCGTACCGGTCGCCGTCGGCGAGGGTCAGGGGGGTGCGCCACCATCCCTCCGTCTCGCGCGTCAACTCGACGTCGGGGCCCCCCGGCCGGCGGAGCCGCACCCGGCGGGCGTTCGGCGCCCACACCTCCATCACGCGCCGCCTCCCGGTCCGGGGCCGGCCGGCTCCAGGAGCGCCACCGGGTAATCGGCCAGTAGCGCCCGCAACGGAACCGCCCCTGCGGGGTGTCTCCGCCCCGTGATCACGTCCCGCCAGGCGTGCGCGGCGCCCGCGCGTGCCGGGTCCGCGTGAGGCAGGAGCAGGGCGGTGTCCCCCCACCCCCCGGAGCTCTCGAGTCGGGCGGGCAGCCGGGTGGCCACCGCGATCGCGCCGCCCCGGTCGAAAGCCACCGCGTGCCCGGCGGTGACGCCGGCCCCTTCGAGCGGGCGATAGCGCACGAACAGGTCCGGCCGCTCCCGACGCAGCCGCAGGGCTCGGGAGACGACGAGCAGCTTCGCGGCCCCGGTGGCGTCCACGAGGGGAAGGGTGCTCGGCCATGCCGCGTCGAGCTCCTGCAGCATCCGGGCGCGCTCCGAGAAGTCCACGGGACGGCGGTTGTCGGGGTCGACGAGGGATGTCTCCCACAGTTCGGAGCCCTGGTACACATCGGGGATTCCGGGTCCCGCCAGCTGCAGCAGCGTGGCGGACAGGCTGTTCGACCATCCCCACGGGGCGATCGCCTCGACGAATCCGTCCACCTCAGCCCGGGCCGGTCCGAACGCGGCGGAGACCAGGGCGTGCACCCGTTCCTCGAACGCCGGGTCGGGCGCGAGCCATTCCGTCCGCTCTCCCGCCTCCCGCACCGCCTTCTCGGCATAGGCGTGCAGGCGCGCGGGTGCGGCGGGCCACGCCCCGATCACGGCCTGCCACAGCAGCGTGTCCGTCGGTCCGTGCCCCGTGGTGGCGTGCCGGCGCAGTCGCGTCAGTGCGTCGGACCACAGTTGCGGAACCTCCGCGAGCACCGCCAGCCGCGCGCGCACGTCTTCGCCGCGTTTCGTGTCGTGCGTGGACAGGGTGGTCATCGCCGCCGGCCAGTGCGCGTGGCGGCGGGCAGCGTCGTCGTGGAATTGCGCGACCGTGATCGCGAACTGGGACGGGTCGCCGCCGACCTCGGTGAGCGTGCCGAGCCGGTTCGCGCGGTAGAACGCGCGGTCCTCGACCCCTTTGGCCATCACCGGCCCGGTGGTCTGCTGAAAGCGGCGCGCGGCCTCCGCGGCCGGGTCGGCGAGCACCGGAAGCAGACGGTCGATGGTCTCGGCGAGGTCCGGTCGCCGGGAGGAGGCGGCTGCGGCCGCCTCCCGCAGATCCTCGCCACGGGCGGGCAGGTAGGACCGGTAGGTGGGGAAGCAGGCGAGCAGTTCCAGGATCGCCTCGGAGGTGGCGGCCCCCGTCGACGTCGCGGGCGGCAGGGACCGGAGCAGCCGGTTCGCCTCGGAACGGAGGATGCCGTCGGCCACCGCCCGCTTCGCATCGTGGATCAGGTCACTCCACGGCGGCGCGGGAGCCAGACCGTCCTCGACGCGCAGGCGTGCGTCCAGCCGGTCGAGCGGCTCCTCGCCGGCCGGGTCGATGAGCACCCGGTCCAGCGCAGCCAGGGCGTCGTACCCTGTCGTGCCCGCCGCATCCCACCAGGGCGGCAGATCCTCCCCGCGCTCCAGGATCTTCTCCGCCCACACCGGCACTCCGGCGCGTTCCCGCAGCCGGGCGAGATACCCGCCCGGGTCCGTCAGGCCGTCCGGGTGGTCGACCCGAAGCCCGTCGACGAGTCCCGACCGCACCCAGTCGAGCACTTCCGCGTGGGCCGCCTCGAACACGTCCGGGTCCTCCACCCGCACGCCGGCGAGCGTTGACACCGCGAAGAACCGGCGGTAGTTCAGCGCGGTCATCTCGTCCCGCCAGAACCGGAGCTCGTAGTGCTGTCGTGACAGCACTACCGCCAGGTCGGCGCCGGAACCGGGCAGGCCGTCGAGCGAGCCCGGCGCCAGCGGCAGCACCATGCCGTCGCGGCGGAGCACCCCGTCGGGCGCATCGGGTGCGGGATGGGGATCAACGATGAGGCCGCCCAGTCCTCCGGGAGGCTCGGACCCCAGCACGGGGAGCAGGATGCGCCCGCCCCCGGCATCCCAGTCGACGTCGAACGCGGCGGCGTGGTGCGACTGAAGGCCGCGCCGCAGCACATCCCACCACCACGGATTCTCCCGGGGGACGGCGATCCCGACGTGGTTCGGCACGATGTCGACGAGCAGGCCGATGCCCGCCGCGTGAGCGGCGGCGGCCAGCCGCTCGAGTCCCGCCCGCCCGCCCCGGTCCGGGTCGACCAGTGTGGGGTCCACCACGTCGTACCCGTGATCGGACCCGGCGGCCGCGCGCAGCAGTGGCGACAGGTAGAGCCAGCCCACCCCGAGATCCCGCCAGTACGGCACGAGCGCGGCGGCGGCGTTCAGGTCGAATCCGGAGCGGATCTGCAGGCGGTACGTGGATGCCGGCAGGCTCACCGCTCCAGTTCCTCCCGCGGAGCCGCTCCAGGCACCTCATCGACGGCTCCCGTGAGGGCCTGCGCGAGGGACGCCGAGACCGAGTGGTCGACGTCGGTGTCGGCCTCGACGTGCTCTCCCAGCACGAGCACGGACTTGGGTTCGACGGGAAAGGTGTCCCCCGGTCCGACCGCTGGCGTGTTCGCCCGTTCCCCCGCCGTGTCCACCAGCACGTCCCACTTCGGGGACATCTCCACGTCGGGCAGCGTGAACAGCACCGGCTCGTCACCGGCGTTGAACAGGATGAGGAAATGCCGGTCGCGGATGGGTTCTCCGCGCCGATCCCGTTCGCGGATGCCGTTGCCGTTGAGGAACACGCCGATCGCGCGACCGAATCCGGCCTCCCAGTCCTCGGGCTGCATCTGCGAGCCGTCCGGACGCAGCCACGCGATATCGGGAGCCGACATCCCCGCCTCGCGGCGCACCGGCCGCCCGTTGAAGAACCGGCGGCGGCGGAAGGTCGGGTGATCCCGGCGCAGCCGCGACAGCGCGGCGGTGAACTCGACGAGAGGCTGGTCCACGGCATCCCAGTCGACCCAGGTCAGTTCGCTGTCCTGCGCGTAGGCGTTGTTGTTGCCGCGCTGGGTGCGGCCGAGTTCGTCGCCGTGCAGCAGCATCGGCACGCCCTGGCTCAGCAGCAGCGTCGTCAGGAAGTTGCGCTGCTGACGCGCGCGCAGACGCAGCACGTCCGGGTCGTCCGTGGGCCCTTCCACCCCGCAGTTCCACGACCGGTTGTCGTCGGCGCCGTCCCGGCCGTCCTCCCCGTTGGCCTCGTTGTGCTTCTGGTTGTAGGACACCAGGTCGCGCAGCGTGAAGCCGTCGTGCGCGGTGACGAAGTTGATGGACGCCATCGGCCGGCGACCGGAGTGCGCGTAGAGGTCCGCGGAGCCGGTGATGCGGGATGCGAACTCGCCGAGAGCCTGAGGCTCGCCCCGCCAGAAGTCGCGCACGGTGTCGCGGTAGCGTCCGTTCCACTCGGTCCACTGCGGCGGGAAGTTCCCCACCTGGTAGCCGCCGGGACCGATGTCCCACGGCTCCGCGATCAGCTTGACCTGGGAGACCACCGGATCCTGCTGGACCAGTTCGAAGAACGCCGCCAGCCGGTTCACGTCGTAGAACTCACGGGCGAGAGTCGCCGCCAGATCGAACCGGAAGCCGTCGACGTGCATCTCCAGCACCCAGTACCGCAGCGAGTCCATGATCAGCTGCAGCGCGTGGGGACTCCCCACGTTCAGGCTGTTGCCGGTGCCGGTGTAGTCGGTGTAGAACCGCTTGTCGTTCTGCTCGAGCCGGTAGTACGCCTCATTGTCGATGCCGCGCATCGACAACGTCGGACCCAGATGACTGCCCTCCGCGGTGTGGTTGTACACCACGTCGAGGATCACTTCGATGCCGGCGGCGTGGAGGGAGCGCACCATGCCCTTGAACTCCTGCACCTGCTGGCCGACCTGCCCGCTCGCGGCGTAGGTGTTCTGCGGTGCGAGGAAGGCGATGGAGTTGTACCCCCAGTAGTTCGACAGGCCCTTCTCCTGCAGCACCGCGTCGTTGACGAATTGGTGCACCGGCATCAGTTCGATCGCGGTGACGCCGATCTTGCGCAGGTGCTCGACGATGACCGGGTGCGCGAGAGCGGCATACGTGCCGCGGATCTCCTCGGGAATGCCGGGATGGCGCATCGTCATCCCCGTGACGTGGGTCTCGTAGATCACGGTCTCCGCGTACGGCGTTTTCGGCTGACGATCCCCGAGCCAGTCGAAGAAGGGGTTGATCACGACGCCCTTCATCATGAACGGCGCGGAGTCCTCATCGTTGCGGGAGTCGGGATCGCCGAAGGTGTAGCCGAAGACCGCCTGGTCCCACACCACCTGACCCTCGACCGCTTTCGCGTACGGGTCCAGCAGCAGCTTGGCCGGGTTGAACCGCCGGCCGCCTCCGGGATCGTACGGACCGTGCATGCGGTAGCCATACCGCTGACCCGGCCCCACGCTGGGCAGGTAGGCGTGCCAGACGAATGCGTCCACCTCGGGCAGGTCCACGCGGGTCTCGCGGCCGCGGTCGTCGAACAGGCACAGTTCGACGCGTTCGGCGCCCTCACTGAAGACCGCGAAATTCGTGCCGTTGCCGTCGAACGTCGCCCCCAGCGGGTAGGCGGATCCGGGCCAGCTGATCACGGCGTCCCTTCGCTCGGCAAGGCTCCCAGACTAGTCGACGCCCGGGGACGGCCGGCGGGACGCCGCCCGCCGACAGGCGCGGTCATCCCGGCGCAGCGCGATAGGGTCGGTGGCGAAGGGGGTCCGGGAGTGGACGCTGCAGAGGATCGGCGGGTGCGATCGTGGCGAGGACGGTGAACAGCCCGTTCTCGGCGCCGTTCGCCAAGGACTCCGACCGGGACTTCCAGGTGCGGTGCCTGCTGGGACTGGCGCCGGCGGGCGGCGCGGAGATCGGCGAGGTGCTCGCCGCCGTCCGGGACGTGCGCGACGCCGCGCCCGGGCCGTGGGGTGCGGTGTGGCGGGCGCTCGGGGATCGCGTGGCCCGGCAGGGCGCGGACGCACTCACGGCGGGGCGCCGGCGATCGGGCGCCGCCGCATCTCTCCGGGCGGCGGACTACCTCGCCCTCGCTGTGGAGGCCGCCGCGGCCGGCACAGACGAGGCGACGATAGCGGATGCGTTCGCCGCCCACCGTGCGGCCTGGGACGCGTTCGCGGAGAACGCGCCGTACTCGATGGTCCGGATCGGCGTGCCCTGCGGCGACGTGGTGATGCCGGGCCACCTCTTCCTCTCCGGAGACGGCCCGCGTCCCACGGTGGTGTTCGTGAACGGCTCGGACGGCTCGATCAGCTCCGAGTGGGGCACGGGAGCTGCGGCCGCACTGGAGCGCGGCTACCACGCCTTCCTGTTCGACGGTCCGGGCCAGCAGTCGCTGCTGTTCGAGCACGGGGTGACCTTCCTGCCGGACTGGACGCCGGTGCTCGGGGCCGTGATCGATGCGCTCTGCGCGCGAGCGGAGGTGGATCCGGAGCGCCTGGTCTGCTGGGGGATCAGCCAAGGCGGGTATTGGGTGCCGCAGGCGCTGGCGGGCGAGCACCGGTTCGCGGCGGCCGTCGCCGACCCGGGCGTGGTGGATGTGTCGGCATCGTGGACCGCCAGCATGCCGCCGAGCATGCTCCGACTGCTGGAGAAGGGCGAGCACGACCGGTTGGATCGCGAGATGCGGATGGGCATGCGGATGTCGTCATCCCTCGAGCACACGTGGCGGTTCCGGTCCCGTCCGCTCGGCGGGGGCTCCCCGTCGGAGGTGCTCCGCCGTGTCCGGGACTATCGGTTCGACGCGGACCACGCGGCCCGCATCGACACCCCGATGCTGATCACATCGCCCGAGGGCGAGCAGTTCTGGCCCGGTCAGTCGGAACTGCTGGCGTCGTGGATTCCCTCAGGGGCGAGGATGCTGCCGTTCACGGCCGCGGAGGGCGCCGACCTGCACTGCGAGCCGCTGGCCCGCACCCTGGTGCACGAACGCGTGCTCGACGCCCTCGACGATCTGCTGCCCGTGCGGGGCTGAGGCCGCGACGGTCGGATCACTCGTGGAGGACGGGTGCAGTGTCGGCGGGCGGCTCCGGAACGATGGCCAGTCCCGAGGGTCCGGACGCCGCAGCCATCAGATCCTCCACCCACGCCCGGTTGATCGCGGGGTGCCGGCTGCCGTAGAAGTGGAACTGCAGCGGCACCGCCGGATGCACCCAGAAGCTCCGGCGGCCGCTGCCGTCTCCCATCTCCACGTCGAACATGAACGGCTCGCCCCGGCGGAGCTTGTTCATGACCACGATCCGGAGATGGGCGAGAGTGCGGTCCTCGATGTCCACCGAGGTCGCGTTGGTGTCGTAGATGAAGCGCCCCACGGTGCGAGCATAGGGTGCCCGGGCCCCACGGCCGCATCGCCGCGCGTCGGGCGGTGTGCCGATCCACCCCTGCGGGCTAGGGTGTGCCCATGGGCACCCTCTACTACGGCGGCGGCGCGACGCCGATCCCCATCGAGGATCGTGCGCTCGCGCACCTGAAGGTCGTGATCGCGACCAAACTCCGCCGCGGTGAGAGCTTCACCCTCTCCTGGCGCCACGCCGAGGACGAGCCCCGCGGACGCACCACGGTGTGGCTGCATCCCTCGATCCCGCTCCGGTTCGTCTTCGATGACCCCGAGCCGGCGCTGCTGAGCCGGGACTGGATCGAGGATCTGGCGAACTCGGCGAACTCCTCGGGCGGCATCATGCTCGTGCCCGAGCACATGGATACGACGCCGGCGCAGCCGAGCGGCCTGTCCTGACCGATTCACCCCCGCCGCGGCAGCACGATCTCGAACGCCGGATCGCCCGGATCGAGAACTCCCGCCACCGCCGCGAGTGCGGTGGCCTCGCCCGCCACGGCGACGTCGTCCAAACGGCCGGCCCCCAGGACATCGAACAGCTGCGCGGTCGTGAGCCGAAGCGTCACGTCGGCATCGGGGAGTGCGGACGGATCGTGTTCGCGGTGCGTCAGCACCCCGTTGCGCAGAGTCAGAGCGAACGCGCGGTCCGAGTCGAGGAACACGAACACGATGCGAACGTGCATCTGCCACGCCTGGGGTCCGTTCACGCGCACGGCCAGCGAGTCGAACACCATCTCCGGGGTCAGTTGCGCCATCATGCCGGTCGCGTCCGTACCGGTGGGCGTGCCGAAGTTCCCGGCCCGCAACTCCGTCGCGCCGGAGAGGAACACGTTGCGCCAGGTCGCGTTCTCAGAGCCGTAGCCGAGCTGCTCCAGCACGGCCGCGTACTCCGACCGCAGCCGGGAGTCGTCCGGCTCGGCGAACACCGCGTGCGAGAGCAGCGTGGCGGCCCATCGGTAGTCGCCGTCGGCCACGGCGGTCGACGCGAGGGTCCGCACCCGGTCCACGCCGCCGATCGCACCGACGTACCGCTCGGCGAGATCCTTTGGGGGGTGCGGCCACAGATTCGCCGGATTGCCGTCGAACCACCCCATGTAGCGCTGGTAGACGGCCTTCACGTTGTGGCTGACGGATCCGTAGTACCCGCGGGCGTGCCACGCGTTCTCCAGCGCAGGCGGGAGTGCGAACCCCTCGGCGATCTCGGTCCCCGTCAGGCCCCGATTCATCAGGCGCACGGTCTGATCGTGCAGGTAGGCGTACAGGTCGCGCTGGAGCTCCAGGAATTCGCGGATCTCAGCGGCGCCCCACGTCGGCCAGTGATGTGAGGCGAAGGCGACGTCCGCGCGATCCCCGTAGCGTTGGATCGCCTCGGAGAGGTAGTGAGCCCAGGCGTGAGCGTCGCGGACCTGCGCGCCGCGCAGTGTCACCAGGTTGTGCATGGTGTGCGTGGCGTTCTCGGCCACGCACAGGGCGCGCCACGCCGGGAGGTAGAAGTGCATCTCCGCGGGGGCTTCGGTGCCCGGGGTCATCTGGAACTCGATCTCCACGCCGTCGACGGTGAGCGTCTCCCCGGTCTCGCGGATCTCCCGCGACGGCCGCATCAGCCCGATCGTGCCGACGGAGGTGGTGGGTCCGAGTCCGGCCGTCACCTGTCCGCGGGGACCGCGGGGCAGGGATGCGCCGTACATGTACCCGGAGCGGCGCGCCATGGCGACGCCGGCGAAGACGGCCTCGGAGACGGCCTGCTCGACCAACCCGGTCGGCGCGATGATCTGCACTGCCCCCGACGC
Organism: uncultured Actinomycetota bacterium; assembly: GCA_963701365.1. Taxonomy (GTDB): domain Bacteria; phylum Actinomycetota; class Actinomycetes; order Actinomycetales; family Microbacteriaceae; genus Microbacterium. The sequence continues at coordinate 23,651 of CAVOZX010000040.1, read as the reverse complement.
GACCTCGGCAGCGGTGGTGACCCCGCCGATGCCGCCGAAGTGATCCACGTGGCTGTGCGTGATGATCACGGCGACGACCGGACGTTCGCCGCGGTGACTCCGGTACAGCGCGATCGCGGCCGCGGCGGTCTCCTCGGAGATCAGGGGGTCGACCACGATCACGCCCGATGCTCCCTCGATGAACGTGACGTTGGAGATGTCGAAGCCGCGGACCTGATAGATGCCTGGAACGATCTCGAACAGGCCATGCCGGGTGAGCAGGCGGGCCTGGCGCCACAGGCTCGGGTGCACCGACTCGGGCGGGTCGGCGGCGAGGAACCGGTAGCTCTCGCCGTTCCAGACCTCCCGACCATCGGCGGCACGGATGACGAGCGGGTCGAGGGTGCCGAGGAATCCCCGCTCCGCAGCCGCCAGGTCGCGCTCATCGCGGAACCGCTCCTCCACCCGCGCACGGGTGTTGGCATCCGCCACCGCATCCGATGGTTCCCCCGCAGACTCCGCCACCATGTGGACGTCTCCTCCCGGCGACGCTCGCCGCACTCAGGGCGATGCTATCGACCGGGGCGCTCGGACCGCACCGGACGGCGGGGACGTTCCCGGGACGCCCGTCCGCGTTACGCGAGGCGGAGGGGTCCCCACCTCCCCGGTGCGGGGAGCGCCGCACCGACGAGGTCGGTTCCCTCCGATGCGACGGCGAGCACGCACAGCATGAGCGACAGCGTCGGGATGCCCAGGTGCCGGTGGTCGCGGATGAGGGCCTCGTCATCGGTGGGGTCGAGGGCCGCCGACTCCGCCACGATCGCCAACCACGGCGCGTACCACGCGGGGCCCGGGGGGAGGAGCGCATCCCGGAACGCCGGGAGCCAGCGCGTGATGCGCGCCGTTCGGGGGTCATCGACGTCCTCGTGCGAGACCATGTGGGTGCCGGGGGCCAGCGGGGACGAAGCGAACCGCCGCCCGTCCCACGAGGAGACGCGGACCGCGCCGGGCGACGCCTCGACGAGGTTGAATCCGCGGGTGGCGGGCTCGGACCCGAGACCCCGGCCGGCCACTGCCTCCAGGGGCAGCCACCCGCGCGAGGGCGCGTCCTCTCCCGCCGAGCCATCGTCCGCCCGGTTGAGCACCACCGCGGTCCGGCCGGAGCGGTCGTCGACCGCCAGCCACGATCCCCCGGCTCGCACGTCCTGCACGCCTCGGACGCCGGGGTAGAGTGCGGGCCACCACGGACCCACCGGGCGCCAGGGCCGAGCGGGATCCTCGTCCCGGATCGCCAGCATGCGCACCGGATCACCCGGAAGCTCGGGAACCCGGACGACGACGGTGCACATCGGCGCTCTCCTCCCGGGCGGGATGCCGCCCCGTGACACAATCGAGCCGTGTTCGTCGTCGTCGCAGTCACCGGCGGCATCGCCGCCTACAAGACCGTACATCTCGTGCGCCGACTGGTGCTCGACGGTCATGAGGTGCACGTGGTGCCGACGGCGGACGCGCTGCGGTTCGTCGGCGCCCCGACCTGGGAGGCGATCAGCCGCCACCCGGTGACGGCGTCCGTGCACGAGGATGTCGCGACCGTCCGACACGTCGCCCTCGGCGAACACGCCGACCTGGTGATCGTCGCCCCGGCCACGGCGAACACGATCGCGCGGATGGCGGCGGGACTGGCCGACGATCTGCTCGGCACGACGCTCCTGGCCACGACCGCTCCGGTCCTGATCGCGCCCGCGATGCACACCGCGATGTGGGAGCACCCGGCGACCGTCGCGAACCTGCACACGCTCGCCGCCCGGGGAGTGCAGGTCGTCGGTCCCGACAGTGGCGCGCTCACGGGGGACGACAGCGGCCCCGGGCGGATGAGCGAGCCCGACGCCATCCATCGCGCGGCGATGTCTCTCGTGGGCCGAGACGGCGACCTCGCCGGTCTGCGCGTCGTGGTGAGCACCGGCGGCACGCGGGAGCCGATCGACCCGGTGCGCTTCCTCGGCAATCGCTCCAGCGGCCGTCAAGGAGCCGAGCTCGCCGTTGCGGCGGCCGCGCGGGGCGCGGACGTGACACTGGTCGCGGCGCACTCGGATGCCGCGGTGCTGGCGGGGGCGAGGGTTCCGCGGGTGACGCTCACCCGCGCCGGGACGGCGCAGGAGCTGGCCGACGCGGTCACGGCCGCGGCGGCGAACGCGGATGCGGTGGTGATGGCGGCGGCGGTGGCGGACTACCGCCCCGCCGAGCAGTCCGACCGCAAACTCAGCAAGCGGGCCGGCCAGACCCGGCTCCGGCTGGACCTGGTGGTCACCCCCGACATCCTCGCGGGACTGGGCCGGACGCGGCCCCCGGGTCAGACCCTCGTCGGCTTCGCGGCCGAGACCGCGACCGGCGATGATCTCCTCCGCCGCGGCCGTGCGAAGCTCGCCCGCAAGGGCGCCGACCTTCTCGTGGTCAACGAGGTGGGCTGGGACCGCGGCTTCGAATCGTCCGAGAACACGGTGGTGATTCTCGGCGCGGGCGGCGCGGTGGTGGGGACCGCCACCGGCAGCAAACGCCTGGTCGCCGACGCCGTGTGGGACGCGGTGCTCGCGACCCGATCCGGCCGGGACCCGTCCGCCTCCTGACGATGCATGGTCAGGGCCAGACGGCGGCGACGGCGGCGGGGATGGAACTGGGACCGGTCACCTCGGCATACCGCGCGCCGACGGCCCGGGCGAGGGTCCGCGCCTGCGCGCCGGTCTCGTCACCGCCGACGGGCGCGAGCACGAGCAGCTCCTCGACCGCACGCGCCGCCGCCACCGGGTCCTCGCCGATCGTGGCGCGGCCGTCGGAGAGCAGCAGCGCGATCCGCCGCGGCGCGGCCGATTCGTCCAGCTGCGTGACCGCCGCGCGCAGCGCCGCCGCCAGATCCGTGCGGCCGTGCCCGCGCAGCGCGAGCAGGTCCGCAACGACCCTCTCGGCGCCCATCGGTTGCCGTTGCGCCTTCAGTGTGCGAACACCCGATCCGAAGGCGATGACGCTGTAGTCTTCCGCAGCGCGCAGCGCGACGGCGGCGGCGGCGACGGCTGCCGTCGCCAGGCGTTCGCCGCCCATCGAACCCGAACGGTCGATGACGAGGGCGACCGCCGTCGCAGGCCGGCTCCAGCCCGGTCCGCGCAGATCCTCGGCATCGAGCGCGCGGCCGGCGATCGCCGCCGGCAGCAGCGCGTCCATGCTCTCCTCGACGTCGATGTCCACCCCCGGCTGCCAACGCGTGGGACGGATCCGGCCGACCCCCGGCCGAGGAATCCCGCGCGGTGAGGCGGCGCGGAGCATGATGCGGCCGGCGATCGCCCGCGCCCGCCGGCGCAGCCGCTCGTCGGTCGCCCCGCTCATCTCGGCGAGGAGGGTGAGCGCGGCATCCGGGTCCCGGCGTTCCAGATCGTTCAGGGCCTGCTCGTCCAGCACCCCCACCTGCGGGGACACCTCCTGGAAGCCGGGCAGCGCCTGCAGCAGGTGGCGTCCCGTCGTCGTGGGCGGGACGTCCGCCGAACCCGGCTGCTGCCGGGTGTCGGGGTTCAGTGGCGCGCGGGGGGCGCCGGGTGGTCGCGCCCGGTCGCCCCGTGTGCTTTTCCCGGCTCCTCCGGGGGGGTGTTCGCGGCCGGTGGGTCATAGACGAGGTGCCAGATCTCGGTGATGATCTCCTCGGCGCTGCGCTCGCCGCCCTCCTGCACCCGGATGCGGCCGGTGAGGGCGGCGAGGGCGGCGTCCAGGCCCACGCCGGGGTCGGACCCGGGAACGCCGCGCAGGCGCGCGAGCCGATCCGCGACGAGCACCATGTCGATCGCACCCCTCACGGACGAGCCGATGCGGATCTCGGGATGATCCCGCGTCGCGCGCACGAGCGCGACGACCCGGTCCAGCTCGGGGATCTCGACCGTCCGGCCGGCGCCGGGAGCGGAGCGCACGGCGCGCTCGACCACGCGCTGCTCGTCGGGCGCGCTCTGATAGTCCATCCGGATGCGGCACGTGCGGTCGTACACCGCCGCCGAGATCCGGGCGGTGCCGACCGCGTCGAACGGGTTCATGGCCGCCACCAGAGCGAAGCCGGGTGCGGCGCGGACCAGGCCGAGGCGCGGAACGTGCAGTTCGCCCTCGCTCATCACCGTGATGAGCACGTTGACGGTCTCCTCCGGAACCCGGTTCAGCTCCTCGAGGTAGAGGAGGTCGCCGCCCCGCATGGCCTGTAGCAACGGACCGTCCAGGAAGTTCTCGTCCCGGTACCCTTCGGCGAGCACCCGGCTGGGGTCGTGGCTTCCGACCAGGCGTCCGGGAGTCAGTTCCGCGCTCCCCTCCACGAACACCAGCCCGACCCCGGCGGCGACAGCGAGGGTGCGCAGGAGGGTGGACTTACCGGTTCCGGGCGGACCCTCGAGCATCACGTGCCGGCCGGCGGCGAGCGCCGCCAGCAGCACCTCGGTCTCGGAGCGTCGGCCTACGACCGCCTCGTCGAAGGCGGCAAGAGTGGCCGGTCCGAGGATCGCCGCGACCCCGGAGACCGGAGCCGCGGCGATCGCGTCGTCCGGGGTCACGTCAGTTGTAGACGATCACACCGCGGATGTTCTTGCCGTCGCGCATGTCCTGGTACCCCTGGTTGATGTCCTCGAGGCTGTAGGTGCGGGTGACGAGCTCGTTGAGCTTGAGCTGACCGTTCTGGAACAGGCTCAGCAGCCGGGGGATGTCGGCACGCGGGTTCGCCGCGCCGAACAGCGACCCCTGCAGCCGCTTCTGCGACAGGGTCAGGTCGAACAGGGACATGTTCACGTCGAGCTCGGCCGCCGGTCCCACGCCGGTGACCACGGCGATGCCGCCCTTGGTCGTCAGCGCCATCACGCCGGAGATCATCGGACCGTGCACGACACCGGCGGTGACGATGACCTTGTCGGCCATGACGCCGCGGGTGATCTGCTGCACGAGCGGCATGGCCTCCTCGATGCTGGCGGCGGTGTGGGTCGCGCCGAGGGACTGCGCGTTCTCCCGCTTGAACTCGACCGGGTCGACGGCGACGATGTACTTCGCGCCGGCGATCCGCGCGCCCTGCACCGCGTTGGACCCGATCCCACCCACGCCCACGACGACGACCGTGTCGCCGGGCTGCACCTCGGCGCTGTTGACCGCCGAACCCCACCCGGTGGTCACGCCGCATCCGACCAGCGCCGCCAACTCCAGCGGGATGTCGTCATCGATCTTCACCACGGAAACCTCGTTCACCACCGTGTAGGGGGCGAACGTGCCCAGCACACTCATCGCCCGCGCATCCTGCCCCCGCACGTGGTGCCTGGCCGTGCCGTCGGTGATCTGCACCCCTTCAAGGATTCCGGCCCCCAGGTCGCACAGGTTCTGGTGCCCGGTGGAGCACATCTTGCACCGCCCGCAGACGGGGATGAAGCTGAGCACCACGTGGTCGCCGACCTTCACACTGTCCACGCCCGGTCCGACCTTCTCGACCACTCCGGCGCCCTCATGCCCTCCGATGTACGGGAAACCCGGCACCGGGATGTCGCCGGTGAGGATGTGCTCGTCGGAGTGGCACAGGCCGGATGCCGCCAGCTTGACGAGCACCTCGCCGTGCTTCGGATCGTCCAACTCGAGCTCTTCGACCTGCCAGTCCTGACCGACACCCCAGCAGACGGCTGCTCTGGTCTTCATCACGTATCTCCTTCGACACGTCGCTTCGTGCCGCGCGCGGGTCCTTATCGGACACCTGGCCGCACACAGCTCCCCGCCCTGGCGGACGGGACACCCCCACGCTATTCCGGCTCGCCGCCGATGGCAATGGACTCCTCGTCCACATCACCGCCGACGGACCTCCTCGGGCAGCTGCGATACGGGCACGACGGCCACGTCCTGCATCTTCCAGTCGAGGGCCGCGATGCGCGTCTTCACCTGCTCCAGGTCATCCATCCGCACCCGGGTGCGGTGCGGCACGACGAACGCTTCGACGTGGAAGACCTGCCCCATGTCACGCATCCGCACCCCGGACGTGCGCACCCAGGGCAGCGCGTCGAGCGTCGCCTCGATCCGTTCGATCACGGGGTGAGGGGCCGAATCATCCACGGTGCGGGCGCGCTGGTCCATGAGATCGCGCACCGCGGACCGCGTGTTCGTGAATCCGTCCCGCACGATGCCGAGAGAGATGAACAGCGCGGCAGCACCGTCCAGCCACCACCAGCCGACCCCGATGCCGAGGACGCCCACGATCGATGCGGCGGTAGTCGTCCAATCCGCCCGCGCCATGTCGGCGTCCGCATAGAGGACCTTGTTGTGCAGCACGGGGGCCAACCGCGCCTTGGCGCGGCCGTAGAAGAAGGGACCGGTCACCGTCACCGCCATGACGCCCACCATGAGCCAGCCGAGCCAGACGGTCTGCCCGAACAGCACGACGGTGCCGATGGCGGGATGCTCGGCGCGCACCAGACCGCCGATGGCCTCCGCCGCCAGGTTGCCCCCGATGATCAGCAAGGCGACGCCGGCGACCAGGTGTCCGACGGCCATGCTGCGATGCAGGCCGTACGGGAATCGCGCGGTGGGTCGCCGCCGGATGAACAGCAGCGCCACCAGGAAGGCGATCTGTGGGATCAGGGAGAGCATGTCCTCGATCCACGCGGTCCGCATCGCCTGCGAACCGCCCATGACGAGGGCGATGAGCACCACCGTGACGAGCGTGTAGCCAATAGTCACCCATTCCCATCGGATGGCGCGGCGCAGCGCTCGTGCCTGCTCAGACGGCAGGTCGGTACGCCCCTGGCGCGTAATCCGGGCACCTGCTCGTCCAGGTACTGCTCCAGCGCGGACTGCAGCCGGTTCTCTCCCAGCGGCAGCAGAATCACCACGGGCTCGCCGTGACCGCTGGGCACGCCTCGGTAGCCTCGGTAGCCTCGGGTGACGGAGACCCGTTCGGACCACGGCGTCCGTTCCGTCATGCCCCCGATCGCCAGGTCGAGTCCCCCCCGCTCCAGTCCGTCGACAAGATCCTCCTCACTGCCGATCGTCCACACCGATGAAGGCGGTCAGCGCGACCGCGACCGCCGCGAACATCGCGCAGAGTCGGCGGCGGAGCATGATGGTGCTTTCCTGATAGCGGGGCGATGCGTCCCGTCGATCGGCCCCGACGGGCAGCACAGGAGGATAGCGCATATGCCATCGCCGGATGATCTGGCTCGCGTCGCCCGCGCTCGCGGGCTGCGGGTAGCGGTCGCCGAATCCCTCACCAGCGGAATGCTCGCCACGACCGTCGGCTCCGGCGAACGGTCGAGCGAGTGGTTCGCCGGCGGCATCGTCGCCTACGGCACCGATGTGAAGGAGCGGGTGCTCGGTCTGACACCGGGGACCGATCCGTGCTCCGCGGAGTGCGCGACGCAACTCGCGCGGGGAGCCCGCGACCTGCTCCAGGCGGACATCGTGGTCGCGACCACCGGGATCGGCGGGCCGGATCCGGTGGACGGGCACGCGCCCGGCACCGTGTACCTCGGCTGGGCGGCACCATCCGGGTACGGTGCGATGCGCATGCAGTTGGGGGGCGGTCCGACGGCGGTGCTGCGGGCGACCTCGGACGCGGCCCTGGACCTGCTCACACGGCTGGCGTCGGGCGAGCCACCCGCCAATGCGGACCATCCGTGGTGACGATCCCCACCCGCTCCCTGTCAAGGGGTGCGCCCTTCCCGGCCGGGCTGCGTAGCGTGGCGGCGTCGAAGGGAGCACCATGATCCACGCGCCCGCGCTGAATTGCACGCTGAAGCCCTCTCCCGCCCCCTCCAGCACGGAGAAGCTCGCCGGTGAGGTCCTGGCGCAGCTGGCCTCTTTGGGCACGGAGACCGAGATGGTCCGCGTCGTGGACCACACCGTGTCGTCAGGCGTCCAGACGGACATGGGCGGCGCTGACCAGGGGCCGGGAATCCGGCAGCGGATCCTCGCGGCCGACATCGTGGTCTTCGCGACACCGACGTGGGTGGGCAAGATGTCGAGCGTCGCCACACGGGTCATCGAGCGTCTGGATACCGAGTTGTCGGAGACCGATCCCGAAGGGCGGCCGATCCTGTTCGGAACCGTGGCGGTCACGGCCGTCGTCGGGAACGCGTCGCCAGCGCCACCGCGACCGCGGCCCGGAACGCGATGCACCTGGTCGCACTGCTGCGGCGCTCGCCCTACCCGGTGCCCTGATCGGCCAGGAGGGCATGCAGGGTGCGGGCGTTGCGCACCGCATTCCCGGCGCCGTCGTTGTTGAAGTACGCGAAGACCGGCGTCCCCCCCGCCTCCCACTCCCGGATGCGGTCCGCCCACCATCGAATGTCCTGATCGGTGTAGGAGCCCGCGTACAGCGCATCCGGCGAGGGGCCGTGCAGCCGCACGTAGGCGAACGGGGCGGTGACCCGGAGCTCGCAGGGAAGTCCCGCGCCGCTGGTGACGCAGTACGCAGCGGCATGGGCGGCGAGGACGGCGAACACGTCGTCGGACACCCACGAGCGGTGACGCAGCTCCACCGCGAGCGACCCCACCGGTGCGAGCTCGGCGAGGGTTCGGTCGAGCAGCTCGTCGTCGCGTTCCAGGTCACCCGGCAGCTGGAGCAGAAGCGGCCCGGCGTGATCCCCGAGGCCCGCGAGCGCATCCCGGATGCGTGGCACCCACGCCTCCGCGCGGGCGAGGCGGCTGCCATGCGTCAGGCCGCGCGGACCCTTCACAGCGAACGTGAATCCGGCGGGCACCGCTGATGCCCACTGCGCCATGCGCGCCGACGGCGGCCAGCGGTAGAAGCTGCCGTTCAGCTCCACCGTGTCGAACTCCTGGGCGTAGCGTGCCAGCATCCCCCCGGCTGTGACGCCCGGCTCGTACAGGACGCCGCGCCAGTGCGGGTAGCTCCAGCCCGAGGTCCCGATCCGCGCCACACTGCAGTCGTGCCAGACCCCTCGCCCGCTGTCAAGCCCGGCGAATGGTCGGGCGGATCCCGCGTACCGTGACCGGAGGTCGGCGGCGGATCGGCCCGGGGGGACGGCGTGGGCACGCTCTTCTACGGCGACCACCAGACGCCGCTCGCATTCGACGACCGGCTGCTCGCGCACTTGCGGGCAGTGATGTCCGTCAAGCTCCGCCGGGGCGAGAGCTTCACCGTGAGCTGGATCCACCCGGGCGGGCAGCGCCCTGGTCGCAGCACGATCTGGTTGTCTCCGCGGATCCCGCTGCGATTCGTGTTCGACGAACCCGATGCGATCGCGCTGAACCCCGCGTGGGTGCAGCAGCTCGCCGGGTCAGCGAACTCCTCCGGCGGCATCCAGGTGGTCGACGAGCCGCCCCCCGCAGCTCAACCGCATTAGCGGTTCGTTCGCTCTTCGGCGGGGGTGACGAAAATCAGTTCGTCATCGTCGTCGCCTCTTCGCGGCTACTCGGCGGACACGGCGGACGCATCGTGGGGCGCGCCGGCGGGTTTGGACTCGCTGGACCCGCGCTGACGCAGGAAGATCGTCAATGCGATCATCGACCCGACCGCGAGGAACTCGGACTGCCAGTTCTGCAGAGTGCGGGACCAGAAGTCCGGCGACCCGATGTAGTGCAGCCAGTCCATCGCGGGCTCTCCGTGCTCGGCGTTCTGGGCATTGGCCACCACCACGCCGGCGAGGGACTGCGCCCACCACGACAGCAGGAAGACAGCGCCCATCACAAGCAGCAGCGAGTTCGAGTAGAGCGCGCCGGCCAGTCCCCGCATCCGGGCTCCCGCCGGCGCCGAGGCGGTGGCGTGGCGGCCGGCACGCTGTTCCTCATCCGTCTGGACGCCCTCGTGCCCCGGCCTCTTGGACTCGGGCGAGCCGCGCTGGACCAGCCAGATGGTGGCCGCGATGAAGACGAAGAACTGCAGGAACTCCGACTGCCAGTTCTCGGCCACGTCGACCACGAACGGCGACGACGTGACGTACGCGAGGAAGGTCACGGCATCCCGTCCATGCTGGGCGAGCTCCTCGGTGTACTGCGCGAAACCGGCCGCGGCCTGACCGGCGAGCGCGGCGACGAAGAGCACGCCGAACAGGATGCTGAGGCCGTTCTCCCGCAGCACCCGCATCCCGCTCACCGTCCGCTCACCCCGACGGCGATCATCGCCGTCAGTCCCGTGGCGAGCACGCCGATCCAGGACCAGAACACGACTGTCTCCCCCACGGTGACCTCTTCGCCTGCACTGTTCATGGCCATCGGCCGCTCCCTCCGGTTCCCCGTCGGTTGTATGTCCTCGCCGCCGGCGCCGGCAAGCCCTTGACACCCGCGCACGGGATGCCCTTCCGAGCACGCACGCAGCCGACTAGTGAAGAATGGGAACGTCGAGAGCGGGGGGCGGTTATGGGAGCGATTCGAGCGTCCTTCCAGGGTCTGATGGACCGGCCGCACGCGGATGTGCTCGTGATCGGCGGGGGGATCAACGGCGCCGCGGTGTTCCGGGATCTGGCACTGCAAGGCGTCGACGTGATCCTCGTCGACGGGGGCGACTTCTCCGGCGGGGCGTCCGCGGCGTCCTCCCACATGGTGCACGGCGGGCTGCGGTACCTGGAGAACGGCGAGTTCCGGCTCGTGCAGGAGGCGGTGAGGGAGCGCAACGACCTGCTGCGCACCGCGCCGCACGCGGTGCGGCCGCTGCGGACCACCATTCCGCTGTCCTCGACGTTCGGACGGCTGCTGACCGGGCCGCTGCGTTTCCTGCGAATCGGCCGCGGGCGCCGGTCGCCGCGGGGCGCGGTGCTCGTCGAGGTCGGGCTGACTGTCTACGACACGTTCTCCCGGGGGGGCATGCTCCCCCGGCACCGGATGCGGGGACGCCGCTCCGCGCTTCGGCGGCATCCCGATCTGCGCCCCGACACGCGGTACACGGCGACGTACTGGGACGCCTCCGCGCTGCACCCGGAACGACTGGCGCTGGAGATGGTGCGGGACGGACTCGTCGCCGGTCGCGGACGTGCCCGTGCGGCGAACTACGCGGAGGTGGTGGGCGCGGCAGACGGCGCCGTGACCGTGCGGGATGGAGAGTCCGGACAGGAGGCGCGCATCACCGCATCCGTCGTCATCAACGCGTCCGGGCCGTGGGCGGACCTCACCAACGCGGCGCTCGGACTTCCCACTGCCTACCTCGGCGGCACCAAGGGATCGCACATCGTGCTGGACGACGACCGGCTGCTCGCGGCGACCGGCGGCGACGAGATCTTCTTCGAGCACGCCGACGGCCGGATCGTGCTGATCTATCCGCTGCACGGCCGGGTGCTCGTCGGCACCACCGATCTCGAGCACGACATCCGCGCCGAGGCGGTGTGCACGGATGCCGAGGTGGACTACTTCGTCGACCTGATCGAGCACGTGCTCCCCGGCATCCCCGTCGATCGGTCGCGGATCGTGTACCGGTACTCCGGGGTGCGGCCGCTGCCCCGCCACGGGAACACGGCCCCCGGTCTCGTGTCCCGGGACTACCGGGTGGAGTCCGGCATCCTGCCCGGATCCGATCGCACCCGCATCCTGACCCTGGTCGGCGGGAAGTGGACCACGTTCCGCGCCTCCGCCGAGCACATCGCCGACCGGGCCCTGGCGGCGCTCGGCAGACCGCGGCGCGTGTCGACCCGCGGGCTTCCGATCGGCGGCGGCTGGGGGATGCCGCGCTCAGCGGCCGCGCGCGAGCACTGGATCGCGGCACTCGCCGCCACGGTCGGAGCCGACCGGGCGCGCATGCTGCTGGACCGGTACGGCACCGCGGCGGACCGGGTGATCGCGGCGGTGACCGCCGACCCCGGCGACGCGCCGCTGACCGCCGCACCCGAGTACAGCACCGGCGAGCTGCGTCATCTGGCCGCGACGGAGCGTGTGGTGCACCTGGACGACCTGCTGCTGCGGCGAACGCTGATCGGGTTCCGGGGCGGTATCAGCGAGGGGACCGCGCGCGAGGCGGCGGCCGTCGTCGCGGACGTGCTCGGGTGGGATGAGACGCGCACTGCCGCGGAGGTGCAGCGGGTGCTGCGGCGCACTGCGCCGGCCCGTCACGCGACCTCGACCACGCCCATCATGCCCAGGTCCTCGTGATCGAGGATGTGGCAGTGGTAGACGGTCCGCGCCGGCAGCCGGTCGAACGCGATCCGCACCGTGACGGCACCGCCCGCCGGAACGTCCACGACGTCCCGCACGTCGATCCCGGACACCTCGCCGCGGCCGTCCCGGATGACCTGCATGGGCCACACGTGCAGGTGGAACGGATGCGCCATCGGCGAGCTGTTCACGATCGTCCACTCCTCGACAGCGCCGAGGCGCACGGACTGGTCCACTCGGTCCGGATCGAACCCCCGCCCGTCGATGAGGAACCGCATCCCGGCGGCGCCTCCCATGCCCATGCTCATGGTGAGGGTGCGGCGCCCCGCGACCTCCCGGCCTCGCAGATCCGGGATGCCGCCGGACGCGGTCGGTGCGACCGCGGCGACGCGGGCCCGGGGATCGGGCGCGACCGTGAGCACCACCGCCTCGGGTGAGGTGGCGGAGGCGCCACCCATCATCCCCATGCCCGCCCGGCCCCGGTCGTAGGCCGCGGCCACCATCGCGACGGGCTCGGCGGGAGTGGTGAGCACCAGGTCGGCACGGTTGCCCGGGGTGAGCAGGAGGCGATCGACCGGCGTCTCGGGGCGGCGCCCGGAGTCGATGCCGCGCAGCCTGGCGCCCAGGCCCGTCAGCCTCAGGTCCAGGTACCGGCTGGAGCAGGCGTTGACGATCAGCACCCGCTGCTCGGATCCCGCCGGGCCGGTCAGATCGGGGGCGACGCGCCCGTTCGTCAGCAGCAGGGCGCCGGTGCGACCCGTCATCCGGTCCATGGGCGAGACCTGCGCCACCGATCCGCCGTCGAAGGTCACGTCGGAGACGACCGCGACCCGCGGCGGCATCCTCGACCAGTCCTCGTCGTCGACGACGATCGCCCCGTACAGTCCGGCGAACAGCTGGTCGGCGACCATCCCGTGGTGATGCGGGTGGTACCAGAACACGCCGGGCGGGTGGTCGGCGGGCAGGACGAACTCGTAATCGAAGGACTCCCCCCGCCCGACGCGCACGAACGGGTTGTCACCGGATCCCGCCGCCGACACCATCAGGCCGTGGGTGTGCAGATTCGTGGGATCCGGGAGCGCGTTGTGCAGCCGCACCCGGAACCGATCGCCGGGACGCAGGTGGATGGTGGGGCCGGGCACCGTGCCGTTGTAGGCCAGCATCGTCGCCGTCGCGCCGCCCACGACGACGTCGGCGGGCGCGGCGGTCAGGTCCAGGTCGAGCGCCCCCGCGGAGGAGGCGACGACCGATGGCTCGCTCCAGCCTTGCCCGCCGGCGCCCTCCGTGCCGGTCGGATCCGGCGGTAGCGCGGGCGATGCGGACAGCAGCGCGGACACTCCGGCTCCGGTGGCTCCGATCACCACGGCGCCGGCGCCGATGGCTCCGAGTGTCAGCGCCTGCCGACGGGTGATGCCGCCGCTCATCCGCCGCTCAGAGCGCGCATCCGCTCCGTGAACTCGTCGACGTCGATCTCACCGCGAGCGAGCCTCTCCTCCAGGATGCGGCGCGCAGCCTCCCCGGCCGCCGGCGTTCCCGCCTGCGGGCCGGCGGGGGCGGGCGGCGCGCCGGCTGCGTCCGGCGAGCGGGTGCCGACGCGGATGGCGACGTAGATGAGGAGCGCGAGCCCCACGAGGACGAGCACCACCCACAGCCAGCCCAATCCGAGTCCTATACCATAGCCCGGCCACATCATGCGAACCACCTCCGTCGGGCGACACGCTATCGCGTGCGCCTATGGAGCGCACCGGCATCCGGCTCGGATGGGCGCGCATCAGTGATGCGCACTCGAAGGCATCACTGATGCTAGCATCGCCTCATGAGGACCACGATCCGTCTGGACGCCGAAGTCGCGGCCGCAGCAGAGCGCCTCCGCCAGGAGCGGCACGTCGGGCTCGGCGAGGCGGTCAACGAACTCGCCCGCGCCGGACTCGCTCGCGGCGCCGAGACCAGGCGGTTCCGTCAACGCACCGCGAACATCGGCCTGACGATCGATGTCACCGACGTGGCGGACGCCCTGGAGCTGCTGGACGGCCACGACGCCGACAGCGTCCCATGATCGTCGACGCGAACGTCCTGCTCTACGCTGTCGACGAGCGGTCGCGCTTCCACGGCGCGGCGTTCACCTGGCTGGAATCCGCCCTGAACGGCGTCGAACGCGTCGGACTGCCCTGGGCATCATTGACGGCGTTCCAGCGGATCATCACTCATCCCCGCGCCACCGCGAACCCGATGACTCCAGCGGAGGCGTGGGACTGCATCTCGGACTGGCTGGATGCGGATCTGGCATGGACCCCCGCCCCGGGCGCGCGTCATCGCGACATCCTCGGACGTCTCCTCATCGACGGCGACCTGCGCGGGAATCTCGTCACGGACGCGCACCTCGCCGCCCTCGCCCTCGAGCACGGAACGGCCATCTGCTCGTTCGACTCCGACTTCGGTCGTATCCCCGGCGTGCGGTGGATCTCCCCGGGCCGTCCCTGACCGCATCGCGGTCCATCAGCCGAACCACGTTCGTTCTCATTTCGTTTCCACTTCGCAACTTCGCGAAAGAGAGAAGCCCCGCGATCCCTGTGTTTACAAGGGATCTCGGAGCTTCGACGGTGGCGGTGACGGTGGGATTTGAACCCACGGTAGGTTGCCCTACACAACTTTTCGAGAGTTGCACCTTCGGCCGCTCGGACACGTCACCGCGAACCAGTGTAGGCGAGCCGGCGCGGGCGCCGGGATCGGCGGCGCGGGCGACGGCCGATGTCGGCGGTGCCCCGTAGCGTCGTGCCATGCCGAGCAGGAGCACGACAGCGCCGTACCGCTGCACCGAGTGCGGGTGGACGACAGCGAAATGGGCGGGCCGCTGCGGCGAGTGCCAGCAGTGGGGCACCGTGGTCGAGGCGGGCCGACGCGTCGGTGCACGGGAACTGGCGCCGACGGCTCCAGCCCCCGGCCGGAGGGCCCGGCCCATCACCGCGTTCACGGCGACCGCGGCACCGCACCGCCCCACCGGGGTGGGCGAGTTCGACCGCGTGCTCGGCGGCGGACTGGTCCCTGGCGCGGTGGTGCTGCTATCGGGCGAGCCGGGCGTGGGGAAGTCCACGCTGCTCCTGGAGGTGGCTGCGCGAGCAGCGAAGCAGGGCCGGCGCGTGCTGTACGTCAGCGCGGAGGAGTCCACCGCGCAGGTGCGCCTGCGGGCGGAGCGCACCGGCGCCCTGCACGACGACCTGTTCCTCGCGGCGGAGACCGACCTGGCCACCCTGGTCGGTCACGTCGACGACGTCGCGCCGGATCTGCTCGTGGTCGACTCAGTGCAGACCATGGCGTCGCCCCTCAGCGAAGGCCTCCCGGGACACCCGGGTCAGGTGCGCGAGGTCGCCGCGACTCTGGTGCGGATCGCGAAGGAACGCGACCTTCCCGTGCTGCTGGTCGGGCATGTCACGAAGGACGGCTCGATCGCCGGGCCTCGCCTGCTGGAGCACCTCGTCGACGTGGTGTGCCAGTTCGAGGGCGACCGCCAGACCTCCCTCCGGTTCGTGCGCTCGCTGAAGAACCGGTTCGGCCCCACCGACGAGGTCGGCTGTTTCGAGATGACCGGGGAGGGGATCGCGGAGGTCGCCGACCCGTCGCGGCTGTTCCTCGGCACCGGAGAACCGGTCAGCGGCACCTGCGTGACCGTGGCGCTGGAGGGCCGGCGAGCGCTCCCGGTGGAGGTGCAGGCGCTCGTGGTGGCCTCGGGGGCGCCGAACCCGAGGCGGGTGGTCAACGGCGTGGACGCGTCCCGAGTGGCGATGATTCTCGCCGTGCTGGAGCGCCGCGCGCACCTCCCCCTCGGCGCGCGGGACGTGTACGTGTCCACGGTGGGCGGGATGCGGGTCACCGAGCCGGCCGCCGACCTGGCGATCGCCCTGGCCGTTGCCAGCGCCGCGACCGACGTCGCGCTGCCGCGGACGGCCGCCGCGGTCGGGGAGCTCAGCCTCACCGGGGAGATCCGGGGAGTCGCGCAGCGCGCGCAGCGCCATGCGGAGGCTGCGCGGCTGGGCTACTCCGAGATCCTGGATGGCGCCACCGCGGACCTGGCGGCGGCCCTCGCCCGGTTCGGCATCCGGCCGCCCGCCGCGCGGTAGGCCTCAGGCCCGCGGATCAGCGCTTCGGATGCCGCGACGTGCTCGAGCATCGCCGTCTCGGCCGCCGCGCCGCCCGCGGACACCAAAGGTCAGTAGAGCAGGAACTGGGCGGTGCCGGTGGAGCGGATGCCGCCGATCTCGACGGCGAGGTGGTAGGAGGCGCCGTCTGCGGCCGCCCGCTGCCGGTTCGGATCCTGGCAGGTGCCGACCGCCGAGCGGGTGCGGTCCCACACCAGCGGGGCCGCGCTCGTGACCTCCTGACCCGCCGCGAGCGTGACGATCATGTCGCTCGGCTCGGTCTGGCAGTCGGTGGACCGCCACCACACGTCGTTGCCGCTCGTGATGGTGAACGACTGCGCCGCGGTGCCGACGTTGATGGAGCAGTCGGATGCGGAGGTGTTGCGCAGCCGGATCGACAGTTGGGGATTCTGGTCGGCGGCGTAGGTGCTCTGATCGGTCACGGCCTCCACGGTCACGTCGGGTGCGGCGCACGCGGGCAGCGCCTGCGGGGACGCGGTCTCCTCCGGCGCGCCCGCGGGGGACGCGGTCGGCGTGGGGGTCGCGGTCGCGGCGGCGCTCATGGTGCTGACCGGTCGGGGATCCGGGGCGCTCTCGGCGCCGCCGGCGCGCCACGGCTGAGCGATCAGGAGCCAGATGAGGGCTCCCACCGCGGCGACGGCGAGCAGCACCGCGAGCCTGCGGCGTCGGTACACCGCCGGCGACCGGCGACCGCTCGGGGGAGTCACGCCGTCAGGCTACGGGGAGGGCCGCGCCCGCTGCCGTCGGCGCGCCCGTCGGCGGCGTCCCGGTCACAGGGTCTTCAGCATCCGCGTGTTGCCGAGGGTGTTCGGCTTGACGTGGGCGAGGTCCAGGAACTCCGCCACGCCCTCGTCGGGGCTTCGCACGAGCTGGGAGTACACGTCGGGGTCGACGACGTGCTCGCCGATGGGAGCGAAGCCGTGCCGGCGGAAGAACTCCACCTCGAAGGTGAGGCAGAACAGCCGCGACAGTCCGAGCGCGCCGGCGTTCTCCTCGAGACGTTCGACGAGCGCCGATCCGACGCCCCGGTGCAGCCACGCGTCCGCGACGATGAGGGTGCGGATCTCACCCAGGTCCTCCCACATCACGTGCAGCGCGCCGCATCCGATGACCGCTCCGGCCTCGTCCTCGGCGATGAGGAACTGCTGCACGGATTCGTACAGCACGACGAGGTCCTTGCCGAGCAGGATGCGCCGGCGCGCGTAGGGCTCCAGCATCCGGTGGATGCTGCGCACGTCGCCCGCGGTGGCGGATCGGACGCGGAACTTCGGCACCCGACAACCCTACGACCGCGCCCGCCCGGCGGTCAGCCGCCGTCCCGGATGCGCCGGCCGAGCAGCTCGCCGACCAGCACCGCGGACGCGTACGGGCCCCGCGACGGCACCGTGGGCAGGATCGACGTGTCGGCGACGCGGAGCCCGTCGATGCCGTGCACGCGACCGGCTCCGTCGACGACGGGCCCCAGAGGAGCCGTGCCGCACATGTGGGCGGCGGTTCCCAGGTGCGTGCGCACCCAGGTGTCCAGGGCGGCGTCGTCCGCGACGGTGGCCGGGTCGGGGCAGGTCGCCCGGGTGCCGAGCCGCGCGAAGCCGCGGGCGCCGAGCATCGCGAGCGCGACGCGCACACCGGTGCGCATACGGGACCGGTCGGCCTCCGCCTCGAGGTAGCGATAGTCGATCCGCGGCGGCGCGAGCGGATCCGGGCTCTCCAGCGTCAGCGTCCCGCGGCCGACGGGGCTCTGCAGTCCGATGATCAGGTGCAGCTCGTCGCCGTGGGGGATCCAGGATGCCGCTCCGCCTGTGAGGAGGTGGCCGAGAGACTTGACGGCCAGCAGGATCTCCAGGTCCCCGTCCGGGTGCAGGCGCCGCGCCCCGGACGAGTCGAAATTCAGCGCGGTCGGGAACGCGAACCGCTCGCGCGCATCCTCGATCCGCTTCCGCGCCCGCCAGGGGAGGGAGATCTCGGGGTGGTCGCTGAACGCGGTGCCCACCGGCAGGTCGGCGATCGGGTCCGCCCCCAGCGCGCGCAGATCCGCGGCCGGTCCGATGCCGCTGCACAGCAGGAGGTGGGCGCTGCCGACGGCGCCGGCGCACAGCACCACTTCATCCGCGTCGATCCGGCCCACGTCGGTCTCCACACCCACCGCCCGGCCGGCCCGCACCCGCACTCGAAGCACGCGCACCCCGCCGTGGATCGCGAGATTGGGCCGGGTGCGGGCGGCGGCGAGGTAGGCGAGGGCGGTGTTGACGCGGGTGCCGTCCACGACGGTGGCGGGAACCGGGCCCGCGCCCGCCTCCCCGACCGCGTTCTTGTCCGGCTCGGCCGGGAATCCGAGATCGTCGGCCGCGTCGAGGAAGGCCCGGGATGCGGGGTTGGTCTGGGGAGGGCGCACCACGGGAACAGGACCGGCGTCGCCATGCCCGGGGCGGTCGCCGAAATCCCGGTCGTTCTCCAGCGCCGCCATCACCGACTGCACGGCCGCCCACGACCAGTCCGACCCGCCCGCGGCCTCCCATTCCGCGACATCGCCGGGCCGGGGCCTCACGAAGTAGCCCCCGTTGATCGCGCTGGAGCCGCCGAGGATGCGGCCGCGCGTGACCGTGGAGGGCAGTTCGGGCGTGAGATGGGCCGGGTAGCTCCAGTTCGCCGGGTGTCCCGGCATCGCGGCGCGCACGCTCGAGCCGTCCAGGATGTCGGCGTCGAACCGGCCGTCGGCCCGCCCGGCCTCCAGGAGCACCACCTCGCGATCGGGATCCTCGCTGACGCGGGCAGCGAGCGCGGCCCCGGCGGCTCCGCCGCCGACCACCAGGATGCGGCTCACTCGCGGTCACCGCCGAAGACCGCGCCGGTGCGCCGGAAGGACTCGTCCAGAAGCGCGCTCAGGTCGGCATCCTCCTCCCGCAGCCATCGCTCGTAGGTGGCCAGGCACACGCCCAAGCACGCCCACGCGACGCTCTGCGGGCGGAGCGCGTCGGGCGCGTCGCCCGATCGGGAGGCGACGTACTCGGCGATCACGTGGCGCCACGCGGCGTAGCGCAGCGTGGAGTGCGCCACGAGCGTCGGCACGTTCAGGAGCAGCCACATCCGCTGCCGGTGGAACGGCATCTCCTCCGGCGGGAACGTGTTGAAGGCGATGACCGCGCGGCGCAGCGCCTCCCGCACCGGGATGTCTGTCGGCAGGGACGACAGGACGATGCGGAACTGCGCCAGCATCCCGTCGAACTCCCCCCATGCCAGGTCGCTCTTGGACGGGAAATACCGGAACAGCGTGCGCCGGCCGATGCCGGCGGCCGCCGCGATCTCGTCGACCGTGGTGCGTTCGAAGCCCCGCTCGATGAACATCCGCAACGCGACATGGCTCAACTCGCCATGCGTGGTCGCCCGCGCCCGGCCGGAACGGCTGCGCGGCTCACGGGCGTCCACTCCGCCGTCGCCCGTGACGGTCCCCTCGGCCACCTCGCCTCGCCTTCCGCCGGTCACCGGCCCCGGTGCGATCCTCTTCCATTCGGCACTCGGTGTCATTAGTATCGGCTTCACCCGGGGACCGGCCCGGGCTTCCACGTCGCTGTGAAGGAGCATGCCATGGGTCCGAACGAGGTCGTCGCAGGCGCAGAGTCGATGATCGAAGCCGATTCGCTGGTCGAAGAGGTGTCCATCGACGGCATGTGCGGCGTGTACTGATCCGCATGGACACGCAGACCGCGTGGCGGCTGCATCCCCAGGTCTCGGTGCGGCCGGAATCGTTCGGCGCGCTGCTGTACCACTTCGGAACGCGGAAGCTGTCGTTCCTGAAGGACCGCACGCTGCTGAGCATCGTGGAGCGCTTGGACTCCAGCCCTGACGTCACCGCGGCGCTGGATGCCGCGGGCGTTCCCGACGCCGAGCGGCCGCGGTACCTGCGGGCTCTCGACACTCTCGCGCAGTCGCACATGATCCAGGAGAGAGCCGCATGACCCTGCTCACCCCGCCCGCTCCCGCCCGCCTGGTCGACCACTTCGAGCGGGGTCTGGACGCACCGATCTGCTTGACGTGGGAGTTGACGTACGCCTGCAACCTGTCGTGCGTGCACTGCCTCTCCAGTTCCGGCCGCCGCGACCCCCGGGAGCTGTCTACCGAGGAGTGCAAGGCGGTGATCGACGAACTCGAGCGGATGCAGGTGTTCTACGTCAACATCGGCGGTGGCGAGCCCACCGTGCGACCCGACTTCTGGGAGATCGTCGACTACGCCACCAGCCACCACGTGGGGGTGAAGTTCTCCACCAATGGTGTGAAGCTGACGCCGGAGGTGGCGCGACGCCTGGCCGCGAACGACTACGTCGATGTGCAGATCTCCCTGGACGGTGCGACCGCCGAGGTCAACGACGCGATCCGCGGACCGCGCTCCTACGAGACCGCGATGACCGCGATGCAGAATCTCGCGGATGCCGGGATGCGAAACTTCAAGCTGTCGGTGGTCTGCACCCGCACGAACATCCCCCAACTGGACGAGTTCAAGGTCATCGCGGACCGGTACGGCGCGCAGTTGCGGCTCACGCGCCTGCGGCCCTCCGGGCGCGGCGCGGACGTGTGGGACGAGCTGCACCCCACCGCCGAGCAGCAGCGGGAACTGTACGACTGGCTCGTCGCGCACGGCGACCAGGTGCTCACCGGCGACTCGTTCTTCCATCTTTCCGCGTACGGCGCCCCCCTTCCCGGTCTGAACCTGTGCGGCGCGGGCCGCGTGGTGTGCCTGATCGATCCGGTCGGCGATGTGTACGCCTGCCCGTTCGCCATCCACGACGAGTTCCTGGCCGGGAACGTCCGATCCGATGGCGGCTTCGCGAGCGTGTGGCGCGAATCGGAGCTGTTCGGTCGCCTGCGGGAGCCTCAAACGGGCGGCGCGTGCGCGTCGTGCAGCTTCTACGACTCGTGCAAGGGCGGGTGCATGGCGGCGAAGTTCTTCACGGGTCTGCCCCTGGACGGCCCCGACCCGGAGTGCGTGCAGGGCTACGGCGCGGAACTGCTCGCCGGCCGGCCGGAGGACCACGTGATGCCCGCGCACGCCACCGACCACTCCCACCTCACCGCACCGCCCCGGCCTCGCTCGGGCGCAGGTCCGGTGCGACTCACGCTCAGCCGTCGCGGTGACATCGCCGCTCCGCCCGTGAGCGCCTGTGCGGAGGACCCGCTCGCCGGGTTCATCGCGCCTGCGCTCGCACCCGAGACGACCGGCACCGACCGGTAGCCGGCACAGGAGGCACTCCGACACCACCCGACCCGACCGACTCGGACGTCTCCACTCGAAGGTGACGCCCTACCCGACGTGGTCGGGAGGTTCGGGGTGCGCGGGACCGACGGTCCCCGAACCCGAGGAGGAAACCATGGCTGGGCAGCTGGAGGGCAAAGTCGCCTTCATCACCGGCGCGGCACGCGGGCAGGGTCGCTCGCACGCCATCCGACTGGCGCGGGAAGGCGCCGACATCATCGCGGTCGACATCTGCGCGCAGATCGACTCCGTCCCCTACCCCATGTCGACGCCCGACGATCTGGCCGAGACCGTGCGCCAGGTCGAGGCGCTGGACCGCCGCATCCAGGCGTCCCAGGCCGACGTGCGCGACCGGGCCGCCGTGCAGGCCGCGTTCGATGCGGGTGTCGCGGCCCTGGGGCCCGTGGACATCGTGCTGGCCAACGCGGGTATCTTCCCGCTCTCGGCCGCGCCGGACGCGCAGGAATGGCAGGACGTGATCGATGTCAACCTCACCGGCGTCTACAACACGGTCGAGACCGCGATCCCGTCCATGGTCGACCGCGGGCAGGGCGGCGCGATCGTGCTCACCAGCTCCACCGCCGGGCTCAACGGCATCGGCGGGAGCACGCCGGGCGGGCTGGGGTACACCGCCGCCAAGCACGGCGTCGTGGGCCTCATGCGCAGCTACGCGAACTACCTCGCACCCCACAGCATCCGGGTCAACACCGTCCACCCCACGGGGGTGAACACGCCCATGGTCGTCAACGACGCGATCCAGGCGGTGATGCAGGCCGACCCCTCCATGGGTGCGGCGATGGCCAACGCGCTGCCGGTCGACATGGTCGAGCCGGTGGACATCTCAAACGCGATCCTGTGGCTCGTGTCCGACGCCGCCCGGTACGTCACGGGCGTCACCCTGCCGGTGGATGCCGGCTTCACCAACAAGAAGTGACGACGACGTCACTGCATCGAAGGAGATGACAATGGGAAGACTGGACGGAAAGGTCGCCTTCATCACGGGGGCGGCTCGCGGGCAGGGACGCTCGCACGCCATCCGGATGGCGCAGGAGGGCGCCGACATCATCGCGATCGACCTCGCGGCGCAGATCGACACCGTGCCGTACGCGATGGCCACGCCCGCCGACCTGGACGAGACCGTTCGGCAGGTCGAGGCGCTGGACCGGCGGATCGTGGCCAGCATCGCGGACGTGCGAGACTACGACGCGGTGAAATCGGCGCTGGACGCCGGGGTCGCCCAACTCGGGCACCTCGACGTCGTCAGCGCGAACGCCGGCATCGAGTCGTTCGCCCCCGCCGAGCAGCTCACCGAGGCGCAGTTCACCGACATGCTGCAGGTGAACCTGATGGGTGTGTGGCACGCGGCCAAGGCGGCCGTGCCGCACCTGCGCGCGGCCGGCGGCGGGTCGATGATCTTCACCAGTTCGATGGCGGGCCTCGCACCGCTGGCGAACAACGCGCACTACGTCGCCGCCAAGCACGGGGTGGTCGGCCTGATGCGCACCATGGCGACCGAACTGGCGCCGGACAACATCCGCGTGAACACCGTCAACCCCACCATGGTGAACACTGACATGGTGCAGAACGAGTTCACGTACAAGCTGTTCCGACCCGACCGCGAGAACCCGACGGTGGAGGAGTTCGCCGAGGCGGGGGCGGCGATCAACCTGCTCCCGATCGCGTGGGTGGAGCCCGTGGACGTGTCCAACGCCGTCCTATGGCTGGCGTCCGACGAGGCCCGCTACGTCACGGGCATCACGCTCCCCGTCGACGCGGGAGCGCTGCTGAAGTGAGAGGGGACGAGCCGCGGTGACCGGTCCGACACCACCCGCCCTGACGGACGCGGAGGATCTCCTCGGCGCCCGCGACCGGATCGCGCAGCGGCTCGTGGGCCGCGAGCGTGAGTTGGAGCCCACGCTCGCGGCCGTCGCCGCCGGCCGCGACATCGTGCTGGAGGGCCCCCCGGGCACCAGCAAGACCACGATGCTCACGGCCATCACCCAGGAATGGGGCATCCCGCTGCTGTTCGTGGAGGGCAACGCCGATCTGACCCCGGCGAAGCTCGTCGGCCACCACAACCCCGCCCGGGTGCTCCGCGAGGACTACTCGTCCGAGAACTTCGTGCCCGGACCCCTGGTCGAGGCGATGCAGCAGGGCGGGTTCCTCTACATCGAGGAGTAGCAATACGTGGC
>CAVOZX010000039.1:0-31598 GCA_963701365.1 uncultured Actinomycetota bacterium | reverse complement strand
TGAACCATCCGATGCCGACCAGGCGTTCGACATCCGGGGTGCGGGTGTGACCGGCGATCACCAGCGCCGTGCCCTCCATCTCCTGGCGCAGGAGCGCCGCGTCCCGGGCGTGCACGCCCGGACTGCGGGGTTCGGCCAGAAGAGGGTCGCCGTCGTCCCACAGGGCGAGCAGGCCCGGTCGGCGGGCGGGGGCGTAGACGGCGGAACGGTTGCCGACCACGATGCATGGCTGTTCGGCTAGCACGCGGAGGTGACCCGCGTAGCGTTCGGCGGGGGTACGTCGGGAGTCGTCCCGGACCACCGCATCCTCCTGCACCCGGCCGCGCAACGCAGCCAGCAGCTGCTCCTCGTCCCGGTGGTCGGGAACGATGAGGACGGCGCTGCGACCCCGCGCGAGAGTCTGCACCGCCAGTGCCGCCAAGGTGACGGCCCAGGCCGCCACCGCCGTTCCAGGAGCGATCTCGATCACCCCGGGCGTGGCGTGCCAGGCCAGCCGGGCACCATCCGCGAGCGGGTCGAACGCCGGCACCGCGCGCACCACGTGGCCCGACCATGCCAGGGCATCCGGC
The DNA here is from genome assembly GCA_963701365.1 of uncultured Actinomycetota bacterium. Taxonomy (GTDB): domain Bacteria; phylum Actinomycetota; class Actinomycetes; order Actinomycetales; family Microbacteriaceae; genus Microbacterium. Next base: position 31,029 of record CAVOZX010000039.1, on the reverse strand, counting down.
GACAGCAGCGGTGTCCCCGGCGGCGGTGAGGCGAGAAACGCCTTCTCGGCGCGGACCATCCGTCGGGGGATCGCCAGCCGCAGGATGTCGGCGGCCGAGCCGGCGGCGCGGTCGGCTGCTCGCCGCGCGAGCCGGTACAGCGAGTCCGGCATCACCGCGACCGCACTGACCACCTGATCGATCGGCGACAGGGCGCGATCGCCGTCGTCTTCGACGACGTCCACCACGTATCCGTCGACGACGCGCGCGCCCGATCGCAGTGGCACGCGCACCCTCACGCCGGGGCGGATCAGGTCCGTCCACTCGTCGCCGATGCCGTAGTCGAACAGTCTGTCCAGCTGCGGCAGTGACGAGTCCAGCAGCACGCGCGCCCGTCGCCGGGGCGAGGATGCCGGGTCCACGGTCGTGCGTGCGGGCGATCTCAGAGGCCCGCTGCCGCCCGCAATTCCTCCACCCGGTCGGTGCGCTCCCAGGTGAAGTCCGGCAGTTCGCGTCCGAAATGTCCGAAGGCGGCGGTCTGCGCGTAGATCGGGCGCAACAGATCGAGATCCGCGATGATCGCACGGGGACGCAGGTCGAACACCTCCCGGATCGCGCCGATGATGACCTCGTCGGGAACGCGCCCGGTGCCGAAGGTCTCGATGTACAGACCCACGGGGTGAGCCTTCCCGATGGCGTAGGCGACCTGGAGCTCGAGCCTGTCGGCGAGCCCCGCCGCGACCGCGTTCTTGGCCACCCACCGCATCGCGTACGCGGCCGACCGATCTACCTTGGACGGATCCTTGCCGGAAAACGCTCCGCCACCGTGGCGAGCGGCGCCGCCGTAGGTGTCGATGATGATCTTCCTACCCGTCAGGCCGGCGTCCCCCTTGGGGCCGCCTGTGACGAATCGTCCCGCCGGGTTGATGAAGTAGTGGACGTCGGGCAGGTCCAGGCCGGTGGACTCGAGCACCGGGTCGATCACCTCGGCCCGGACGATCTCTCGCAACTCGCCCAGAGCGATGTCGGGGTCATGCTGGGTGGAGAGCACGACCGCGTCGACGGTGACCGGGCGGTGTCCGTCGTATCCCAGCGTCACCTGCGTCTTCCCGTCCGGTCGAAGGAAGGGCAGCTTGCCGGAGCGGCGCGCCTGGCTGAGCCGCTCGGCCATCCGATGCGCGGTCCATGCGGCCATCGGCATGAGTTCGGGCGTCTCACGGGTCGCGAATCCGAACATGATGCCCTGGTCGCCAGCGCCCTGTTCGTCGTGCGGATCGAGGGAGTTGGCTTCGCGGTGCTCGAAGGCCTTGCTCACGCCGGCCGCGATGTCGGGCGACTGGGCCCCGATGGACACGCTCACCCCGCATGATTCGCCGTCGAATCCGGTGTCGCTGGAGGTGTATCCGATGCCCGTGACCACGTCGCGGACGATGGCCGGGATCTCAACGTATGCGTTCGTGGACACTTCCCCGGCAACATGCACCAGGCCGGTCGTCACGAGGGTCTCCACGGCGACGCGCCCGGTCGGGTCCTCGGTCAGGATGGCGTCGAGGATGCTGTCGGAGATCTGGTCGCAGATCTTGTCGGGATGCCCTTCGGTGACGGATTCGGAGGTGAACAGCCGCAACTGTGGCATCGATGCTCCAAGTCGGGCGGCCGCGCCGCCATCGGGTCGTGGCGCTGGCCGGCCGCGACGGTCGTGGTCACTCCGCGGGGCGAAGGCGCAGTTTCGACTCGTCGATCTCGCGCAACGCGATCGACAGCGGCTTGTCCTCGATGGTCGAGTCGACCAGCGGACCGACGTTGTCGAACAGGTTGCCCTCCTGCAGGTCCGAGTAGTAGTCGTTGATCTGACGGGCCCGGCGGGCGGCGTAGATCACGAGTTGGTACTTGGAGTCCACCTTCTCGAGCAGGCTGTCGATGGGGGGGTCGATGATCCCCTGGGTGTTCATGACCATGCTCTGCCTCCTACGGCGGGAACGGGAACCCTCCCGGGGGTCAGTCCCGGGCGGAAAGCTCCGCCAATTGTACGACCTCGCGCGCAGCGCGCTCGACGTCGGCGTTCACCACCCGGAAATCGAACTCCCCCTGCGCGGCCAGTTCCCGCCGCGCCGTCCGCAGGCGCCGAGCCCGCTCCGCGGCGTCCTCCGTTCCGCGACCGACGAGGCGCTCGACCAGGTCGTCCCACGACGGCGGCAGCAGGAACACGAGGGCCGCATCCGGCGCCGCGGCGCGCACCTGGCGCGCACCCTGCAGATCGATCTCCAGCAGCACCGTGCGATCGGAGGCCAGCGCGTGTTCGATTGGCTCGCGGGGCGTGCCGTAGCGGAACCGGTTGTGGACGGTCGCGTGCTCCAGCAGGGCGTCGGAGGCGATCATCCGGTCGAACTCGTCGTCGCTGACGAAGTAGTAGTGGACGCCGTCGACCTCGCCGGGCCGCGGAGGTCGCGTCGTGGCGGACACCGACAGCAGGATCTCCGGATGCCGGCGAGCGATCGCCGCTGCCACCGTCCCCTTTCCGACCGCGGTGGGCCCGGCCAGGACGACGAGTCGGCTCCGATGCGGCCGTGGCCGCGGTTCGGGGAACCGATGCTGGAGCCAGGCGTCCAGTGCCTCCCGCTGCCGGCGACCCAGCCCTCCCAGACGCTTGACGGGTGCGATCCCGAGGTGGGCGAGCGCACGATCGCGTGTGGCGGGTCCGACGGCGGGGAGTGCCGTGAGGAAGTCCGTGATGCGCATGGATCCTGCCGGCGAGGACGGGTCGGCCGCCGCCCGGCGCAGCACCTCCTGGGGGGTCACGACGCGGGTGGCGAGGTCGCGCTTGAGGGCGGCGCGTGAACGGCGGGCGGCGACGGCGCGGGCGGAGGCCGCCGCCCGGTCCACCTCCGGCGGGCGACGAGGGTCAGTCATCGAGGATCTCGCGATACGTCCGCGCCCGGTCCAGCACCGCTGCCCGCAGACCCGCCGGGCCGGCGGCCAGCAGACTGCGCGACTCGTTGGCGATCACTCGGTGGCGCGCGTCGCCGAATCGTCGCGGTAGATCTTCGGGCGCGGCTCCCTGGTGCCCGAAGCCGGGCGCGAGAATCGGCAGCGGCAGCGCGGCGACGCCCGTCAATCCCCGGTCGGCGAGATCGACGGTTGCGCCGATCACGAGCCCGAACGCGCTCCACGGGTCCGGGCGTCCTCCGGATGATGCGTACGCTGCGACCCGGTGCGCGACGGCAGACGACACCGTGCCCCCCTCGAGCGCGGCCCCCTGCAGCGCCCGCCCTTCGGGATTGCTGGTCGCGGCGAGGACGAACACGCCTTTGCCCGCCTCGCCGGCCAGCCGGAAGGTGTCGTGCAGGGATTCGACTCCCAGGTAGGGGTGCACGGTGATCGCGTCCGCCTCGAGCGGGGCGCCCGCGGGAAGCCACGCGGCGGCGTATGCGTCCATCGTCGACCCGATGTCGCCGCGCTTGACGTCCGCGATCGTGACCAGGCCCGCCGCTCGGGATTGCGCCAGGAGCCGCTCGAGGGCCGAGAACCCCGCCGCTCCGAAGCGTTCGAAGAACGACACCTGGATCTTCACGAACCCCGCCGCGCCGGCCGCCGCATCGATGGCGCGCATGCCCAGTTCCAGGACGCCGGAAGCGGAGACGGGCAGTCCCCACGCGTGCAGGATCCCATCGTGCGGATCCACCCCCAGGCACAGCGGTCCGGGTCCGCTGAGCACCGTCTGCATCCGCAGGGCGAACGCGTCGCTCACCGGCGCGCCCGGCGATCGGCGGCGTATTCCTGAAGGCTGCGCACCCGGAACCCGTCGCGCAGCACCGGCAGGGCCGCGACTGCGGCGCCGAGGACGGCGACGGTGGTCAGCAGGGCCTTGTCGGCGGCGACCGCCGCCGCACGGATCTCGTAGCCGTCCGCTCGCGCCATGCCGCCGCTGGGGGTGTTCACGATCATGTCCACCGCGCCGTCGTTGATGAGATCCACGATGGTGGGGCCGTCTCCGTCGTCGGTGTCGGAGTACTTGCGGACCACGTCGACGGGGATGCCGTTGCGCGCCAGGACTTCGGCGGTGCCCTCGGTCGCCAGCAGGTCGAAACCGAGTTCCTGCAGCCGGTGCGCCGGCAGGATCACGGCCCGCTTGTCTGCGTCGGAGACGGAGATGAACACGGTCCCGCTCTGTGGCATGCCGCCGTAGGCGGCCTCCTGGCTCTTGGCGAACGCGGTCGGGAAATCCCGGTCGATTCCCATCACCTCACCCGTGGAGCGCATCTCGGGACCCAGCACCGAGTCGACGATACGGCCCTGCGCGGTACGGAACCGCTTGAACGGCAGCACCGCCTCCTTGACGGCGACGGGCGAGTCCAGTGGTACGTGGGCGCCGTCGTCCTCGGGCAGCAGTCCCTCCTCGATCAGGGCGGCGATCGTGTCGCCCACCATGATCCGGCTGGCCGCTTTGGCGAGGGGGATGCCGAGGGCTTTCGAGACGAACGGCACGGTGCGGCTCGCGCGCGGGTTCGCCTCGATGACGTACAGCACGCCCGCGCTGATCGCGAACTGCACGTTGAGCAGTCCCCGGACGCCCACGCCGGCGGCGATGGACTCCGTCGCCGCCCGCACCCGGTCGATGTCGCTGCGCCCCAGCGACATCGGCGGCAGCGAGCAGCTGGAGTCGCCGGAGTGGATGCCGGCCTCCTCGAGATGCTCCATGACCCCGCCGACGTACAGCCGCTCGCCGTCGTACAGCGCGTCGACGTCGATCTCGATCGCATCGTCGAGGAAGTGGTCGACCAGCAGCGGGCGCCCCTCGCTGACGATGCCCTCGCCCTCGATGCGTGCGAAGTAGTCGCGCAGGCTGGCCTCGTCGTACGCGATCTCCATTCCGCGCCCGCCGAGCACGAAGCTCGGACGGACCAGGACCGGGTATCCGATGCGTGCCGCGATGTCCAGCGAACCGTCCAGATCCAGCGCGGTGCCGTGGCGCGGGGCGACCAGTCCGGCGTGGTCGAGCACACGCGAGAAGAGCTCTCGTTCCTCGGCGAGGTCGATCGCGGCGGGACTCGTGCCGAGCACGCGGAAGCCCGCGGCCTCCAGGCCGTGCGCGAGTCCGAGCGGGGTCTGGCCTCCGAGCTGGCACACCACCCCGACCAGGGTGCCGGATGCGGCTTCGACCTCCAGGACTTCCAGTACGTCCTCCAGCGTGAGCGGCTCGAAATACAGCCGGTCGCTCGTGTCGTAGTCGGTGGACACCGTCTCCGGATTGCAGTTGATCATCACGGTCTCGTAGTCCGCGGCCGCGAGCGCGAAGGACGCGTGCACGCAGGAGTAGTCGAACTCCACGCCCTGGCCGATCCGGTTCGGCCCGGAGCCGATGATGACGACCTTGCGTCGCTCGGAGGGTGCCACCTCGCTCTCCTGGTCGTAGCTGGAGTAGTGGTAGGGCGTGAGAGCGGGGAACTCCCCCGCACAGGTATCGACGGTCTTGTAGACAGGGCGCACGCCCAGTGCATGCCGCAGTTCCCGCACGCCCGATTCGGTGGTGCCGCGCAGCTCTGCCAGCTGGGCGTCGCTGAAGCCGTGCCGTTTGGCGGTGGTGAGCGTGTGCTCGTCCAGCCCGGCCGCCGACACCTCCGCCGCGATGTCGTTGATCAGAGCGATCTGATCGAGGAACCACGGATCGATCCCGGTGGCGTCGTGGACCTCGCCGATGCTCGCTCCGGCCCGCAGAGCCTGCTGGACGGTCACGATGCGACCGTCCGTCGGGACGCGCGCCTGGTCGAGCAGTTCCGCGACGGTTCGGTCCAGTCGGCCCCAATGGAAGGCGGAGCCGCGCCGTTCCAGAGACCTCAGCGCCTTCTGGAGCGCCGTGGTGAAGTTCCGTCCAATGGCCATCGCCTCTCCGACGGACTTCATCGTGGTCGTCAGCGTCGCATCGGCCGCGGGGAACTTCTCGAAGTTGAACCGGGGCGCCTTCACGACCACGTAGTCGAGAGTCGGCTCGAAACTCGCGGGGGTGACGCGTGTGATGTCATTGGGGATCTCGTCCAGGCGGTATCCGATCGCCAGCTTGGCGGCGATCTTCGCGATCGGGAAGCCGGTCGCCTTGGATGCGAGGGCAGAGGACCGCGACACGCGGGGGTTCATCTCGATGACGATGATCCGACCGGTGGCCGGGTCGACCGCGAACTGGATGTTGCAGCCGCCTGTGTCCACCCCGACCGCACGGATGATGTCGATGCCGATATCGCGCATCCGCTGGTACTCGCGATCGGTGAGAGTCATCGCCGGCGCGACGGTGATGGAGTCGCCCGTGTGCACGCCGACCGGATCCACGTTCTCGATCGAGCACACCACGACGGTGTTGTCCGCGGTGTCCCGCATCAGTTCGAGCTCGTATTCCTTCCACCCGAGGATCGATTCCTCCAGAAGCACCTCGTGGGTGGGCGAGTCGTGCAGCCCCGCACCGGCGATCCGCAGCAGGTCGGCCTGGTCGTATGCGATGCCCGAACCGAGCCCCCCCATCGTGAAGCTGGGGCGCACCACCAGCGGGTAGCCGAACTCGTCCGCGGCGGCCAGTGCGTCCTCGATCGAGTGCGCGATGCGGCTGCCGGCGACCTCGGCGCCGGCGGCGACGACGAGCTCCTTGAAGACCTGACGGTCCTCGCCCTTGCGGATCGCCTCCACGCGGGCCCCGATGAGTTCGACGCCGAACCGTTCCAGTGCGCCTCGCTCGTGCAGCGCCATGGCGGCGTTCAGTGCGGTCTGGCCGCCCAGGGTCGGCAGGATGGCGTCGGGGCGCTCCCTGGCGATGATCGTCTCGATCACCTCCGGGGTGATCGGCTCGATGTACGTCGCGTCGGCGAAGTCCGGATCGGTCATGATCGTGGCGGGGTTGGAGTTGACGAGGATGACGCGCACGCCCTCCTCGCGCAGCACTCGGCACGCCTGGGTCCCGGAGTAGTCGAACTCGCAAGCCTGACCTATCACGATCGGCCCGGAGCCGATCACGAGCACTGACCGGATGTCGTCACGCTTGGGCATGGTGTCCTCTCCGCGCCTGATCGGTCTGCACCATGTCGCGGAATCTGTCGAACAGGTGGTTCCCGTCATGGGGTCCGGCGGCCGCCTCGGGATGGTACTGCACGCTGAAGGCGGGCAGATCCAGCGCGTGCAAGCCCTCCACGACGCCGTCGTTCAGGCCGAGATGGCTGACCTGGACCCGTCCGAAACCGGCAGGACTGTCCACGACGCCGTGACGGGGGGCGTCGACGGCGAATCCGTGATTGTGCGAGGTGATCTCCACTCGGCCCGTGGTCACGTCGAGAACGGGTTGGTTGATGCCCCGGTGCCCGAACGGGAGCTTGTAGGTGCCGAACCCGAGCGCCCTCCCCAGGAGCTGGTTGCCGAAGCAGATGCCGAAGAATGGGATGCGGGCCGCCAGCACCCGCCGCAGCAGGTCCACGTGCGCGTCCGAGGCCGCCGGGTCGCCCGGGCCGTTGGAGTAGAACACTCCCACCGGGTCGAGCCGGAGCAGCTCCTCGAAGGATATGTCCTGCGGGAGCACATGCACCTCGAAGCCCCGTGCGGTGAGGTTCGCGATGGTGGACCGTTTCACCCCCAGATCGATCACCGCCAGCGTTCCCAGCGGGGTCCCGGCGGGCGTGCTGGTCTCGGGCCGGGAGACCGACACCGATGAGGAGAGGTTCTGCCCGTTCATGCGCGGTGCCTCGCGGACGCGGCGCAGCTGAGCTTCGGGCGCCTCGGCCGCCGCGGCGCCGGAGAAGATCCCGCCCCGCAGGGCGCCCTCCGAACGGATGCGGCGGGTGACCGCGCGGGTATCGATACCGCTGATTCCGATGATGCCGTCGGCCACGAGCGCATCGTCCAGGGATCGCCGGGCCCGCCAGCTGGACACCGTCCGGGCGGGGTCTCGGACGGCGTATCCGGCGACCCAGATCCGGCGGGATTCGGGATCCTCGTCGTTCATGCCGGTGTTGCCGATGTGGGGTGCGGTCTGGACGACGATCTGGCCGGCGTAGGAGGGATCGGTGAGAGTCTCCTGGTATCCGGTCATGCCGGTGGCGAACACCACCTCGCCGACGGTCACGCCGGCGGTCCCGTACGCCTGGCCCTCGTATCGCGTACCGTCTTCGAGCACCAGCACGGCCCGCCCCCGCCCGCCGCCGGTCACGCCCTGGTCTCCGCTCCCGCGAGCAGCGGTTCTATGGCGGCGGTCAGGGAGCGCGCGGACGCATCCATCGGTCGCAGGTACGAGTCGACCGCGCGACCGGGCTCGATCCACCAGCTCAGCCGCGTCAGTCCGTCGCGCTCGACGACGCGGTCGATGGTCACGGTCGCCGCGTCCACCCCGGCGATGGCGTCTGCCGGGACGAACACGCGCGGCATCCGCGGCATGTCCAGGGCGACGCCCGCGTCGGTGACGGTGATCCTCGCGCGGGAGCGGAACGCCAGTCCTCGCACGGCGAGCCGCTCCAGGGCCGCGTCGTGGTCCGTCGTCGCCACGTAGAGTGCCTCGAAGGCGGCCAGCACGCGACTGCCCTCGGGCGGTTCGCCCACAGGCGCCACGAGTGCGGCGTCCCGCCGCCGTCGCCGCAGCCATCCCCACGTCATCAACCCCACGGCGGCCAGGGCCACCGCGATCATCACCAGCGACGCCGCCTCGCGCGTCATGGGTGCACCTCCTCGGTCTCGACGACGTCCCCGTCCCGCAGCGTCGCGCGCCCGCGGTAGAACGTCCACCGCGTGCGACCGGGCAGCGGCCGGCCCAGATACGGCGAGTTGCCGCTGAGGCCGTGCAGGTCCGCGGCGGCCACCGGAGCCTCCGTCGCGGCCCGGTCGTGCAGAACCAGGTTCGCCGGCTCGCCGGGGGCGATCGCGCGACCCTGGTCCGCGAGCCGGCCGATCCGCGCGGGGTTGCTGCTCATGACGCGGGCGACGCCCTTCCAGTCCATCATCCCGGTGTCGACCATGGTCGCCTGGACGACGCGCAGCGCCACGTCAAGGCCGATCATGCCGGGTGCGGCACGGTCCCATTCGCAGTGCTTGGCTTCGACCGGATGCGGCGCGTGGTCGGTGGCCACCGCGTCGATGGTGCCGTCGGCGAGTGCTTCGCGGAGCGCTGCCACGTCCTCGTCGCGTCGCAGCGGCGGATTCACCTTGTACCGCGCGTCGTAGCCTCGGACCTCCTGCTCCGTGAGCATCAGATGATGCGGAGTGACCTCCGCGGTCACGGCCACGCCACGGCGTTTCGCCCACCGGAGCACCTCGACGGACCCGGCCGTGGAGACATGGCAGACGTGGAGCCGGGACCCGACGTGCTCGGTCAGCAGCACGTCCCGCGCGATGATCGACTCCTCGGCGACGGATGGCCAGCCGCTCAGACCCAGTTCCGCCGACAGCGGCCCATCGTTCATCTGCGCCCCGCTCGTGAGGCGCGGATCCTCCGAATGCTGGGCGATGGCCCCCCCGAACGCCTTCACGTACTCGAGCGCCCGCCGCATGATGACCGGATCCGCCACGCACGCGCCGTCGTCGCTGAACAGCCGCACCCGGGCGCGGGAATGAGCCATCGCGCCCAGTTCCGCCAGCCGTGTTCCGGCGCGGCTCGCCGTCACCGCGCCGATCGGCTGGACGTGCAGGCGCCCGGCGCGCTCTCCGAGCGCGAGCTGCTGCTCCACCGCGCCCGCGGTGTCGGCCGGCGGTGCCGTGTTGGGCATCGCGAACAGCGCCGTGTACCCTCCGGCCGACCCCGCACGGGAGCCACTGGCGACGGTCTCGGCCGACTCGAGGCCCGGCTCCCGCAGGTGCACGTGAAGATCGACCAGCCCGGGAAGAGCCACCATCCCGTCGGCGTCCACCACGGTGGCTCCGGCCCGGCTGAGTCCCACGCCCGCGTCGGCGATCACCCCGTCGATGAGGAGGAGGTCCGCCCTGCCGGCACCCTCCAGGTTCGCGCCGCGGATCAGGATGGCTTCGGTCACCAGCCATCCTCTCCCTGATCACCGGTCAGCAGCAGGTACAGCACGGCCATCCGCGTCGAGACGCCGTTCGCGACCTGCTCGAGCACCGTGGAGCGGGGCGAGTCGGCGGCCGCCGCCGAGATCTCGAGCCCGCGGTTCATCGGTCCCGGGTGCATCACCATGCTAGCGGGCGGCAGGGCGTCCGCTCGCGCGGCGTCCAGCCCCCACATGCGGTGGTATTCACGCTCCGAGGGGAAGTACGCCTCGTGCATCCGTTCGCGCTGGACCCGGAGCATCATCACCGCGTCGGGGCCTTCCGCGATCGCAGCGTCCAGATCGTAGGCGACCGATGCCGGCCAGCCGGAGACGTCGGAGGGGATCAGGGTGGGCGGTCCGACGAGGGTCACCTCGGCGCCCAGAGCGGTCAGGAGCCACAGGTCGGAGCGGGCGACGCGGGAGTGCAGGATGTCGCCGACGATGAGGATCCGGACCCCGTCCAGCGCTCGGCCCCGGCTGTCCTCGCCGTGGCGGCGTCGGCGGATCGTGAACGCATCCAGCAACGCCTGGGTCGGATGCTCGTGGGTGCCGTCCCCGGCGTTGATCACGGCTGCCGTGATCCAGCCGCTCGAGGCGAGCGTGTGGGGAGCTCCGGACGAGGAGTGTCGGATCACGACCGCGTCGGCCCCCATGGCCTGCAGCGTCTGCGCGGTGTCCTGCAGCGACTCCCCCTTGGAGACCGAGGACCCGCGCGCTGCGAACGTGATCACATCCGCGCTCAGTCGCTTGGCTGCCGCCTCGAAGGAGATGCGGGTGCGGGTCGAGTCCTCGAAGAACAGGTTCACGACGGTCCGTCCCCGCAGCGTGGGGAGCTTCGTTCCCTGACGGGCCTGGGTGTCGGACATGTCCTCGGCGACGTCGAGGATCCGCACCGCCTGCTCGCGGGTGAGCTCCCGGGTGCCCAGCAGGTGCCTCACGAGGAGATCACCACTTCGTCGACCCCGTCGATCTCCCGGAGCCTGACGTTCACGCGCTCCTCCCTCGCGCTCGGCAGGTTCTTGCCCACGAAATCGGGTCGGATGGGCAGTTGCCGGTGACCGCGGTCGATCAGAACAGCCAGGCGGACCGCGGCCGGTCGCCCGACGGCCTGGACGGCGTCGAGCGCGGCGCGCACACTGCGGCCGGAGAAGAGCACATCGTCGACGAGGACGACCGTCCGCCCGTCGACGTGCTCGCCGGGGATCCGCGTCGGCCGGGTGGGCCGCGTCGGGTGGCGTCCCAAGTCGTCCCGGTAGAGCGTGATGTCCAGCGAGCCGACGGGCACCTCCACATCGGCGAACGCGGAGATCGCGTCGGCGATGCGGTGCGCCAGCGGCTCCCCGCGGGTGGGGATGCCGAGCAGGACGAGGCCGTCCGTGCCTCGGTTGGATTCGAGGATCTCATGCGCGATGCGGGTCAGCGCCCGTGCGATGTCGGCGTCCTGGAGCACGGTGCGTGCGCTCATCGACCGCTCCCTTCTCCGCCTCACGGGACGGGTTTAAAGGATGCTGCCGGGTCAGTCTACGCGGGAGTGCGCGCCGCCCGGATCGGGTGGCCGTGGCTTGTCAGGCACCGTCCGGTGGCGAGGTCCCATCGCCAGTCGTGGAGCGAGCAGGTGAGCACGCCGTCCTCGATCCTGCCGGTCTTCGTGAGGTCCGCCCGAAGGTGGGGGCAGCGGCGCTGCACCGTCCACTCGCCCAGTCGGGCGTCCTCGCTGGCGTCGGTCTGCTCCGCGTACCAGTTCTCGACGTACTCGATCCGGTCGCGGGAGAGGCACTTGAAGAACGTGTAGATGAACTCGTTGAACTTCCCCACCCGCCCGGCGGTGAACTGCAGGGACAGGAAGATCGAGTTGGACCAGTCGATCTCGTGCTCGGCGATGTTGGTGGACACGAGATCGGGAGGGATCTCGAACCAGTACTGGGTGTGCTCCCCCGCGTACTCGCGGACCTTCGCGCGCGGAAAGTCGATCAGCAGGTCGAGGTCTCCGATCGTCATGCGGACCGGCCCGCCCACGCCGTCCCGGATGGTGCGGGCCCGCCGCAGCAGCGGCTCCCACCACTCCCGCAGGGCGGCGAGCATGTCGGCCGGCGCCATCACCGGCGCCCGGGTGAGCTCCTCGGCCCGCAGCTCGTCCTGGCGGCTGTCGCGCTGCTGCGCCAGATACGCCCATGGGTCGCCGAAGATGCGCTCGATCGCCGCATCGTCGTAGAGGGTCTGGGTGACACTCACCTCGCCGGCGTCGATGTCCACCACCGTTCCCGGCAGGAACATGTGACCCTGATGGGAGGGGGATTCCTGCCGCATCCGCAGGAGGAACTCCGCCTGATTCGTGAAGATCGAGTCATCGTGCGCACCCAGCCCGTTGTAGCGGAACAGGTCTTCGCGCAGGAACATGGGGGGCCCCGCCATGGGGAACACGTGCGGCGCGTCGACCTTGTCGATGTAGAACATCGCCCGGCGGTGCTGCGCGTCGCGCTTGAGGCGGGCGAAGTTCTGCTTGGCCTCCTGGGGCAGGTCGTAGGCCATGGGCCACCAGATGGCGCCGGAGAACTGCGTGAAGTACGCATCGGGCCGCGAAAACGACAGCAGCGCGTCGAGGTCCAGCGGGTGCGAGTCGTTCTGGTTCAGGATGCTGCCCGAGCCGTCGTCCACGGAGAGGCTGGAATCCCCGATCGGCCCGTCGGAGGGGGCCCGCAGCGGTGTGATCATGATCCTCAGCGGCCCGCGGTGGATCACCTCCCCCGCGCGCGTGAACGTGATGTTCTGGTAGCCGAGCCGGCGCAGGTCCTGCTCCAGGTCATCGGTCGGGTATTCGGGCAGCAGCACTTCGATGTCGGTGGGCACGTAGGTGCGCAGCAGCCACGGGTCGAAATGGTCGCGGTGACGGTGGGAGATGTAGAGGTAGTCGGCCGCCCCGAACCGCGACCAGTCCAGTGCCCGGTTGTCGGGGAACACGAACCAGGAGCCGTAGAAGGCGGGTTTCACGGTCGGGTCGCACAGGATGCTGCCGCCGGCGGTCTCGATGAACATGCCCGCATGTCCCAGGCCCGTGATGCGCACTCGCCCTCCTCCGTCGCCCGTTCGATTGTAGGCCCGGCGCGATCCAGCCTCCGGGCGGGCTCAGTCCGCTCGGGCGATGCGCGCCAGGACCCCGTGCACGAACGCGCCGGACTCCTCAGTGGAGTACTGCTTGGCCAGGTCCACGGCCTCGTCGATGGCGACGGCGGCGGGCACGTCGGGGTTGTGCAGCAGTTCCCAGACCCCGATGCGGAGCACGGAGCGGTCGACCGCCGGCATCCGCTCCAGCTTCCAGTCCCGGGCGTGGGTGCGGATCTGATCGTCGATCTCGGCCCGGTGCGCGATCACGCCGTCGACGATCTCGCGGGCATACAGCCACGACGCCTCCCGGGCCGGCTCGCCGGCCGCGCGGGCCGCCTCCGCGGCCAGCACGTCCGCGGCCGGGGCGCCCCGGACGTCGGCCTGGAAGAGCAGGTCCAGGGCGCGTTTGCGGGCCTTGCTGCGAGCGCTCACGCGTCAGCTGACGCGACCGAGGTAGTCACCGGTGCGGGTGTCGACTTTCACCTTCGTGCCGGTCTCCAGGAACAGCGGCACCTGGATCTCGTGCCCGGTCTCGAGCGTTGCGGGCTTGGTGCCGGCCGAGGAGCGGTCGCCCTGCAGTCCCGGCTCCGTGTAGGTGATCTCCAGCACCACCGACGCGGGCAGCTCCACGTAGAGCGGGTTGCCGTTGTTCAGTGCGATCGTGACCTGCTGGTTCTCCAGAAGGAAGTTCCGCGTCGTGCCCACCGTGGCAGCGGGCACGGTGATCTGGTCGTAGTCGGAGCTGTCCATGAAGACGTAGCCGTCGCCGTCGCCGTACAGGTAGGTGAAATCGCGCCGGTCGACGTTCTCCAGCTCCACCTTCGCCCCGGCGTTGAAGGTGCGGTCCACGACCTTGCCCGTGACCACGTTCTTGAGCTTCGTGCGCACGAACGCGCCGCCCTTGCCGGGTTTGACGTGCTGGAACTCCACGACGCTCCACAACTGACCGTCGATGTTCAGGACGACGCCGTTCTTGATCTCTGCGGTGGATGCCATGGCGGGAGGAGGTCCGTTCGTTCGCGGTGGGGGCCGACCCGCCATTCTAGCCCGGGTCGGCCTCCTGCCCGCGGATCACGTCGACGAGCAGATCCACGGCCCGGGCGTATCCGCCGATCCCCTCCCCCGACACGTGCGCGACGGCGATGTCCGTCAGGTACGAATGCCGTCGGAACGGCTCGCGCGCCTGCACGTCCGAGATGTGCACCTCGGCGACCGGAAGCGCGACGGCCGTCAGGGCGTCGCGCAGGATGACCGAGGTGTGCGTCAGGCCGCCCGCGTTGATCACCACGCCGGCGCAGTCCTCGCGCGCGGCGTGGATGGCGTCGATCAGGACGCCCTCGTGGTTGGACTGCACTGCCCGGACGTCGAAGCCGCGGGCGGCCGCGGCCCGCTCGGTCGCCTCGACCACGTCGGCGAGAGTGCCTTCGCCGTAGATCTCGGGCTCGCGCACGCCCAGCAGGTTCAGATTCGGTCCGTTGACCAGCAGCAGCGTCGGTCGGCTCATTCGGCCACCTCCTGGTAGGCCGCGAACAGCAGGGACTCATCCGGTGCCTGCAGGATCGCGGGCTTGGCGATGTCGTCGAGGGCGACGAAGCGGAGCATGCCTGCACGGCTCTTCTTGTCGCGGTGCATCGTGCTCAACAGTTGGGGCCATGCTCCCGCACGGTAGCGGGTGGGAAGTCCGAGAACCTCGAGGATGCGGCGGTGCCGCTCCACCGCGGCATCCGGCAGCCGCCCCGCCAGGCGCGACAATTCGGCGGCGAACATCATGCCGATGGAGACGGCCGCGCCGTGGCGCCACTGGTACCGCTCGGCGTGCTCGATGGCGTGCCCGAGGGTGTGGCCGTAGTTGAGGATCTCGCGAGGACCGTCCTCGCGCAGGTCGGCGGTGACCACCTCCGCCTTCAGGCCCACGGCCAGTTCCAGGCATCGCCGGAACGCGGGCGAGGTCGGATCGACCGCCGCCTGCGGGTCCGCCTCGATGATGTCCAGGATCTCGGGCCGCCCGATGAACCCCGCCTTGACGACTTCGGCGAACCCGGCGACCGTCTCGTTGCGGGGCAGGGAGGCGAGCAGGTCCGGGTCGCACACCACCGCGTGCGGCGGCCAGAACACACCGACGAGGTTCTTCCCCTCGGCCGTGTTGACGGCGGTCTTGCCGCCGATCGCGGCATCCACCATGCCCAGCACCGTCGTCGGGATCAGGATGACGCGCACGCCGCGCAGCCAGGTCGCCGCGACGAAACCGGCCAGATCCGTTACCGCGCCGCCGCCGAAGCCGATGATCGCGTCGGTCCGGGAGAACTCGGAACGTCCCAGCACCTGCCAGCAGAATGAGGCCACTTCGATCCGTTTGCCCGACTCGGCGTCGGGGATCTCCGCCAGCAGGACCTCCCGGTCCGAGGCCAGACGCTCCCGCAGTGCGGCGGCGGCGGCCGCGAGCGTCGGCGGGTGGATGACGAGGAGCTTACGTGTGGTCTGTGGCAGGAGGGTGTCGAGTTCGTCCAGCGCACCCGGACCGATGCGCACGGGGTAGGGCGGGGGTCCCCCCACCGTGATCGTGGCGGTGCTGCTCATTCGGTCTCCTGACGGATCCTTGCCCACTCCGCGACCGTGTCGGCGATCCGGGTGAGCGGTTGGTCGGATGTGTCCACGACGAGGTCCGCGAGCGCCCGGTAGACGGGTTCGCGCTCCCGCCAGATGGCGGTCCACTGTGCGACCGGGTCGGCTCCCTCCAGGAGCGGCCTGCCGCGTCCCCGCACGCGATGCTCGACGGTCGCGGGCGCGAGCGTGAGCAGCACCACGTCGTGGTCGACGAGCGCGGCACGGGTGGCGGGATCCAGGACCGCCCCGCCGCCGAGGGCGACCACTCCCCCGCCGGCCAGCGCGGTCCGCACAGCGGCGGCCTCGAGTCGTCGGAACTGCTCCTCCCCGTACCGGGCGAAGATCGTGTCGATCGGGCCGTGCTCGGCGGTCACGAGCCGGTCCGTGTCGATGAACGGGCGGTCCAGGATCCGGGCGACGCGTCGCCCGATGCTCGTCTTGCCCGCCCCCATGGGGCCGATGAGGACGAGCGCCCGTCCGGCCGTCATGGGCCCGGTTCGGAGGACGAGGAGCGAGCCGTCGCGGGAATCGCGTCGAGGTACCCCCTGAGGTTCCGGGCGGTCTCGGGGAGGCTGTCCCCGCCAAACTTCTCCAGCATCGCGTCGGCGAGGATCACGGCCACCATCGCCTCGGCGACCACTCCGGCGGCGGGGACGGCGCAGACGTCGGAGCGCTGATGGTGGGCGGTCGCCGTTTCGCCGCTGCGGACATCCACCGTCCGCAGCGCGTGGGGCACGGTCGCGATGGGCTTCATCGCGGCGCGCACGCGGAGGACCTCGCCGGTGGACATTCCGCCCTCGGTGCCGCCGGCACGGCCGGTCGCGCGCGCGATGCCGGCCGGGGTGGGGATCAGCTCGTCGTGCGCGCGTGAGCCGCGCCGCCGCGCCGACGCGAACCCGTCGCCCACCTCCACGCCCTTGATCGCCTGGATGCTCATCAGCGCCTGTGCAAGCCGCCCGTCCAGGCGGCGGTCCCACTGCACGTGCGACCCCAGTCCGGGCGGGAGCCCGAAGGCGAGGACCTCGACGATGCCGCCGAGGGTGTCGCCCTCGCGCCGGGCGGCGTCCACCTCGGCCACCATGCGCGCGGAGGCTTCCGCATGCTGGCAGCGCATCGGATCCGCGTCGATCCGGCTCAGATCCGACGGCTGCGGCGACGCGGCATCCGCCGGGACCTCCGCCTCCCCCACGGCGACGGTGTGGCTGAGTGTGGTCACGCCCAGTCCGGCCAGGAACGCCTTGGCGATCGTTCCGAGCGCGACCCGGGCGGCTGTCTCCCGGGCGCTCGCGCGTTCGAGCACGGGACGTGCATCGTCGAACCCGTACTTCTGCATCCCGACGAGGTCCGCGTGACCGGGACGCGGTCGGGTCAGCGGCGCTCCGCGGCCCCGCGACCGTTCCGTCAGCACGGTGGGCTCGGCGCTCATGACCTCGGACCACTTCGGCCACTCGGTGTTGGCGACCCGCACGGCGATGGGGCTCCCGATGCTCATGCCGTGCCGCACCCCGGCCGAAACCGTGACCGCGTCCTCTTCGAAGCTCATCCGGGATCCGCGCCCGTACCCGAGCCGGCGTCGGGCGAGGTCCGAGCGGATGGCCTCGATGTCCACGGGCACGCCGGCCGGCAGTCCGTCGAGCACGGCGATCAGTTCCGGGCCGTGGGATTCGCCGGCGGTGACAACGCGGAGCATTGCCCTAGTTTCCCACGAGGGCGTCAGTGTCCCGCGACGGCGTCCCGCATCGCGGCGAGCACCGTCTCCTCGGAGGCGAGCGGGGCCGCCGCGTCGCCTGTGGCGAATATCCGCACCTGCAGCAGCGCCTGGCGCAGCAGGAACTCCTTCCCGGAATGGGCGGCGCCCCCCGCCGCGGTCCACGCGCCGGCGAGCTGGGTCGGCCACCGGCCGTACACGGCGTCCACCAGCGTGCCGCCGGCCGCGGCCAGCGCCGCCGCCGTCGGCCCAGGCATCCGCGCGTCCCCGGGAAGTGCGGCGATGGTCAGCGGATGCGGCGAGTACGGTCCGGCATCCAGCTGCCGCGCGGCGGCGGCGACGTTCTGGGCCTGCGCGAGGGCCACCAGCGGCCCGGCCCGCTCGGGCCGGCGCGCGACGATCTCCACCCGGCGCACCCCGCTCTCGGCGAGCGCCACCACCGCGGACGCGGCGGTGGCGCCGCTGCCGATGACGCGCGCGGTCTCGGCAGGCAGCGCACCCAGTGCGATCAGCGCCGTCGCCATCCCGCCCACGTCCGTGTTGAAGCCGGCCACGTCGGGGCCGTCCAGCAGCAGCGTGTTCACGGCTTCCGTCAGTCGCGCGTGCCGGTCGTGGCGGTGGGCGGCCCGGTGCGCGGCCTGTTTGAGCGGCATGGTCAACGACAGGCCCCGCCACTCGGGTCCGAGCGACGCCAGCGCCGCCGGGAACGCCCGCTCGTCGACTCGGAGCCGATCATAGGTCCAGTCCAGACCCAGCGTCCGGTACGCGGCGCGATGGAGCACCGGTGACAGGCTGTGGTCGATGGGGTCCCCCCACACGGCCAGGCGGGCGCCGGTCAGCATCCGGAGTCGGGGTTCTCCGAGCACCATTGCTGCCAGCGGGCGACCGCGGCCTCGTGCTCGTCGGCGGTGGTGCTGAACACGGTCTCCCCCGTGTCGAGGTTCACGGTCACGAAGTACAGCCATGGACCGTCCGCCGGTTGCATCGCCGCATCGATCGCGGCGTCTCCGGGGTTGGAGATGGGACCGGCGGGCAGCCCCGGATGCACGTAGGTGTTCCACGGGTTGTCGTCGGCGAGGGCCTGAGCCGAGGAACTGGCGGTGCCGTCGTGCATCTCGCCGTACCCGTACTGGGCGGTGGAGTCCATCTGCAGCAGCCCGGAGGTCTCGGCGCCCGCAGGGCCCAGCCGGTTGGCGATCACGCGGGAGACCCGGGGGAAGTCGCCCTCCCGCGCTTCGCGCTGGATGATCGATGCGATGGTGAGGATCCGCTGCCGGTCGGCGACCGGAACCCCCGCGGCGTCCAGGGACGCCACTGCCCGGTCCACCATCGTGCGCACCACCTCGGACGCGGTGACACCCGGGTCGAAGGTGTAGGTGGCGGGGAACAGCCATCCTTCCAGCGAGGCGGCGGGGACGCCGTACGCCGCCGGGTCCGCGACCGCGGCGCGCACCTCGTCGAGGGGAATCCCCAGGCTGTCGCTGATCACCGGCACCGACTGCTCGACGGTCATGCCCTCGGACAGACGCACGACGTTGTCCACCTTCGCCGCGGGGTCCTCCAGCGCCGCAAGAGCTGCGGCGGCGGTCATCCGCTGCTGCAGCCGGTACACGCCCGGGTAGAAGGCGGGATCGGCTCCGGACGCGATGAGCATGTCGTAGAACACGGTCTCGGTGCGGGTGACACCCGCCGAGAACAAGGCCGCGGAGACATCGGCTCCGGTGTCCCCCGCCGCGATCGTCACGAGTGCCTCGCCGTTCGCCTCGCCGGGCTCGTAGTCCGCCGGTTCCTGCCAGCCCAGCAGTTCCCGGATGGGCTGCTCGTAGTTCGCCCACGCCCATATCGCGGCGCCGGCCAGCGCTGCGACGACGACGATCGCGACGATCGCGATCGCACGCCGCGCGCGTCGCCGCGGACGTGCGGCGGGCTCGGACCGGCTGCCGTCGGCGTCGGGGAACAGCTCGGTCAGGTCCTCGTCGTCAGCGGCGCCGGCAGAGGCGCGGGCAGCCTCTTCGCGCAGCTGTCTGCGGGACGAGGGTGGGTCATCTGTCATGCGTCTGGTTCTCCGGATCGTGCGCAGCGCGGTCCCCGGCGGCGCGACCCGTGCGGCGTTCCTGATCCAGCGCGCTCTGCAGCAGCACGACGGCGGCGACCTGATCGACAATGCTACGAGATGTCCGGGTGGAGCGCCCTGAGGCCCGGAGCGCCGACTGGGCGCTCACCGTGGTCAGTCGCTCGTCGAGCAGGCGCACATCGGCTCCGGTGCGCTCCGCGAGCGCGGCGGCGAAGCGACGCGCATCGGAGGTGGAGGCGGTCTCGCCCCCCTTCAGAGACAGCGGGAGGCCGACAATCACCTCCACGGCCGCGTGAGAGGCCACGAGCTCCGCGACGGCCGCCACGGCCGCGTCATCCCTGGGCACGGTGACCAGCGGAGTGGCGAGCGCGCCATCGGCGTCGCTGCACGCCACTCCCACGCGCACGGATCCGACGTCCACGCCGAGTCGGACGCCGCTGATCACGCGGCTCGCGCAGTCAACTGTGCGCGGACCGCGCCGAGGGCAGCATCCAACGCCGTGGTGTCGGGGCCGCCGCCCTGGGCGACGTCGTCGCGGCCACCACCGCCGCCGCCGACCGCGCCCGCCGCGACACTGGCCAGAGGTCCCGCGCTCACGCCCGCATCCCGAGCCTGCGCGGACGCGGCGACCACGATGACCGCCCGACCGTCGATCGCCGCGGCCAGCGCCACGAGCGACGCTCCGTCGATCCGGTCGCGCACCGCCGTGGCCAGCGATCGGAGATCGTCGACGCTTCCCACGTCGGTCAGCACACCGGTCGCCAACCGCACCGGTCCTGCCGTTTCGGCAGCGGCGGCGAGTGCCGGCACCCGAGCGGCGCGCTCCCGGGCCTCTAGAGCGGCGATCTTCTTCTCGGCGGCCTTCAGGTCGGCGCTGAGGTTCGCGATCCGCTCGGGCAATTGCTCGCGCGGGGTACGCAGCGACGAGGTCAGCTGCGAGACCAGTGCCCGCTCGGCGGCGAGGTGGCGGAAGGCGTCCGCTCCCACCAGAGCCTCCACGCGCCGATGGGACGCCCCGACGGACGACTCGCCGACGAGGTTGATCAGACCGATCTCGGCGCTGGAGGACACGTGCGTCCCGCCGCACAGCTCCCGCGACCAGGGCCCCCCGATGTCCACCATCCGCACGACCTCACCGTACTTCTCGGTGAACAGTGCCATCGCACCCATGCGTGTCGCATCCGCCAGCGGAAGCACGCGGGTGGTCACGTCCAGGTCCTGCGTGATCGCATCGTTCGCGATCTCCTCGACCTCCGAACGGGCCTGCTCCGACAGCGGCCGGCTCCAGGAGAAGTCGAACCTGAGATAGCCGGGACGATTGAGTGATCCCGCCTGCGTCGCGTCGCCGCCGAGAGTGTCCCGCAGCGCCGCGTGAATCAGGTGGGTGGCCGAATGCGCCTGGCGGGCGGCCCGCCGGTGGGCGGCGTCGACGATCGAGGTCGCGGGCTGGCCGACCCCTACCTCTCCGGCTGACACCCGCACCGTGTGGGCGATCAGGCCGGGCACCGGGCGCTGCACGTCCAACACCTCGAGCCGGTATCCGGGGCCGACGATCGCCCCCTTGTCGGCGACCTGGCCGCCGGACTCGGCGTACAGCGTGGTCTCGGCGAGGAACACCTCGACGAGCTCACCTTCGCGAGCACGGTCGACGGCCGCGCCGTCCAGGAGGATGCCGAGGATCGATGACTCGGTCTCCAGGTCCTGGTAGCCGGCGAACATGGTCTCTCCGCGGGACCGCAGATCGCGGTAGACGCTGAGATCCGCGCGCTGACCCTTCCGCGCCCTCGCGTCCGCCTTCGCCCGGTCACGCTGCTCGTGCATGAGACGCTCGAACGCGGCCCGGTCCACGCTCAGTCCCGCCTCCTCGGCGATCTCCACGGTCAGGTCGATCGGGAACCCGTAGGTGTCGTGCAGCAGGAACGCCTGGTCGCCCGGCAGCGACGGGGCGCCCGCGGCGCGCACGCGCGCGATCGTGTCCTCGAGAATCCCGGTGCCCGCGGCGAGGGTCCGCAGGAACGCGTCCTCCTCGGTGAATGCGATGCGCGCCAGACGATCCCAGTCGCGGGTGATCACCGGATAGGCGTCCGCCATGGCGTCGCGCGAGGCGGCGAACAGGTCCGGGAAGGACGGGCCGTCGACGCCGAGGAGCCGCATCGCCCGCACCGTACGACGCATCAGGCGACGCAGGATGTACCCGCGTCCCTCGTTGGAGGGCGTGACTCCGTCGGCGAGCAGCATCAACGCGGAGCGGACGTGGTCGGCGACGATGCGGAAGCGCACATCGTCATCGTGGTCGGTGCCGTACGCACGCCCGCTGAGCGCGACGGCCCGGTCGAGCACGGGTCGGACCTGGTCGATCTCGTACATGTTGTCGACGCCCTGCTTGATGAACGCGACGCGCTCCAGGCCCATGCCGGTGTCGATGTTCTTGTGGGGCAGTTCACCCACGATGGTGAATTCGGTCTTCGAGCGCACGTCCGCGATGAGGTCCTGCATGAACACGAGGTTCCAGATCTCGGTGAATCTGCTGTCGTCGACCGCAGGGCCGCCGTCCCGGCCGTAGGAGGGGCCCCGGTCGTAGTAGATCTCCGAACACGGGCCTCCCGGACCGGGTTGACCGGTGTGCCAGTAGTTGTCCTCCTTCCCGAACCGCTGAATCCGTTCGGGAGGAAGCCCCGCCACGTCGTGCCAGATCCGAGCCGCCTCCTCGTCCTCCTCGTAGACCGTGACCCACAACCGTTCGGGGTCGAACCCGAGCCCGCCGCGGTCCTCGGGAGTGGTGAGCAATTCCCACGCCAGGCGTATCGCGCCCTCCTTGAAGTAGTCGCCGAACGACCAGTTGCCGAGCATCTGGAAGAAGGTGCCATGGCGGGCGGTCTTCCCGACCTCTTCGATGTCGTTCGTGCGGATGCACTTCTGAAGATCCGCCGCGCGATCGAAGGGCGCCGGGACCACGCCGGTCAGGTACGGGATGAATGGCACCATTCCTGCGATCGTGAACAGGATCGAAGGGTCGTCGCTGACCAGCGACGCGGACGGGACGATGGTGTGGCCGCGAGCGGAGAAGAAGTCGAGATAGCGTCGAGCGATCTCAGCGGTCTGCATGGGGCATCCTCGGTGCATGGTTCCGCGCGGCGTCGCCGATGCGCGCCGTCGAGGAAAGAGAGTTCAGTCGATCACTGCGCTCGCGGCGGCGGCCGGGGCGGCTGCGGCGTCGCTGACCACATCGGTCAACCGCGCGCGCTGATCGCGGTACGCATCGGTGATCCGGTCCGTGAACTCCGTGATCCGCGCGTCGATCTCGGCGAGCACTTCGTGCCCGCGCGGGTCCCGGTTCATCACGTGCGCCAATACGAATCCGGCCGCGGCACCCGCGGTGAACCACAGTGCGTTCCTCACCGTGCATCTCCTGCCCGCGCCGCCCGGGATGGCGACGTGCTCTCATCGTAGGCGAACGGCTCGCCCGGGGTGGCGCGGCGCGGTCCGCGCGGCCCCACTGCCGATCACCGTGCGGCGTAGTACTCGACGACCAGCTGTACGTCGCAGGTCACGGGAACCTCGGCGCGCTTGGGGCGGCGCACGAGCCTGGCCTGCAGGCGGTCGAGCTCGACCTCGAGGTAGCCGGGCACCGGGGGCAGTACGTCGGCATGCCCGCCGGCAGCGGCCACCTGGAAGGGCTCGGTGCCTTCGCTGCGAGGCTTGACATGGATCATCTGACCGGGAGTGACGCGGTAGGACGGACGGTCGACGAGTTGGCCGTCCACGAGGATGTGGCGGTGCACCACGAACTGCCGGGCCTGCGCCGTCGTTCGGGCGAAACCGGCACGCAGCACGAGCGCATCCAGTCGCATCTCGAGCAGTTCGACGAGGTTCTCACCGGTCAGCCCATCGCTGCGACGGGCCTCGTTGAACGCGATCCGCAGCTGCTTCTCGCGGATGCCGTACTGCTCGCGCAACCGCTGCTTCTCGCGGAGGCGCACCGCGTAGTCGCTGTCGGCCTTCCGCTTGGTGCGGCCGTGCTCGCCCGGAGCGTACGGGCGCTTCTCGAGGTATCGAGCGGCCTTGGGCGTCAGCGGCACCCCGAGGGCGCGGGACAGGCGTACCTTGCGGCGGTCCTGGGACTTCGTTGCCACGAAGCGGGTCCTTTCTCGACATGGCCGCGCCAGTCGCGGCTCATGGGCGTATCACCCGCCGGGCTATGGGGACGCGTACGCCGGGACGCATCGGACGATGAGGCGGGGATGTCCGAAGACGCGCTCCGGGCGAACCGATTCTATCAGAGCGCCGAGGAGCCTCCGCCAGGATCGCCCTCGCCACGCACGATCCGACGCAGTCTCTCCCAGCGCTGGCCGATCTCGCGCTCGTCCCCGCGGGGCAGAGGCTCGTAGTACCGCGCATCCTCGAGACCGTCGGGCAGGTACTGCTGGGCGAGAACCCCCCACGGATTGTCATGCGGGTAGCGGTAGCCGATGCCGTGTCCCAGACGCCGGGCGGCAGCGTACCCGGTCCCCCGCAGCGGCGCCGGCACGGGACCGGCGCGGCCGGCACGCACGTCCTCGATCGCGCGGTCGATCGCGCGGTACGCGGAATGGGACTTGGGGGCCGTCGCGAGGTAGACGGTGGCTTCGGCCAACGGGATGCGTCCTTCCGGCATCCCGATCAGCTGCACGGCCTCGGCGGCCGCGACCGCGATTGTCAGCGCACGCGGGTCGGCGATGCCCACGTCCTCCGCGGCGGAGATGATCAGCCGGCGGGCGATGAAGCGAGGGTCCTCGCCCGCTTCGACCATGCGCGCCAGGTAATGGATCGCGGCGTCGGCATCGGAGCCCCGGATCGATTTGATGAAAGCGCTGATGACGTCGTAATGCTCGTCGCCGTCGCGGTCGTATCGCACCGTCGCCCGGTTGACGGCCGCGGCGACGGCGTCCGCGTCGACTGTGGGCGTCGCTCCCGGAAGCGCCCTCGCGTCGGCCAGCGCCGCCGCCGCCTCCAATGCGATGAGCGCGCTGCGCGCATCGCCGCTCGCGATCCGCACG
The DNA here is from genome assembly GCA_963701365.1 of uncultured Actinomycetota bacterium. GTDB lineage: Bacteria > Actinomycetota > Actinomycetes > Actinomycetales > Microbacteriaceae > Microbacterium. Next base: position 6,522 of record CAVOZX010000039.1, on the reverse strand, counting down.
AGTGCGCTGCGGCCATCGGGGTCCAGGACGACGGATCCGGCGAGGCCCCGCGCGTCCGCGACGGCCCGGTCCACCAGGGTGGCGATGTCCTCGTCGCCGAGCGGGTCCAGCCGCAGCAGCAGCGATCTGGACAGGAGCGGTGCGACCACGGAGAAGGACGGATTCTCGGTCGTGGCCGCGATCAGGGTCACCCATCCGTTCTCCACGCCCGGCAGAAGGGCATCCTGCTGGGCCTTCGAGAACCGGTGGATCTCGTCGAGGAACAGGACCGTGCCGTGGTCGTACAGGTCGCGCGCATTCAGCGCTTGCTGCATCGTCTCGCGCACGTCCTTCACGCCCGCGGTGACGGCGGACAGTTCGACGAATTGGCGACCGGAGGTCTGGGCGACGACCTTGGCGATCGTCGTCTTGCCGGACCCGGGCGGGCCCCACAGGATCACGGATGCGGCCGCGGCGCCGCCCCGGGACGGGTCGGCCAGGACGGCCAGCGGTGACCCGGGCCGCACCAGCGCGCGATGTCCCACGATCTCGTCGATCGTCTGCGGTCTCATCCGCACCGGGAGCGGGGTGCGGCTCCCCGACGGCGCCGAGGAGCCAGCCATGAGCCCACAGTAACCGCCGCTCAACGCCGGGAGCGCCGCCGCGTAGGATCGACCGGTCGCAGGAGGGATGCCGATGCCGGATCGTCAGGATCGAGCGGCGCGGGAGCGCGCCCGCCAGTACCAGGCCCGCCGCGCCGATCACGAGCGTCGTGTCGGCCGCCGGCGCCGGGACAACATCATCGCGGGTGTTGCAGGGGGCCTGCTGGTCGCGGCGGCTGTCGGCGCTCAGGCGATGTACTTCGCCGCCGGACCGGCGGCGGTTCCGGCGTCGACCGTTCCGACCGCTCCGGCACCATCGTTCGAGGACACGGCGACCCCGGGGCCGGGATCCTGAGCGTGGTCACCACCCGTCGCCCGCGTATTAGGCTGACCACCACCCGTTCCCGTTACGAGAGGTGCCCATGACCGCCGCCGAAGGCGACTCGTACCCGGGCTCCGCAGGCGCCCGGGTCGATCCGGACGGCACCGTCTGGAGCCGGGACGGTGCCGACTGGCGGGTCGTGGGTCAGTTCCCCGATGCTCCTCCCGACGAGGCGATCGCCTACTTCACGAGGAAGTACGACGACCTCGCGTCCGAGGTAGGCCTGCTGGAGGTCCGTGCGCGCCGTGGCGGAGCCTCCACATCCGGCCTGCGCGCGGCCGCGACCGCGCTGAGCGCGAAGCTGGCCGCGCCCGCCGCTCTGGGCGATGTCGACGCCCTCCGGCAGCGCGTCGGCGCGATCCTGGCCTCTGTGGAGTCGGCCTCGCAGGAGGAGCAGGAATCGGCACGTCGGAATCTCGCCGCAGCCGTCGCATCGCGGACGGCGCTGGTCGAGGAGGCCGAGGCGCTCGCGGCGCGGGACACCACGTCCGCGCACGCGAACGACATCTCGGCAACGATGGGCGCCCTGTTCGACCGATGGCAGGAGCTGCAGAAGTCCGGACCGAAACTGCCCAAGGCCACGGCGGACGCCCTCTGGAACCGGTTCCGCGAGGCTCGTGGTGTGGTGGACCGTCGGCGCCGCGTGTTCTACGCGGAACGGGATGACGCGCACCGCCAGGCGCGGGACGTCAAAGCGCGCCTCGTCGAACGCGCTGAGGCGCTGATCCCCCAGGGGGCGGACGGAGTGACCGCCTATCGGAGCCTGCTGGACGAGTGGAAGCGGGCCGGCCGCGCCGGAAAGCGCGCCGACGACCATCTCTGGGCACGGTTCAAGGCGGCCGGCGACTCCCTGTACGAGGCGCGGAATGCGCGGGACGCAGCGATGACCGAGGAGTCGGCGGGACGGATCGCTGCCCGCGAGGAGCTGCTGGCACGGGCGGCGTCGATCCCTGACGAGACGGAGCTGGCCGAGGCGCGCCGCCGCCTGACTCAGATCCAGCGGGAATGGGACGGGGTCGGGCGCATCCACCCGAAGGAGGCGGAGCGATCGCTGGATGATCGCCTGCGGGTGATCGAGAACGCTCTGCGCGCGCGAGAGCAGACGGAGTGGAAGCGCAACGATCCGCGCACCCGCGAACGCGCCGATGACATGAGCCGGCAACTGGTGGAGACGATCCGACGGCTCGAAGAAGACCTGGAGGCTGCGCGCGCCGCCGGTGATGCGCAGGCGCAGGCGCGCGCCGAGGAAGCGCTGCAGGCGCGCCGCCAATGGCTGCGTGCGGTCAGCGGCTGAACTCCCCCGCCGGAGGCTGCCGACGATTGTCCACAACCTGCTCCCGCTCTCGACGCCACGATCGCGATGACGGCACACTGCCCCCATGGCCTCGCCGTTCCTCTACTTCCCGGGCGAGCGGCTCTCCTACGCGGAACTGAGCGCGGCACGCCTGGAGGGGATGCTGGTCGAACTCGGCGAGGGCTACATCCCGGCCGACGCCGTGGAGACCGCCGCATTGCGGGCCGCCTCCCTCGCGCCGCTGCTGCGGCGGGACGCGGCGGCCACGCACGGGACTGCCGCGTGGATCCACGGCGTGCTCCCGGTCGCACCGGGGCGGCACACCATTCAGCGGGTGGCGGATCAGCGCACTCGGCAGCGCATCGATCGCCGATACGTGTACCGCGATCCCCGGCTCCCACCCGAGGACGTGCAGATCATGGGCGGGGTCGCGGTCACCACGCCAGGTCGGACGGTGGCGGATCTGGCCCGCCTGCCGCCGCCGGACGGGGACGAGGCGCTGGCGGCGTTCTCCCGCGAGGATCCGGGTGCGGTGGCGGCGGCGCTGCGCTGGCTGGCTCGTGCCGGTCGGGTGCCGCAGAAGCGCGTCGCGCTGGCGCGCCTGGCGGCGGCCGGCACGGTCAGGACGACGTGACGCGGTACACGTCGTAGACGGCGTCGATGCGGCGAACCGCGTTGAGCACCCGATCCAGGTGCACCGCGTCCCCCATCTCGAACACGAAGCGGCTCAGCGCGAGCCTGTCGTTGGTCGTGGACACCGTGGCGGAGAGGATGTTGACGTGATGCTCGCTGAGCACCCGGGTGACGTCGCTGAGCAGTCCCGATCGATCCAGCGCCTCGACCTGGATGTGGACGCGGAAGACGCTCTTGGTCGTGGGCGCCCACTGCACGTCGATGAGGCGGTCGGGGTCGTTGCGCAGCGCCTCGACATTGGTGCAGTCGACGCGATGGACGGACACGCCGCTTCCGCGGGTGACGAAGCCCACGATCGGGTCGCCGGGGACGGGCATGCAGCACTTGGCGAGCTTGACGAGGATGTCCGGCGCGCCCCGCACGAGGATGCCGGAGTCCGCGTCGCGGCTGGGTCGACCCAATCCGACGTGCGGCAGGTCGATGGCGCCGGTGGTCGTCTCCTCCGCCGCGACCAGCGCGGTCAGCTTCTCGATCACCGACTGCGTGGACACGTGGCCCTCGCCGATCGCCGCGTACAGGGCCGACACGTCCTCGTAGCGCAACAGATGCGCGACCTCGGCCAGCGTCTCCTGGCTCATCAGACGCTGGAGGGGCAGGTTCTGCCGGCGCATCGCCCGCGCGATGGCATCCTTCCCCTGCTCGATGGCCTCCTCGCGACGCTCCTTGGTGAACCAGCCGCGGATCTTGTTCCGGGCGCGGGTGCTCTTGACGAAACCGAGCCAGTCCTGGCTGGGGCCCGCATCCGGATTCTTCGACGTGAAGACCTCGACGACGTCGCCGGAGTGCAATTCGGATTCGAGGGGCACCAGGCGGCCGTTGACCTTCGCACCCATCGTCCGGTGACCGATCTCGGTGTGCACGGCGTAGGCGAAGTCGACGGGGGTCGCACCGGCGGGAAGCCCGATGACCCGCCCCTTCGGGGTGAAGACGTAGACCTCCTTCGCTCCGATCTCGAAGCGGAGGGACTCCAGGAATTCGCCCGGATCGGCGGTCTCGGCCTGCCAGTCCGAGATGTGGGCGAGCCAGGCCATGTCGGTGTCGGCACCGCGGGGCTCGGACCGGGGGGTCCCCGCCACCCGCTCCTTGTACTTCCAGTGCGCAGCGACGCCGTACTCCGCCTGCTGGTGCATCTCCGTCGTGCGGATCTGGATCTCCACGGTGCGGCCCCGGGGACCGATCACCGTGGTGTGCAACGACTGGTAGAGGTTGTACTTCGGAGTGGCGATGTAATCCTTGAAGCGGCCCGGAAGCGGTGTCCACCGGGCGTGGATCGCTCCCAGCGCCGCGTAACAGTCCCGCACGGTCGCGACGATGACGCGGATGCCGATCAGGTCATAGATGTCGTCGAATTCGCGCCCGCGCACGACCATCTTCTGATACACGGAGTACAACTGCTTCGGTCGACCCATCACCGTGCCGCGCAGACGGAGGTCCCGCAAATCCTCCTCCACCGCATCGATCACCGTCTGGAGGTACTGCTCTCGCTGGGGCGTCCTCTGGCGTACCAGGCTCTCGATCTCCGCGTACAGCTTCGGCTGGAGCACCGCGAACGACAGATCCTCCAGCTCGGCCTTGATGGTCTGGATCCCGAGCCGGTGAGCGAGCGGTGCGTAGATCTCCAGCGTCTCGGTCGCCTTGCGGCGCGCCTTCTCCTGAGGCACGAAGCCCCAGGTCCGGGCGTTGTGGAGCCGATCGGCGAGCTTGATGACCAGAACCCGGATGTCGCGGGACATCGCGACGATCATCTTCCGCACGGTCTCCGCCTGGGCGGCATCCCCGTACTTGACCTTGTCGAGCTTGGTGACCCCGTCCACGAGCATCGCGACCTCGTCACCGAAGTCTGCGGTCAACTCTTCCAGGCCGTACGTCGTGTCCTCGACCGTGTCGTGGAGGAGCGCGGCGGCGATGGCCTTCGGGCCGAGACCGAGGTCGGCGAGGATCTGCGCCACCGCCAGCGGGTGGGTGATGTACGGTTCACCGCTCTGCCGGGTCTGCCCCGCGTGAGCGCGCTGCGCAGTCGCGTAGGCGCGTTCGATCACGGCCAGATCGCCCTTGGGATGATGTCCGCGGACGGTGCGGATCAACTGATCGAGGTCATCGCGCCGGGCGGCCCGCGAGAAGATGCGAGGCACCAGTCGCCGCATCGCCGGGGGCGAGGCCGGCGGGATCGTCTCGGTCACCGCACACCACCGCCCTCGCCAGGATCACATCATCATACGCTCGGGACGGCGGCCGCCGCGTCGACGACGGCTTTGGCCCGGGCGCGGCGGACCCGCTCGTCCCCCTCGCGAATGGCGGTCTCATTCTGCCGCAGGAGCGAGTACAGAGGGGCGGCGACGAACAGCGTGGAGTATGCGGCGACGATGGTGCCGACGAAGATCGACAGCGAGATGTCGGTCAGGGTCTCGGCGCCGAGCCAGAATGCGCCGATGAAGAGGATGGCGCCGGTGGGGAGGATCGCGACCACCGTCGTGTTGATGGATCGGACGAGGGTCTGGTTGACGGCGAGGTTGACGGAGTCGCCGAACGTGCGCCCGGACGCGTCCGCGCCGGGGGCGGTGTTCTCACGGATCTTGTCGAACACGACGGTGGTGTCGTAGAGCGAGTAGGCCAGCACGGTGAGAAAGCCGATCACCGCCGCGGGAGAGATCGCGAAGCCGGCCAGAGCGTAGACGCCCACCGTGATCACCAGCACGTCGACAACACCGACGACCGCGGCGACGGACATCTTCCACGTCCGGAAGTACAGCGCCAGGATGAGGAACGTCAGTGCGAGGAAGATCGCGAGGCCCCAGAGAGACTGGCGGGTCACGTCCGCACCCCAGATCGGTCCGATGAACGAGGAGGTCACCTCGGCGGTGTCCACGTCGTATGCCTCGCCGAGGGCGACGCGAACCTGCTGGGTCTGGTCGCTGGTCATCTGGTCGGTCTCCACCCGGACGGTGCTGCCTCCCACGGTGGTCGTGCGCACCGCCGCACCGGGGACCACGGTGTGCACTGCGGCGGTGGCCAGTGCCTGATCGGGATCGGCGACGCCGGGGACGGAGAACTGCGAGCCGCCGGTGAACTCGATCGAGAATTGGACCGGGCGCAGCAGCGGCACGGCGGCCGCGGCGATCACGAGGATCGCTGCGATGAGAAGCCAGATCCGCCGCAGCCCCACGAACGGGAAGGATGCGGCGCCGGTGTAGAGGTCGTTCCCCCACTGGCTCGGAGATCGCGTCATGGCGCCTCCCTCCTGGATGCCTGGTCGGTGTCCTGTTGAGCCTGCGCGAGCTTGCGTTCGGCGATGGTCTGCCGGCGAGCGGCCTCACCGCGGGATCGGCCCGCTCGCCGCGCGCCCGCCTGCGGGGCGCGGAACTCGGCGCGGCCGCGATACACGGCCCCGAGCGCGGTGGGGTCCATGCCCGAGAGCGGATGCCCGGACGCGAAGAACCTCGTGCGGGCCAGCAGTTGCATGACCGGATGGGTGAAGAGCAGGAAGATGAGAACGTCGATCGCGGTGGTCAGGCCCAGGGTGAAGGCGAATCCCTTCACGGTGGCGTCGGCGAGGATGTAGAGCACGATGGCGA
>CAVOZX010000038.1:0-25574 GCA_963701365.1 uncultured Actinomycetota bacterium | reverse complement strand
AACCAGATGGCGTGATCCAACGAGGTTACGAGAAGCCCCGGTGTCCACATGTAAGCGCCGTGGGGGAGGAGGACGGGGGTGAGGAACGTGAAGTCCGACATGTAGGCGAGCGCTGCCGCGTTCAGGACCGGATCTTCGACCTCGATCTTGGATCGGATCCAGACCTGATTGTGCGGCGGGGTACCCTCTGGCGCCGTGCCGGTAGGCGGCCACGGTCCCCCCCAGCGCAAGTCGAAGTCGTTCCAGGCGGTGATCGTGCCCATCTCGCTCATACCTTCCATGAACGACGGCCAATCGTCAGGCGATGGCGCGGACCGAACAGGCTCCACTCGCTCAAAACCCTCCGCGCCGCCATGGAATGAGGCCTGAGCGATCCAGATCAGTCGATCTCCTTGATATCCCGCGACCCTTCGTGAAGAGAACGTTCCGCCGTCTCGAGTGCGGGTGACCTCATACCGAACGGGCTCTCTCCCATCGCCGGCGACGAGGAAATAGCCATGCAGCGAATGGATGGGTCGGTCCGGCACTGTTCGCGACACCGCCGTCACGGACTGGCCGAGCAGATGGCCACCGTACAGATGCTGCATACCCCCCGCCGCTTCACCGATGAACACGTCGTGACCCTGCGGCTCGACGTCGAGCACCGATAGGAGGGATCCAGGAGCTTGTTCGGTCATTTGTCGGTCACCGTGCCTTTTCTTGAGGTCCGTTTCGGGCTTTGAGGGACGCGGCGAGCGGGATGGCGCCGCTAGCCCAGGCTTCTACCTTCTCATCTCCGTCGGTGTTGGTCACGACGATCTGAATCTCGATCCTCGCCAGGCCGTCCCCCATGTGAACATTCGTGACTTCGCCGGTGACCACGAGGACCTCATCGGGCCACACGGGTTCGAGGAAACGCACACCGAACGAGGACATGTTGGACGGCCCCAACCAGTCCGCGGCCAGGAGCGACGCTAGCCCCGCCTGGAACAACCCCATCGAGAAAACTGAAGGATAGCCCTCTGCCCGCGCCCGTTCGTCGTCGTGGTGCAGCGGGTTGAAGTCTCCACCGGCCCCCGCGTATCGAACGAAATCCGTACGGGTCACCGGCCCGATGACGCGAACCGGGGATGAGGTCCCCGCGACAGCAGTGCCGGGGTCTAGCTGGCGCATGCCATCGTCGGAAGTCATTCCGAACCTCTCGCGGCCGGCCGCTCTACCTGGATTATGGTCATGGCTTCTGTGACGAGAGGCTCGCCTGACCGGCCGACATACTCTGTCCGCAGCACAATCACCGTGAGCTCGCCGCCCCGTCGCCCGACCTTGCTGGAGACAGAGTCGACCGTGGTCTCACACGTGACGAGCTCGCCGGCTATCACGGGCCGATGATATTGCCACTCCTGTCCGGCATGGAGTACACGCGCGCCGTCAAGCCCAAGGATCGTGAACAGGTCCTCACCCTCATGAAAATGGGCGGCGACCGCAGTGAAGGTAGGCGGCGCGGGGATCCCTGAGAATCCCGATCCGATCGCGACGTTCCCGTCTCGGTACAAGGGATTCGAATCGTGCAAGCTGGTCGCGAACTCCTGGATCTTGCCTGCCTCCACAGGGAAAGTGGTTCGGCGAATTACTTCCCCTACGAGTTCTCCCGCCCGAATCAAGCGCCCGGCTCCGTCTGGCACCGGAAGTCGTGAACGCCTGATACGTCGCGCATGTGTTGCGCCATGCGCCGCGCTAGCGACAGGCCTTGATCCAGAGGAACCTCGCCGGCCATGTGCACCAGGCGTAGCGTGGTTTGGAGCGTCACGGCCGGCATCTCGGCTAGGCGCCGGGCAAGCGCACGCGCTGCATCGTCGACATTCTCGCCCGTTTCCACGACGGTATCAATCAGACCGAGACGAACCGCGACCTCCGTGGGGACCGGATCCCCGAGCAGTACCAACGGGAGCGCGGTGGGCGCGGGGGTCCACAGAGAGATACTCCTTGTACCGCCAGCGGCAGGGAGCATGCCCAGCTTCGATTCCGGCAATCCGACCATTGTCCCGGGAGCTGCGACTCGAAAATCGCACATCATCGACATCTCAAGTCCGGAGCCGAGCGCGTAACCGTGAAGCGCCGCTACCTTCGGTACCGGCAGAGTCCGTAACAAGAACCACGGGTCGCGGTCCCATCGGATTCTGCGCGCCTCAAAGATGGTCTCGGCGCTCCCGAACTCGCTCACATCGGCCCCGGCCGAAAAGTGCTTGCCTTCCGCCCTCAAGACCATTGCCCTGATCTCGGGATTGTCACGGACAGCGGTAAATGCCTCAATGAGGGCGTCCCTCATCTCCAAGTTAACAACGTTCATGCGGTCGGGGCGTGTAAGCGTTACCTCAGCGACTCCTCCGTCATCGAATCGGAGGCGTACAACGTCTTCTCCGACAGTCATCGAGACCTCGACCTAGTGTTAGATGGCATCTCGGTCACGACTCGGCTGCGGGGAATGAACGGCGAACTCGGATGAACCCGAAGTTCGCCGTCCACGGCTCGCGCTTGGAGCAGATTCCCAGCCTTCGACATGACCCGATCTACGAACACCTCCGGGTCCGCACGCATGAGCCGACCGCCATCGCGATCAGAATCGATGCGCGAGCAGGCTGTCGTCAGTGAGGATTCCCACGGCGCCTCAAAGCGTCGACCGATTCTGGCCGCGTGAAGCAATGCAACCGTCGCGCACGCACCGATGATCCCACCCAAAGCGTCAGGGTAGGCCACCGCGGCAGGCACCGGTGAGGGTGCGCCCGGGGGCAATGCGAGGCCAGACGCCGCGTGCACCTGACTGCCGTAGGCGACCCAGTCGCGCTCCGAAACGTCATCGAACGCAGGGAGGCTCACGTGCACCGGGACGGCTGCAGCGAGTTGGGAAACCGCGAGGTCGGTGCGTGCCCGCCGGGAGAGATTGTCGAGGCACACGTGCGCCGTGTTGGACAGATCCGCGAAGAACTCTCTGTCACGATCCTGCCGAAGATCCAGATCGTAGCGCCGCTTGCCGTATGCAAGCGCATTGAACATCGCCGAGCGATCGCCTCGATCGGGAATGTGAACCCCGCTGGGATAGATTCCGCCGCCATCTACCGCGCGCATCCCGTCAGGGCGGGCGGCAGGTTCAATAGTCAGCACCTCCGCCCCCAGCGCCGACAGGAGCCACGTTGCCAGCGGCCCCGACCACATGACGGTAAGGTCCAGGACTGACACACCGCTGAGTGGAGATTGTGGAGGCCCCGAAGGCACGGCAAGCCGAGGCATACGCCGCTCGCGGGAGGTCGGCTGCGCCGGCGCATAGTGCCCGCAGCCCCGAGCGTCCCTGTAGGGCACAACCGGAAGTCGCCATTCCTGCGCCGCCCGCGCCAAATCCTCAGGGTCCGCGAACGAGCGTGTCTGCGTCAATAACTCGAACAGCTCCGCATCGCCAGGGGAGCCCAGTTCGGTGGCGACCCACCCGCCACGGACCGGGTGCGGGACGCGGCGACGCGGGGCGTTCGCACCGTACGACCGCGCCATGATGAGGGGGAGAAGCAGAAATATCGGCACCGCAAGCGAGTTCACGTCGATCCGGTCACCCGCCCATGAGCCCGCGATTGCGGCGGTTGCGAGCATGCCAGCCGCGGCGCGGGCGGGAACACCGGCTGGCAATCCCGGAATCGGGTCCGACGGATCCGTGAGCCTCGCTTCCCCACCGTTGGGGTCGCAGCCGGCGCCCGTGAGGCGGACAGCCCCGGGACCACTGCCACGCTCGTCGACCACGTCGCAGCCGTAGTCGACGAGCAGGAGGCCTAAAGCTTCCGCAATTCCATCCGAGCCTGATACAACCGCTCGTACTCCATCGAGCGGTAGTGACGCCGGGTTACTCATCGGCCCTCGAATCTCGGCGTTCGCTTCTCCAAGAACGCAGCGACGCCTTCAGCCCGATCGCGCGATGCTTGCAGAAGCGTGTTGAGGTCGGCCTCCAGAGCGAGCCCTTCACGCAGTCGAAGTTCCGACCCGCTCAAGACCGCTTCCTTCGCGTATTCCAGTGCCAAAGGGCCACGCGAAAGGAGGCGCGCCACGTGCTCAGCGATCGTCAGGTCCGGATCCTCAGCGATCTCCTGCGCGATCCCCGGTACGGACGGGGCCGATGCAGGCTCTGATAGCAGGAGCATCCGCAGTGCGACGGATCGACTCACGACTCTTGGCAAGCGTTGCGTTCCTCCCCATGCCGGTATCCTGCCCTCCTGCACCTCAGGAAACCGGAAGATTGCTTCTGGGGTCACGATTCGCAGGTCCGCCGCCAACGCCACTTCAAGGCCCACTGATTCGACCCGCCCGCGCAGGCCTGCGATGACGGGGACCCGGATTCGGCCAAGCGCTGCAGACGGGTCGACGGCCCAGACATCGAGGTCCGCGTCGAGGCCCGTACAGAAATCGCCCGCCTGCGAGCGGAGAACTAGCACGCGCATATCCCGGTCCTCCGCCATCGAGTCGAGTGCATCGGCTAATTCCCGTGCCTGCCGCCCGCTCCACCGCGATTGCGACAGTGTCACCGTTGACACGCCCTCGCTGTACTGCACGTCGATGGTCTCGGTCAACATGTCAGGCAAACCTTCCTCGCAGGCGAGACGAGGCGTCCGGTGAATGGTCCGGAATCAGTCGTCGGACGCGAGCGCCGTCCACGTTATCATCAGCGATGAGAGCGGGTCGGCACCCACAACAACAGGCGCCAGCACGGGCTCATCGATGCCCGAGCGCCGGAGACGCTCGAGACCTCGTTGGACGTCATCTTCGTCACCAATGAGCGCGATGGCGTCGATCAACGCGTCGCTCACGGCGCTGGCGGGATCCCCTCCCCGCGCGTGAACGTCCCGTAGTAGCGCAAGCTCCCGCGCGAACCCGTCGCCCGAGAGGCCGCGCCCATAGGCGCGAAGCCGCGAGTAGGAAGCCAACTGGCGTGCGACAATGCGGCGCGCATCCTCACGTTCGCGCGCATCAGCCACGACGCACACGGGCACATACATCGCGATCGTGAAGGAACCACGCGCGGGCATCGCTGCGATCTCGTCAGCTATGCGTTCAGCCCGCCGAAAGGTCACCCAGTTCAGGAGGATCCCATCAGCGCACCGGATCGCCATGCGGAGCGATGGTGGCGTGAGCGCACCGACGAAGAACTCCGGTTGATGATCTACGTGTTGGCCAGACAGTCGAAGTTCTAGCGGCTCGCCCGAGGGTGTCGTGTGTGTCAGGATTCCGGTGGCCAGGGCATCGCGCAGTCGGACGATGGTCGTCTCGATGCGGTCAGAGTCGAATGTCCCGACCCAACCGAACTGACTTGCCGCCGTCTCGGAGTGCCCAGCCCCGAACCCGACCGCGAGACGGGCCGACGCGACTTCACTGACGGCTGCCACTGCCATCTCCAACGCGGGCAGGGGGCGTGATGGCACCGGAACGACGCCGAGACCGAGCCCGATCGACTCGGTCCGGTCGGCCACTATTGCTGCGGTCACGAAGGCGTCACGACCGGATATCTCTGGGATCCAGACCCGATCGTAACCAAGACTCTCCACCAGTTGCGCCTGCTCAACGACATCACTCAGACGGGCCCTCGAACTCAGCGCCGTCGCCAAGCGAGCCATGGTGGTCGACTCCTCAGTCCGAGGACGCCACCTTCTTCGCTTCTTCGAGTTTCAGCGCCTCCCCATGGCAGGAGGGCTCCCCGGTGCCGGGCTTAACGATGAGAACCTGTGTTCCACACGTTTCACAGCTGTAACGTTTACCAACCTTGAGCATCGTCCTTGACTCCAATCTCGCGTGTGAGTGGCTTGTTGATTCCGGTGGTGCTTGATTTCGGCGTTACGCGGCGACCATGTCGGCGCCATCACACTGGAGGGTTCCGTCACCGCCCTTGGTGACCACCATTTCCGCGCCACACACTTCGCACTTCATCCGCTTGCCTGCTTGGTTCATTGTCGTTCGTGGTCCCGTTCCATCAGTATGGTCTGACGCCCAACCCTGGTGCGCCGAAACCATCATGGCACATGGTGTGTCAAGTGCTGGACTGCTCGTACTCGGCCGTCTGCCAGATGACCTTCCCGGCCGCTACCGTGGCGAGCACACTTGCGCCGTCAGTCCCCTCCCGGGGATCGCCCTTGATCAGCACCGCATCCGCCATCGACGTCCCTGTCACTGCGCCCTCGGCAGATACCAGACTCAGTGCTTCGTCCGGCGACAAGCGCTCTGCCGATCCCACGACGACCGGCCCATCGTCGGTGGGCGCCACTCGATGAATCGCAGCAGTGATCATGGCCAACGGCCCGCCGGCGGTCACCGGCCTATCAGAGCCGGCGCTGAGGTGTATGCCCATCTCGAGTGCGGAGCGCATCGGATAAATCCAGTCCAGCTCGACATTCGTCATTTCGGCTACATACTTCCGACCGCGTTCGGCGATGAACCCAGGGTTCGTCACTGCCGCCGCGCCCGTGGCCGCGAGTCGCTGGAGTTGGCCCGGAATCACGAGTCCAAGGTGCTCGATCCGATCGCGGCCCTGACGAGGGGGCCCTAAGCGCTCGAACGCAATCAGCGCGGCCTCCAACTCGTCCGGATCGGTTGCATGAATCGCGACCGGAAGACCTCGGCTCCGCGCGTGCTCCACCTGGTCCCCAATTCCGTCTGCTGAAGTCGCGATCTTCACCCCCGCGACATCCACCATCCGAGTGCGCGCTCCGGGTCGCGAGTCGAACAACCCAGCGTCGACTGCGTCGTCCACCGCGTCCACCCCGATCAGAAGGTCGACGCACTGCATGAACACACCGCTGTCGGTCCAGCGCGTGAATTGTTCATAGTCAGACACAGCGTTTGTTGCTGTGGCGTCCGTTACTCGCGCAACTCCCATTGCCGCCAGTTCCAGCGAGACCGTCTTCACCGCGAGATCCATGTCGCTCGCCGAACGGATCGGTACGAAGCGCAACGCAGGATCGTCCCAGGAGGCCAGCGGAGGCTTTGAGTTGTCCGCGGGCTCCCACTCGCGGCCCGCGGCCCGCCCGAGCGCTATGCGGGCGGGGGTGTTCAGGAGCACGGCGCGCCCCGAACGGTGGTGTATCACCCAAGGGACGTCCCCGCACGCCCGATCCAACTCCGCGAGGGTCGGGAGCCGATGCTCTCGCGTTCCAATCTCGTCAATTCCCCAGGCGCGTTTCCAACCCGATTCACCACTCACGGACGCGATGCGGAGCTTTGATAGCACCGCGTCAACGGAGTATTCGAGACTCAGGTCGACCGACATCAACCGGGCAGCTGACGACCGAACGTGGAGATGGTCATCCACGAATCCGGGCACCCAAACAGGTGCACGCCCGGAATCTTCCCCCGCTACTAGGCCCTCGGCACGGCGAATCCAAGACCGTGGGGCGGGGACGCGCCTCCAGGCGCGTCCCCGCCCCACGGGCAATAGGAGATCAGGAATCAGCCCGTCACGTCCGCAGCCTGGGGCCCGTAGTCTCTGCTCAACTGGCGTCGCAGAACCTTCCCGGTGGCGGTACGAGGGAAGTCATCGACGATGTGCACCCGGTCGGGTCGCTTCGCACCCGAGAGCGATGCCCTGCACATCTCGATCAACTCATCCTCGGTAACTGTGGCGCCCGGCAGAAGTCGAACCGCGGCCTCGACTCGCTCCCCCCATTGATCGTCGTTCACACCGAACGCCGCAGCCTCCTCGACCTCGTCATTCTGCTCCAGGATCTCCTCGATTTCGTTCGGGGAGATATTCTCACCACCTCTGATGATGAGGTCGCTCGCCCGGCCCGTGAGGTACAGGTAACCACCTTCGTCCATGTGACCCAAGTCGCCCGTGTGAACCCACCGGTCCGAGTCGAGTGTCACCCGCGTGCCCTCGCCCTTGCCCCAGTATCCGGCCATCGCGCGGCTCGTTCGCAGGAAGACCTCGCCCGTGACATTGGGTGCCGCGATGTTGCCGTCTTCGTCTACGACGCGGATCTCAACGTCGGGCAACGGCTTACCCACAGACGCGAGGCGCGCGCGCTTCGTCTCGATCTCCTCAGGAGTGCCTTCCAGTCGGTGATCGTCGGGGCCGAGGATGGCCACAGTGGAGTTCGTCTCCGTTTGACCGTACGCGGACGAGAAGGAAACCGACTTCGGGAACCGCTCAAGCATCGCCTCGAGTACCGCAGGCGGCATGGGCGCAGCGCCGTACGTCACCATCTCGAGGCTTGACAAGTCGAACGCATCAAAGTCGGGGTGACGCAGCACAAGCGAAACCATGGACGGAACGAGGAAGGCGTGGGTGATCTTCCTGTCCTGCACGGTTTGCAGCCAACGACCCGCCTCGAAGTCGATGAGGTATGTCTCCCTGCCGGAGAATACCGACACTGTCAGTGCGGACAACCCGGCAACGTGATAGAGCGGCGCGGCGAGGGCCACGCGACCGTGGAATTCGCCGTCGGCGGCCTCGCCCTGTCCCATCACGTACTGCGTGAAACCGCCGTGAGTCAGCATCACGCCCTTGGGCAGCGATGTGGTTCCGCTGGTGTAGAGCAGAATTGCAACGGCGGAGTCCTCCACATCGATGGATTCCGTGCGCGACTCGAGTTTTGCCGAGCGCGCCTCGGCTTCTCCGAGCGTCAGGACGCGATCACGCGGCATACCGGCCGCGACGATACTGTCGACATACCGATCCTCGGTGATCATCAGGGTGACACCGGAGTCGCGGACAAGGTGGCCGATCTCGTCACCGCGGGCGCGATAGTTCATCGGTACGACCGTCGCTCCAGCGATCAAGATGCCGAAGAAGGCGTGCAAGGTCCCAATCTTGTTCGTGGCGAACAGGCCGATCCGGTCGCCCGGCGCTACGCCGAGGGATTCGAAAAGTGCCGCGAATCGGCCCCCCACGTCTCGCAGTTGCTCGTACGTCTCCTCGTGGTCCTCGCCGAACACCGCCGGCTGATCGGGAACGATCATGGCCGGTATGTCGACGATCATCGACAGGTTCATGAAGCCTCCGTTTTGTTGTACTTCTTTCCGGAGCCATGCGTTCGCCGCTCGCACGACGCGCCTGGCTGTTGCCCGTGGGATGAACCAATCCCCATGACTGTCGTCGCTGAACCTGCGCAGGCCACCGTTGGTACGCCGCCGTCGGAGAATGATCCAGCAAATTCTACGACATAGGCGCCCACCCTTGCGCACGGGGCTCCACGGAGTTGTGCCTCACACCCCGGTGGCGCGGGACCAGGCCTGGGTGGCGACCTGCAGGGCATCCCATGGGGAGCCGAGCGGAGGGGTGTACGAGAGGTCGAGGTCGCTGACCTGGGCGACGGTGAGGCCCGCGTACACCGCGGTGGCGAAGGTGTCGACGCGCTTGGCGGTCTCGGTGCCGAGCCAGCCCAGCAGCTGCGCGCCGAGGAGGCGCCCGTCGCGGGTGTCGCCCGTGATCCGGATGCGGATGGGCTGGGCCCCCGGATAGTAGCGCTTGTGGTCGTCGGCGACCGACTCGACGGTGCGGGGCGCATACCCGGCAGCGGCGGCATCCGCATCCCGCAGTCCGGTGCGGGCGGCGACCAGGTCGAACACCTTCACCACCTGCGTGCCCACCGACCCGGCGAACCGCGCGGTGCCGCCGAGGGCGTTCTCGCCGGCGACGCGGCCCTGCTTGTGCGCGGTGGTGCCGAGCGGCAGATAGGTCTCACCGAGCAGGCGATGGTGGGTGATCACGCCGTCGCCGGCGGCGAACACGTGCGGCAGGCCGGTGCGCATGGCCTCGTCCACCACGACCGCCCGGCCCGCGCCGAGCGCGGCTCCGGCCTGCTCGAGCAGCCGGGTCTCCGGCCGCACCCCCACCACGACCAACACGAGGTCCGCGGTGCGCTCGATCTCCCGGCCCTCGCTCACGGCGCGCACGGTCAGGCCCGCCGCGGTCTTCGTCACCGCCGACACCACGGTGCCGGTCAGCACCTCCACGCCGTGCGACACGAGTTCCTCGTGCACCAGAGCGCCGAGTTCGGGATCGAGAGTGGAGAGCACCTCGGGGCCGCGCTGGAGCTGCGTGACCCTCAGCCCGCGGGCGGTGAAGCCCTCGGCCATCTCCAGGCCCACGTATCCGGCACCGACGATGATCGCCGACGCGGGGGCACGTTCGACCAGGTGCCGCTCGAGCGCGAAGGTGTCGCCCATCGAGTGGATCACGTGCACCCCGTCGTCGGGGCCGAGCACGTCCAGGCCCACGATCCCCGCGCGCGCGGGAACGGCCCCGGTGCCGACGACGAGTTCGTCGTACCGGATGCGGTCCTCCGCGCCGTGCGCATCCCGCACGGTCAGCTCGCGCGCGGCGACGTCGATGGCGGTGGCGAGGGTGTCCAGGCGCAGCCGCATCCCGGTCGCCTCCAGGTCGGCGTGCGTGCGGTGCGCGAGCGACTGCCACGGCGCCACCTCGCCCGAGATGTAGTACGGGATGCCGCAGATGGAGAAGTTCGGGTACGCGTCGGCCACGACGACGGTGACCTCGGCGGACGGGTCGAGTTCGCGGGCGCGCAGCGCCGCGGAGATTCCGGCGTCGCTGCCGCCGATGGCGACGAGGTGCATGGGTTCGGCCTTCCGGTCGGAGTCGAGGGATCGGGGAATCGGGGAATCGAGGTTGCGGGGCGGGGTCTGGGAGGACGGGGATCCGGTGGTCGAGTGCTCAGCGGTCCGGGTCGGATGCCGGCAGCACCACGTCGTCGGCGGCGTCGCCCACGGTCGGGTAGAAGGCGACGGCGAGCGCCGCGCCGATCGCCCCGCCCACGAGTTGTGCGCCGAGGAAGGGCAGCACCGATCCCGGCGCGATCCCCGCGAACGTGTCGGTGAACATCCGGCCGACGGTGACCGCGGGGTTCGCGAACGAGGTGGAGCTGGTGAACCAGTAGGCCGCGCCGATGTAGGCGCCCACGGCCGCCGCGGCGGCGGCTCCGCGCTGAGTGCGGGCCAGGGCGAACACCAGCAGCACCAGTCCGGCGGTGGCGACCACCTCGCCCAGCAGTCGCCCCGGAGTGACCCGGTCGGTCTCCGAGAACGCGGTGGGCACCTCGAACATCAGGTTCGCCAGCACCGCGCCGCCGATCGCGCCGACGATCTGCGCCCCCGCGTACACCGCCGTCTCCGGCCCGCTCAGGCCCCGGCGGGCGCGGCGACCGAGCACCGCATCCACGACGGAGATCACCGGATTCAGGTGCGCGCCCGACACCGGCCCGAACACGAGGATCAGCACGGCAAGA
This sequence comes from uncultured Actinomycetota bacterium, assembly GCA_963701365.1. Lineage (GTDB taxonomy): Bacteria > Actinomycetota > Actinomycetes > Actinomycetales > Microbacteriaceae > Microbacterium. The sequence continues at coordinate 14,328 of CAVOZX010000038.1, read as the reverse complement.
CCGAGGGCGGTGGCCACGGAGTTCTCCAGCAGCTGCAGCCCCGTGTCCTCCGGCGAGAGGGTCTGCGCGGCGATCCCGGAGCCGACCACGACGGTCACGAGCAGGCCGGTGCCGAGCGCTTCGGCCCCGGCGCGGCGGAGGAGGGATGCGGCGGGCACGGTCAGCATCTTGACGCACTCATCTCACTCAGTCAACATTGAGTCAATGAACGACGATCGAACTCCGTCGAGGCCGGACGCGTCGCGTGCGGATGCGGCGGACCTGCGGCGGCGGGCGCAGCGGCACGCCGCCCTCGCCGACCCCACCCGGCTCGCGATCGTCGACACACTGGCCATGACGGATGCCGCGCCGAGCGAACTGCAGGCCCGGCTTGAGATCCCCTCGAACCTGCTCGCCCATCACCTGGGCGTGCTGGAGAGCGCCGGGCTGATCGCCCGGCGCCGCTCGGAGTCGGATCGGCGGCGCAGCTACCTGAGGCTCGTCCGCGATGGGCTGCCGCCCGACCCCGCCGCCGCCGGCCTGGCCGCGCACCGGGTGGTGTTCGTGTGCACCGGGAACTCCGCCCGCTCCCCGCTGGCGGCCGAGCTGTGGCGGCGGCGCAGCACCATCCCCGTCACCTCGGCGGGCACGCGTCCGGCGGTCGACGTGGCGCCCGCAGCCCGCGCGGCCGCCGCCCGTCACGACCTGCCGCCGCTGCCGGTCGCGCCGCAGCCGGTGACCGGCACCGTCCGCCCCGGCGACCTCATCGTGACGGTCTGCGACGCCGCGCACGAGCATCTGCACGATCCGGCGGCGCTGCACTGGTCGGTCGCCGACCCGGTCGTGACCGGGACGGATGCCGCCTTCGATGCCGCCGTCGCCGACCTCGCCCACCGCATCGACGATCTGGCGTCGCGGGTCGCGGCCGTGTGATCGCCGCGCGGCATCCCGCCGGGCTCCCGCGCCTCCGCACGCGCGGGCACCCGCACCCCGAGATCATCAGCCCGGACTGAAGGTCGCGGACGCATCCAGACCTCCGCCCGGGCGCGGGTCGACGGCAGCCGATCCGCCGGACGCGAACGCCAGCTGCGCGACGATCGCGAGCCCCAGCCCGGTGCCCTCACCGTCGGACGATCCGCGCCAGAACCGGTCGAACGCGCGTGCCCGGTCCGCCACCGTCATGCCGGGACCCCGGTCGCGTACATGGACGACGACGGACCGGTCGACCTCCACCGCGACCACGATGCTCGTCCCGGCGGAGCTCGCCTGCAGCGCGTTGTCGATGAGATTGTCGATGATCTGCTCGAGAGCCGTGTCCAGCGCGATCACCGGCGCGGTGGCCGGGCCGTCGTAGACGATCGACACGCCCGCATCCTCCGCCAGCGGACCCCACTGCTCCACCCGCTGACGCGCGATCGCCGCGGCGTCGTGCACCCCCACCGCCTGCCGCGGCGCCTCCGCGCGGCTGAGCGCCAGCAGCCCGTCGATCAGCGAACCGAGCCGGTCCAGTTCCGCCTCGGCCGCCGTCAGCCGCTCCTGCGCCGCCTGCGGATCCGTGCCGATCAGCGAGCGTGCGCCCTCCAGCCGCAGCCGCAGCGCCGTCAGCGGGGTCCGCAGCTGATGGGATGCGTCCGACGCGAACGCGCGCTGCGCGTCGATCAGGCCCGACAGCCGTGCCGCCATCCGGTTGAACGAGCGGGCGAGCGCGCGCACCTCCGGCATCCCCGTCGACTCGTCCGCCCGGGTCGCGAGATCCCCCGCCGCGAGATCCTCGGTGACCGTCTGCAGCAGCCGGAGCCGGCGGGTGATGCCGCCGGCGAACACCGCCGCGATCGCCGCGGCCGCGAGCACCGTCACGATGGCGACTCCGACCAGTCCCCACACCTGCCGGGCCGCCGCCGCCGCGAACTCCTGCCCGGGATAGCTCAGTCGCACGGCCCCCTGCACCCGGTCGCCGCTGAGAACCGGCACGGCGACGTAGAGCAGGTCCATCTGCAGCGTCCGCGAGTACCGCTCGCCAGTGGCGATGCTGCCCTCCAGCGCCGCCGCGATCTCCGGCCGGGACAGGAAGGACTCCCCCACTCGCGACGGATCCGGATCGCTCGTGGCCACCACCACGCCCTCGCTGTCGACCGCGACGACCCGGGCTCCGCTGGACGCGCTGTAGCCGGCCACGAGTTCCGCCACCGCAGGATCCGCACCCGCACCACCCGACTCCAGCGCCTCCTCCAGCCTGCCGGCGAGGACGAACGCGTCGCGCTCCAGCGCGGTCACCATCCGCTCCCGCTCCACGCCCGTCAGGTAGAAGGCGAACGGAACACCCTGCACGGCCAGCACCACCACGGTGAACCCCACCATGGCGAGCATCAGCCGCATCCTCACCGCGGCCCCAGCCGAGCGCTCACCGCGGTTCCACGACCCGGAACCCGACCCCGCGGACCGCCTCGATCCAGCGGGGGTCGCCGAGCTTCCGACGGACTGCCGCGACGTGGGCGTCGAGGGTCTTCGTGGTGCCGTACCAGTTCATGCCCCACACGTCGCGCAGGATGTCCGCCCGGCGCAGCACCGCCCCGGGATCGCCGCAGAGGTACTCCAGAAGCTCGAACTCCTTGGCCGTCAGCGTCACCTCTTCGCCCCGCAGCCACACCCGCCGTCCGCGCGAGTCGACGGTGAGCGGACCGACCGAGCGCGACGTCGACGCCGCGACGGCATCCGTCTGACCGGCCCGGCGCATCACCGCCCGGATCCTCGCCCCCAGCTCCCGGAAGCCGAACGGCTTGACCAGGTAGTCGTCGGCCCCCACCTCCAGCGCGATCACCCGATCGATCTCGTCGCCGCGCGCACTGACCACGATGATGGGCACGGCCGACACCGACCGGATGCGGCGGCACACCTCCACGCCGTCCGCGTCGGGCAGTCCCAGATCCAGCAGCACGAGGTCCGCCTCGCCCAGCCCTGCCAGTCCCGCCGCGGCGGTCGCGGCGTGCGACCCCGCCATTCCCGCCTCCCGCAGCGCATCGAGCACCCCGGCCGCCACCGCAGCGTCGTCCTCGATGAGCAGCACGCGCACGGTGCCATTGTGCTGGCCGGCGGACCCGATCCGCGGCGGCGAAGGCCGGGGAAACAGGATTTTGACGAATCTTGGACGTCCGCGGGACGGGGGTTCACCATCGCCGCCCTAGCGTGAGGTCCATGAAGCGCACAGCGATCACCGCCCTGTCCGTGCTGGGCGTCGTGGGAGCCGCCGCGGCGGCCGCGGCCGCCAACGCCACCACCCTCGGAGTACTGAATCCCGTGGACACGGCGGCTACCGTCAGCGTCACCGATGCCTACCCGTCCCCCGGGGCGGCACCAGTCGCGAACCCGTCCCCCCATCCGGCCGCCACGTCCGACGAGCCGGCGGTCCCGTCACCGGTCGACCGATCCACCGCCGACACCGGAACGGCGCCGGCGGTGGACGCGGTCAGCGGCGGGTCGGCCGGCACCGCCACCGACCCGGCCCCGGGCGTGTACCCCGGCGACGACGCATTCGAGGACGACGACGCGCAGGAGACCGAGGACCACGAGGACGAGGATCACGCCGACGACCCGGAGGACTCGTTCGAAGACCACGGGGATGACGACTGAGCGGCGCGACCCGGCGCGGATCGCGCGCACCGTCACGGACGTCGCGGCCGTGGCGGCGTTCGGCGGCATCCTCGCCGGCCTGATCGCCCTGCCCGCCGCCGGAACCGCCGGAGTCGCCGCACCATCCGTCACCGCACCCGCGACCACCGCGCCGGCCGCACCCGCTCCGGCCCCGGAACAAGCGGCGCCGGTCGAGGCGCCGCAGGCCGCGCCGCCCGCCGACTCCGCCCCGGCGGACCCCGCCGACCCGGGACCCGCCGACACCGGAGGGTCGGCGCCCGTTCCGGCACCGGCACCGGCCGCACCGGCCGATGCCCCCGCTCCGGCCCCGGCGCCGGCCGCACCCGCTCCGGCCCCGGCGGCTCCCGCCCCCGTCGACGCCACCACCCGCGGATCCGGAGGCTGAGATGACCGCCACCGACGCCGTCGACACGGCGGCACCGTCCGCGCGCACCCGCGCGTCGGGCCGGGCGATGGGGAACCCCGTCGCCATCACGGTGCTGGGCGACCCGCCCGCGGACGTGCTCGGCGAGGGCCTCGCGACGGCGCGGCGACTGGACGAACTGTGGAGCCGATTCCGGCCCGACAGCGACGTGTCCCGGCTGAACCGATCCGAAGGAGCGCCGTGCCGGGTCCATCCGTGGACGGTTCAGCTCGTGCGCGCCATGCTGGACGGCCACCGCCGCACGGGAGGGGACTTCGACCCGACACTGCTGCCCGCGCTCGTCGCAGCGGGGTACGCCGCATCCCGCTCCGACCCGACATGCGTCACCGATCTGCCGGTCACGGCGCAGGCACCCGGTGACGCGGGAGGCATCCGCATCGCCGATGACACCGTGACCCTGCCCCCCGGCACCACCCTCGACGCCGGCGGCATCGGCAAGGGTCTGGCCGCGGACATCATCGTGAGCGCAGCGGTCGATGCCGGTGCGGCGGGCGTGCTGGTGGAGATCGGCGGGGAGGTCGTCGCCGGCGGCACCCCAGGCGCGTCCGGTGCGTGGCGCATCGGAGTGGAGGACCCGTTCCATCCCGGAGAGCATCTGTGCGTCGTGCGGCTGGCGCGCGGGGCCGTCGCCACCTCCAGCACGCTCCGGACGCGCCGGGTCGGGCCGGACGGTCGCCTCGTGCACCACCTCCTCGACCCTCGCAGCGGCGCGCCGGTCGCGACGGATGCGGCGACCGTCACGGTGATCGCACCCACCGGCGCCCGCGCGGAGGTGCTCACGAAACCCGGCTTCCTCCGGCCGGTGCCCGAGTACCTGGCGTGGCTTGCGAGTCAAGGCGCGGCGGGGCTCGTCGTGACGATGGACGGCCGCGTGCACGCCTCCGCCGCCTGGAACCGCTACCTGTGACCGAAACGCACCTGTGGTGGTACGCCGCCCGCGCGGCCGGGATCGTGGCGTGGGCACTGCTGACGGCCACCGCACTGTGGGGCGTGCTCCTGGCCACCCGAGTGCTGCGCGCCGCCGACAACCCGGCGTGGCTGCGGAGCCTGCACGCCCACCTCAGCTCGCTCGCCCTGCTGATGACCGCGGTCCACGTCGGCGCGCTGCTGCTCGACCCCTACATGCAGTCCCTCGGGTTCGGTGCCCTCGCGGCCCTGGTGCCGTTCCAGACCTCCTACCGGCCATGGGCGCTCGCGCTGGGCGTCGTCGCCCTCTACCTCCTGGTCGCCGTCGCCCTGTCGTCGGCCGTGATGCGGATCCTCCCCCGCCGCGCCTGGAAGGGCCTGCACTACGCCAGCTACGCCGTCGTCGCGATGGTCGCGTTCCATGCCGCCCTGGCCGGGTCCGACACCGGCGCATGGTGGTACATCACCGTGTCGACCGCGCTCATCGTCGTCACCGCAGGCGCCGTCATCGTCCGCCAGGTGATCGGATCCGTGGGGGCGCAGCGGCGGCGCGCACGGGATCGCGGACGCGGATTCTCGGCCCCCGCAGCCCGGAGCATGCGGGTCGCGGGGGTGACGCCCCTCGCGCAGGACGTGGTGCGCGTGCGGCTCGAGCCCGCCGACGGGGAGCCGACAGCGCCGTGGAACCCCGGCGCGCACCTGACCCTGCTGCTGCCCGGTGGCCTGTCCCGCCGGTACTCGCTGTGCGGCGACCCGGCCGATACCGGCGGCTACGACATCGCCGTGCAGCGTTCCGCCGCATCGGCCGGCGGCAGCAGTTACATCCACGACATCCTGCGGCACGGCGACACGCTCGACGTGGAGCCGCCCCGCAACCACTTCCCGCTGGAACCCGCCTACGAGTACCTGTTCATCGCCGGCGGCATCGGCATCACGCCGATCGTCACGATGATCCGCGCGCTTCCGGCCGGGCGGACGTGGCGTCTGCTGTATCTGGGGCGATCCCGCGCGGCGATGCCGTTCGCCGACGCGCTCGCCGCGCGGCATCCCGATCGCGTGGTCATCCACGCCCGCGACGAGCATCCGGCGCGACTGCCCGCCGCGGCGATCGCGGCGGGCAGTCGCGCGCAGGTGTACGCGTGCGGCCCGGCCCCGCTGCTGGACGAGCTGAGCGCGTCCGTGCCGGCCGATCGGCTGCACGTGGAGCGGTTCACGCCGATGGCCCGACCCGATACGCCTCCGCGCCCGCTGCGCGTGGAGATGCCGGGCGTGGGCGTCTTCCGCGTGCCCGCCGACCGCAGCGTCCTGGACGTGCTGGAGGACGCGGGCGCACCGATCGCCGGATCCTGCCGGCAGGGGGTGTGCGGGGCGTGCGAGCTCCGGGTCCTCGCGGGCCGGCCGCTGCACCGTGACTCGCTCGGCGACGACGCGGGGAAGGATGCCGCGGGCATCATGTATCCGTGCGTGTCACGCGCAGCCGGCGACGTGCTCGTGGTCGACGTGGTGATGTGACCGGCTCCGGCCGTGACCGTTAGGATCGCGGAGGCGGCATGGCGGTCGCCGAGGCCGATCCGAGCGGGGACGCACCGATGGACCAGACCCGACGGCAGCGACGCGCGAGCCGGATGTCGCACCGGCGGCGCCGGCGCCTGATCCGCACCATTGTCACGGCGGCCGCGGTGGTCCTCGCCGTCATCGCCGGGGTGACGGTGGTCCCGCCGCTGCTCGCCCGCACGGACGCTCCCGCGGACGCCGCGCCCGCCGCCGCCACACCGAGTCCCACGCCACTGTCCGCCGCCGATCAGCTGCTGAGCACGACGGACGACCCCGCTGCCTGCGCGGTCTCCTTCACCGGAGAGGGCATCACCGTCCCACCGGCCCTGCAGGCGCAGGGTCAGCTGTTCTCGCACCTGCCGATCCCGCACCGGGACGGCTGGGTGTTCGCCGGCTGGTACCCGGACGCCGCGGATGCCGCGACACTGAGCACCACGGCGCGCGTGAACGGTGCGGACCTCGTCGCCTGCACGGACCGTCGGATGACGCTCGTGGGCGGGTGGATCGCACCCGAGCAGGTCGCCGCCGACGACGTCGCCGTGCCGATCCTGATGTATCACCAGTTCACCACCGACCCGGCAGGCGAAGGCGGATGGCTCAGCGCCAACTACCTCTACACCGGGGATTTCGCCGCGCAGATGGCATACCTGTCGGATCAGCGCTTCTATCTGCCGACGTGGGACGAGCTCGCCGCGTTCATCGACGGGCGACTCTGGCTTCCCCACCGCTCCGTCATCGTCACCGACGACGACGCCGACGCGTCCTGGCTGCAGCTGGCCGTGCCGATCGTCGACCAGCACGGCATCCTCACCACCTCTTTCGTGATCACGAAGTGGCGGTCCGAGCCCACCCCGTCCCGGTTCGTGCTGCAGCGGTCGCACACGCACGACATGCACGAGTCGGGTGCCGACGGCCGCGGCCGGATGGTCAACGCGACCGCGGACGAGGTCGCCGCCGACCTCGAGACATCCGCCGGCATCCTCGGCGCGAAAGAGGTCGTCGCCTATCCGTTCGGCCACTACAACGACATCGCGAAGGCGGGTGTCGCTCAGGCCGGGTTCGAGCTGGCCCGCACCACGGAGCAGGGGTACGTGCGTCAGGGCGCCGACAAGCTGGCGCTCCCGTGCATCCGCATCAACGCGGGGACGACGATGTCGGAGTTCATCGCCGCCGTGGGGTAGGCGGCCTCACGCGTGGCCGGGCCGGTTCACAGCTCCCCGGGCGAGAGGGACTGCCGGTCGATCTCGTCGGCCAACCGCGAGGCGACCGTCGCCTTGCGGCCCGCGCGACGCGGCGCGTACACGACGAGGGAGTGGTACAGGAACCGCACCACGAACGCGACGACCAGGGTGATCCCCGCGGCGATCACGCTCTGGATGTGCCACGCGTTCACGAGCAGCGCGATCACCGGCACCCGCACGACGAGTTCGGCGTTGTTGAACGCAGCGGACTTCCCGAACCGCACCCAGACGGAGGATGCCGCGCCCTTCATGTCCTGGAAGACGAACCGCTCCTGGAGCAGGAAGTTCCCCACGATCGTGATCTCCGCCGCGATGATCGCCGCGGCCGTGTAGTTCATGTCCGCCTCGGTCAGCAGCCACATGATCGCCAGGTTCGCGATGGCGCCGAGCCCGCCGATGATCGCGAACAGCGACATCTTCCCGAAGCGCAGCGCGGTCAGCTGCACGAGGAACGCCAGCCCCTGCCGCACACTGGCTTTGGATTCGCCCGCGGCGCGCGTGGCGAACTGGAAGGGCACCTCGGCAACGCGCAGCGGCCGCCGGGCGAGGATCTCCAGCAGGATCTTGAATCCGCGCGGCTCCAACTCGGCCGGGTCGATCGCGCGGCGGTCCACGAGGAAGAACCCGGTCATCGGGTCGGTCACGTCCTTCAGGCGGAACGGGAACATCGCCTTCGTCGCGAGTGTCGACGCCCGCGACACCAGGGCCCGCGAAGTGTCGGCGAACCCGCTGCTGCGGCGCGCCGCGGTGTAGCGGGATGCCACGACCACGTCGACGTCGCCCCGCCGGTACCGGTTGATGAGCGCCGGGATCTCCTCCGGAGGATGCTGCAGATCCGCGTCCATGACGACGCACACATCCGCGTCGGCCTCGGTGATCCCGCGGATCACCGCGCCGCTGAGCCCCCCCTGCGCGGTATCGCGGTGGATGAGACGCACCGGCAGGGGCGCGTCGGCCGCTGCCGCGAGGACGGCCGCGGGGGTGTCGTCCGTGCTGTCGTCGACGAACAGGATGTCGGCGTCCACGCCGTCCATCGCGGCGGCGATCCGGTCAACCAGAACGGGGACGTTGGGGGCTTCGTTGAACGTCGGCACCACGACGGTCACCCGCATGCTCATGAGCCTCCATGGACGATGCCGGGCCGCGAATCGGCACCGACCTTTCCCATCGTGGCATGGCGACCCTGAGCGAACCCGGGGTTCAGCGTTCCCACAGCAATCCGCTACCCGATCGGTATCAAGCCGCACCCCTCCCATTCGCCGTAGGCTGACCGCATGACCGACGCAACCGGATCGCTGACCATGTTCGGGGCGGCATGGTGCCGCGACTGCCGCCGCACGAAGGCGCAGCTGGACGATCTCGGCGTGGACTACACGTACATCGACCTGGAGGCCGACCCGTCCGCCGCGGACGTCGCCCGGGAGATCTCGGGTCGCACCAACATCCCCGTGGTCGTCTACCCGGACGGGTCCCACCACGTCGAGCCCGCCAACGCCGACGTGGAGGCGAAACTGCGCGACCTCGCGCTGATCTGACCGCTCCCGCCGGCCCGAGGGTCCGGCTCCGGGGCGGTCCGGGCGGCATCCCGCCTCAGTGGTGGAAGCCGGGTCGGCGTCCCTCCCGAGGCATCGGGGAGGTGAGCCGGTCGAGGTAGTCGACCTCCGCGGCCAGGTCCGCCAGCAGCTTGTCGGCCATGTCCATGCTGAGGTCGCGGCGCACCACGATCCGCTGCACCGTCATGTGCTCCAGGCTCTTGGGCATCGGATAGGCCGGCACGAGCCAGCCCCGCATGCGCAGCCGGTCGCTGAGGTGGTAGAGGTCCCAGTTCGCCGTGTGCCCGTCGCGGAGCGTCCAGGCGAACACGGGGATGTCGGTACCGTCGCTGAGCAGCCGGAACGGCGCCATCGCGCCGATCGCGCGCGAGAGGTGGACCGCCACATCCTGTGCGCCCTGCTGCACCGCGGTGTAGCCGGCGTAGCCCAGCCGCAGGAACATGTAGTACTGCAGCAGCACCTGCGCGCCCGGACGCGAGAAGTTCAGGGCGAACGTCGGCATCTCCCCGCCCAGGTACGACACCCGCATCACGAGATCCTCCGGCAGCCAGCGGGCCTCCCGCCACACCACCCAACCGACCCCCGGGTAGACCCCGCCGTACTTGTGTCCGGACGTGGAGATGGAGTGCACCCGCTCCAGCCGGAAGTCCCACTCCAGGTCCGGTTGCAGGAACGGGGCGATCATCGCCCCGGACGCGCCGTCGACGTGGATCGGCACGTCGATCCCCGTGCGCTGCTGGATCGCGTCCAGCGCCGCGGCGATCTCCCGCACCGGTTCGTACGCGCCCGTGAACGTCACCCCCATGATCGCCACCACACCGATGGTGTTCTCGTCCACGTAGTGCTCGAGGCGGTGCCCGTCGAACACCGGATGCTGCTCGGTGACCGGCACCAGCCGCATCTCCACGTCCCAGTAGTTGCAGAACTTCTCCCAGCACACCTGCACCGCCGCGGACATCACGAGGTTCGGCCTGTCTGCGGGAAGGCCCGCCGCACGCCGAGCGTGCTGCCAGCGGCGCTTGAACGCGAGCCCGGCGAGCATGCACGCCTCCGACGAGCCGGTGGTGGAGGTGCCCGCCGCATCCCGGGCGCTGGGGGCGTGCCACAGGTCGGCGAGGATGCGCCAACAATGCTCCTCCACCGCCGCCGTCGACGGATACTCGTCCTTGTCGATCATGTTCTTGTCGAACGTCTCGGCGTACAGCCGGTCCGCCGAGTCGTCCATCCACGTGGTGACGAAGGTGGCGAGGTTCAGGCGCGCATTCCCGTCCAGGAGAGCCTCGTCGTGCACGATGCGGTACGCCGCGTCCGCCGACAGCGGCTCGGCGCCCAGTCGGTTGCGAGCCAGCGCCCGCTCCGCCATCCGCAGATCCAGAGATGCCGCCAGTTCGTCGTCCATGGCTCCTCCCGAGCTGGTCAGTCCGCGAACCGGTCGGTCGCCGCGCGCAGGGCCCGCGCGATCCCCGGTTCCCCCGCCGAGTGGGAGGCGTCGTCCACGATCACGAGGTCCGCCTCCGGCCAGGCGCGGTGCAGATCCCACGCGGTCATCATGGGCGTGCACACGTCGTGCCGGCCCTGCACGATCACGGCCGGCAGGTGGCGGATGCGGTCGACGTTGCGGATCAGCTGTCCCTCGGCGAACCAGCCGCCGTGCACGAAGTAGTGGTTCTCGATGCGGGCGAACGCGATCGCCTCATCGGGCCGGGTCATCTCCGACACCAGCTCGGGGTCGGGTCGGAGGGTGAGACTCGCCGCCTCCCAGCGGGTCCACGCGACCGCTGCGGGGCTGTGGACGGCGGGGTCAGGGTCGGACAGTCGCCGGTGGTACGCGTCGATGAGGCGCGAGCGCTCCAGCACGGGGATCGGTGCGAGGTAGTCCTCCCACAGATCCGGGTACAGCGCCGCCGCCCCGCCCTCGTAGAACCACTCCAGTTCGTGACGGCGCAGCGTGAACACCCCGCGCAGCACGATCTCCGTGACCGCCTCCGGGTGCGCCTGCGCGTACGCGAGCGCGAGGGCGCTCCCCCACGAGCCGCCGAACACCTGCCACTGCGGGATGCCGAGGTTGCGCCGCAGCAGTTCGATGTCGGCCACGAGATGCCACGTCGTGTTGTGGCGCAGATCCGTGTCGGGCTCGCTCGCATGCGGGGTGGAGCGTCCGCAGCCGCGCTGGTCGAACAGCACGACGCGGTAGCGGTCGGGGTCGAAGAACCGGCGGTGCCACGCGGCGGTGCCGCCGCCGGGCCCGCCGTGGAGGAACACGACGGGCTTGCCGTCGGGGTTCCCGGACTGCTCCCAGTAGATGCGCTGCCCGTCTCCGACCGGCAGCATCCCGTCCTGGAAGGGCTCGAACGGCGGATACAGCACTTCGTCGAGCGCGCTGACCGTCATGGGCCCACCGTATCGGTCCGGGCGGGCGCGGACCGCGCAGGGGACGGGGCGGCGGCGCAATAGGCTCGATCCGGCACGGGCCGCAGGGAGGACGCGGGGTGGAGCTGATCCTGATCGTCGTGATCGGCGTGGTGCTGGTGTGCGTGGTCACCGCGGTCGGGCAGCGCGCGAACATCGCCGGCCCCCTGATCCTGGTCGTGCTGGGTCTGCTGATGGCGGTCGCGCCTTTCATCCCGCACCTGCAGCCGATCGATCCGGAGTGGATCCTCGTCGGCGTGCTGCCGCCGCTCCTGTACTCGGCCGCGGTGCAGCTGCCGGCCATCGAATTCCGCCGTGACTTCACGCCGATCGCCGGACTGTCGGTGCTCCTGGTGGTGATCACCTCGGTGGTGTTGGCACTCGTGTTCCTGGCGACGGTCCCGGGAATCAGCCCGGGACTGGCCATCGCGCTCGGTGCGATCCTGAGCCCGACGGATGCGGTGGCCACCTCGATCGCGCGCCGGATGGGACTCGCCCCGCGGGTGGTGACCATGCTGGAGGGCGAGAGCCTGCTCAACGACGCGACCGCGCTGGTGCTGCTGCGCACCGCCGTCGCGGCGATCGCGGCGGGCTTCTCGTGGAGCGACGCGGCGGGGAGCTTCTTCTGGGGGGTGGCGATCGCAGCCGTCGTGGGGGCGGCGGTGGGCCTGGTGAACCTGCGGGTGCGCGCCTGGGTGCGACACCCCGCGGCCAACACCGCGCTCAGCTTCACCGTGCCGTTCATCGCCTACCTGCCCACGGAAGCGCTCGGCGGCTCGGGCCTGGTCGCCGCGGTGGTGGCCGGGATCGTGACCGGGCAGGGCGCCGCGCGCTGGTTCACCCCGGAGCAGCGGCTGTCGGACGAACTGAACTGGCGCACGGTGGAACTGCTGCTGGAGGGCGGAGTGTTCCTCCTCATGGGCCTGGAGCTCACCGACGTGGTCACCCGGAATCTCGAGGATCACGGGGGTCTGTGGCACGGCACCTGGCTCGCCCTCATCGCACTCGGGGTGATTCTCGCCGTGCGGGCCGGCTACATCGCGGTGCTCATCGGCTGGCAGCATGGCCGGGCACGCCGAGCGGCATCCGCACCGGGCGGTGGACCGTCGGCGGCCGGGCCGCCCCCGCGTGCGCCGGCTCCGCCGGAGCACGCGCGAGGCGCGATGCGGCAGCGGCTGCGCCGGCTGGCGTCCGACCTCGACTACTACCGCGCTCAGCCGCTGGGGTGGAAGCACGGAGCCGTGATCGTCTGGGGCGGGATGCGCGGTGTCGTCACGCTGGCGGCCGCGCAGACCCTGCCGGCGGACACGGACCAGCGAGCACTGCTCGTGTTCGTCGCGTTCATGGTCGCCACGATCAGCCTGCTCGTGCAGGGCTTCACCCTCGCGCCGCTGGTGCGGATGCTGCGGATCCCGCCGGATGCGACGGCCGAACCCTCCCGTGACGAGCGGGCCCGGCTGGACGCGCGGCTGCGCTCGGCCGCGGCGGCGGCGCTACGGGACTCGCGCGCGGTGCGTCGGGACGGCGAGCCGTTCCCGCCGGAGCTCGTGGCCCGGGTGGGTCCCGCACTGGTGGAGCCGCCCGATGACGACACCACCGCGCTGGCCCGGGACATCCTGGAGCTGCGGCTGGCGCTCATCGAGGTGATGCGGCGCCGGCTCGTGGAGATCAGCGCCACGGGGGAGTTCAGCACCGCGTCGCTGCGGCACGCACTGGCGGAACTGGATGCCGACCAGCTCGGCCTGGAACTGCGGATCGCCGACGAACTGGGCGACTGACGCTCAGGCCGCGCCGCGCGCCGACCCTACGGCGTCCCGCACCGCCGGAACCACCTCGACGGCGAACCGCCCGATCTGCGCGGCATCGTCGGTGGCCAGCACGAATCCGCTGACGCCCTGCTCCGTCGCCAGCCTCGCCAGCATCCGCGCCCAGCCGACGGAGTCGGCGCGGCTGGGCGGGATGTTCAGGACCCGCCGGATCGCCGCCGGATCACGGCCCGCCGCGACAGCGGCCGCATCGATCGCCGCATTCCCGGCAGCGAGCCCCCCGGCCGGAAGGTATCCGAGCGAGGGCAGCCAGCCGTCGGCGAGAGCCCGGTCAGAGCCAGCATCCGAGGCTTGTACGCGCCGAGCCAGATCGGCACCGGGTGCGCCGGGGCGGGTCCGCGTCGGGCGTCGTGCACGCGATGGAACCGGCCGTCGACGCTCGCGCCGCCGGGCGCGGACACGTCCCACAGCGCGCGGATGATCCCGATCGCCTCCTCGAGCGCGCTCACGGCGTCCCCGGGTCGGAGCGGCGCGCCGCCCATCGCGACGATGCCCTCCCAGAACGCGCCCGCTCCCAGGCCCAGCCGCACCCGGCCCCCGGAGAGCCGGTCCAGGCTCGCCGCGGCACGGGCGAGGACCGCCGGCGGGCGCAGCGGCAGAGTGAGGACATCGGGGACGAGCCCGACCCGGTCGGTGCGGGCCGCGACGAAGCTCAGCAGGGTCCACGTGTCCAGGAAGGCCGGCTGATAGGGATGGTCCTGGAACGCCACCAGGTCCAGCCCGGCGCGCTCGACGATCACGGCGGACTCCACGACCGCCGACGCGTCGATGGCCCGCGGGGTGAGGAA
>CAVOZX010000037.1:0-48096 GCA_963701365.1 uncultured Actinomycetota bacterium | reverse complement strand
CGTGGTCCGCGACGCGTTCGGATTCGGGCCCCTCGGCCCGCTCGACTGGGTCGTCGCGATCGTCGCGGGCATCGCCGGGGTCGCGTGGTTCGAGGTGTACAAGGTGATCCGCGCCCGCTCGGCGGTGCATCGGGCTCGGTGATCGGCGACAGGTGGACGGTGCGCGCGATCAGACGGTCATCGGCGTGGTGCCGAGGATTCCGAGAACGAGCGGCGCGACGCCCAGCGCCATGAACGCGGGCAGGACGCACACCCCGAGCGGCAGCATCAACCGGGTCGCGAGCGCCGCCGCCCGCAGCCGGCCCTCGGTGCGCGAGCGGTGCCGCTCCAGGGTCGCGGCCGCCCGCAGCAACTCGACGGCGGGGATGCCGGCGTCGCCGGACAGCGTCAGCAGCCGGGAGCTCTCCGCGTCGGGCGACTCGTGCGCCGCGGCGAGCTGCTGCGCGCGCTCCAGGGACACCCCGCCGGTCAGGGCGATGGCGACGAGTTCGGGGTAGAGACCGGGAACGCCGGGTGGCGGCTGCGCGGCGGCGACCATCCGGCCCGTCCAGCGGCGGGCGACGATCATGAGCGTCACCCCCGCCGCCGCGCAGGCCACGCCCATAGGGGTCGCGAGGGCGGCGAGGGTGTCGAAGCCGAGGACGACGCCCAGTGCGACGGACAGGAGCGGCAGCCACGTCATCAGCCGTGATGTCGCCGCCGGCTCCGCCAGCGCCACGCGGATCTCGTCCCGCCCCTCGTCGGCGTCCCGCAGCGCCGCCGCCATCGCGCGCAGGGCGTCCGCGAGCGGGGCGCCTACGACCGTGGCCACCGACCACGCGGCCGAAACCGGCGACCAGCCCACCCCGAGCGCGGCGATGCGTTCGGCGAGGGCGGACCCTTCCTCGTACCCGGTGATCACCCGTTCCGCGTCGGCGTCGCCGGCCCGGGCCAGGTACCGCCACGCGCCTGCGGGGGCGATGCCGGCCTGGAGCAGCACCGCCAGTCGCAGCACGGTCGCGGACGGCGGGTCGGGAGGCGCCTGTGCGCGCCGGAGGGCTGCGCGCAGCACCCGCGGCAGCCGGAACCGGCCGGTCACGGATCGACCTCGATCCGCAGTCCCTCCCGTCCCACCGCGGGACGGCCGATGCCGACGACGCGGCGAACCCCCTGGGCGTCGCGTTCCAGGTGCACCACGTGATGGATGGCGCTGGCGACCTGCCGCGCCACGGCGGGCGGCTCCAGTCCCGCCAGCGCACCCAGTGCTTCCAGGCGCGCCGGCACCTCGTCCAGCCCGTTCGCGTGCAGGGTGCCGGCGCCGCCATCGTGGCCGGTGTTGAGCGCCGACAGCAGGTCGCGGATCTCCTCCCCACGGCACTCGCCCACCACCAGACGATCCGGGCGCATGCGCAGCGCCTCCCGCACGAGCCGAGGGAGGCCGATGCCGCCGGCGCCCTCCAGATTCGGCTGTCGCGCCTCCAGCGCGACGTGATGCGGATGGACGATCCGCAGCTCCGCGACGTCCTCGATGGTCACGATCCGCTCGGTCTTCGGCGCGATGCTGAGCAGCGCTCCCAAGAGGGTGGTCTTGCCGCTGCCGCCCGCACCGGTCACCAGCAGGTTGCGGCGATCGGCGACCATGCGCCGCAGCCGGGCCTCGGTGACCTCGTCGACCATCCCACGGGCGCGCAGATCCGCCAGGTCCACGTCCTGCCGAGGCGGCACGCGCACCGAGATCGCGGTCCCGCCGGCGGCGACGGGCGGCAGCACGGCATGCACGCGCACGCCGTGCTGCAGGCGCACGTCCACGCACGGGGTGGCGTCGTCGATGTGCCGTCCGCCCAGACCGATGAGTGTCACCGCGAGCGCACGCACCTGCTCTTCGGATCGCCGCCACCCCGGCACCGGTCGAGCGCCGTGCCCGTCGTCGACGAACAGCCCCGTCCCGCCGTTCACGAAGATGTCGGTCACGTCGGGGTCGGAAAGGAACGGATGCAGCGGTTCGAGCGCGGCCGGCCACACGGGCGCGGCGGCTGCTGTGCCATTGTCGTCGCCGGTGGCGCGGGGGCGGGCGACGAAGGGCTGCATGCCGCCACGGTAGGAGCCGGGGGCGCGGGGTCACGGCGGGATCCGGACACGCGGCACCGGGCGGCCGGGTCGGGCGCGTGGGGAGAGGAGAACGGCTCCGCTCGACCCCGGAGCGCGACTGCGGGAATGAGACGGGAATGAGAAAGGCGGCATCCCGTTGGGGGGTCGGGATGCCGCCGCACACGGCGCCATATTGGGGGTGATGGGTGGCCGTGGCCCCCGGAGCGTGTCCGGGCGCAGCCGAGCTTACGCATCTGGCGACGGCCCGCAAAACGGGAGCGGCCTGCCGCGGGGGTGATATATCGCGCATCGGCGTCGGGTGCGCGATCCGGGGTCTCCACGCCGGTGTCGCGGGCCGCGGGACGGGGTTACAGTGGCCCAGCACGGGGCCGGCGGATCCGGCCGGGCGAGACCGCACGCGAAGGAGCGCACATGTCCAGCCGCATCGACAATCTGCTCAGCGAGAGCCGGCGCTTTCCGCCGCCGCCGGACTTCGCCACCGCGGCCGTCGCGGGTGCGGACCTGTATGGGGCGGCATCGGAGCGGGAGGCCTTCTGGGCCGATCAGGCGCGGTCGCTGCTGCATTGGGACACCCCGTTCACCGAGGTGCTCGACTGGTCCGAGCCGCCGTTCGCCCGCTGGTTCGCCGATGGCGAACTGAACGTCGCCTACAACTGCCTCGACCGCCATGTCGCCGCGGGCAACGGCGACCGGCTCGCTCTCCTGTGGGAAGGCGAGCCGGGCGATGAGCGCCGCATCAGCTACGCCGAGCTCACCGAGGAGGTGAAGCGCCTCGCGAACGTGCTGACCGCTCTCGGCGTGGGCCCCGGCGACCGGGTCGCGATCTACCTGCCGATGATCCCCGAGGCGATCGCCTCGATGCTCGCGGTCGCGCGGATCGGGGCGATCCACTCCGTCGTGTTCGGCGGGTTCTCCGCCGACAGCCTCCGCGCACGGATCGACGACGCGGAAGCGAAGCTGGTCATCACCGCCGACGGCGGCTACCGCAAGAGCGCGGTCTCCCCGTTGAAGCCCGCCGTCGACCGGGCGCTCGCCGACCGGGGCCACGGGCCGCAGCAGACCGTCGAGCACGTGCTCGTGGTGCGTCGGGGCGGGAACGACGTGGAATGGACCGCGGGCAGGGACATCTGGTGGCACGACGTCGTGCCCGCCGCCTCCGCGGAGCACGTGGCCCAGCCGTTCCCGGCCGAGAACCCGCTGTTCATCCTGTACACCTCCGGCACCACCGGCACGCCGAAGGGGATCCTGCACACCAGCGGCGGGTATCTCACCCAGGCCGCGTTCACGCACCGGGCCGTGTTCGACCTGCATCCCGAATCGGACGTGTACTGGTGCACCGCCGACGTCGGCTGGATCACCGGGCACACCTACGTCGCCTACGGGCCGCTGGCCAACGGGGCGACGCAGGTGCTGTACGAGGGCACCCCGGAGTCGCCGCATCCGGGCCGGTGGTGGGAGATCATTCAGAAGTACGGCGTCACGGTCCTCTACACCGCTCCCACCGCGATCCGCTCGTTCATGAAGACCGGTCGCGAGACTCCGGACCGGTTCGACCTCAGCACCCTGCGGGTGCTCGGCTCGGTCGGCGAACCAATCAACCCGGAGGCGTGGATGTGGTACCGCGAGGTGATCGGCGGCGGGCGCGCACCGATCGTGGACACCTGGTGGCAGACGGAGACCGGCGCGATGATGATCTCCGCACTGCCGGGAGTCACCCACACCAAGCCCGGCTCCGCGCAGGTTCCGCTGCCCGGCATCCGAGTGGATGTCGTGGACGAGGACGGCTCCGGTGTGCCGCATGGCTCCGGGGGCCTGCTCGTGGTCACGGAGCCCTGGCCGAGCATGCTGCGCGGCGTGTGGGGAGACCCCGAGCGCTTCGTCCGGACCTACTGGGAGCGCTTCGAACGCCACGGCTACTACTTCGCCGGCGACGGCGCACGGCGCGACGAGGACGGCGACATCTGGCTGATGGGACGCGTCGACGACGTCATGAACGTCTCCGGGCACCGGTTGTCCACCGCGGAGATCGAGTCGGCGCTCGTCGCGCACGAGGCGGTCGCAGAGGCGGCCGTGGTGGGGGCGGCGGACGAGACGACCGGACAGGCGATCGTCGCCTTCGTCGTCATCCGGGAGGAGTACCTGCGCGGCCACGCCGTCGACGGTCTCCCGCAGCGGCTGCGCGGCTGGGTCGGGGAGGAGATCGGCCCGATCGCCCGGCCGCGCGACGTCTACATTGTCGCGGAACTGCCCAAGACCCGATCGGGGAAGATCATGCGACGCCTGCTGCAGGACGTGGCGGAGAACCGTGAGGTCGGGGACACCACCACCCTCGCGGACTCGACGGTGATGACCGTCATCGCATCGCAGGTGCGCTGACCGGCTCAGCCGGCGGTGAACACGACCTCGATCTCGACAGGGCTGTCCAGCGGCAGCACCGCGACCCCGACGGCGGACCGCGCGTGCCGGCCCTGTTCTCCGAACAGTTCCGACAGGAGCTCGCTCGCGCCGTTCACCACGCCCGGCTGAGCCGTGAACGACGGGTCGGATGCCACGAAGCCGGTGACCCGGAGCACCCCCGTCAGCCGCTCGAGCCCCCCGGCCGCCGCGGCGGCCGCGGCCACCGCGTTCAGGGCGCACACCCGCGCGTACTCGGCCGCGTCCGCCGCGGGCACCAGGCCATGACCGTCGCCGACCTTGCCGGTGGCCGGCAGCGCCCCCGCCACGAACGGCAGCTGCCCGGCCGTGTGGACCAGGTCGCCGTGACGCTTGGCGGGGATGTACGCAGCGACCGGCGGCACCACCTCCGGCAGCGCAAGCCCGAGGGCGGCCAGACGCTCGGCGACGCCGCTCACGCCTCGCCCTCGAATCGCCGGGATGCTGCCGCGGCGGCATCCAGTCCCTCGTTCGCGGCCGCGCCCGCGTCGACCGGGCGCTTCAGGTAGGCCACCAGACCGCCCTCCGGTCCGGTCACGACCTGCACGAGTTCCCAGCCCTGGCGGCCCCAGTTGTTCAGGATGGCCGCCGTGTTGTGGATCAGGAGCGGGGTGGTCAGATACTCCCAGGTGATCATCGCCGCTCCAACGTGTCGTGGTGTGGTGTCGCCGCGCGCTCGTCGCCGCGCGGAGGACCGTAGAGAGATCCCCCAGCATCCTGGCTTAGCATCAAGCCTATGCCCGAGACGAAACGGAAGGCCGGCGGCGCGCTCGGCGGCCTGGCCGGTCTTGTCGGACTGAGCGCCGTCGCCGGCGTGCTCATCACCGCCACCGTCACTCCCGCGATCGCGGTCACCAGCGCCGCGGCCTCCAGCGCGATCACGCTGTTCGACAACCTGCCGAGCGTGCTGGAGATCTCGGACCTGATGGAGCCGACCACGCTCTACGCGAAGGACCCGGCCACCGGCGAGTACGCCGAGATGACCTCCTTCTACGATCAGAACCGCTCCCCCGTCACGTGGGATGCGGTGGCCCCGGTGATGTACGACGCGATCCTCTCCAGCGAGGATCCGCGGTTCTACGAGCACGGCGGCATCGACCTGTTCGGCACGACGCGGGCCGTGCTCTCCAATCTGCAGGGCGACGGGGACGTGCAGGGCGGGTCCTCGGTGAGCCAGCAGTACGTGAAGAACATCCTGATCCAGAAGTGCGAGTGGAACGCGACCGACGAGCAGCAGAAGCAGGACTGCTTCGTCGAGGCGACGAACTCCAGCGGCACCGAGGGGATCCAGCGCAAGCTCCAGGAGATGCGCTACGCGATCTCACTGGAGCAGCAGTATTCCAAGAACGACATCCTTCTCGGCTACCTGAACATCGCGAACTTCGGCGGCATCACCTACGGCATCGACGCCGCGGCGCGCTACTACTACGGCGTCCCGGCCTCCCAGGTGAATCTCGCGCAGGCCTCCGCCCTGGCGGGCGTCGTGCAGAACCCGAACACATACCGCATCGACATGCCCGAAGGGTCCACGTTGGACGAGTCGGGCGCCCCCCTCAACGGCGCATTCGACGGGTACGCGCTGACCAAGCAGCGGCAGACGTATGTGCTGGACCGGATGCTGGAGGACGGCAAGATCACCCAGGAGCAGCACGATGCTGCGGTCGCCGAGCCGATCGCGCCGGTGATCACCGAGCCGACCAAGGGGTGCGCCGCATCCACCGCGCCCTACTTCTGCCAGTACGTCGTGTCGGTCATCAAGAACGACCCGGCATTCGGCGAGACCGCGGACGACCGCCAGATCGCCCTGCGCCGCGGCGGGCTCAAGGTGTACACCACCCTCGACTGGAACCTGCAGAACTCCGCCGGCGGCACGATGGCCTACTACGCGCCGAGTTCGCTGGAGGGCATGAACTTCGGCGCCGCATCCGTCAATGTCGAGGCGGCGACCGGACGGGTGCTCTCCATCACGCAGAACACGAAGTTCAGCGAGGACGCGGGACTGGCCGCCGACCCGAACTATTCCTCGCTCGTGTACGCCGGCAATCAGCAGTTCGGGAACTCCAACGGGTTCCCCGCCGGATCCACCTTCAAGATCTTCACCCTGGTGGACTGGCTCGAGCAGGGGCGCTCGGTTAACGAGGTCGTCAACGGCGTGAACCGGGCCTTCCCGAAGATGACGAACTCCTGCAGCGGCGACTGGGTGAACACGTCCGGAACGCGGATCGGCAACTTCGGTGGCGCGGGCGGTTTCGTGGGCACGCCGATGCGGTTCACATCCGTGTCGCTGAACTCCGGCTTCCTGGCGATGGCCGCCCAGCTCGACCTGTGCGACATCGCCAAGGTCGCCGCGAAGATGGGCGTGACCCTGGGCGACGGCAGTCCCATCCCGATGGCCGTGGCCAACGAGGTGATCGGGTCGGACAACGTGTCCCCGCTCGCGATGGCCGGCGCTTACGCCACCGTCGCCAACAACGGCACCTACTGCCAGCCTCAGGCGATCGACCGGGTCACCAATGCGGCGGGCGAGGAGCTCCCCAAGCCGCAGCGGACGTGCACCCAGGTGATCTCCCCCGAGGTCGCGGCGACCGCGGCCTACGCGCTGCAAGGCGTGATGAACGGCGGCACCGGCGCGGGAGCCAACCCGTATGACGGCACGGAGCTGATCGGCAAGACCGGAACGCACGAGGCGTGGCAGACCTGGATGATCGAGTCCAGCACGGCCGTCGCCACCGCGGTCTGGGTGGGCAACTCGATCGGCGAGACCAGCGTCTTCGACCGCTCGGCGAACGGCCGGCAGGTCTCCAACCTGCGGTATTCGATCGCCCGCGACATCCAGGCCCGCGCCGACGAGCTCTACCCCGGCGGGACCTTCCCCGACCCGGCGTCCGGTCTGCTGCGCACCGTGACGAAGGACCTGCCGAACGTCGTCGGCATGACCGTCGACCAGGCCCAGCAGACGCTGGAGGCCGCGGGCTTCCAGGTCTCGGTCGGCGACCCGGTGGACTCCGATGCGGCCACGAACATCGTGGCCGCGCAGAACCCGGGCGGCGGGTCCGCGCCGGGCGGGTCGGTGATCACGATCAACCCCAGCAACGGCCTGGGCGTGCGCACCCCCGTGCCCAACGTGGCCGGGAAGAAGCTGGCGGATGCTCGCGCCGAGATCTCCGCGGCGGGACTGTCCTGGGCACCCGGGGCGTGCACAGCTGACCCGACCCTGGCTGACGGCGATGAGCGCGCCACCGGCACCGACCCTGCGGCGGGCACCCCGGTCAGACTGGGTGGCTCCGTCGCGATCGGATACGCCACGAAGACGTGCCCCTGATCCGCGCCGCCGCACGCGCCGCGGTGCTGGGCGCCACCGCCGCCGCGGTGTGGGGCATCGGGGTGGAGCGCCACCTCTACACCGTTCGCCGCCGCACCGCGGCGGTGCTGCCACCCGGATCGGCACCGCTGCGGGTGCTGCATCTGTCCGATCTCCACATGGCGCCGTGGCAGCACCGCAAGGCGGGGTGGGTGGCGGGCCTGGCGGACCTGGCGCCGGACCTGGTGGTGAACACCGGCGACAACCTCGGACACCCCGATGCGCTGTCCGGCGTCGTCCGCGCCCTGGGGCCGTTCGCCGGCATCCCCGGCGTGTTCGTGCACGGCTCCAATGACGTGTGGGCGCCTTCGCTCCGCAACCCGCTCCGATACCTGTCGGGCCCCTCCGCCCGCCGGCCGCGGGAGCGGCGCCTCGACACCGGAGCACTGGACCGATTCCTCACCGACGCGCTCGGGTGGCGCGACCTCGACAACGCGGCGGCAACCGTGACGGCGGGCGGCGTCCGGGTCGCGGCATTCGGCGTGGACGACGCCCACCGGGGCTGGGACGACCTCCCGGCGGTGGCGGCGCTGCGGCGCGCCCACCCGGATCAGGATGCCGGGCTCACCGTCGGCGTCACCCACGCGCCATACCGGCGCGTGCTCGACGCGTTCACCGACCTGGGTGCCGACATCCTGTTCGCCGGGCACACGCACGGCGGGCAGGTGCGGGTGCCGTGCGCACGACACGCGCTGGTGGCCAACTGCGACCTGCCGCTGGACCAGGCGCGTGGCCTGAGCACGTGGCAGCACGCCGGACGCCGCATCCCGGTGAACGTGAGCGCCGGGATCGGCACGTCCATCTACGCGCCGGTGCGGTTCGGATGCCGACCCGAGGCCTCCCTGGTCACTCTGATCCCCTCCGCCTGAGATCGTCCCTCCCCAGTGCGCCGAGCGCCCGGGCCGTATCCACAGGGTGTCCGCCGCCACGGAGCGCCCGGGTTCCGCCGGCCCACGATGGCCGGCATGAAGCGCCTGCTCGCCGTGCTCGCGGTGCTCGCCGCCACCCTCACCGGTGCCGTCGTCGCCGGTATTCCCGCCCAGGCCGCGTCCCCCGGGAGCGGGTTCGGCTCGTGGGGTCCGTGGACACCGTACGGGTGGCACGGATCGATGGTGGTCGGCGGCATCCACACCTACTGCATCCTTCCGGGCCGCGCCCTCCCCACGGGAGCGAGCGAGGACCGCGGCATCAGCGGCGATGCGGCAGGGCTGAACCCGCAGCAGCTGACCGCCGTCAACATGCTCGTGTCCACCTACGGCCAGACGGGCGACCCCGTCCAGGCCGCCGCAGTCGGCTGGGCGGTGAAGGCGATCGCGAACTGGGACGAAACGCTGCACCACTTCGGGTACGGCGGCGACAGCCTGGCCGGAGCGATCGACTGGGTGTTCTCCCGGATCGCGCCGGAGCACAGCGCCGCCGTGCAGCAGCGCGCGACGGCGCTGTACGCGGAGGGCATGGCCGTGGCCGCGGCGCCGCCCGTGGCCTCCGGGTCCCTGGTGTTCGCGGTGGATCCGCTCGACCCGCTCGCCGGCACGATGGCCGTGGCGGCGGACGTTCCCGGGGCGACCGGGGAGGTGGGGCTCGTCGGCGCGGTCTTCGCCGACACCGGCGCGGACGTGCGCGCAGACGTCACGGCCGGTTCGGTGTATCCGATCCGGGCCGTGCTGCCCGACGGATCGACGACGGTGTCGGTCACGGGGTCGGGGACGCTGCACGGCGGGTTCCGGGCCGCCGTGCACCACTTCACGACTCCCGGCGGGCAGGACACCGCCGGACCGGGCGGCGCCCTGGAGATCCCGGTCGCGGGGGCGGACCAGGCGCCGCGGGAGACCACCTTCGCACCGCAGGTCACCACGCAGGTCGCGGCCCGGTACGTCTCGCAGGGCGCCTACGTCGACGACGTCGCGTTCGTGTCCGCGCGAGGATCGTGGGCGCGCACTCCCGACGGCGGCTACCTGCCGGTGACGGCGACCGCGACCGTGTTCCGCACGGAGTCCGAGCCCTCGGTCAGCGCCGCGGTGCCGCCGGATGCGGAGCCGGTGGGAACGATCACCGTCACGACGGATGCGGCGGCGGGGCCGACGGTGCCCTACCGGGTCGCGTCGGACGGGATACTGCCCGGCCCCGGGTTCTTCACCGCGGTGTGGCGCATCGACGCGGACGCCCAGCCCGGCCCGACACGGGAGGCGCTCGATGCCGGCTACTCCTGGGTGGAGGCGTTCGGAGAGGCCTCGCAGGTGATGGTGGTGCCCGCCGTCACGTCAGCAGCCGACCCGGTCGCCGCGGTCGGTGCGCCGATGAGCGACCTGGTGATCGCCGCTGCGGCGGTGCCGTCGGGCGGTCTGGACCTCAGCGCCGCCGTGTACCGGGTTCCGGACGGGTCGGCGCCGACCGACGCCTGCGTGGACGAGAACATGGTGTGGTCGGGGTCGGACGCGCCGACGCGCGTGACCGAGCCGGGATCGGCGGTGATGACCGCGCCTGCCGTGCCGGACTTCGGCGTCTACGTCTGGGTGGAGCGAGCCGTGGACGCCCAGGGGCGCCTGGTGCACACCGGCGCGTGCGGGGCGGAGCACGAGACGACCCGCGCCCCGGCGCCGACGGTCGCGACCTCGGCGCCGGCCACGGCGGAGGTCGGCGGGACGATGGCCGACCGGGCGATCGTCACCGGGCCGGTGCCGGTGGTCGGCGCGACCGAGCTGACCTTCCAGGTCTTCCGCGCCTCCGACGACATCCCGGCGGCGGACGCGTGCACCCCCGAGCGACTGGTCGGCGATTCCACGGCGACGCCGATCCCGGTCCCCGCTGCGGGCGAGTACGCCTCCCCGCCCATCCCGGTCACTGCTGCCGGCACGCACTACTGGGTCGAGCAGCTGTGGTTCACGCATCCCGACGGCGAACGCCGCCTGCTGAGCCAGGGCGCCTGCGGGGCGCCGGAGGAGACGACCCGGGTGGCGGCGCCGGCGATCGTCACGTCGGCTATGGAGCGGGCCGCGACCGGGGAGCCCTACCACGACACGGCGACGGTGACCACGCTGGCAGCCACCGCCGACGCCGAACTGGTGTTCACGCTGTTCCACGCCGAACCGGGCGAGGCGCCGGTCTGCACCGACCAGACCCGGGAGACTGCGACGGATCCGGTGCCCGTCACCGGGGCCGGCGACTACCGCTCGCCCGACGTGGTATCCATCCGCCCGGGGACGAAGCTGTGGGTGGCGCAGTTGCGGTACCGGCCGGTGCCCGGGGCGGAGCCGGTCGTCCTCGCCACCGGCGAGTGCGGCGCCGCGGGCGAGACCACCCGCGTCGATCTGCTGGCGGCGACCGGTGCCGCATGGATGCTGCCGCTGGTGGGCACGGGCGGGGCCGCGGCGGTTCTCGCCGGATCGTGGGCAGTGGTCCGCGCGCGCCCGGGAGGAGCGCGGTTCGGCAGCGTCCGTCGCGCGCGTTAGACTCGACAGGTTGCCACGGGGTGTGGCGCAGCTTGGTAGCGCGCTTCGTTCGGGACGAAGAGGCCGCAGGTTCAAATCCTGTCACCCCGACTCGTGTTCATCTGCGGATCGGCGGGCCCGCCGGGGCGGGGACCGTGACGCTGCTGGAGGCCGGATGACCCCCGAACTGGTCGCGTTCGATCTGGACGACACGCTCGCGCCGTCCAAGAGCGCGGTGGATGCGCGGATGGCGGAACTGCTGGTCGACCTGGCCGCGCGCGTGCCGGTCGCGATCATCTCCGGAGGTCAGTTGGCGCAGTTCCGGACTCAGGTGGTGGACCGGCTCCCCGCGGCGCCGCAGGAGGTGCTCGACCGGTTCCATCTGCTCCCGACCTGCGGCACGCAGTACTACCGGCTCACCGCGGAGGGCGTCGCCGCCGTCTACGCGCACGCCCTGAGCGACGACGAGAAGACCCGCGCGCTCGCCGCCGTGGAACAGGAGGCCCGGCGACTGGGACTGTGGGAGAGCCGCACCTGGGGGCCGATCCTGGAGGACCGGGGATCCCAGATCACGTTCTCCGCGCTCGGGCAGCATGCGCCGTTGGAGGCGAAGATCGCGTGGGACCCGACCGGCGCGAAGAAGAACGTGCTGCGTGGCGCGGTCGCCGAGCGACTGCCCGACCTGGAGGTGCGCTCGGGCGGGTCGACGTCGGTGGACATCACGCACCGGGGCATCGACAAGGCCTACGGGATGCGGCAGCTGGCGGAGCAGACGGGCATCCCGCTGTCGGGAATGCTGTTCGTCGGCGACCGGCTCGACCCCGACGGCAACGACTACCCGGTCATGGCGCTCGGGGTGCCCTGCCAGGCGGTGACCGGCTGGGAGGACACGGCGCTGTTCCTGGAGCGGCTGCTGCCGACACTGCCGCGTCCGTGACCGGCGCGCGGTCTCACCCCAGCCGGCCGCCCGATTCCCGCAGATAGCACTGCGCGCACAGAGACTCGTACGTCACCCGTTCGGCGCTGAGTTCGTCGATGGCGACCTGGTCGCCGTCGAACACGAACCGGCCGGCCGACAGCCGCGCATTGACGATCGCCTTGCGGCCGCAGCGGCAGATCGTCTTCAACTCCTCCAGACTGTGCGCGATCTCGAGGAGCCTGGCCGAGCCCGGAAACGCTCGCGTGCGAAAATCCGTGCGGATGCCGTAGGCGAGCACCGGCACGTCGTCCTGCACCGCGATACGCAGCAGGTCGTCGACCTGCACGCCCGTCAGGAACTGCGCCTCGTCGACCAGGAGGCACGCCACATCGGCGCCGGCCTCGGGAACGAGCGCGTCCGCTCCCGCCCGCCGAACGACGTCGCGGCGCCGTCCGAACTCGGCGCGCAGGTCGGCACCGGGGGGGATGAGGAAGTCCACCTCCCGCGTCAGACCCAGGCGGCTGGAGACCCGGTCCGCGTCCTTGGTGTCGATCGCAGGTTTGGCCAGCAGCACATGCTGCCCGCGCTCCTCGTAGTTGTACGCGGCCTGGAGAAGCGCCGTCGACTTCCCGGAGTTCATCGCTCCGTACCGGAAGTACAGCTTCGCCACGGGCGGTTCCGCTCGAGTCAGGCGGTCAGGCCCAGCACCCGCGCCGTGCGCGAGGTCGTGGCCCGCGCCATTTCCGGGTCATCGTTCAGGGTACTGCCGTAGCTGGGGATCAGTTCCTGCAGACGCGGCCGCCACTGCTCGATCCGATCCGGGAAGCAGTCCGCGAGCAGGCCCAGCATGATCGACACCGCCGTCGACGCCCCCGGGGAGGCCCCGAGCAGTCCCGCGATGGAGCCGTCGGCGGAGGAGATCACCTCGGTTCCGAACTGCAGGGTGCCGCCCTTCATCACCTGTGCGCGCTGACCGGCATCGAGCAGTTCCCAGTCCTGCGACCGGGCGGTCGGCATGAACTCGCGAAGGCTGTCGATCTTGCGGGCGCGGGTCTTGAGCAGCTCGGACACCAGGTACCGGAGCAGGTCGAGGTTGGTGAACGCGACCTTCAGCATGCTGAAGATGTTGCTGACGCGGACCTGCGTGACGATGTCCCACATCGACCCGGTCTTCAGGAATTTCGGACTGAAGGTCGCGAACGGCCCGAACAGGAGGGACGCCTCGCCGTCGACGACGCGGGTGTCCAGGTGCGGCACCGACATCGGCGGCGCGCCGACGGGGGCCTGCGCGTACACCTTCGCCTTGTGCTGCGCAACGAGCGTGGGATCGCTGGTCTTCAGCCACTGCCCGCCGATCGGGAAGACCCCGAATCCCCTGATCTCGGGGATGCGGGACTTCTGCAGCAGCTTGATGGCCCAGCCGCCGGCGCCGACGAACACGAACTTCGCGGTGACCCGGCCCGGGGAGCGCCCCACGACGTTGCGGTACCTCACGTCCCAGGAGCCGTCGGGCAGCTGCGTGAGGCCCCGCACCTCGCGCCCGGTCGCGATCTGCGCGCCGCCGGCCGCCAGCGCGGCCATCAGCTGCCGGGTGAGGGAGCCGAAGTCGACGTCGGTTCCGCTGGGAGCCCGGGTCGCCGCGAACGGCTCGTCGCTGCGGCGGCGCTGCTGCATCAGCAGAGGCGCCCATTGGTTGATGACGCGCGAGTCGTCGCTGAACGCGATCCCCTCGAACAGCGGCTGCGTGCGCAGGAGCTCGTATCGGCGGCGGAGGTAGTCCACGTCCTTCTCGCCGCGCACGAACGTCATGTGCGGCGTGGAGTTGATGAACGAGGCGGGGTCGTTCAGCACACCGCGTTCGACCAGCGCCGACCAGAACTGCCGGCTCTGCTGGAACTGCTCGTTGATCGCGACCGCCTTGGCCGCATCGAGCGCACCGTCGGGGCCCGGCGGCATGTAGTTCAACTCGCACAGCGCCGAATGGCCGGTGCCGGCGTTGTTCCACGCGTTGGAGCTTTCCTCGGCCGGTTCGGGCAGCCGCTCGTAGACGGCGATCGTCCAATCCGGTTGCACCTGCTGCAGGAACGTGCCCAGCGTGGCGCTCATGATGCCGCCGCCGATGAGCAGCGCGTCGACGGTTTCGGTCACCCGCCAAGTCTAGTTCGCGGGCGGATTCCCCCCGTGCCGCGTCGGCGCCGGAACGGCCCGCGGATCAGGCGGCGACACGCTGCGCCGCCACGATCTCGGCGATCTGGACCGCGTTCAGCGCCGCGCCCTTGCGGAGGTTGTCGTTGGAGACGAACAGCACGAGACCGCGCCCGTCCGGAACGGACTGGTCCCGGCGGATGCGGCCGACGAGGCTCGGGTCGGCTCCCGCCGCAGCCAGCGGCGTGGGCACGTCCGCCAACTGCACGCCCGGCGCGGCGGACAGCACGTCGCGGGCCCGATCGGGCGTGATCGGCTGAGCGAATTCCGCATGGATGCTCAGCGAGTGACCCGTGAACACGGGCACGCGCACGCAGGTGCCTGCCACCGGCAGGTCGGGAAGCTCGAGGATCTTGCGGCTCTCATTGCGGAGCTTCTTCTCCTCGTCCGTCTCGCCATCGCCGTCGTCGACGAGGTTCCCGGCGAACGGGATGACATCGAACGCGATGGGAGCCACGTACTTCTGGGGCGGCGGAAACGTCACCGCCGACCCGTCGCGCACAAGGCCGAGCACGTCGCCTGCGAGCGCGGCCTGCACCTGGGTGAGCAGTTCCTGCGCACCCGCCACACCCGAGCCGCTCACCGCCTGATAGGTGCTGATGATCAGTCTGCGCAGGCCCGCTACGGCATCCAGCGCCTTGAGCACCGGCATCGCGGCCATGGTGGTGCAGTTGGGGTTGGCGATGATGCCCTTGCGCGCGGCGGCGATCGCGTGCGGGTTCACCTCGCTGACCACCAGGGGCACGTCGGGGTCCATGCGCCAAGCGCTGGAGTTGTCGATCACGATCGCGCCGGCGGCGGCGAACCGGGGCGCGTGGGCACGGCTGCCGGTCGCACCGGCGGAGAACAGGGCGATGTCGATGCCGGCCGGGTCGGCGAGAGCGACGTCCTCGATCTCGATCTGCCGGCCGGCGAAGTCGCGCGTGGTCCCGGCGGAGCGGGCGGTCGCGAACAGTCGCAGCTCGCGGACCGGGAACGCCCGTTCGGCGAGGATCTCGCGCATGACGGTGCCGACCTGGCCGGTGGCGCCGACCACGGCCACGGACAATCCGGTCTCGGCGATGACGGTCATGGTGGGCTCGATTCTACGGGGCCCGGTCAGCGGCCGGTTCCCGCGTGGACCACCGCGTCCTCGTCACCGTCCAGACCGTACGCGGTGTGCACGACCCGCGCCGCCTTCGCGAGATCGTTCGCGCGCACGACGACCGAGATGCGGATCTCGCTGGTGGAGATCATCTCGATATTGATGCCCGCCGCGCTGAGCGCTTCGAACAGCGTCGCCGAGACACCGGAGTGGCTGCGCATTCCCGCTCCGACGACGGACAGCTTCCCGATCTGATCGTCGTGGACCAGGCTCTCGAATCCGACGGTTTCCTGCGCGGCCGCGAGCGCCTTGAGGGAGGCCGGCGAGTCCGTCTTCGGGAGGGTGAAGGAGATGTCGGTGCGGCCCGTGGCCGCCGCGGAGACGTTCTGCACGATCATGTCGACGTTCGCGCCCGAGCGGGCCACGATGGTGAAGATCTCGGCCGCCTTTCCCGGCACGTCGGGCACCCCGAGCACGGTGATCTTGGCCTGCGCGAGGTCTGTGGCGACCCCCGCGACGATCGGTTCCTCCATGTGCACTCCCTTCGCGACGTGCTCGGGCCGGATGCCGGTGCCGACCCAGGTGCCGTCGGCGGAGCTGAACGTCGAGCGTGCGTGGATCAGCACCCCGTGCCGGCGCGCATATTCCACTGCTCGTATGTAGAGCACCTTCGCGCCGTTGGCGGCGAGTTCGAGCATCTCCTCGCTCGAGATCCGAGTCAGCTTGCGGGCCCGCGGAACCACCCGCGGATCGGCGGTGAAGACGCCGTCGACGTCGCTGTAGATCTCGCAGACGTCGGCGTCCAGGGCGGCGGCCAGCGCGACGGCGGTGGTGTCGGATCCGCCGCGGCCGAGGGTGGTGATGTCGCGGGTGTCGCGGTTGAAGCCCTGAAAGCCGGCGACGATGCAGATCGCGCCTTCATCGAGCGCCTCGCGCAGCCGGAACGGCGTCACGTCGACGATGCGGGCTGCGCCGTGGGTGGCGTCGGTGATCATCCCCGCCTGACTGCCCGTGAACGACCGTGCCTCGAACCCCATCGAGTGGATGGCCATGGCGACCAGCGCCATGGAGATCCGTTCCCCCGACGAGAGCAGCATGTCCAGTTCCCGCGGCGCGGGGATGGGCGTGACCTGTCCGGCCAACTCCAGCAGTTCGTCGGTGGTGTCGCCCATGGCGCTGATCGCGACGACCACGTCGTTGCCGGCACGGCGGGTCTCGACGATGCGGGATGCGACGCGCCGGATGCCCTCCGCGTCGGCGACCGAGGAACCGCCGTACTTCTGCACGATCAGTGCCACTGTGGAACTCCCCGGATGCATGCGCCGAGCGGCGCGGAAGGCGGTCCCTGCCGCCCGACCCACCCATCATAGGGTCGCGCGGATGATGCTCCTGCCGTCGGTGAGCGGAGCGTCCGCCGGGCCGATACGCTGCGGGTCATGGATGCTGCCGCGATCGGATGGTCGGAGTTCTTCGTGGCGATGGCGGGCGCGACCGCGGCGCTGGCAGGCCTGATCATCGTGGGCATGTCGGTGAATATCGAGAAGGTCCTGCAGTCCCGGTCGATCCCGGCGCGGGCGGCGGCGGCGATCGGCGCGCTCACCCTGGCGGTGGCGACCTCGTGCCTGGGTCTCGTGCCGGCTCAGCCGATGTGGCTGTTCGGGCTCGAGGTGCTGGCGGGGTCGGTGGCCCTCTGGGCGCTGTGGGCGGCGACGCTGCGGGCCGTGCTGGCGGACGCGGCGCCCGGTCGTCCGGCGTTCCCGCGCTACGTGATCGCGGCGGTCGCCCCGGTGCTGTTCAGTGCGGCGGGCGGGCTCCTGCTGGCGGGATCGGCGGCGGGGCTCGGGTGGCTGGCGGCCGCGAGCGTCGTCTCGATCGTGGCCGGGGTTCTGTTCGCGTGGATCGCGCTGGTGGAGATCCTGCGCTGAGCCCGCGGTTGCCCCTCAGACCGCTCGGCGCCCCTCGAACGCGCGCCCCAGTGTGACCTCGTCGGCGTATTCGAGGTCGCCTCCGACGGGAAGGCCGGAGGCCAGCCGGGTCACGCGGATGTCGAGCGTCGTCAGCAGGCGGCTGAGATAGGTGGCGGTGGCCTCGCCCTCGAGGTTCGGGTTGGTGGCGAGGATCACCTCCTGCACCGTGCCGTCGGCCAGCCGGGTCATGAGGGAGGCGATCCGCAGGTCGTCCGGACCGATGCCCGCCATCGGGCTGATCGCGCCGCCGAGCACGTGGTAGAACCCCCGGAACTCCCGCGTGCGTTCGATCGCCGCGACGTCCTTCGCGTCCTCCACCACGCAGATCAGCGCGGGGTTGCGGCGCGGGTCGCGGCAGATGACGCATCGCTCCTGTTCGGACACGTTCCCGCACACCTCGCAGAACCGCACCTTCTCGCGCACCTCCGCGAGGAGCTGTGCGAGCCGGGAGACGTCGAAGCCGGGAGTCTCCAGGATGTGGAACGCGATCCGCTGGGCGGATTTGGGACCGATGCCGGGCAGGCGCCCGAACTGGTCGATGAGCTCCTGCACGATGCCGTCGTACATCAGCGCACCGCCGGAGGTGCGTAGGGCTCTTCGCCGACGAACCGGGCGCCGAGGACCTGGCGCACCACCGCCTCGCCGTATCGTTCGCCGGCAGTGACGGGCGCGACCGGCGCCGGCGGGCGGAGAGCGTCGCCCGCGCCGGCGCCGGCGATGTCGACGGCGGTGACCTCGCCGACCGTGTCGTCGTCCCGGTCGTCGACCGGATCGGTGACCATCTCGCCGTCCCGATCGGGCGCGAGCACGGCCGTGCGCGCGGGGGCGGCGCGGGCTTCCTCCGGCTCGTCGTCCACGGGCAGAGGCCGGGCGATATCCGAGGGCGTGCTCACCGCACCGGACGGGTCCCCATCGGCGACGTCCGGGTCCGACGCTATCGCCGTCACCGGCCAGTCGGTGACCGGGCCGGATGCCGGCTCCCGCCGCCCTCCCGCCGGGGCCGACGACGCCGCGGTGCGCGATTCCGCGTCCGCGCCGGGAGCGGCCGGGCCGGGAGCGGCCGGTCCGTCATCGCGCGCGTCGTGACGGGCGATGAACTTGACGCGAGCGCCCAGCACGTCCTCGATCGCCGCGCGCAGATCCTCGCTGGGTCCGTGTCCGGCGGACCGCTTCTTGAACCCTTCGACATCGCTCCGGCTCGCGAACGCGAGCGTCAGCACGTCGCCGTCGACGCCGACCGCGTCGGCGCCGCCGACGAGCAGCCAGGTCGATCGGCGCGACCCCTCCAGCCGCGCGAGGATCTCCGGCCACGCCGCCCGCACCCGTTCCAGGGTGAGCGGCTCGGCGGGTGAGCGCGTCGAGGTCGACTCGGCGGCGCGCGTCGAGGGCGGCGCGGCGGCCGGCTCGGGCGGGTCGGATGCGACGGGCGCTCCGGACTCCGCCGGCGCGGCGACCGCCCGCTCGGCCTCGGGCGCGGATGCCGCACGCACCAGCACGCGCGCGACCATGAGCTCCAGCTGCAGTCGCGGGGACGTGGCGCCGGTCATCTCGTCCAGCGCAGCGAGCACGATGTCGGCGGTGCGGCTGAGTCGATCCGCCCCCACCGCGGCGGCCTGGCGCGCCATTCGCGCGCGTTCGTCCTCGGCGACCCCGGTCAGCACCGAGGTCGCGCCCTCGCCCGCCGCGGCCAGCACGATGAGGTCCCGCAGCCGTTCCAGGAGGTCGTCGACGAAGCGGCGCGGATCCTGACCGGTCTGCAGCACCCGCTCCACCGCATCGAACGCCGCCGCCGCATCCTCCCGGGCGAGGGCGTCGACCACCTCGTCCAGCAGCTCGGCGGGCGTGTAGCCGAGCAGCGAGACGGCGCGGTCGTACGCGACCCGGCCGCCGTCGGCACCGGCGATGAGCTGGTCGAGCACCGACAGCGTGTCGCGGGGCGAACCGCCGCCCGAGCGCACCACCAGCGGCAGCACGCCCGCGTCGACCTCGACGCGCTCGCTGCCGCACACCTGCTCGATGTAGCCGAGCATGGTCGCCGGCGGCACGAGCCGGAACGGGTAGTGATGCGTGCGGGAGCGGATGGTGCCGATCACCTTCTCGGGCTCCGTCGTCGCGAAGATGAACTTCACGTGGTCGGGCGGCTCCTCCACGAGCTTGAGCAGCGCGTTGAAGCCCTGCGGGGTGACCATGTGCGCCTCGTCGAGGATGAAGATCTTGAAGCGGTCGCGCGCGGGTGCGAAGATGGCGCGCTCGCGCAGATCCCGGGCGTCGTCGACGCCGTTGTGACTCGCGGCGTCGATCTCGACCACGTCCAGGGAGCCGCCGCCGCCGCGGCCCAGTTCGACGCAGCTGGGGCAGACGCCGCACGGGGTGTCGGTGGGACCGTCGGCGCAGTTCAGGCAGCGGGCGAGGATGCGTGCGGACGTGGTCTTTCCGCAGCCGCGCGGCCCCGAGAACAGGTAGGCGTGGCCGATCCGGTCACTGCGCAGCGCGGTCATCAGCGGCTCGGTGACCTGCTCCTGCCCGATCATCTCGCCGAACGTCTCCGGACGGTATCGGCGGTAGAGGGCGGTGGTCACGCCTCCACCTTAGGTGGTGGTGCCGACACCGGAACCGGCCCGTCCGCCCGCCCGCTCACACGTCGACGGGACGCTCCGGTTCCCCGTCCACGATGCTCAGGGTGTCGGTGGTCACCGGGATGCTGGTGGTCAAGGTCGGGACGGACGCCGACAGCAGCGTGCCGTCCTCGCGGCGGGCGTCCGCGAAGATCTTCAGGGTCGGACGGCCGGGGCGCATCGGCCCCTGGGACACGAGCGGCACCACCACCTCCTGGCCCCCGGTGAGGGTGTAGTCCGTGCCGCGCACCGCGAACGAGACCGCTTCGCCCTGCTCGGCGGCCACGATCAGCTCGTCGCGGCGCACCGTCACCCGCAGCCGGGTGCCGTGCCACAGCAGCGGGAACCGGAGCCTCCGGCCAGTCCGCCGGCAGCCGGGGGTCGAAGGTGAGTTCGCCGTGGTGGTCCCGCATCCCGCCGAATCCGCTGACCAGCATGGTCCACACCCCGCCGGCGGATGCCACGTGCACGCCGTCGGGCGCGTTGCCGTGCAGGTCGGCGAGGTCGACGAACAGCGCGTCACGGAAGTACTCCATCGAGAGATCCCGGTAGCCGACCTCGGCGGCGAGGATGGACTGCACCACCGCGGACAGGGTGGAGTCGCCGGTGGTGAGCGGGTCGTAGTACTGGAAGTCGGCGAGCTTCTCTACGTCGGTGAAGTGGTCGCCCTGCAGGAACAGCGCCAGCACCACGTCCGCCTGCTTGAGCACCTGGTAGCGGTAGATGACCAGCGGGTGGAAGTGCAGCAGCAGCGGTCGCTGGTCGGGCGGGGTCTGCTCCAGGTCCCACAGCTCGCGCTCCAGGAACACCTCGTCCTGCGGGTGGATTCCGAGGGCCGGGCTGAACGGGATGTGCATCGCGTTGCCGGCGCGCATCCAGCCGTCGGCCTCGTCGGGCTGCAGATCCACCCGGCCGACGAGCCTCCGGTACGCATCCGGATCGTCCACCGCCATCTCCCGGATGCTGCGCGCCGCGAACCGGAGGTTGAAACGGGCCATCACGTTCGTGAACAGGTTGTCGTTGACGACGGTGGTGTACTCGTCGGGGCCGGTCACGCCATGGATGTGGAAGACCTCCAGGCCGTCGCCCTCCTCCCGCCAGAACCCGAGCGAGGCCCACAGTCGCGCCGTCTCCACGGCCACGTCGATCGCCTCGCGGTACAGGAACTCGTAGTCGCCCGTAACCCGCACGTACTTGGCGAGGGCGAAGCAGACGTCGGCGTTGATGTGGTACTGGGCGGTGCCGGCGGCGTAGTACGCCGACGCCTCCTCCCCATTGATGGTGCGCCACGGGTACAGCGCACCCGCCTCGTTGAGTTCGAACGCGCGCCGCCGCGCCGCCGGAAGCATGTGCACCCGCATCCGCATCGCGTTGCGCGCCCACTGCGGCGTCGTGTAGGCGAGGAACGGCAGCACGTAGATCTCCGTGTCCCAGAAGTAGTGGCCGCTGTACCCCGACCCGGTCACGCCCTTGGCGGGCACGCCCTGCCCGTCCGCGCGGGCCGCCGCCTGCGCCAGCTGGTACAGGCACCACCGCACGGCCTGCTGGATGTCCTCATGGCCATCGATCTGCACGTCGGAGCGTTCCCAGAACCCGGCGAGCCACCGGCGCTGCGTCTCGTAGAGCGAGGCCAGACCCTCGATCGCGGCGCGATCCAGGGTGCGCCGGCACCGGTCCACGAGCTCGCGGGCCGGGACCCCGCGGGAGCTGTGGTAGCTGACGAACTTCGTGACCGTGATCGGCACACCGGCGCGCGCCTGCACGCGGTACACGTTCTTGGCGATGTCCGGCTCGATGAGCGTGCGTTCGGTGTACGGGTTGACCGTCTGGATGACGTGGTCGGCTCCCACCGCCAGGGTCATGCCGGACTGGCTCACCTGGTAGCTGAGCATCGAGCGGCCGGCGTCCTGCCAGAACTCCCGCGGCTGCAGCACCCGCTCGGCGATCCTCTCCGCCTGCCGCGGATCCCACGACTGGCCCTTCCGGGTCGGGCGGGGGGTGCCGCCGTAGACGTCCTCGCCGTCCTGCCGGTTCACCAGCTGGCAGTTGATCGTGACGGGAGCATCCGCGTTCAGCACCGTCACCTGCAGCTTCATCGTGACCAGGTGCTTCTCCTCGAACGAGGCCATCCGCTCGTAGTCGATCCGCACGTCCTTGCCGGACGGCGTGCGCCACAGCAGGCCGCGGCGCAGCACCCCGTCGCGGAAGTCGAGGCTGCGCTCGTAGTCGACGACCTCGGCCACGTCGAACGACAACGGTTCGTCGTCGACGTAGACCCGCATCACCTTCGCGTCCGGAGCGTTCACGATCGTCTGGCCCACCTCGGCGAACCCGTACGCGCGTTCGGCGTGCCGGATCGGGAAGGTCTCGTGGAAACCGTTGACGAAGGTGCCCTCCTCGTGGCCGAACCGGCCCTCAGGATGATTCCCGCGCAGTCCAAGGTAGCCATTGCCCACCGCGAACAGCGTCTCCGTCACCCCCGCGTCGTCCAGGTCGAACGCGGTCTCGACCAGGCTCCACGGTCTCACGGGGAATCGATCCCGGTTCATCATGGGGTGCCTTCCGCTGAGAGGTGTCGCGGTGCCGGAGGTGGAGCGATGGCTAGTCTACGAACGCGCCGAGATCGGAGACGACGACGTCGGCCCCGGCCTCGGCGAGCAGGTCGGCGCCGGCCCCCCGGTCGACGCCGACCACCAGTCCGAAGCCGCCGGCCGCGGCCGAGCGCACGCCACTGAGCGCGTCCTCCACCGCGACGGCGCGGGTCGGGTCGACTCCCAGCATCCGGGCCGCGGTCAGGAAGACATCCGGGGCCGGCTTGCTGGCCAGCCCGTCCCGTTCAGCGATCACCCCGTCCACGACCACCCCGAACCGGTCGCGGATGCCGGCGGCCGTGAGCACCTCGTCCGCGTTCTTCGAGCTGGACACCACCGCCACCGGGACCCCGGCGTCCTGCAGCCGCTCCAGCAGCCGCATCGATCCCGGATAGGGGACGATCCCCTGCGCGCGCAGCAGGCGCGCGAACACCTCGTTCTTCCGGTTCCCGATCCCGCACACGGTGCTCGCGATCGGCGGATCGTCCGGCTCCCCCCACGGCACCTCGATGTCGCGGCTGCGCAGCAGCGCCGCGACCCCGTCGTACCGCTTCTTGCCGTCCAGGTGCTCGTAGTAGTCGGCGTCCGTGTAGGGCGGCTCCACCCGCCACTGCGCGAACAGCTCCTCGAACATCGCCCGCCACGCCGCCATGTGCACATCGGCGGTGGGGGTCAGCACCCCGTCCAGATCGAACAGCACCGCGTCGTACCGGGTGAGGTCGGGCAGGTCGGTCACGCATCCTCCAGGCGGTCGGGGCCCCAGCGTACTGGCGCCGGATGACGGCGGGATGACCGCGCGATCACCGGCCCGCCACCGCCAGGGCCTGCCTCGCGATCTCCAGCTCCTCGTCGGTGGGGACGACCAGGACGGTCACGCTGGAGGCGTCGGAGGAGATCCGCCGGACGCCCCGACCGGGCGCGTCGTTACGTGCGGGGTCGAGCTCCACCCCGGCGAAGCCGAGGGTGGCCACGGCGGCGGCGCGCACCCGTGGATTGTTCTCCCCGACCCCGGCGGTGAACGAGATCACGTCCACCCCGCCCAGCTGCGCGAGGTAGGCGCCGGCGTAGGCGCGCAGTCGGTGCACGTACACGTCGAACGCGAGCCGGGCCCGGTCGTCCCCGGCATCCATCCGCGCCAGCACGTCGCGCATGTCGGACGCGCCCGCCAGGCCCTGCAGGCCGCTGCCGCTGTTGAGGAGGCGGTCGATCTCGTCCACCGGCATCCCCGCGCGACGGGCGAGCTGGAACACGACCGCCGGGTCGATGTCGCCCGACCGGGTTCCCATCACGAGGCCCTCCAGGGGCGTGAGCCCCATCGAGGTGTCGATCGACCGGCCCCCGGCGATCGCGGCCGCGGAGGCGCCGTTGCCCAGGTGGAAGACGATCTGGCGCAGCTCCGTCAGGGGGACGCCGAGGAACTCCGCCGCCGCGCGGCTCACGAAGCGGTGGGAGGTGCCGTGGAACCCGTACTTGCGGATGCCGTAGCGTTCGGCGACTGCGCCGTCGATGGCATAGGTGTATGCCTCGGCGGGCATGGTCTGATGGAAGGCGGTGTCGAACACCGCCACCTGCGGCACGTCCGCGAATGCGGCGAGCGCGGCGCGGATGCCCTGCGCGGCGCCGGGATTGTGCAGTGGTGCGAGCTCGGCGAGTGCGTCGATGCCCGCGAGCACCTCGGGGGTGATCGGCGTGGGCTCCACGTACCGCGCTCCGCCGTGCACGACCCGGTGCCCGACGGCGACGGGTCCGTGCTCGGCGAGGTCCGGTCCGTGCTCGGCGAACGCCGCGATCATGGCCTCGAAGCCGGCGGCGTGGTCGGGGATCCGGCCGCGGTGCTCGTATGCGGCATCCACCACCGCGGGTGCGGCGCCCGAGCCAGGGGCGGTCATCGCGGCGACGGTCACGGTGTGCACCCACCGGCCCTCCGGCTGCCCGATCCGTTCGACCAGCCCGTGTGCGAGCAGCCGCTCGCCGTCGAGGTCGAGCAGCCGGTACTTGAACGAGGACGATCCGCTGTTGACGACCAGCACCACGCTCACGAGCGCACGTCCTGCGCCTGGATGGCGGTGATCGCGATGGTGTTGACGATGTCGTCGACCAGCGCCCCGCGGGACAGATCGTTGATCGGCTTGTTGAGGCCTTGCAGAACCGGCCCGATGGCCACGGCGCCGGCCGAGCGCTGCACCGCCTTGTACGTGTTGTTGCCGGTGTTCAGGTCGGGGAAGACGAACACGGTCGCCCGGCCTGCGACCTCCGACTGGGGCATCTTCGTCGCCGCGACGGCCGCGTCGGCGGCGGCGTCGTACTGGATCGGACCCTCGACGGGAAGCTCGGGCGCGCGCTCGCGCACCAGCCGGGTCGCCTCCCGCACCTTCTCGACGTCGGCCCCGGTGCCGGACTCCCCCGTCGAATACGACAACATCGCCACCCGCGGCTCGAGCCCGAACCGCGCGGCGGTTGCGGCCGACGAGATGGCGATGTCGGCCAGTTGCGGCGCGGTCGGGTCGGGAATGACGGCGCAGTCCCCGTACACGAGCACCCGGTCGTCCAGCGCCATGAAGAACACGCTGGAGACCACCGATACGCCCGGTCGGGTGCGGATGATCTCGAACGCGGGCCGGATGGTCTGCGCGGTGGTGTGCGCCGCGCCCGAGACCATCCCGTCCGCCAGACCGAAGTGCACCATCATCGTGCCGAAGTACGACGGGTCGGTGACGGTGTCGGCGGCGAGTGCCGTCGACACGCCCTTGTGGGCCCGCAGCCGCGCGTACTCGGCGGCGAAACGCGGCCCGAGCACGGGGTCGGCGGTGGAGACCACCTGCGCGGCCGCGAGGTCCAGCCCCAGCGCCGTCGCGCGGGCACGCACCGCGTCCTCCTCGCCGAGGATCACGAGGTCGGCGATGCCGCGGGCCAGCACCGCCGAGGCGGCCCGCAGGATGCGGTCGTCCTCGCCTTCGGGCAGCACGATGCGGCGCCGGTCGGCGCGAGCGCGTTCGATCAGCTGGTACTCGAACATCAGCGGCGTGAGCACCTGCGGGCGGGCCAGTCCCAGCAGGCGGGTCAGTTCGGCCCCGTCCACGCGCGACTCGAACAGCCGCAGCGCGTTGTCGTATCGGCGCGGGGAGTCCGCGGCGAACCGGCCCCGAGTGTTCATCACGGCCAGCGCGGTCTCGTAGGTGCCCCGATCGGTGGCGATAATCGGCAGGTCGGTGCCCAACCCGTCGATGAGGCGCTCGATCACCTCCGGAAGTGCGAACGGCCCGTTCAGGACTATCCCGGCCAGGGCGGGGAACGTGCCGGAGGCGTGCGCGAGCAGGGCCGCCAGCAGCACCGCGGTGCGGTCCGCGGGCACCACGACGATGGCGCCCGCGGTCAGACGCGGCAGCACGTTCACGGTCGACATCGCCGCGACCACCACGTCCAGCACCTCGCGGCCGAGCAGTTCCGGGTCGCCCTTGACGAGCACGCCGTCGAGCGAGCGCATCACGCCGCGGACGGACGGCGCCACCAGCATCCGGTCCTCGGGCAGCGCCCACACCGGGACCCCGTCCTCGCCCGCGTTCGCGGCCACCCGCCGGATCGCGGCGACGGCCGCGTCCAGCTCGTCGGGGTCCACGCGGTTGGCGACCACGCCGAACAGCTGTGCGCGGGCCGCGCGCAGTTCGGCGAGGGTGAGCACCGCCACCTGGCCGATCTCGTCGGGGGTGCGGGCCTGGCTGACGCCCAGCTGCTCGCTCTGCCCCTGTCCCGCCCGGCCCCCGAGCACGAGCAGCACGGGGATGCCGAGGTTCGCGGCGATCCGGGCGTTGTAGCCGAGTTCGGCGGGCGTGCCCACGTCGGTGTAGTCGCTGCCGAGCACGATCACGGCGTCGCAGCGGGCCTCCACCGCCTTGTACCGCTCCATGATCCGCACGAGCGCGGCATCCGGGTCGGCGTGCACCTGGTCGTAGGTGACCCCGACGCACTCGTCGTATCCGAGGTCGACGCCGTCGTGCTCCAGGAGCATCTCGAGCACGTAGTCGCGCTCGGCGGCGGAGCGGGCGATGGACCGGAACACCCCCACACGCGCGGTCGCGCGGCTGAGCGCGGCGAGCACCCCGAGCGCGACGGTGGACTTCCCGGAGCGACCCTCGGCGGACGTGATGAGGATGCTCTGC
The DNA here is from genome assembly GCA_963701365.1 of uncultured Actinomycetota bacterium. Lineage (GTDB taxonomy): Bacteria > Actinomycetota > Actinomycetes > Actinomycetales > Microbacteriaceae > Microbacterium. Next base: position 21,248 of record CAVOZX010000037.1, on the reverse strand, counting down.
GCCACGCTTCCACCCTAGGGTCGGCAGATGCCGGCGGGCCAGCATCTCCGGGGATGCAGAAGGCCCTCCGCGCACCCGACAGAGCCCGGTTACCCTTGCTACGTTTCCGTCCTGGGGGAGTTGGCCTGGATGCCGCCACGCGGAGAGCCCGACACAGTCTATCCCAGGGGCACGAGACCGACGGTGTCGCCTAGCTCTCTCTCTCACGCGCGCCACGTCGCTGTCGCACCACGACGAACAGGACGATTGCGATGACCTGGGCCATGACGACGAGTGCGCTCAACAGCGCGACGTTGCTGTAGAGCGCGCCCGCCACTGCGCCCCCGGCGAGTGCGGCAGTACCCTGGAACACCGCGAGCCTGCCGTAGGCAGCCCCTCGGCCCGCTGGAGGGACGAGGTCGGCTACGAAGGCTTTGATGGTCGAGTCTTGTATCGCGGTCGCCGCCCCCCAGAGGCAGACCCCGACGAGCACGAGAGGCAGTTCGCCTGCTAAGCACAACGCGGGCACAAACGCGGTCAAGACCGGCACGATGAACAGCGTGCGGGCACCGAGTCTGTCGTATGCCCACCCGGTGGCCGGCGCGGTGAACGCGGCGACGAGCATGGCGAGCCCGTAGACCAACGGAATGGCGGGCAATGGCACGAGGTCGGCATCCTCGAGATGGAAGGTGATCACGCCGAATCCGATCAAGCCGAACGTGGTCAACGCTGCGAAGAGTGCGAACAGCACGAAGGCGACCCGAGGCCTGTCGGCTCGGACCGCTTCAGCCGGTGGCGCCGGCTCCTGCGCCACGGACTGCTCTCGAAAAACCGCGGTATCCGGGACCCGCGCGCGCAGCCGGAAGAGGATGAACATCGCGGCCGCGCCAGGAATGACGAGCCAGAGGAACGCCGGCCAGTACGCCCCGGCGATGGCAGCCACCGCTGCGACGAGCAGCGGGCCGAGGAATGCGCCGACCTGATCGAGCGCCTTGTGCACGCCGAAGCCCGTGCCGCTCCCGACGGCCCCGGCCGCATCAGCGAGCAGGACGGTTTTCGCCGGGCTCCTGATTGCCTTCCCGGTTCGCTCCAGGATGAGGAGCACGCTCGCGAGGGCAAGTCCGGCACCACCTGCGAATGGCGCAACGGCGAGCACCGGAACACTCACCGCTGTGAGCGCATAGCCGATGATGGTGAACGCCCAGTAGCGACCGGTCCTGTCGACCCACGGTCCGGTCACGAGTCTGAGCAGCAACGCGACGGCATCCGCTCCGCCGGTGACCAGCCCGACCAGCAGAGCTGACGCACCCAGTTGGGCGAGAAACGCCCCATTCACGGACATCGCGCCATCCGCGACCATGTCGATGGTGAGGCTCACCGTGCCGAGGCCGAGAATCATCCGCCACGGAGTGACACCCGCCCGGGAAGTGTTCGATGACCGCACTACGGGAGCCTCCCTGAGATCAGCATTCGGCCTCCGGCGGCGGTCCCGGCGGGTGCCTCTGAGTCTCGCAGACCGTGAAACGGGCTGTCCGTGCAGCAGACCCCGACGTCCGCGGCACCCGGCGCCCGCTCACGCGCACGGTAGGATGACGCGGGGCCTTCGGGCCATGGAGGATTCGCCTAGTGGCCTATGGCGCACGCTTGGAAAGCGTGTTGGGTGCAAGCCCTCGGGGGTTCGAATCCCCCATCCTCCGCTCCGGTGCTGCACAGAAGACGCTCGGCTCTGCGGGCACCTGGCGCGTCAGGATGCCGCGGATGCGGCCTGCAACGACGACTGCACCCAGCCGCGCAACTGGGGAGCGGGAAGCGCCCCCACGGACCGGGATGCCTCGGCAGCGCCGGCGTAGAACAGCAGGGTCGGGATGCCGGTGATGCCGTGGCGGGCGGAGACCTGCGGCGAGTCGTCGGCGTTCACCTTCACGACCTTGAGACGGCCCGCGTTCTCCGCCGCGAGCTGTTCGACGACGGGCGCGATGGCCCGGCACGGCCCGCACCACGGCGCCCACACGTCCACCAGCACCGGCAGGCTCGCCTCGGTGACGGCCGCATCGAACGTGCTGTCGTCGGCGGAGACGAGCCACGGGAGGTCGGCGTGGCAGGATGCGCACCGCACCTTGCCACGCCTCGCGAGCGGGACCCGGTTGCGGGCCCCGCACGAGGGGCAGGTGGCGACGGCCCCGTCGGATGCTGCGCTCATCACCACCATCCTACGGGCCGGTGGGCGGCGGCGCCCCGGGGGATTCCGCCCGCACCCGCTCCAGACTCGGCTGCGCCCGCCGCTCAGTCCCAGATGGGCAGGCGGCCCGGGAGGTACCGTTCCCCGGTGGCGCCGTGGGGCAGGATGCTGCGCACCCGTTCGAGGTCGTCGTCGGTGAACTGCACGTCGGCGGCGGCGACGTTCTCGGCGACCCGGTCGGGGTTGCGGCTGCCCGGGATCGGCACGAGGTCGGGCCGCTGGGCGAGCAGCCACGCGAGCGCGAGCTGGGCGAGGGTGATGCCCTTGGCGTCGGCGAGGGTGCGCAGCCGGTCGACGGCGGCGACATTCCTCTCGTAGTTCCCCGGCTGCCACTGCGGGGCGCTGCGGCGGAAGTCCTTCACGTCGTAGTCGGCCGCCGGGCGCGCGGTGCCGGTGAGGAAGCCGCGCCCGAGGGGCGAGTAGGCGACGAAGCCGATGCCCAGCTCGTCCAGGGTGGGGAACACGCTCTCCACGCCGCGCTCGAACAGGGAGTACTCGGTCTGCAGGACGGTGACCGGCTGCACGGCGTGGGCTCGGCGGATGGTGTTGGGGCCGGCCTCTGACAGGCCGAAGGAGCGCACGCTGCCCGCGTCGATGAGGTCCTTCACCGTGCCGGCCACGTCCTCGATGGGCACGGCCGGGTCGACGCGGTGCTGGTACAGGATGTCGATGGCGTCGGTGCCGAGGTGGCGGAGGCTGTTCCGCACCACCTCGCGGATGTGTTCGGGCCGGCTGTTGAGCGGGCCCTCCGGCGTCAGCCCGAACTTGGTGGCGATCACGATCTCGTCGCGGAAGCTCTTCACGGCGCGCCCCAGGACCTTCTCGTTCTCGCCCCAGCCGTAGAGCTCCGCGGTGTCGAACAGGGTCACCCCGAGCTCGTGCGCGCGCTGGATCGCCCGGATGCTGGTGGCCTCGTCGCTGGGCCCGTACGCGAGGTTGATCCCCATCGCCCCGTATCCGATCGCCGACACCACGGGCCCATCGTGTCCGAGTGTGCGCTGCTGCATTCTTCGTCTCCTCCTCCGAGCCGGCGCCCGGCAACCCTCCCGACGCTACGCCGCTCCGGCGGGGCCGGGGCAGGTCAGTGCGCGGCGAAGAAGCCCCAGATCGTCGCGGTCGCGGCGAGGGCGTCCGAGGGCGCGTCGGCACCGTCTCTGGCCGTGGGCGCACCCGGCCACTGGTGCCCCGCGCCCGCGATGGTGATGAGGGTCACCTCCCGTCCGTCGGGGCAGGATGCCGCATCCGTCGTCACCGGTCCCGCCGTCGTGGTCACCGGCGGCTCGCACCCGTCGGCGGCGCGGAACACGGCCACCGCGTCGGTCACCGGGAGGCCCTGCACGGCGGTGTCGCCCGCGCCGACCAGACCGTCCATCCGCACGGTCTGGTCGGCGGTGCCGTGAACAGCCAGCAGCGACACCGGGTGCGGGTCGGCGCAGGGGGTCACGATCGTCCCCGCGACCGGCGCGACCGCGTGGAACAGATCGGTGTCGCACGCGAGCCGGTACGCCAACATCGCCCCGTTCGACATGCCGGTCGCGAACGTGCGCTCGCTCCTCACGCCGAATTCGGCCTGCACCTGGCCGACCAGGGCGCTGATGAACCCGACGTCGTCCAGGTCGTCGCGCGGCTCGGACACCCGTCCGCAGCAGTCGCCCGCGTTCCACAACCGGTCGACGCCGTCGGGGTAGGCGACGACGAACCCGGCCGCATCCGCCGCCTCGTCCCACCCGCGACCGGCCTCGCTGACCCGGCCGGTGCCGCCCGCGCCGTGCATCATCACCACGAGCGCCGGGTCCGCCGCCCGGGTCGCCGGCACGTGCAGCAGATACGTGCGGGTGAGACCGTCGACCTGGATGCTGCGCGCCTCGGTGATGCCTCCGCCCGCCGACTGCGGGGCGCTCGTCGACGAGGACGGCGCGGGCGGCGTACCGGTGGCGCGCACGCTGCACCCCGCCAGCGCCGCGAGTGCGAGGCCCAGCGCCGCCGCCGCGGCGCCGACCCGCCGCGCGATACGCCCCGCCCTGGTGTGCATGGGCGCAGGGTACGCGCGAGAAGCGGCGCATGAGTATCCGATTAGCGGTATTGTCCTGCCAGCACCACCGGTTCCGCCGCCCTTGGAGAGACCTCTGAACACCTCCATGCCCCCAGTCACCGCGTCCGGCGACACGCCGACCGTGCACGCGCGCCGAGGATGGCGGGTCGCGCGCCTCACGGTCCGCGCGGTGCTCGCGCTGATCCTCGTGGCCCTCGTCGCCCTCGTCGCGATCCGACTCGTCACTGGTGGCTTCGAGGTCGCCCGGACCGCGGCCGGAGACGAGCCAGTGTCGCACAGCCCGGGTGGCGCGGCGACGGTCTCCGAGCGAGTGCGCCGTGGCCGGACCCGCATCGACGGCGATGGCCAGGCTCCCGACGGCGCCGAGGTCGACGAATACGACCTGCTGGTCACCGGCGCGATCGCGGCATCGGTCCGCGAGGCGGTGCGGGACACGACCCCGGAGACGCCTCCGATGGCGGACGATCCGGACGCGACACTGGCCGCCGCACCCGTCGCACCCACCGCGCCTGAACCGACGGCGGGCGACGCCTCCGAAGACAGGGAGGACCGGCCGCTCGGGCGGCTCGCGCTCCCGGGGGGCGGGACGTTCGACATCCGGGGGCGGGTCCTGATCGGCCGCCGGCCGGCCCGGCCCGACGACGTCCCCGCGGTGCTGCTCGCCGTTCCCAGCCCGCACGACGACGTCTCGCGCACCCACCTGGAGATCACCATGGCCGGAGCGGGCCTGGCCGCGCGGGACCTGGGATCCACCAACGGCACCCTGCTGCGCCGGGCCGGCCGCTCCGCATCCCGGCTCACGCCGTGGGCTTCGCATCCCCTCGCCGTCGGCGACGAGCTGGATCTCGGCGACGGCGCCGTTCTGCGCCTGCTGGACAGCCCGTGAACCCGGTCACACCGGCACCCGACATCCCCGGATACCTCTACCTCGAGGACATCGGGTCGGGCGGATTCGCCGACGTCTACCGCTACGAGCAGGAGATGCCGCGGCGGGCGGTCGCCGTCAAGGTAGTGAGGGCCGGGGACTTCAGCCCCGAGTCGTTGCGAGAGTTCGGCGACGAGGCGAATCTCATGGCGCAGTTGTCGGCGCACCCGTCGATCGCCACCATCCACCACGCCGGGCGGCTTGACGACGGCCGACCGTACCTGGTCATGGAGTACTACCCTGGCGGGTCCCTAGGCGAGCGATACCGCACCGAACGATTCGACGTCACCGATGTGCTCGCGATCGGAGTGCAATTGAGCGGCGCGGTCGAGACCGCGCACCGCTCCGGCGTGCTGCACCGCGACATCAAGCCCTCGAATGTGCTGATGACCCGCTACGCCCACCCGGTGCTCACCGACTTCGGCATCGCCTCGACGCTGACCAGTGCCGAGCACGGCCACGCCACCGGCGTGTCCGTGCCCTGGTCGCCGGCCGAGAGCCTCGACGCTCAACGAGCCGGGCCTGCGGCCGACGTCTACTCCCTCGGTGCGACCCTGTACGCGCTTCTGGCCGGCCGCGCCCCGTTCGAGGTCACCGTCGGCGAGAACGGTCCCGACGCACTGGCCGCCCGCATCCGCGCCGGTGGTCCGCCGCCGACCGGACGCGCGGACGTCCCGGACTCGCTCGAGCAATTGCTCGCCGCCGCACTGTCGCGTCTCCCGCAGGCGCGCCCCACGTCGGCACTGAGCCTCGGGCGCGCGCTCCAGCGGATCCAGCAGGAGCTTGCGCTCGCGGTCACGCCACTGGATGTCGTGGCCGACGCGCGTCGGGGAGACGACCTGAACGCGGATTCGGGTCGCACCCACCTGAACAGGGTCGGTCCGGGCCCGGATCCTCTCGACCCTGGCCAGCCCGCGGCGAGCGAGCTCCTCCCGACGCCGGCGCCGACTCGGGCGGGAACGACTGCGGAGCCGACCGCCACCCAATCAGTCCCCACCGCTCCGCTCCCCCCCTCCGACGCCACGGTGCGCCGCGCCGCGCCGTCGCCGCTGCCGGACTTCGTGACTGCCGGTTCGCCCGCGAGTCGACCCTCCTGGCCCGGGATCGTGCTGGATATCGAACTGGTCCTGGCCGTCGGAGTGACCGCCGCGATCCTCGCGGTGATGTGATGATCCCGCGGCTCCAGATCGAGTACGTCGGGACGATCCACCATGTCTCGCCGGGGACCACGTTCGGTGTCGGCCGCGCCGCGGAACTCGTACTGGACGACAATCCCCACCTGCATCGCTTGTTCCTCGAGATCGATTTCCGCGACGGCCACTGGTGGCTCACCAACCGAGCCTCTGCCACGGCGGTCACCCTGACCGGGGACGGGGGCATGCTGCGCGCCGTGCTCGCTCCCGGCGCCAGCATTCCGATCGTCTCCGGAACCACGACGGTGACGTTCCAGGCAGGGCCGACCGGCTACGAGTTCTCCCTGCACAACCCCGACGGGCCATCGGCCAGCGCACCTCGCCCGCCGGCGGCCGTGGGCGAGGCGACCATCGACGGGGTCCGCATCACTCCCTCGCAACGCCGACTGCTGGTCGCGCTGGCCGAGCCGCTGCTGCGCCTGGACGGGGTCGGATTGGATGCAATCCCCACGTCGGCGGCGGCCGCTGCCCGTCTCGGATGCAGCATCCGGTCGCTGCATCGCACGCTCGACAACCTGTGCGCGCGGCTCACCGCGGCAGGGGTGGAGGGCTTGCACGGCGGCACCGGCGCCGCGGCCATCCGCCGACGCACACGCCTGGTGACGTGGGCGGTGGAGAGCCGCTTCGTCACGCGGGACGACCTGGCGCTGCTGCAGACCGAGGTCGCCCCGTGAGGTTGAAAGTGACCCTGGAAGGCGCTGGCCCCGCCACCGACCTGGTGGTCACGGCCGACGCGACGGTCACCGTCGGGGATGTCGCGCGCGCCATCATGGACCGACACCCGGCCGGCCTGGCAAGCCCTTCCGCTGCGACGGCTTCGGCCACGCTGATGGTCTCCCCTCCCGCGTTCGGCACATGGAGGGTGCTGCCCGGCGAGCGAGCCCTGGGGGAGGCCGGCGTCGCCTCGGGCTACGTCGTGCGCGTCGTCGACGGCGCGACCCGCGCACCGACCACGGATGCCGCCGTCATGATCCGCGTGGTGTCGGGTCCCGACACCGGGAGGGAGTTCACCGCCGCTGCCGGCGACCATGTCATCGGCCGGGATGCCGCATGCGATATCGTGCTCTCGGACCCGATGGTCTCCAAGCGCCACGCACGTCTGATCGTCGACAGTCGGGTCGAGCTGGTCGACCTCGCGTCCGCCAACGGCGTCCTCGTCGACGGGAGTCTCGTGCCGCGGCTGACGGTGACCGACCGTCAGACTGCGTGGCTGGGCGACACGGAGTTGGCGATCATCCCCGCGCGCACGGCGGAACGGGCGACGGAAGTGTCCGGCGGAAGCGTGCCGTTCATCCGCAGCCCCCGTGTGGAGGCGCGCCATCCCGGCGCCGAGCACCGCCAGCCGCCGATTCCCGTGGAGAAGGACGCTCCCCGGTTCCCGTGGTTGTCTCTCATCGCGCCGGTGGTGATGGGCCTGGCGATGTTCGCGATCCTGGGCAGCCCACTGTCGCTGCTCTTCATCGCAATGGCCCCGCTCATGGCGATCGGGAGCTGGGTCGACAATCGCGCCACCCGCGCGAAGCACATCCGCGACGAAACGGCACGATTCGAGCGGGACTTCGCCGCGCTGGCGACCACCCTCGAAGAGGCACGGGCCCAGGAGCGCGCCGGCCGCCTCGCGGAGATCCCGTCCGCGGCGGAGGTGCAGTCGGAGGCCATGCGGCTCGGTGCATTGCTCTGGACACGTCGGCCCGAGCACTGGTCGTTCCTCGCCCTCCGGTTGGGCGTGGGCACGGCGCTCTCGCGCCACACCGTCACCGCGACCGAGCCGTCGGGGGTGCCACTGCCCGGGTTCGCCGAGCGGGTCGACGCGCTCGGCGCCCACTACCGGGACATCGACGGGGTGCCCCTGGTCGAGGGTCTGCCGGAGGCGGGCGCACTGGGGGTCGCCGGGCCCCTGGCCCGGGCGGCTCCGGTCGCGCGCGGTCTCCTCGTGCAGTTGCTCGGGCTGCACTCCCCCGCCGAGGTGGTCGTCACTGCATTCGCCGGCCCGCAGTCGGTGCACGAATTCGCGTGGCTGGGGTGGATGCCGCACACCTCGTCGCCGCAGAGTCCGGTTCCCGGTGCGCACCTGGCCGACAACCCCGCAACCGGGCAGGCGCTCCTGGCGGCGCTGGAGGCCGTGATCGCCGCGCGCGACCGGGCGCAGGAGGGTCGCCGCGGCCCGGTCGCGGCAGCGGATGCCGTCCTGCAGGCCGGCGCGGAGGTCGGGGATGCCGCATCCCGGCGATCCACGGCGCCCCTCCCCGCCGTGATCGTCCTGATTGCCGCCGACACCCCCGTCGACACCGCACGACTGGTGCAGATGGCTGAGCGCGGCCCCGACGCCGGCGTGTACCCGGTGTGGCTGGCGCCCGAACGCTCCGGCCTGCCCGCCGCCTGCCGAACCTGGATCGAGGTGAGTGACGGGGCTCCGGCGACGATCGGTTTCGTCCGCACCGGCATCCGCTCCCCCGCCGAGGTGGAGGAGGTCGAGCTTGAGGTCGCCACCGCGTTCGCCAAACGACTGGCCCCCGTGGTCGACCTCAACGGGGTGGTCAGCGACGACAGTGACCTGCCGGCAACCGTCTCACTGCTGGACATCCTCGGGTCAGAGCTCGCCGAGTCCCCGCACGCCGCCGTGGAGCGGTGGCGTCAGAACGGTTCGGTGCACGACCGGTCCGGGCGGCCCCCGGCCCCGCGTCCGCGCAGTGGGTTGCGCGGAGTCGTAGGACTGCGCGGTGCCGATCCTATGCATCTCGACCTGCGCTCCGACGGACCACACGCGCTGGTGGGCGGCACGACCGGGTCGGGAAAGAGCGAGTTCCTGCAGAGCTGGGTGCTGGCGACCGCGGCCGAGTACAGCCCCGATCGGGTGACGTTCCTGTTCGTCGACTACAAGGGCGGGTCGGCGTTCGCCGACTGCGTGCGGCTGCCGCACGCAGTCGGCCTGGTCACCGACCTGAGCCCACACCTGGTCCGTCGCGCACTGGTGAGCCTGCGGGCGGAACTGCTGTACCGGGAGCACCTCCTGTCGGTGAAGAAGGCGAAGGATCTCATCGAATTGGAGCGGCGCGGCGACATCGAGGCGCCACCCGCACTGGTGCTGATGATCGACGAGTTCGCCGCTCTGGTCGCGGACGTGCCCGAGTTCATCGACGGCGTGGTCGACATCGCGCAGCGCGGCCGGTCCCTCGGCATCCATCTGGTGGTGGCCACGCAGCGTCCCGCCGGCGTGATCCGGGACAACCTCCGCGCCAACACCAACCTGCGCATCGCGCTGCGCATGGCGGACGAGCACGACAGCACCGACGTCGTTGGCGACCCCGTCGCCGCGGGTTTCGATCCGGCACTGCCGGGCAGGGCAGTCGCCAAGACAGGCCCCGGGCGGTTGTCCCCTTTCCAATCCGCCTACGTCGGGGGCTGGTCGAGCTCCGCCCCACGGCGCGCGGACCTGCGGATCGCCGAGTTCCGCTTCGGAACCGAGACCGAGTGGCGCTCGGTCAGCCCGCAACCGGCGGTCGCCGCCGACGCCGACCCAGGGCCGACGGATCAGGCACGGCTGGTCGCGAATCTCACCGCGGCCGCGACGGCCGTCGACATCCCCGCGCCCCGGCGCCCGTGGTTGGACCCGCTCGGCGACGCCTACGAGATGGCGCAGTTGGGGCAGCGGAGCGACACGGAACTGGTCGTCGGCGTCGTCGACCGTCCCGAAATCCAGGCGCAGGAGGTCGTGCACTTCCGCCCCGACGTCGAGGGGCACCTCGCGGTCTACGGCACCGGCGGCTCCGGGAAGTCCACCCTGCTGCGCACGCTCGCCATCGCCGCGGGCATCAGCCCTCAGGGGGGGCCGGTCGACGTGTACGCGCTGGACTTCGGGGGCGGCGGCCTGCGGATGCTGCGTCCGCTTCCGCACGTGGGCGCTGTGATCCCGGGCGACGACAGCGACCGCGTCGTGCGGCTGCTCCGGATGCTGAGCGGGGTGCTGGACGAGCGGGGCCGGTCGTTCCCCGAGGTCAACGCCGCCACCATCACGGAGTACCGCGCACTCGCGGGGGAAGCCGCCATCCCGCGCATCCTGCTCCTCGTCGACGGCTTCGGCGCCTTCCGGGAGGAGTACGAGACACCGGCCGCGCGCGCGCCGTGGTACGCCGTGTTCCAGCAGATCCTCACTGAAGGCCGGCAGCTGGGCATCCACGTGGCACTGTCAGCCGACCGCCCGGGTGCGGTGCCAACCGCCGTGTCGTCGGCGATCCAGCAGCGGGTCGCGCTGCGCCTCGCCGATGAGGGCGGCTACCACCTGCTCGACGTGCCGGCGGACGTGCTCGGCCCGACGTCACCTCCCGGACGTGCGATCATCGACGATCGGGAGGCGCAGGTCGCCGTCCTCGGCGGCACCCGCAGCACGCTTGAGCAGGCCACCGCCATCGAACGGCTCGCCGGGGCCATGGCCCGCGCCGGGCGCACCCCCGCTCCGGAGATCGGGAGCCTGCCGCTTGAGTACCCGGCGAGTGGGCTTCCGGCCGAGGTCGACGGGCTGCCCGTGCTCGGCCTCTCGGACGAGACGCTCGGACCGCTCGGCTTCCAGCCCTTCGGCGCATTCCTGCTCGCGGGAGGTCCGGGCAGCGGCCGCTCCACCGCGCTCGCCGCAATCGCGGCGGCCCTGGCGCGCTGGCATCCCGGTATCGAACTGCACTATCTGGGCCATCGCCGGTCACGACTCCCCGGCCGGCCGTGGTGGGCGTCGGTGGCCACGAGCGTGGACGACGTGGCTGTTCAGGCGCGCGTGCTGGCCGCCCGGATCGCCGAGGACCAGTCCGGAGCTTCCCATCGCGGTGGTGGTGGAGGCGATTGCCGACTTCCTTCAGACACCGGCGGATGCCGCGGTCACCGAACTGATCAAGGCCGTCCGCCGCAGCGACCACTTCCTGGTCGCCGAATCGGAGACGAGCACCTGGTCGTCGTCGTGGCCGTTGCTGGCCGAGGTGAAGGCCGCCCGTCGCGGTGTGGTGCTCCAGCCCGACACCGTCGAGGGCGACCTGCTGCTGCGCACGCCGTTCCCCAGGGTGCAGCGATCCGAGTTCCCGCCTGGCCGGGGGTTCGCGGTGCTGGGACGGTCCCTCGCGCGCGTGCAGTTCCCCCTGCCGGACGGCACCCCACCCGGTTCCGACGACGGGATCGGCGAGGGGGTAGAGGTACCCCTGCCGCCGCCAGTGACGCGCCGCTAGTGTGCACATCGACGCGGGTCCAGGACCGGGAACCGCATCGGCCCGCCCCGCCGTGGCGGCGATTCCTAAGGAGCGATGAACATGGCGAACCTCAATGTCACATACGACGACATGAACCAGGCCGCGATCCGCCTGGATGCCGGCAAAGCCGACCTCGAGCGGATCCTCCACGATCTGAAGAGCGTGGTGGACGGCCTGACCGCGAGTGGGTTCCAGACCGAACTGGCCTCGGGCGCATACCTCGAGACGTACGAGAAATTCACCAGCGGCACGATCCAGGCGATCGGCGGACTCGAGGGCCTGTCGACCTATCTCCGCAAGGCGGCCGAGGCGATGGCCTCGACGGACGCGGAACTCGCCAAGGCGATCAAGCAGTAGCGCCCGAACGGGCAGGAAGGTGCCGGGGATGCCGGATCTCGTATTGGACACCGTCATGCTGCGCGACCTCGACCGCAGCTTGGCGCTGATCACGCAGGTGCTGCACGATGCGGGCGGGATAGCCTCGACCACCGCTGCCGCCGTAGCAAGCGGCGGTCTGGCGGAATCGATCCGGGACTTCGCCGACAAGTGGGACGGCAATCGCTCCGACATGCTCGAAGCGATCCGCGCAATGAGCGACATGGTGCACGGCGTCTCCGACACCTTCACGCGACTTGAGCACCAGCTCGTCTCCGCGCTGCGAGGTTGACGTGGCCGACTCGTTCCCTCACCCGCTGGGTGGCGACGCGGACGTCGTCGAACGCGACGCCATCCGGTACGGCGAGACCGCCGATGCGATCGCGCGCGCGGTGGAGGAGTTGCGCAGCCTGAATACGGGCTGGATGCGCAGCCGGGCGATCGACGCGATCCGCGGCTCCGCCGACGACGTCGCCGATACCGTGTCGCGCGTCTGGGTGCGCTATCGCGACACCGCGGACGCACTGCTCGAGTACTCCGGGGCGCTGCGTGCCGCGCAGCAGGAGTCAGTACAGGCCGCTGTGCTCGCCGGTACCGCTCAGGAGGCGCTCGACCGGGGCACGTATCAACTCGACGAGACTCGGCGCCTCGCAGAGACCCCCGGCCCAGATCAGCAGCTTCAGATCGCGGACCTGCAGCGCATGACATACGAGTTGCAGTCGCACAACGAGCAACTCGCCCGGGCGCGGGACCTGTGGCAGCGCGCATCGGCGGCGAAGGAGGCCGCGGCCGTCAAGGCGATGCACCGCATCGAGGCCGCAAACGAGAAGAACGACCTGAACGACAGCTTCTGGGACTTCCTCGGTGACATCTTCGATGCGATCGGGGGTTTCATCGGGAACGTCGTCATGGTGGTCCTGAAGATCGTGTCACTCGTACTCACCGTGCTGGCCGTGGTCTTCGCGGTGCTCGCCCTGGTGTTCCCGCCCCTCGCAGCGGTCGCGGGGGCACTGTTCCTGTATGCCCAGGTCGTCAACATCGTCATCGCCGGGTTGGCATTGCTGCAGTTCGTGCTGAGCGGGTTCGACCTGCTTGCGCTGATGGTCGCGGCTCTGGCGGTGCTGGCCGCCGTCGGGGGCGAGGTACTCGGGAGCGCGCTGGGGCGCGCCGCGAACGCGGCCGCTTACGGCGGCAGCGCCGCAGCGGGCGATGCGGCGAGCAGGCTGGCGGGCTCGGTCGCGGAGAAGGTGGTGGAGCACGGCGTAAAGAAGCTCACCGACACCGTCGTCGAGGAGATAGTCGATCTCGGCGGCGACGAGGCGCAGGCGCTGTACGACGCGGTTGGCGGGATGGCCGGGGGACTGCTGAAGGCCGGGCTCGCCGACACGATCCACGACGTCAAGGACGGGTTCGCCAGGATCGGAAGCGAGGTCGGCGACGGGATCGGGAGCGCGCTCGGGGCGGTCGGGGTCAACGACGTGCTGGGCGCCGTGCAGGGGGCGGGCGGGGCGGTCTACGACGCCGTTTCGCCGTTGATCGACCAGGTGAAGCAAGACTTCGCCGACGGCGCTCAGGAGTTCGGAGGCCTGTTCGGGTCTGGTGGCGGGGGCGGGGGCGGGGCGGCGGCGGCCTCGTCCGCCGGGGGCGGCGGCGGCTTGGCCGACCGACTCACCGGGTGGGCTCATGGCCCTGCCGAGATAGCGCCCGCCGTGCAGGGGGCCACCGGGGCGAAGGGTCTCGGCCCGACGATCGGGTCGTGGGTGTCGGGCATTGCGGGCGGTGCGCTGGAAGGGTTCCCGTTCGCCGGCGACCTCGCGGGCCAGATCGGCGAGGGAGTGTCCGGCCTGATCACCTCCAGTCAGTCCGCCGCAGTCACCCGCACCGGGGGCGCGACGGTGCAGCACGTGGGGACGCCGTGACCGGCATCAGCATTCGGGTGACGCTGCCTCCCGGGTGGTATCGGATGCCGCGCGGGACGAAGTCGTCCTGGATCGACGAGATCGTGGCGGCGGCGGATCGCGCGGATGTCCCGGAACTCGCGCTGCGTCGCTCCCTGGAGGCGGCCGCCGCTGCGGCGACCGCGCAGGCTCGGCCGCACCGCATCCACCTGATGTACCTTGGCGATCCCCCGGCCGCGGCGGTGCTGGCGTGGGCGAGCGTGGACGTGTTCGCCCGCGGCGGCGGGGATGCCGCGTGGTACGCGGCCCAGGTGCGGGCCGCCGAGCCCGAGGCGCCCGACGACCCGGTGGCGGTGTGGCACCGGGAGGTCGAGGAGCGCGAGGTGGGCGGCGCCCCCGCCGTTATGGTGCACGATCTGTTGACCGACGCCGAACCGGACGGCAGGGTCGCCCACCAGCGGGTGCTGGTCGCGCTGTTCCCGGACACCGCCGGCGGCGCCGGCCGCATCGTGCAGGTCCAGTTGTCCACCCCGAACCTCGCGCTGTTCGACGACGTGGTCGCGGCAGGCGTCGCACTGGCGGAGGGTGTCGATATTGCGGCGGAGGATGCGGCGTGAGGGTGCAGCACGAGTTCGACTTCGCCCTGCCAGGACGGTGGTGGGAGGTTCCGCTGGACGACCCCGCCGCCACCAAGCAGGCGATCGCGGCGATCGCACGGGATACCCTGGGCCGCGACGATGCCCGCGCGCGGATGCGCATCGACATGCGCCGCCGATTCGAAGAGGTCGCCGACGAGGCACGCCGGATCGACGCGCATCAGATGTATATGTGCCGGGAACTCGTGCCCGGTGTCCCCCTGCCCTCGTCGTTGACCGTGGCCCGGCCCCCGATGATGCTTGGCGGCGATCCCGGCGCCAGTGTGGCCGCCGGGATCGCGGCGATGCGACGGCTGCTCGGTCCGCCCCCCGACGGCACCGACGAGGCAGAAGTGCCGGTGTCCGACACCGGGGCCGTGCGCCGCGTGCGCCTTGTGACGGGGGTGCCCGGCAAGGACGGTTCCGCGCCGGAGATCACGTCCCTCGAGGCGGACTACTGGCTGCTGCAGCCGGGGCACCGGGTGCCGCTGCTGATGTCGTTCGGATGCGGGCTCGTCGGCCTGCGCGAGCAGCTGGTGGACCTGTTCGACGTCATCGTGCAGTCGGTGCGATGGCGGCCGGACGCCCATGCCGGCCGGCAGGTGGAGACCGGGGCGGGCTGACCGCTCCGGTCACGGAGTCGGTGACGGCGGAGCCGGCGGCGCCTGTCCTTTCGGGCAGGAGGTGCGCACCTCGGACGTTTCGGCGCACCGGTAGAGCGTGGTCGTGGTGCTGGTCCTCGAACCGTCATTCCGCTCCAGCGTGAACGTGAACGGCTCGGAATCGCGACCGCAGTCGTAGACGAAGTCCTGCACGCTGCCCTGGGTCTCGGAGCGCAGCGACCACATCTCGTACGGCGCGATGCTGGCGTCGTACGTGGCGACGCCGAACCACAGCGTCTTGCCGGTCGCCTGCCATGAGGCGACAAGCGGAACCGGGGCGCCCTGTGCGCAACTGCTGCCGCCGACCGGCACCACCTGCGCGAAGGTGATCTCCTCGGCCGGCTGATCGTTACCGCCGTAATCGCCGTAGCCACCGCCACCCGACCAGCCTTCCGGTTCCGTGGGGGTCGGCGTCGGCGTGGGAGTGGGCGTGGGGGTGACCGTTGCTGTCGGCGTCGCCGTCTGCGCCACGGTCGACGCGGCCGGCGCGGCCCGCGCAATGAGCAGGGCTGCCAGGGACGATCCTGCTGCGACGAGGAAGACCGCGAGCACGATCACGCCGACGATCTCCCAGCGGGTCGCGCGACGCCCCGGCGCCGACGGAGACGGTTCCGCTGACGACATCGCGCCCCCTCTCCACGCCTTTGGCGCTCAGGCTACCGCGTCGGGGAGTCGTGGTACCGTCGCGCCACCGTGGGCACGTCTGTCCCCCGCGATACGGTGATCGACGTGGGTGGGGAGAGGTCGTGACGCCGGTCACGCGGGAGGCGCAGCGCGCCGAGTTGCACAAGACGATCTGGCGGATCGCGAACGACCTGCGGGGGGCGGTTGACGGCTGGGATTTCAAGACGTACGTGCTGGGGATGCTGTTCTACCGCTTCATCTCCGAGAACCTGACCGCGTATCTGAACACGCTCGAGCACCAGGCCGGGGATGCGAGCTTCGACTACGCGCGACTGTCGGACCGGGATGCGGAGTTCGGGCGGGACGTCACGGTCGAGGAGAAGGGCTTCTACATCCTCCCGTCCCAGTTGTTCGCCAACGTGCGACGGCGGGCGAGCCGTGACGAGAACCTCAACGAGACGCTCAGCGCGGTGTTCACGGAGATCGAGGGTTCCGCGGTCGGCGCGGCCAGCGAGGACGACATCAAGGGCCTGTTCGACGACCTCGACGTGAACTCCGCCCAGACTCGGCAACACGGTCGCGCAGCGCAACCAGAAGCTCGTGAAGCTGCTCGACGCGATCGGCGACCTGAACCTCGGCAGCTTCGAGGACAACACGATCGACCTGTTCGGCGACGCCTACGAGTACCTGATGCAGATGTACGCGTCGAGCCGCCGGCAAGTCCGGTGGCGAGTACTACACGCCGCAGGAGGTGAGCGAGCTGCTGGCGCGCATCACCGTGGTCGGCAAGACCGAGGTGAACAAGGTCTACGACCCGGCGGTCGGCTCCGGCTCGCTGCTGCTGAAGTTCCAGAAGGTCCTCGGCCCGGGCAAGGTGCGGCAGGGCTTCTTCGGTCAGGAGATCAACCTGACCACCTACAACCTCGCCCGGATCAACATGTTCCTGCACGACGTGCCGTACGAGCAGTTCGATCTCGCGCACGGCGACACCCTGATCGATCCCGCAGCACTGGGATGACGAGCCGTTCGAGGCGATCGTCTCCAACCCGCCGTACTCGATCAACTGGGAAGGCGACGCCAACCCGCTGCTGATCAACGACCCGCGGTTCGCGCCGGCCGGCGTGCTCGCGCCGAAGTCGAAGGCGGATCTTGCCTTCACGATGCACATCCTGTCCTGGCTCGCGGTGAACGGCACGGCCGCGATCGTGCAGTTCCCCGGCGTGATGTACCGCGGCGGCGCCGAAGCGAAGATCCGCAAGTACCTGGTCGACAACAACTACGTCGACGCCGTCATCCAGCTGCCGCCGGACCTGTTCTTCGGCACCACCATCGCCACCTGCATCCTGGTGCTCAAGAAGTCGAAGAACTCCAACGACGTGCTCTTCATCGACGCGTCCGCCGAGTTCACCCGCAGCGGCAACAAGAACAAGCTCGCCCCCGCGAACCAGCAGCGCATCCTCGACACGTTCACGACGCGCGAGCCCGTCCCCCACTTCGCGGTCACCGTGCCGAACGAGGACATCGCCACGCGCGACTACCTGCTCTCGGTCTCGTCCTACGTCGAGGCCGAGGACACCCGTGAGACCATCGACATCACCGCGCTCAACGCCGAGATCGTCCGCATGGTCGCCCGCCAGCAGGAACTCCGCACCTCCATTGACGCCATCATCGCCGACCTCGAGGGCACCAAGTGAGCCGCATCGACGACCTGCTGCGGGAGCTGGCACCGGGAGGCGTTGAGTTCAAGGCATTGGGCGACATTGCGGATCTGAACCGCGGCAACGGGATGCCGAAGACCGACCTCGTCCGCGAGGGCATCGGAGCAGTCCACTACGGCCAGATCTATACGCGCTATGGCGCTTGGGCGACCAGCACAATCTCGTTTGTCGCGCCCGAGATGGCGGCGAGCCTCGTCAAGGTCTGGCCGGGCGACGTCATAATCACAAACACGAGTGAGAACGTCGAGGACGTGGGCAAGGCGGTCGCGTGGCTCGGTGAAGAATCGATCGTGACCGGTGGCCATGCGACGGTGATCAGGCACCATCAACACCCGAAATACCTAGCGTACTGGTTCCAATCGGAATCATTCTTCGCGCAAAAGCGGGCGCTCGCAACGGGCACTAAGGTAATCGAGTTGTCCGCGAAGCAGCTTGCGCTGGTCCGAATCCCGGTGCCGCCTCTGGAGGTGCAGCGGGAGATCGTGCGGATCCTCGACCAGTTCACGGAGCTGGAAGCGGAGCTGGAAGCGGAACTGGAAGCCCGCCGCCGCCAATACGCCTTCTACCGCGACCAACTCCTCACGTTCCCCGGAAAGCGGGTCCAGAGGGTTCGGATGGGTGACGTCGCCTCGTACATCCGCGGCGTCACGTATTCGAAGACCGACGAAGTCAGAGACAGAGGCGGTGGCCACCGGGTTCTGCGCGCGAACAACATCGACCACCGAACACACAGACTTGACTTGACAGACGTCCGCGTAGTCAGGGGTGACGTCCGCGTCCGCGACGATCAGTGGCTCAGGAAGGACGACATCCTTGTCAGTGCTGCTAGCGGCAGCATGGCCCACGTCGGCAAGGTCGCGTATGTAACCGGCGATATCGGATACACCTTCGGGGGCTTCATGGCCGTAGTCCGAGCCAAGGGCGGGATCGTGCCTCGATTCCTATTCCATATGCTCGGGAGCCAGTCGTTCACCGACTATCTCGATCTCGCGATCGCTAGTTCCACGATCAATAACCTCACGAGCGAACTCATGCGCAGTTTCGTTATTCCACTTCCATCCGTCGATGAGCAGGAACGAGTGGTAAATATCCTCGATCGGTTCGATGCGCTGGTGAATGACCTGAGTGTCGGCCTCCCGGCGGAGCTGACTGCGCGGCGGAAGCAGTACGAGTATTACCGGGACCGCCTCCTCACGTTCAGGGAGGCGGCGTGAGCGAGGCGCCCGCGGTGCGGTACGAGCCGATCGCGGTGTCATCGGAGTCGACCGTGGTGACCGAGTTCGTGCCCGATGCGACCGGTGCGGGCGGGTACCAGTCGGAGGCCGACCTCGAACGGGAGTTCATCGCTCTGCTGCGCGAGCAGGCCTACGAGTACCTCACGATCCGATCGGAGGCGGACCTGCTCGCGAACCTCCGCGCACAACTCGAGGCGCTCAATCGCGTCACGTTCAGCGATGCGGAGTGGGGTCGGTTCCGCGCGGAGTACCTGCTGGGCGCCAACGACGGCGCCGTGGAGAAGACGGTGCGGGTGCAGGAGAACCACGTGCACGCCTTCCGACGCGACGACGGTTCGACGAAGAACATCGCGATCATCGACAAGACCCGCATCCACAACAACCGGCTGCAGGTGATCAACCAGTACGCGGTCGAGGGCGCGCGGACCAACCGGTACGACGTGACCATCCTCGTGAACGGTCTGCCGCTGGTGCATGTGGAGTTGAAACGCCGCGGGGTCGACATCCGGGAGGCGTTCAACCAGATCGACCGCTACCAGCGCGACTCGTTCTGGGCCGGGTCGGGGCTGTTCGACTACGTGCAGCTGTTCGTGATCAGCAACGGCACGCTCACGAAGTACTACAGCACCACGACCCGCCGTCAGCACGTCGACGACGCGGCGGGCCGGGCCCGCGTGCGCCGCACCAGCAACTCGTTCGAGTTCACGTCGTGGTGGGCGGATGCGGCGAACGCCCCCATCCGCGACCTGCGCGGCTTCACGAAGACGTTCTTCGCGAGACACACGATCCTGGCGATCCTCACCCGCTACTGCGTGCTGACCGCCGACCGCACCCTGCTCGTGATGCGCCCGTACCAGATCGTGGCGACGGAGCGCATCCTGCAGAAGATCGAGATCTCCACGAACCACCGGCAGCTCGGCACGGTCGCCGCCGGCGGCTACGTGTGGCACACGACCGGTTCGGGCAAGACGCTGACCTCGTTCAAGACGGCGCAGCTCGCATCCCGGATGCCGGGAGTGGACAAAGTGCTGTTCGTCGTGGACCGCAAAGACCTCGACTGGCAGACGCAGCGCGAATACGACCGGTTCGAGAAGGGCGCGGCGAACGCGTCCACCTCGACGCGCCAGCTCTCCAGGCATCTGGCCGACCCGCAGCGCCGCATCGTGATCACCACCATTCAGAAACTCGCCCGGCTCGTGCAGTCCGAGAAGGGGCACGGGATCTACGACGGTCATGTGGTGCTGATCTTCGACGAGTGCCACCGCTCGCAGTTCGGCGACATGCACACCTCGATCACCCGAGCGTTCAGGCGATACCACCTGTTCGGATTCACCGGCACGCCGATCTTCGCCGAGAACGCCGGTTCCGGGCGGAAATCCGCGACTGAAGACCACGGAGCAGGCGTTCGGCGAGAAGCTGCACACCTACACGATCGTCGACGCGATCAGCGACAACAACGTGCTGCCGTTCCGCATCGACTACATCAACACCGTCAAGCTGCCCGACGCCGTGGCCGACAAGCAGGTCAGCGCGATCGACACGGAACGGGCGCTCCTGGACCCGCGCCGGATCCGCGAGGTCGTCGAGTACACGCTCGCGCACTTCGACCAGAAGACCCGTCGCAGCGAGCATTACGCGCTCGGGGAGCGGCGGGTGCGCGGTTTCAACGCCCTGTTCGCGACAGCATCCATCGACGCCGCGAAGCGCTACTACAACGCGTTCGCGATCGCACAACAGTCCGTGCCCGACGCGCAACGCTTGAAGGTCGGGCTGATCTACTCGTTCGCGGCGAACGAGGCCACCGGCGAGGGCTTCCTCGACGAGGAAGGGTTCGACACGTCCGCGCTGGACCCGTCATCGCGGGACTTCCTCGAAGACGCCATCCAGGACTACAACGACATGTTCCGCACCCGGTGGGACACGTCGTCGGACGGCTTCGCGGGCTACTACACCGACCTGTCCAAGCGTCTCAAGCAGCGCGAGATCGATCTGGTCATCGTCGTGAACATGTTCCTCACCGGATTCGACGCGACCACTCTGAACACGCTGTGGGTCGACAAGAACCTCCGCTCGCACGGGCTGCTGCAGGCCTATTCGCGCACGAACCGCATCCTCAATTCCGTCAAGACGTTCGGCAACATCGTGAGCTTCCGCGACCTGGAGCAGCAGACCAACGATGCGATCGCCTTGTTCGGCAACAAGGACGCCCGCGGTGTCGTGCTGCTCAAGCCCTACCAGGACTACTACGGCGAGTATGCGGAGAAGGTCACGGAGCTGCTCGACCGTTTCCCGCTCGGGCAGCCCATCGTCGGGGAGTCGGCACAGAAGGATTTCATCCGACTGCTGGGCGCCATCCTGCGGCTGCAGAACATCCTCACGTCCTTCGACGAGTTCGAGGGGCACGAGATCCTCACGCCGCGGCAGACCCAGGACTACACCTCGGTCTATCTCGACCTGTACGCAGACTTCCGCACGGTCGCCCAG